>CAVFZY010000036.1:0-33508 GCA_963627135.1 Bacteroidaceae bacterium | reverse complement strand
CATATCGCCTACATAGGGGGCTTTTTGTGCTGTCCGTACAAACTGGAGCAGTTCAACACGGTTCGGGGGTGTTTTTGCTTTTCGTGGTCAGCCGGCCATGAGGTGCACGCGGATGATGCCCTCGGCCGCCTTGAGCGCCGCCATGAACGCCTCCATCGTCGTCTGCATGTTCTCGGTCGCGGCCGTGATCGTCACCGGGGCGACGCCGCTCGTCGGGATGCTCTGGTTGATGGTGAGTATATTTGCACCGTTTTCGGCAAAAATAGCGAGGACGGACGACAGCACGCCCTGCCGGTCGAGCAGCTCGAGGCTGAACGTCACCAGATGGCCGCGCGACATGTCCTGAAACGGGGACACGAAGTCCTTGTATTTATAAAACGCGCTGCGGCTGATGTCCACGCGCGCCACGGCGTCCGCCACCGTGCGCGCCTGGCCGGTCTCGAGCAGCTCCTTGGCCTCGATCACCTTGGCGAAGATCTCGGGCAGGACGCTCGCCTCCACAAGATAGTATTTCGGTTTGCTGCCTGCTGCCATGAACGGGCCCTCCTTTGTGCGCGTGCTGCGGGCAAATGTTTGCCGGCACGACACAGTGTAACACATTCCGGGCGGCAGTGCAAGGATTATTCGGAAGGAGCCGATGAATTTTGGGTGGATTTCTCGCGTGCATCCTCGCCGGGGCGGCGATGAGCATTCAGGGCGTGATGAACACGCGCCTCAGTGAGCACATCGGCACGATGGAGACCAATGCCTTCGTGCAGTGCGTGGCGGCGGTGCTGTCGCTGCTGGTGCTGGTGTTCTGGCGCACGGGCAGCTTCGCCGCGCTGGGCGCCGCGCCGAAATATTGCTGGTTCGGCGGCGTGCTGGCGCTGGCCATCACGGTCACGGTCATGCTCGGCATGGGCAGGCTCGGACCGACGCTCGCCGTGGCGACGATCCTCATCGCGCAGCTGGCTACGGCCGCGGCCATTGATGCCTTCGGCATCATGGGCACGGAAAAATTCGCCTTCGGCTGGAGCAAGTGGGCGGGGCTCGCGCTGATGACGGGCGGCGTGCTACTTTTTAAAATGAAATGAGACGGTGAGACGAGCCAACGAGACCCACTGCGTTGGGCTCTCGTTGGAAGAGCTGCGGCTCGCTGCAGCGCACGCGCCGAGCGCGCACGTTTGCGAGCCGAGCGGTATTTGCTCCGCCGCACATGTCGCCGGAGAAAATGATTGGAATTTCTTTGCGCCTGCGGGCGCAAACTCTGCGAGGCTTTTTACAGATCAAACAGATCAAAATGAGGCGGCGAGTCACGCTCGCCGCCTCATGTTTTGCTTTTCTTACAGGCCGATGCTCGCCAGCAGGTCCGCGATGCCGGAGGACTTGATGAATGCGAAGATCGACGCGAAGTCGTAGTGTTCATACGCCGCTTCCCAGATGCGGTCGGGGCTGCCGCCGGTCGCAAGGCCGACGCCGAGCACGATCTCGCCCACGATCAGGACGCACAGCGCGATGATGAGAATGGTTTTCCAGGCTTTTTTCATGCGGCGATCTCCTTTCTGCACCAGCGCTTACCCGTGCGCACGAGCAGCCGGACCCAGCCGATGACCATGCGGATGAACAGCCAGATGGCCAGCCAGATCACGACGAGCGCGATGGCGATCACGGCGGCGCCGCCGCCGAGCAGGATGAGCATATCCGCCACCATGGGCAGGCCGATGAAGGCCGTCGCGATCAGGCCCACACCGAGCGCGCCGCACGCGGCGCCGACGGCCAGCACGGCCAGATCCAGCACCAGCAGCACGACCAGCACCGGCACGCCGACCACGATCGCACCAAGCGTGTAGAGGATCGCCAGAAAGACGTTCGTCCTGTAGGCCGGCTCGTCCTCGTAATAGGCCTCGTCATAATACCCTTCCTCGCCGTCGGTGGCGTAGTTCGGGTCATAGTCGCCCTCGGGCTGCTCATCATAGTAGCCGTCGTCGGCGGGCTGCTCATCATAGTAGCCGTCGTCCGTTGGCTGTTCATCATAGTAGCCTTCCTCGGGCTGCTCGTCATAGTAGCCTTCCTCGGGCTGCTCGTCGAACGAGAACTGGCCGTCAAGCACGGGTGCGGCGGGCTGCTCGTCATAGGCATCCTCCGCGGCCCGGTCGGCATAGGCTGGCTGGGGTGCGGGCTGCGGCGCGATGGGACGGTACTGCTCGGCACGCGGGCGCGGCCGGGGTGCGCGCTTGGGCTGCACCTGCTCGGGCGCGACCACGGGCGCGGCGGCCGGCGTGACCTTGCCGCTGTCGGCGTAGCGGATGAGGGCGACGGCTACCTTCGTCGGGTTGCCGATCTCCTGAATGAGGCGCTCCTCATCGGGGGCGTTGTCAAACATGTTCTCCATCTGCGCGATGAGTGCCTGACGGGTATTGTCGTCGGTGATCAGGCCAAGCAGGCTGCTGATTTCCGCCATGTAACTCTGTCTGTTGATAGATGGTCACCTCCAGAGGGTTCGATTGCATTTTGAAATAGCATCTCTAATTTACATATTATATTGCACGAATGGTGTGCGGTCAAGCCCGAAATGCACTTTTCGGCCGCGATCTGTGTAGGACTACAATACATATATTCCCCTCGATAGGGACAAACTTCACATGTAACACGGCAGGAGAGAAATTTCCTGCCGTTTTGCCCATGGTTTAGGAGGTTTTCGGCGCCGTGTACTTCAGGGCGAACAGCTGCAAAAACAGCCCGCCGTACTGCAGCAGCCCGAGCAGCAGCCCCCAGGGTACGCAGGCCCTGCCGCAGCCGCGGATCTGTCGGCGGAAAATCAGCCCCACGGCGAGCATGGACGCCGCGAGCCGGAAAAACAGCACGCCCTGCGGCGACATGGCGCCGAGCGCCGCCGCTTGGCAAGAGAAAATTTACGGCTTGCCAAACGCGCCGCACAATTTTATAATTGTGCGGAAAGAAGGTGCACCCATGCCTGTCAATTCCTTTGCCGACTACCCCATGTCGTGGCGGCCGGTGATCCCGGCCGGCGCCGCGCCGCTGTACCAGCGTCTGGCCGACCGCCTGCGCGCGGATATCCGCAGCGGCGTGCTCCGCCCCGGCACGAAGCTGCCGCCGCAGCGGGAGCTGGCCGATTTTCTGGACATCAATATCAGCACCGTCTCGCGCGCATTTCGCGTTTGCGCGGCGCAGGGGCTGCTGACCGGTACGGTTGGCAGCGGGACATTTGTGACCTACCGTGCCTATACGGACCTGATCCGGCCGCCTGCGCCCGACACGGTCGTGGAGCTTGGCTCCATGACGCCGGAGACGGTCCCGCTGCCGGAACTGACGGAGCTGCTCAGCGCGCTGCTGGCCGAGGACCGCGGCGGCGCGCTTTATCAGTACAGCCGGGGCCTTGCCCCGTGGCAGCGGCACGCTGCTGCGGCGCTACTGGATGCGGCCGGGTGCCCCGTGCCGGAGGGACAGATCCTTACAGCGTCCGGCGGGCAGAACGCGCTGGCGGCTGTCTTTTCCGGGCTGCTCCACCCGGGGGACCGCGTGGGTGTCGACTCGCTGGTCTACCCCGGCGTGATGGACGCGGCGCGGCTGCTGGGCGTGCGGCTCGTCCCGGTCGCGGCGGACGGCAGCGGCCAGATGTCGCCGGAGGCGCTGGCGCGCGCGGTGCACACGGAGGGGCTGCGCGCGGTCTATCTCATGCCGGACGGACAGAACCCGACGGCGCAGGTGCTCACGGAGGCACGGCGCGATGCGCTGGCGGAGGTCGTGCGCAGCACCGGCCTTCTGGTCGTTGAGGACGGCATCACGAGCCTGCTTGAGCCGGACACGCGCAGCCTGTTCGCCCGTGTGCCGGAGCAGACGGTGTTTGTGCTCAGCCTGTCCAAAACGGTCGCGCCCATGCTGCGGCTGGCGTATGTTGCGGCACCGGAGCCGTACCGTGCGGCGCTGGAGCGCGCACTGTATGCGCTCGACCTCTCGCAGTCGCGTCTGAGCATCGAGCTGGCGTCGCGCCTGATCGCTTCCGGCCGGCTGGAGACGCTGCTTGCGCGCCGCCGCGCGCAGGTGTGCGCGCGCAACGCGATCGCAGACCGGGTGCTGGCCGGGCTGCCACTGTCCGGCGGGGCGCGGAGCCTGTGCCGCTTTTTGTCCCTGCCGCAGGGGACGGACAGCGCGGTGTTCGAGCAGCGCGCGCTCGAGCGGGGCGTGCAGGTCTATGGCAGCTACCGCTTTGCTGCCGGCTGCCGCTGCGGCACACCGGGCGCACGGCTCGCCGTCTGTGCCCCGGTATTGGAGACAGACCTGGAGACGGCGCTCACGCGCCTGCGTGAGCTGTATATGCAGTTGTAAAATTGTGCGCCACACAATTTTACTATTGTGTGGCGCTACGCGCTGTGTTATCGTAAGTGCAGAAATAGATCTTGAGGAGGGCTTTTCCATGCGCCAGTATGTCATTGATGCGTTTACCGACCACGTTTTTGCCGGCAATCCGGCCGCCGTCTGCGTGATGGACCGGTGGCTCGACGAGGCGACGATGATGGCCATCACGATCGAAAACAACCTCTCCGAGACGGCGTTCGCCGTGCGCGAGGGGGAGAAATACCACCTGCGCTGGTTCACGCCCGGCGGCGAGATCGACCTGTGCGGCCACGCCACGCTCGGCACCGCCTGCGCGATCCTGACGTTTGTGGAGCCGGAGCGCACGCAGATCACGTTCTCCACGCGCTCGGGCGACCTGACCGTCGTGCGCCGGGGCGACCGGTACGAGATGGACTTCCCGGCCTATGCGCTGCGGCCGGTGCCGGTCACGGAGGAGATGGTCGCGGCCATGAACGGCGCGCGGTCGAAAGCCGCCTACATGGGGCGCGACCTGCTGTGCGTGTTCGACAATGCGGACACCGTGCGCAACATGACCGTCGATCAGGACAAGGTGCGCGCGCTCGACGGGCTGCTCCTGCACGTGACCGCGCCGGGCACGGACGTGGACTGCGTCTCGCGCAGCTTCGCGCCCAAGTGCAACGTCGCCGAGGACCCGGTCTGCGGCTCCGGCCACTGCCACATCGTGCCGTACTGGGTGCAGGTGCTCGGCAAGGACACGCTCGTGGCCTATCAGGCCAGCCGCCGCGGCGGCACACTCTACTGCACGCTCTCCGGCGACCGCATCCGCATGAGCGGAAACGCCGCGGTCTATTCCGTGGCGGACATCCGCATCGACTGAGCGGAAAACAGGCTCCAACCGTACAAGGCCCGGCTGCACAGATGTGCAGCCGGGCCTCGTGCTGGGGGAATATGAATGAGAGATGGGGAAGAGAAGCGGATTTATTTGCGCCGGCGCGTGAGCACAAAGGCCAGCGCGGCGAGGGCGAGCGGCACGGCCACGGCAGTCGCGATGACGAGCGGGCGGCGGATGCTCGACACGGCCTGCATGTGCACCGGGATGGCCGGGCCCGTGAACAGCTCGTTGCTGTCAATGTCGGCCACGGTCGCGGTGAAGCGGAAGTCGCCCACGTACAGGATGCGCACGGGGATGGTGATCTCGGTGCTCTCGCCGGGGGCGAGGCGGTCGATGATCTGCGAATAGTAGGCGCTGCTGCCAAATTCGTCCACCGGCAGCGTCTGCGTGCGGCCGACGTCGAGCACGGTGAGGTAGCAGTGCAGGTTTTCAAAGGTGCGGTCACTGTCGTTCGTGACGCAGATGACGATGGTGTCGTTGTGCACCGGCGCGGCCTCGATGGCGGCGGGGGAGACGATCTCCACCCGGAGCGCCGGCGCTTCGGCGGCGAATGTGGGCAGCGCGCCCAGCACGAACAGAGCCAGCAGTAGGCAAAGCAGTTTTTTCATGTCATTTCTCTCCCTTCAGCGCGATCTTCCGGCTGCACAGCAGCATGAGCCCGATGCACACGGCGGCAAAGAGCACCAGCGGGAGGATGTAGTTCCACAGGCTCCAGAACGGGGGCTTGTCGGTCAGCAGCCTGCTCATCATGTCAAAGCAGCAGGCCACGGGGTTGATCTTCAGGATGGCCAGCCCCAGCCCGGAGAGCTGAAACAGCCCCTTGAGCACGGCCGGAACGGTCAGCACGGTCATGAGCAGGATGGATGTGAGGATGGACGCCTTGGAGCTGCTCATGACGATGGACAGCACGACCGAGAGCGCCGTGAAAGCGAGCAGGAGCAGAATACCGCCGAAAAACGTCATGCCGATGGCGCGCCCCGTGAGCCCGGAGCCGTAGCCGATGGCGATGAGATACGGCACGGAGACCAGATACAGCAGCACGCCGATGACCAGCACGCCCAGGTATTTTGCCAGCGTCAGACTGATCTTGGACACGGGTGTGAGCAGCAGGCTCTCCATCGTGTTTTCCTCGCGCTCGGCGGCAAAGCATGCCGACCCGAGCACCATGGAGATCGTGATCGTCAGGAACAAAATGGCCTTCATGGCGTACTGCAGCACGTCGTTTTGCGCCAGCACGGAGCCCTCCTTGATGCTGATGACCAGCACGCACAGCCCGCTGAGCACGCACGCGCATGCCACGATGAGCCACAGACCCTTGCTGTCATACAGACTCTCGCGGAATTCCTTGCGGATGATGGACAGATTCATGATGCCGCCTCCTGTTTTTTCGTCTCGGTCGCACGGAAGAAGATGTCCTCCATGCTCAGTGTGCAGCGCGCGAGCTCTTCGACGTCGATGCCGGCGGCGAACATGGCCGTGACGATGCCGTGCTTGGCGCGGGCAATGTCCTCGGCGCTGCAGCCGGATTTGAGCTTGAGCTCGAGCGCGTGCTCCTCCAGCTGCGCCACGCTCAGCAGCTCCGGAATGTGGTCGAGCTGCGTCATGGCGCGCACATCGTCGGAGGTGCGCATGTACAGGGTGTAGTTTGGCATGTAGATCTCCTGCAGCTGCGCGATGCTGCCCTGCTCGACGAGCACGCCGTGCTGCACGATGCTCACGCGGTTGCACAGCACCTCAATGTCCTTGAGCAGGTGCGAGGTGATGAAGATCGTGATGCGGTCCGCGCGGTTGATCTCGAGCAGCAGCTGCTGGATCTCGTGCTGGCCGCGGGGGTCGAGGCCGAGCGTCGGCTCGTCGAGGAAAATGATGCGCGGCCGGTTGATGAGCGCCTTGGCCACGCCCAGGCGCTGCTTCATGCCGCGGGAAAATTGCCCGATGGCGACGTTGCGCTTCTCGGCCAGACCCACGCGCTCGAGCAGATAGTCGATAAATTTGTCCGCGCCGCGCCGTGGTTCGAAGAGCGCGGCAAAGTACTGCAGGTATTCGCGCGGCGTCATGGCGTAGTAGTAGCCGTGGGATTCCGGCACGACGCCGATGATGCGGCGGACCTCCACCGCGTGGCGGGTGATGTCCATGCCGGCGATGTGTGCGCTGCCGGCGGTCGGCTGCAGCAGCCCGTCGAGCATGCGGATGGTGGTCGTCTTTCCGGCGCCGTTCGGGCCGAGGAAGCCGAAGATGTCTCCTTCTTCGACGTGCAGGTCCAGCCCGTCGACGGCTTTGAAGCCGTTTTTGTAGATTTTCGTCAGTCCCTGTGTCTGGATCATGGTGTGTTCTCCTCCTTCTGTGTCCGGTGTGTCCTTTGTTCTCCCGACCGGACGCCGTCAGGATACGGTGCAGGATGAAACGAGCGTTAACGCGCACTTAAACGGAGTTTAAAAAAGCGGGCGCCGCGCAAAATGCGCGGCGTCCGGTTCAGGTTTTGGCTTTTTTCTTTCTCGGCTTCGGCAGGGGGGTACACGCCGCGAGCACAGGGATGAGCGCGTCGAGCAGCGCGGCGTTTTCGATATCGAGCAGGTAGTGCTCCCGCGCGCCGTCGTAGGGCGTACCCAGCTCGGCACCGTCGAGCAGCGCCGACGTTTCCGGCAGACACTTGACAAAGACCGTGTTGTCGCACACGAGCAGGATCGGCCTGTCGTCGAGGTAGACCATCGCGTCGCCGAACATTTTCCGGTACCGCACGGCGCCGAAGCGCGCGATCTGATCGCAGACGAAGGTGAGATATTCTTCGGATGTAGCCATGTATTGTACCTCCTGTGTTATCTGGTGTAGGCGTAGAGCGCCGCATCCAGCACCGCGCCGTTTTTGACTGCGCAGTGCCGCAGAATTCCCTCCAGCGTGAAGCCTGCTTTTTCGAGCACGCGGCGCGAGCCGGTGTTTCCGGCAAACGGCAGGGCGTAAATGCGCAGCAGGTCGGTTTCTGCCCAGAGCTTTCGGCACAGCTGCTGCACGGCGTCGGTCATGATGCCGCGGCCCTAGTAGGGTTCGGCAAGATAGTAGCCCAGCTCTGCGGTGCGGACGTGAATGTTGCTCTGCCGGAACGCGGTGATGCTGCCGACGGCTTTTCCGTCTGCCTCGACGGCGAAGGCAAAGGTGCTGTCTGCATCGGCTGCGCACATGGCGCTGATATAATCGGCGGCATCCGCCCGCGCATAGGGGTAGGGGATGCCGTCGCGCAGCCGGTCAAGCACGTGCGGGTTGGACAGCGCTGCGGCGAGCGCGGGTGCGTCGTCCGGCTGCCAGGGACGGAGCGTGCAGGACATGGGATCGCCTCCTGTTTTAGATCTGCTTTGATTATAGGGGCCCACGCCCCGGCTGTCAACGTGGCCTGCCGGGCGGTATAAAATTTTTTGCACAAGGCGTTTGGCATCTTGACAGCGCGGCCCAGTCCCGGTATAATTTGCACATCGCACGGTGTCCCGGCCGTGCAGGTGCTGCGCGCGGCGGCACGTTTTTTTGTTCCGAAAGTTAGATGCAGCTAACTTCGCTGCATATTTTTAGGGCACGTAGTTAGACAAAACGAACTAAGTGCCCTTTTCTTGACTCAAAGATTAGATAAATCTAACTACTGGTGCAAAAGAGCGATGCCATCCTCGCGGGCAAGACGACCGGGGATCTTCACATGAAAGGAAAGGTGTTTGAACGAACATGAAGCAAACTGCAACCAGATCCATGTCGAAGCTGCTGAGCCTGCTGCTCTGCTTTGCCATGGTATTCTCCCTGCTGGCGCTGCCCGCACAGGCGGCGACGGTCGATGCATCGAGCGCCGACGGTACGTACACTGGTACGGGCGCGGGCCGCAACGGGGATATTACGCTGTCCGTGACGATCGCGGACGGCAAGATCACACAGATCGAAAACGTCTCCAATCAGGAGACACCGAAATACTGGGCGGAGGCGGTCAAGCTCTTTGACAGCATCGTCGCCGCCAACGGTACGGACGGCGTGGACGCCGTCTCCGGCGCGACCATGAGCAGCGACGGTATCCTCGAAGCCGTGGACAACGCGCTGGCGAAGGCGTCCTCGGAGTTCTCCGGCAGCGGCACAGAGGCGGATCCCTATGTGATCTCCAGCGCCGCGCAGCTGCAGGCGTTTGCAGCGGCAGTCGACGAGGGCAATACCTACGTGGGCCAGTATGTGGCGCTCGGCGCGGACATTGACCTCTCCGGCATTGCCAACTGGAACCCCATCGGCGCGGAGGCCAAGAGCGACACCTGCCTTGACAAGCTCTTCGGCGGCACGTTCGACGGCCGCGGCCACACGGTCTCCGGCCTGAAGATCCAGGTGGCGGAGGCTGCGAGCGAGATCAATGTCGGCCTGTTTTCCACGCTCGGCAACACGGCCGTCGTGAAGAATCTCAAGCTGACGGATGCGGACATCGACCTGACCAGCACCACAGATTCCGTCCAGTGCCGTGCCGGCATTCTGGCCGGTGATACGGTCAACGCCGCAGCCAACGCCAGCGGCAGCCGCAGCCATGACACCATCGGCGCGCGCGTCGACAGCTGCTCAGCGGCCGGCACGGTGGACGTCACCGGACAAAACGGCATGGTCTGGGCAGCCGGCCTCATCGGCCGCAGCATGATCGGCACCTGCATCACCAACTGCTGGACGGACGCTGCGCTGCGCGCCGAGTCGCTCGGCGGCACGAAATCGGCCTATGCCGGCGGCATCACGGGTCACACCGGCAACTATGCCGTACTCGCCAACTGCGCTGCCTTCGGCACGGCCTATGCCAGTTCCCCCAAGAGCACGAATTTCGGCGGCCAGGCCGGCGGCATCGTCGGCATGTCGGCAGCCAAGCAGTACAACACCTATGCTGTCGGCGACGCGACGGTCGGCAACGGCGGCACGAAGCACACCTGGGTTGGCGTGCTCGCCGGTGAGATCACCTCGAGCGGTATGTCCAAGGACAGTAGTGGCAGCTACACGGTCTACCCCGAGCAGGGCGCGCTGCGTATCGGCAACTACTTTGCCAGCGACGCCGTGCTGAAGGTCGAGGTCTACGACGGCGACATGCTCAAAGAGACCCAGACCATCGAGCCGGCAGTCGACCGCGGCTACTCGTCGACGCTGACGACCGTGGATAAGGCCATGACCTCCGTCGCCATGACGAAGGCCGACATGGCCGCGGCTGCGTTTGCCGACACGCTCAGCGGCAACATTTCGGAGATCAACGCCGTCCTCGCGGCCTACGGCATCACCGGCGTGGCGCTGCGCGAGTGGCAGCTCGACGGCGGCCGCGTCCTGCCGACCGGCGACGTCTGGGTCAGCGGCGAGATCGACGCGGGCATCTTTGCCTCCGGCGACGGCACGCAGGCCAGTCCCTATCTCATCCGCACGGCGGATCAGCTGCGCGCGTTTGCCGGCTCGCTCAACAACAAGATCAACTATGCGGGTAAGTATGTCGCGCTCGATGCGGACATCGATGTTTCCGACGCGGCGTGGACACCCATCGGCGGCAGCGACTGGGCCTTTGCCGGCACGTTCGACGGCCAGGGCCACACGATCTCCGGCCTGACGGTCGGTTCGGCGGCGGTGCCCCTCGCCCTCGACGGCGATCATCTCTTCATCGGCCTGTTCGGCGTGCTGGCGAAAACGGCCGTCGTGTGCAATGTCGCGCTCAAGAACGTTGCGTTCTACACCAGCTATGAGGCCACGGCTTATGTCGCCGGCATCGCGGGCTATCTTGACGGCAGCCGCGAGGCGAATGACTTCACCGGCGCCGTCATCGACGGCTGCTCGGTCTCCGGCACCATCTCCCACACGTCCGCGAAGGGAAACCAGTTCGTCGGCGGCATCGTGGGCATGCAGTACAAGGGCGCGATCATCAACAGCGCCTCCTTTGCCGACCTGTCCTGCACGGTCCTGAGCGGCGACCTCGCCGAGGTCGGTGGTCTTGTCGGCCTGAACAACCGCGGCCTCGTGGCCAACAGCTACGCCGTCTGCAATGTCTACGGCAGCGGCAGCCGTGAAAACGGCAATGAGGGCATGGCCGTTGTCAGCGCGCTCGTGGCGTGCAATGCCGGCGTGGTCGTCAACTGCTACGGCTCGGGTGACACCACGACCAAGGAATACTCCACCTACGTCGGCATGGCCTCCGGCTGGGTCACCGGCATTGGCAAGACCTATCTCTGCTGGTACGACCTCGACAGCACCATGCTCATCGGAAAGGACACCAGCAGCCCGCAGCTCGTCAAGCCTGTCGAGTCCATTGGCACGAAGGTCTCCTCCGGCGTCAGCGACGAGGGCGACCAGTACACCGGCGGTCTTGTCGACCGCATGACCGGCTATGACGCGGCGGGCTACGCCGCCATCGCTGCGGCGCTCAACGCCAACTTCACCGCCTTTCCGGCGGACATCACGGTCTACGGCCTGTCGGCGGACGCCCTCAAGACCTGGACCTACGACGCGGACGCAAAGCTTGTCGTCCCCGGTGCGGACGCGGCTTCCGTGACCTATGTGCAGCCCGAATGTGAGAAGGTGTCGAAGCCGGAGCTCAAGCTCCTCGACGGCGTTTGGTACGGCCGCGACGCCGACAAGACCACGGTCGTGAAGATCACGGTTGCGGACGGCGCGGTCACCGAGACGGTGGTCGTCTCCGGCGAGAGCAGCGGTGCTGCCTACGATGCTGCGCTTGAGAAGGCCGAGTACAAGGCGACCTACGGCGACTTCTCGACCTACGACGCGGCCGATCCGACGAAGTTTGCCGGCGGCACCGGCACGCAGGACGACCCGTACCGCATCGCGACCGAGGCACAGCTGCGCTATCTGGCCGAGTCCATCAACGCGGACGTCGACTGGTGCGGCGCTTACTTCCTCCAGACGGCGGACATCACCCTCAACGGCGAGTGGCTGCCCATCGGCTGGGCGCTCAACGGCGAGGTCAACGGCAAAAAGACGGCCATCGCCGCCTACCCGTTCCGCGGCAATTATGACGGCGGCGATCACACGATCTCCGGTCTGCGCATCGGCAGCAAGGACGCTCCCACCGACCAGATGGCTTCTGGCCTCTTCGGTCTGACGGCGGGAGAACTGTCCACAAACGACCTGCCGACGGATCAGCGCATGGTCACACTCCAAAACATCCACCTTGACGATATTGGCATCTACGTTGCCACTCGCTACGAGACCTTCACCGGCGGTCTGGTCGGCAGCGCGCAGAACGGCATCTATATCGACAACTGCTCCGTTACCGGCGTCATGGACGTGACTACGTCCGAGAGCTTCGCCCGTGCGGGCGGTCTGGCCGCCAGCGTGCTGCGCGGCGCTGTGACCAACAGCTGGACGGATGTCAACATCACCGCCGCCACGGATACCAACAACGTCTACGCCGGCGGCCTGTACGGCATGGACAACCGCGCCACCACGGTCAACTGCTACGCGCTTGGCAGCGTGACCGGCAACTCCACAAACAATAACAAGGTCCACATTGGCGGTCTCGTCGGCCAGGCAGGCGGCGTGCACATCAACTGCTATGCGGCGGGGGATGTCGTCTCGCTCAAGACGACGACAGACGTCGGCGCACTCAACGGCCGCTCCGCAGGCATTGCCGTGGATTATAACTGCTATTTCAACAGCGAGGCACTGCAGAAGCAGGGCGACACCGTCAACGCGCCCGCCGTGGCCGTCGGCGTCAACGCCAACGACAGCGCCATGCTCAAAAATGTCTCCGGCAAGACGAAGGCCGAACTCGGCAGCGACGCGTTCGCGCAGTTGCTCAATGACAATGCCGCCCAAGTGGCGGATGTTGTCGCGGAGGTCGATACTTATCTCGAGACGCTGCAGGAGCGCGGCTTCGTGCACAGGAACTATTACACCGGCAATGACCTGTTGACCTGGCGCGCACAGGATGGCGTGGTCGGCTTCTTCGCGGAACCTGCGCCGGAGCTGCCGTTTGACGACGTCGCCGCGGGCAGCTGGTACTATGACGACGTGGCTTATGTCTTTGCCAAGAGCCTCATGGTCGGCACGGGCAGCGGTCACTTCGCCCCGGCGCTCGCCACGACGCGCGGCATGGTCGTGACCACGCTCTACTGCATGGAAAACGAACCCGCCGTCACCGGTGCGTGCCCGTTTGCGGACGTGGCGTCCGGCAGCTACTGCGAGGACGCGGTCACGTGGGCGGCCGCCAACGGCATCGTCAGCGGCTACAGCGCCGCAGTGTTCGGCCCAGATGACGAGATCACCCGCGAGCAGCTGGCGACCATGCTCTATGAGTACGCCAAGTACAAGGGCTATGACGTCACAAAAGCGGCGGAGCTGTCCGGCTTTGTCGATCAGGGCAGCGTCAGCGACTTTGCGGTCGGCCCGATGCAGTGGGCGGTCGCGCAGGAGCTGATCTTCGGCGTCGGCGGCAGCGCCATCGCGCCGCAGGCCACGGCCACGCGCGCCCAGCTGGCCGCGGTGCTGCACCGCTTCTGCGAAGCGTTCGCCTGAGCGGGCGGCGCAGACTTTCGTTCCCGGCACGGGGGCGCATCCATCCGGATGCGCCCCCGTTTTGTGCCACGCGCTGAAAACCCTGTATTTTTCCAGATACCAGACGAAGACGAATTGACGAATGACGAATTTTTAAATATTTAAATTGACGCGGGGGCGGGAAGCTACTATAATAATAAATATTTTTGTAATATTTTAAGCGAATGCTTTCTTGTTTTCCCCGAAAGGATGTTTTGCATGGCAACTGTTTCTGCGTCGGCCAAGCGTGCGCAGCGGCTGCGCCCGGCCCCGCTGTGGCTGAGCCTGCTGCTGGCGTTTCTGGCGTATTTTCTTCTGGATTTTTCGCTGCGTCTGTTTTACGGCTCAATGAGCAATGTGTCGCTCTGGGCGTGGCAACCGCTGGTGTTCACGCTGCTGTGGTCAGGCGCGATGACCGCGATCGCCGCGCTGCTGCCGCAGACGGGCCGGTGCATCTTCCTGCTGGTCACATTCGTACCGTTTGCACTGCTGGCCATCACACACTGTGTGCTCTATCAGTTGACGGGCACATGCTTTTCTTTTGCCGATCTCGCGTACGCCGGCGACGGCGCGCGGTTTCTCAGCGCGTCCTATTTCCGGCTCAAAGCGGGGGAGTGGGTCAGCGTTGCCGTGTGCCTGGCGCTGATGCTCTGCGCCGTGATCTTCATGCCGAAGGAGCGCCCCGGCCGCCGCGGCCGGATCGTGGCAGCCGTGCTGGCGGTCGTGTGCGCCGCGGGCATTTTGATCGTGCACAGCACGCAGCTGAACCGGGACGACGACCAGGACCACAACGAGTATCTCACCTGGAATGACGCCGGGAGCCACGACACATTCAAAGACACCTATACGGAGTTTGACAATTCCAACCGCTGCCTGATGTTCTCCGGCCTGTATCAGTACACCGTGCGCGGCGCGGCCGTGACGCTCTGGCCGCAGGACACGGCGATGGATGCGCGCATCGCGGAGCTGGACGACTACTATGCGTCTCACCCGAAGGAGGCGGCCGATACGCCAATGACCGGCGCATTTGCGGGCAAGAACCTGATCTTCATCATGATGGAGTCCGTGGACGACTGGCTTGTGACACCGGAATATATGCCCAACCTCTGGCAGATGGAGCAGGAGGGCCTGTATTTCCCGAATTATTACGCGCCGATGTTCCTTGCAGCCGGCACGTTCAACTCGGAGTTTACGGCGAACACCGGCCTCATCGCGCCGGAGTATCATGTGCGCAACTCGTATTACGCCGAGCATGCGCTGCCGTATTCGCTGGCAAACCTGTTTCGTGACGCGGGCTACCGCGCCCGGTCCTATCACGCGGCCAATCCGAGCATTTATAACCGTGGGCAGATCCATCTGAACCTCGGCTATGAATCCTACAGTGACTATGGAGATCTCGGCATGGATGACTACATGCTCGATTCGCAGCTTCTGCGCGGCTATGACCAGATCGTCTCGGACGAGCCGTTTTTCAGCTTCATTATCACGTATTCCGGCCACGGGCCGTACACCACGGAGCAGCAGAACATCGCGGAGCCCCACTTGGATCAGGCCCGCGCGGTGATCGACTACAGCGCCGTGCCGTACACGACCGAGGCGCAGAAGGAGGAGTACACCCGCGCCGTGGCGCAGGCCATGGAGACGGACGCTTTCATCGGCGGCCTGCGCGCGCGGCTGGAAGCCGACGGCCACGCCGAGGACACGGTGCTCGTGCTGTTCACGGACCACTACTGCAAGTATTTCTCCGATACGGAACTCATTGAGGCCATCAAGGGCACCAGCGATCACAACATGCTCTCGAACGTGCCGTTCGTGATCTGGACGGAGGGCATCACGCCGCAAGTCTCCGAAAAATACGTCAGCACGATGGACATTGCGCCGACGATCGTGGACCTGTTCTCGCTGGATGCCGACCTGCGCTATTATATCGGCAACGATATGTTCGGCCCGGACGGCGGCGTGGTTTATTTTCGCAACTACGCGTGGTATGATGGCAAGACCTACGACACCGGCAACGACGCTTCGACGAACCCGGCCGTGCTGGCCATGCGCGAGCTGGTGCGTGAGCAGCTCGACGTCTCGCAGGATACGTTCCGCAGCGATTACTTTGCCTACCTGCAAAAACGCAGCGGTGAGACCGAAACAAAATAGCAGATCCCCCGGATACGGCTGCATCCGGGGGATCTTTTTACGATTTTTATCCGTTCACGCCGGGGATCAGGTCCAGAATGGTCTTGGTCTCCTTGACGGTGACGGTGCAGGCGGCGGAGTGCGTCGTGCCGTCGGCGCCGGTGATTTGCAGGATCACACTGGTGGAGCCGGCAGCGGCGGCCGTTGCCGTGACGCTGTAGGTGTCGTCCGTGCCGTTGCCGGTGCGCACCGGCTGGCCGAGCGAAACGATGCTGCCGTCGGCCGCATAGACCTTTACGGTGTCCTGCAGGCTGTCTAGGTTCTGCCCGTGGATGTGGAACGTGATGGTGCCGGTCTTCGTGCCGCCGAGGTCGAGCGTGGCCGCGCCGGTCTCGGCCGTGACGCTGTCCACGCGCGACGGCGCCTGCACCGTGATCTGGCACGTGGCGGTGCAGCTGCCGGCGGAGGCCGTGATCGTCACGGAGCCGGCGCTCGTCGCCACGACGATGCCCTTTTTCACGGTGGCAATGTTCGGGTCGCTGCTGGCCCAGGAGACGAGATCATCCGGGGCGTTCGCGGGCAGCATGGTCGCCGTAAGCGTGAGCGATTCGCCGATCTGCAGCTCGGCCTTGTCCTTGTCGAGCTTGAGGCTCTTGACCTCAATCGCGTCGTTCGTGACGGTGACGGTGCAGTCGGCTGAGTGTTTGCCGGCCCTGACGGTGATCTTGGCCTTGCCCTCGGTCACGCCGGTGACGACGCCGTCTTTCACGGTGGCAACGGCGGCGTTGCTGCTCGACCAGGTGAGCGTTTCACCCGTCAGCTCCTGGCCGTTGGCGTCGAGCACGGTGGCCTTGAGCGTGAGGGTGTCCTGCGGGGCGATCTCGGCCTTTTCGTGGTCGAGCGTGACCGACCCGACGCCGGACTTGCCGCCCTGCAGCGCCATGACAAGGATGAGCGCGATGAGCGCCACGACGACGAGCGAGCCGAGGACGATGGCGATGGTTTTCTTTGCGCTGTGCGGTTTTTCCGCGTCCTCGGGCTCGACCGGCACGGCCTTGCGCTGCGCCTTCGGTTTCGAGCCGGGGAACGTGTCCGCGGCGACGGTCCTGGGGGCCGACGCCTCCCGGCGGACAGACTGCTGTTGCTGCTGCGGCTGGGCCGCTGCGGCGCGGCGCGCCACGGCGAGCAGAGCCGCGCGGAACTCCTCCACGGAGGCGTAGCGCTGGGCCGGATCGTCGGCGCAGGCGCGCATGACCACATTCTTCAGCGCCTGACTGCCGTGCAACGGCTCGGGTAGCGGGTCGCCGCGCAGGCGCTGCTCGCGCGCGATCGCGAGATCCGACGCCTCCACCGCTGTCGGCGGCAGCGGTACGAACGGGATGCGCCGCTCGTTGAGCGCCCAGTAGAGTACCATGCCCACGGAATAGAGGTCGCTCGCGGGCGAGACCTCCGTGCCGCACAGCACCTCAGGCGCCATGAAATCATTCGTGTTGTCCACGGCGGAAAACTGCGCCATGCCGAAGTCGCCGAGCTTATATGTGACCTGCTCGTCGAAGTTGCCGCCGCCGACAAAGACGTTGCGCGGCTTGATGTCGCCGTGCACGATGCCGCGGCGATGGCAGGCCTCCAGCGCGCTGCACAGTCCGGCGCCGAGCCGGATGATGTCCGCCTCGCCGTGCGGGTGGTTGCGCAGATAGTCCGGCAGGGACGGCAGCAGCTCCGTGCGCACATAAATGTCCCAGCCGCGGCCGTCCGCGTGCGCGCGGATGACGTGATCCTCGCACCGCAGCAGATTCGGCTCGTCGCTGATGGCGTCGACCGCCATGAGCTGCCGCGCGATCGTCTCCACCTGGCGGTGGAGCAGTGCGGTCACTTCCTCCGGCGTGCGGCCCTCGGCGACGAGGGCGTCAAAGTCCTCCGGTGCGGCGGGGATCGACAGCACCTTCAGCGCTGCGTGATCCACCATGCCGAAGCCGTCGTCGCGCACGATCTCGTACACCGTCCCGTAGGAGTCGCTGCCGAGCGTGCGCACGGGTTTCCAATTTTGATAGTCCAGATTGCGGAATCGTTCTTCCATGTGCGATCTGCACCGCCTTCCATATCAGGGTGAAAATCTTGTTATCAAACCAACATACATTATACTGAATCCGCCGTCGATCTGCAAGAGGCGTGTGCAGAGAAAATGACTGCATTTTCTCCCCGTGTGAGAAAACGCGGGAATTATGTGCCTTTTTCTACCCAAATGCCGGGTATCCATGCTAATTTTGTGAAGTGAATCTTGACTTTCGTTTAAGATTTGACTATGATAAAACAAGGAAACAAGGGACACAGTTGGTTCCGTCACAAACTGAAAGGGGATTTTTCACGATGATTGACGCGATTGTTTATTCTTCGCTCTCCGGTTCCTGTGAGGAGTACGCCCACCGCATGTCGGCGGCGCTGCATGTTCCGTTTTTTACGGAGCGGTCGCACATCTGCCCGGCCGGACATAAGGTGGTCTATATTGGCTGGCTGCTGGCCGGCAAGGTCGTTGGTCTGGACAAGGCCAAGGAGCGCTATAACGTGGTCGGCGTAGTTTCGGTCGGCATGGGTGCCCCGGCTGCTAACGCGGAGGAAGTCTGCCGCAAGAAGAACGGCCTCGGTGCCGACGTTGCGGTGTTCCCGCTGCAAGGCCGCTTTGACCTGAAGCGTCTGCCACTGCCGTACCGTCTGATCATGAAGGTGAAGATCAAGGACATTGCCAAGCGCCTGAACGCGAAGGCTGCCAAGACCACGCTCACGCCCGCCGAGCAGGCCTGCCTGACCATGGCGACTGTCGGCCGCGGCGAGCCTGCCACCTGGGATGGCATCCAGGCCGCCATCGACTGGGTCGAGGCGGGCAGCTTCCACTCCAAGTTTCCGGAGCCGAAGGTCTGCTGAGCACCATATCCTAATCCTATGCGTTCCGCCGGACGGGAATGTCCGGCGGAACCTTTTTGCGCGCCAAAAAGCCGCTGCCCGGCCGGGCAGCGGCTTTTTCTTATTGTTTCTTCTTTTTGTTTTTCTGCCCGGCGAGCGCCGCGTCGGACGGGCCGGTGCTTTTGTTCTCGCCGCCGCCGATGTGGTCGACGATCAGGATCACGGCGCCGAGCAGTACTGGCACGAGATAGCCGATGAACATCGCAGCGCTGCTGTTCATGTCACCGCGGACGATGCCCACGACCACGCTGATGACGCCGAGGATGACGAGGAAAATACCCATGAACTTCGTTCTGGACATGGTGAAAACTCCTTCTCCGGTTGAATTTCGGGGCGCGTTACAGCGCGCAATACTGCATGAGGATGGTCGCCACTTCGGCGCGGCTGGCATTGCTCTGCGGCTGCAGGCAGAGCTTGCCTGAATCGGTGCGGCCGCTGATGATCTTCTGCGCGACGGCCCACTTCATGTCGTTCACGGCCCAGTCGGACACGCTCGCGCTGTCGGCAAAGCCGGTCAGCTCCGTGGCGGCCTTGGCCTTGTCGGGGGCGAACTTCGCGGTGTAGCGGCTGAAGATGGCCACGATCTGCTCGCGCGTGATGTTGCTCAGCGGGTCGAACGTCGTGTCGGACGTGCCGGCGACGATGCCGTTCTGGTAGGCCCAGAGGACCGCCTCGGTGTACCACGTATCCGCCTCGACATCCGTGAACGGCATCTTGCCGCTCACGCTCGGACTGCCGGCCAGACGGTGGAGCACCGCGACGAGCATGGCGCGCGTCATGGGCACATCGGGGCCGAACGTCGTGTCGGATGTGCCGACCATGAGTCCCTTATTGTAGGCGTAGACAGCGGCGTCATAGTACCATGCGCCGGCCGGCACATCCGTGAACGGGGACTTGGGCAGCGTGCTCATATCGAGCGTGAACTCGACCGTGAGCGCCACGGCGCTGCTGCCGGTTGCGTAGGTGTAGCTCGGCTTTTCGACGGCGGCGCTGTAGCGCGCGATGCCGGTCTTCTTGTCGTAGGTGCCGCCCTTGACGGCGGTGATATTGCCGATGTTGTCCTTGCCGACGATCTGGCTGAGGTCAAACATGCCCACGCCGTTTTCCGTGCCGGTGAGCGCGTAGCTGCTGGAGAGCTTCTGCACGTGGCCGGTGTCGGTCTCGGCGTCCTTGATTGGAAGACCGGTCAGATCGAGCGTGGCGAGCTGGTTGCCGCCGCAGTAGATCTCGCTCAGGTGCGTGTTCTTCGACACGTCGAGCGCGGTGAGCTTGTTGTTTTCGCAGTTGAGCGCCACGAGCTCCGTGAAGTGCTCGATGCCGGTCAGATCGGTGATGTCGAGGTTGCTGCAGTTGAGCTCGCTCACGTGGCGCAGCTCGAGCGTCGAGAGTTGGCCGTCACCGTTGACGTCGGCCGTGTCGGCGAGCAGGGCGCGGAAGGCCGCATCCGGGAACGCCTTTTCATCGAGCGCGACGCCGCTCGTCAGGCCCTGCATCTCAAAGTATACGGTCATCTCCGGCAGGCCCTTGCGCCCGGTGTCGTAGCTGTAGGAGAAATAGTCCGGCGTCTTGGCGTACACGGCGGCGCCGGTCTGCTTGTCGTAGTTCGCGTCCGGCACGCGCGCAACGCTGCCGAGGTGCTCCTTGCCGACGATGGCGTCGAGGTACACGGTGCATTGCTCCTTGTCCACGACGGCGCCGGTCTGCTCCGGCAGGTACTGCGGGCTGAGGATCGGGTTTGCGGCCTTGCCGTCGCCCTGCGCGGTGGCGTTGAGCGCGGTGCAGCCGCTCAGATCGAGCGCGGCGAGCGCGTTGTCGCTGCAGTCGAGCGACTCGAGCGCGGTGCAGCCCGTGAGATCGAGCTTCGTCAGGCTGTTGAGGCTGCACGTGAGCACCTGGAGCGCCTTGTGTCCGCTCAGGTCGAGCGCGGTCAGGCGGTTGGCGCTGCACTCGAGCGTGGTCAGCTTCTCTGCGCCGGACACGTCGAGCGCCGTGAGCGCGTTATACGAGCACGCGACGGTTTTCAGTGCGGCGCAGCCCGTGAGGTCGAGCGTCGTGAGCGCACAGCTCGAGGCATCGAGTTGCGTGAGCGCGCTGCAGCCGGCGAGCTTCAGGCTCTGCAGCTTGCTGCAGCCGGACACGTCGAGCTTTTCGAGTTTGGTCATGCCGCTCAGGTCAAGCGTCGTGATCTGATTGTTGCACACGAGCAGCTCGTGCAGGTTCGTGAAGTGCTCGATACCGGTCATATCGGCGACCTTTGTGATCTCCATTTCAAACAGGTCGATGCATTGTACGGCCTCGCACTCGGCCGCCGAGAGCTTGTTGTCCTTGTTCGTGTCGCAGTAGTCGGTCACGTACGTGCGCAGCGCCTGATCCGGGAAGTGCTTGGCATCGACCGGGATCTCGCCCGCTGCCATGGCCGGCACGCCCAGCGCCAGCAGCATCACGGCTGCCAGCAGCAGGCTAAACGCCTTTTTGAGATGTTTCATCGCGGTTCCTCCTGTAGAAATTCCAAAAAACGTGGTATTTGTCATTGCCTTCATTGTATCAGGTCTGCCGCCCCGGGTCAATCTCCAGTTGCGGTGCAGTTGTTTCCTGCGCGCCGCGCGTGCACGGCGTGCTCGGCCACGAGCAGTATGGCGGCCATGCCCAGATAGCCGTACACCGGGTAGACGGTGCCGATCAGATCGCCGAAGCCGAACAGGCTCCCGGCGAAGGCGGCGGCCGTGAGCACGAATAGCAGGGCCGTGCGGTGCCCGGCCAGCCACGCGGACTTCTGCCCGGCATAGGTCAGCACGGCAACGAGCGAGGACACGCTCGTGCCGAACATGCCGAGAAACAGCAGCACGGCGTACACGATGCCAGCCGCGCCCAGTCGGCAGGCGAGGTCGAGCATGGGCAGCGGAGCCTGCGTGCTCTCCGGGCTTGTGGCCAGCGCGGCGAGCACGCCGAGCGCGACCGCCAGCAGCAGCACGCAGCCGAGCACGGTGCCCCAGAGAGCGGTGCCGGGTTTTTTCAGGTGGCGCGTCAGCGGAGCGAGGATGCCCACGGTGGCGAAGAAGTTGTAGGCCGCATAATTCACGGCGCTCGTGGCCCAGCTGCCGAGCATGGGGTTCGTGTCCCCGGCGGTGAAGGCCGCAGCGGTCAGACCTGCGCGGTGCAGCCGGATGCCCGCAATGACGAGCGCGGCCGCGATCATGCACGGCACGGCGACTGTGAACACCGATACCATGCCGCCAAGACCGAAATACGCCGCCGCCGCGATGAGCACGCACGCCACGGCTGCACCCAGCCATACCGGCAGGCCGAGTATCTGATTGCCGAGCGCGCCGATGCCGGCGGCCATGATGCACACGACGCCGAACAGCAGCGCCGCCGTCAGCACGCCGACGGCCGTGCGCAGCCACGGGATGTCCGCGCGCACGATCAGCGCGTCCATCGTCTCGATGCCGGTGCGCGCGCTCAGCCGCAGAAGCAGCACGCCGGTGCCGCCGAGCAGCGCGATCGCGAGCGCGAGCCCCCAAAGCCCTCGCGCGCCGAACGCGCCGAAATACTGCCACAACTCCTGCCCGGATACATATCCCGCGCCGAGAAAGCACCCGGCAAACGTCAACGCCAGCCGCAGCGTGCCGATCTTCTGCTGCATGATGATCTCCTCCCGCCCAAAATACCAAGATAGAAAGCAGTATACCATATTCCGCGTGGGAAGCCAAGATGACCGCGCGGCAAATTGACAAATTGTGACCCGCGGCCTATAATGGCACAGATCCGTTTGAAAATATGGAGGACCGAACTTATGAACCAACCCTGTCTGGTCATCATGGCCGCCGGCATGGGCAGCCGCTTCGGAGGACCGAAGCAGACGACGCCCGTGGACGAGTACGGCCATTTTCTGCTGCACTATTCGCTCTTTGATGCTTACCGCGCGGGCTTCCGCAAGGTCGTGTTTGTCGTGAAGGAGGACACGGCCGAGGAGTTTCGCGAGAGCGTCGGCCCGGCCGTGGCCGCAGCGTTCGATGTGCGCTATGCCTATCAGAAGCTCGACACGCTGCCGGCGGGCTACACCGTGCCAGACGGCCGCACGAAGCCGTGGGGCACCGCGCACGCCGTGCTGTGCGCCGCGCCCGAGATCGACGGGCCGTTCGCCGTCATCAATTCCGATGATTATTACGGCATCGAGGCCTACCGCCTGCTGTATGATTTTCTCGCCGTGCCGCGCCCCGAGCGGTCGTATGCCATGGTCGGCTTCCGCCTGCGCAATACCGTCACGGCCAACGGCAGCGTGTCGCGCGGCGTATGCACGGAGCGGGACGGCATGCTCGAGAGCATCACGGAGCGCACGCATATCGAGCAGCGCGGCGTGGACGCCGCCTATACCGAGGACGGCGAGCACTTCATCGACCTGCCGGGCGACACGACGGTGTCCATGAACTTCTGGGGCTTCTCACCGCTGTACCTGCGCGAGCTCGAGCGCCGGTTCCCGGCGTTTCTGGATGAGAATTTGCTGCGCAACCCGCTCAAGTGCGAGTATTTTGTGCCGTCGGTCGTGGACGCGCAGCTGCGCGCCGGCACAGCGGACGTCACCATGCTGCACACGGACGATGCCTGGCACGGCGTGACGTATCACGACGACCTGCCGGACGTGGTCGCGGCGCTGCGCGCGCTGCGCGCTGCGGGCAAGTACCCGGACAACATCTGGTGAGCAAAACGAGAACCGCCCGCGGGGGACTTCCCCGCGGGCGTGTTTTTTGGTATACTGTTTTTATTCTTGCATTTTTACGAGGTGCTTATGAAGCAACTGGTTTTGGGAATTCTGGCGCACGTGGACGCCGGGAAAACGACGCTGTCCGAGGCGCTGCTCTACCGCACAGGCACCATCCGCGACCTCGGGCGCGTGGACCACAAAAATGCGCACCTGGACACGCACGCGCTTGAGCGTGCGCGCGGCATCACGATCTTTTCGCGGCAGGCGCGCCTGACGCTGGGCGACACGGCGGTCACGCTGCTCGATACGCCGGGGCACGTGGACTTTTCCGCCGAGATGGAGCGCACGCTGCAGGTGCTCGACTACGCCGTGCTCGTCATCAGCGGCACGGACGGCGTACAGGCGCACACGGAAACGCTTTGGCAGCTGCTGCGGCGCTACCGGGTGCCAGTGTTTGTGTTTGTGACGAAGATGGACCTGCCGGGCGCGGACCGCGCGGCAATCATGGCCGACCTGCGCGCGCACCTGAGCGGCGCGTGCGTGGACTTCACTGACCCCGATCCGGAGCAGATCGCTCTGTGTGACGAGGCGGTGCTCGAGCAGTATCTCGACACCGGCGCGCTGCCGGACGGGACCGTGCGCGCGCTCATCCGAAGCCGCAGGCTCTTCCCGTGCCTGTTCGGCTCGGGGCTGAAGCTCACGGGCGTGGACGCCTTTCTCGCGGCGCTCGCGCGCTACGCAGCGCCGCCGGAGTACCCGGAGGCGTTCGGCGCGCGGGTGTTCAAGATCATGCGCGACGCGCAGGGCAATCGCCTCACGTGCCTGAAGGTCACGGGCGGGCAGCTGCGCGTGCGCGCACCGCTGACGTATTTCCCCCGCGGCGCGGACACGCCCGTGCAGGAGAAGGTGAACGCCATCCGGCTCTACTCCGGCGAGAAATTCGACGCGGCGGAGACCGTCCCGGCCGGCGGCGTGTGCGCCGTGCAGGGCCTCACGCAGACGTATCCCGGGCAGGGGTTCGGCAGCGCGGCGGCGTCCATGCCGCCGTCGCTCGAGCCGGTGCTGACCTACCGCATCGGCCTGCCGCCGGACGTGGACGCGCGGGCGTTCCTCCCGCGTCTGCGCCAGCTTGAGGAGGAGGACCCGCAGCTGCACATCGTCTGGGACGAGGCGCTGCGCGAGATCCATGTCCAGCTCATG
The DNA here is from genome assembly GCA_963627135.1 of Bacteroidaceae bacterium. Classification (GTDB taxonomy): domain Bacteria; phylum Bacillota; class Clostridia; order Oscillospirales; family Oscillospiraceae; genus CAG-103. The sequence goes on along the minus strand of CAVFZY010000036.1, from coordinate 8,795 downwards.
GGCACGGTGCAGATCGAGGTGCTCAGGAGCCTCATCCGCGAGCGGTTCGACGTGGACGTGCAGGTCGATTCCGGCCGCATCCTCTATCAGGAGACGATCGCGGCGCCGGTCGAGGGCGTGGGCCATTTTGAGCCCCTGCGTCACTATGCCGAGGTGCACCTCCTGCTTGAACCCGCCGAGCGCGGCACGGGCCTGACGTTTGACACCGCCTGCAGCGAGGACGTGCTCGACCGCAACTGGCAGCGCCTGATCCTCACGCATCTGGCCGAGAAGTGCCACTGCGGCGTGCTCACCGGCGCACCGCTGACGGATGTGAAGATCACGCTGCTGGCCGGCCGCGCGCACGTCAAGCACACGGAGGGCGGCGACTTCCGGCAGGCGACGTGGCGCGCCGTGCGGCAGGGGCTCATGCAGGCGGAAAGCGTCCTGCTCGAACCGTACTACGCCTTTCGCATCGAGGTCCCGGCCGAGCAGATCGGCCGCACGATCAGCGATGTGCGGCTTATGTCTGGCACGTTTTCCTCGCCCGAGACGCACGGCGACATGGCTGTGCTCACCGGCCGCGGGCCGGTAAGCACGATGCGCGATTACCCCGCCGAGGTCGCGGCCTATACCCGCGGCCGCGGGCGTATCTCCTGCAGCGTCGCGGGCTACGACACCTGCCACAATGCGCAGGAGGTCATCGCCGAGAGCGGCTACGACCCCACGCACGACCTCGACAACACGCCGGACAGCGTGTTCTGCGCGCACGGCGCGGGCACGGTCATCCCGTGGGATCGCGTGCGCGATTATATGCACATCGACACCGGCTTCGGCAAGGCGGAGACGCAGATGCCCCCGCCCGCGCCGCGCATGTTCCGCCGCCGCTTCGATCTCGACGACCGGGAGCTGGAGGAGATCCTGCAGCGCGAGTTCGGCCCCATCCGCCGCGCGCAGTACGCCGCCCCCGTGCGCAACGCTGCGCCCGGCGCGGACGAGACCGAGCGCGCCGAGCTGTTCCGCCCCCGGCGCGAGCGCGTGATCGTGGACGGCTATAACGTCATCTTCGCCTGGGACGAGCTGCGCGCCCTGGCCGACAGCGGCCACATCGACGCTGCGCGCGAGCGGCTCATGGACGCGCTGAGCAACTACGCCGCCTTCACGCGCCGCGAGGTCGTGGTCGTGTTTGACGGCTACCGCGTGCCCGGCGGGCAGGGGGAGAAGTTTGACCGCAGCGGCCTGCACGTGGTCTTCACGCGCCAGGGCGAGACGGCGGACGCCTACATGGAAAAGCTCGCCGATGAGATCGGCAGGAACGAGTCCGTGCGCGTCGTCACGTCCGACGCGCTCATCCAGCTCACGGCGCTGCGCGCGGGCGTGCTGCGCATGAGCGCGCGCGAGTTCCGGCAGGAGCTGGCGCAGGTGGCGCAGCAGCTCGAGGCCGCCATCCGCGACATCAACGGGAGGTGAGGACAATGGAAGAAGATCTTCTGCGCCGCGCGGCCGATCTGGCCGAGCGCTGTGAGCGCACGGCGACGGTCACGTCCACGGCGTTTCTGACGCCGGCGGAGCAGTACGCGCTCACGAACTGGGCCCGGCACCGCGGCTGCACGCTCGTGCTGCACGGCGGCGGGGAAGACTGCGAGCGGCAGGCGGCGTTTTTCCTGCCGTTTTACCTCGCGGCCGAGGACTTTGACCCCGCGGAGCACCTGTGCGCCGTGCACGTTTCGGCGTTGTTCGGCGCTCCCGGCCACCGGGACTATCTCGGTGCGATCCTCGGTCTCGGCGTCCGGCGTGAGTGGGTCGGTGACATTCTCGTGCAGGCGCACGAGGCGTATGTGTTCTGCCTGCCGAGCGTGGCCCCGGCGCTGCTGGAGCTGGAGCAGGTGGGCCGCACGGGCGTGAAGGCGGCGGCCGTGGAGCTGGCTGCCGTGCCGGTGCCGGAACGGAAGGTGCGCCCTGTGACGTTCACGGTGCAGTCGGCGCGGCTGGATGCCGTCGTGAGCGGGATGTTCCGCCTCTCGCGCACGAGCGCCGCGGCGCAGATCCGCGCGGGCGCGGTGCACCTGAACTATTCAGAGTGCCTGCGGCCGGACGCGCCGGTCGTGCCTGGCGACGTGCTTTCGCTGCGCGGCGCGGGCAAGGGCAGCGTCACGGAGGTGGGCGGCATGTCGCGCAAGGGGCGGCAGTTCATCACGGCAGAGCTCTGGCAGTGAGTGCGCCTTTGCAAAGAAAAGAAGCGGCCGCGCGAGGGTGTCAAAAAACCTATGCGCAAGTGCAAAGGGACGAGCCGCGGGGGAACTCGAGGGGGCAAGGCCCGCCTCGAATCAAATCAGCCGCGCATAAAAAATCTCCGGAGTCTGACTCCGGAGATTTTTATAGATACTGTGCTTTACTCAGCGGTCTTGTCGTCCTCAGCAGGAGCGGCGACCGGCTCGGCGACCGGAGCGGCCACGGGAGCGGCAGCGGCGGTAGCCTGGGCGGCGACGGCCTTCTGGGAGCGCTTGTAGGCGCCGGAGACGACGGAGGCGATGATCGCAAACAGAATCGCGACGACGGCCAGAATGACGATCGCCACGAACTGGGTGTGACCCGTGAACTCATAGGTGTAGGCACCGGCCTCGCCATAGCGGCAGGCGAACGTGTAGCCGGTGTAGCCGGTGAGCATGCCGATGACGTTGCCGGCAGCGGCGATGACGGCGGAGGTGATGCCGCAGACGGAAGCGGTCACGATCTTGCCCTTGCTGATGCGGATCACGGACAGAATGCCGAACAGCCCCGCGATGAGACCGAGGACGGACGCGATGAGCATCGTGGCGACGACGCCGAGTCTGCCCATAACTTCCTTCGTGACGGCAGCGGTCTGGTAGACGGAGATGTAGTCACGGCCGGCCTGACCGACGGCGCGGCAGTTTTCGAGGTTGAGGTACTGGCAGCCGTTGACGACGCGGATCTCACCATTGTCGTCGAGCTCCCAGATGGAGAAGTTGTCGCCGTAGCGCTCTTTGAGGATGTCGGCAACGCTCGGGCACATGACCTTGTCGCCGTTGCCTTCATCGTTCATGTAAGCGGGCTGGCTGAGCAGAAGCTCGCAGCCGGCAGCGACCTGGGCGCAGCCGTCTTCAAAGGTGCTGAGCTGCTTCTTGCCGTCGGCCAGCTGGGAACCGCCGTTGGCGAGGTCCACTTCGCCCTGAGCAAGCTGCTTCTCGGCCTCGGCCAGCTGGGCTTCGCCGGCGGCGATGGTCTTTTCGGCCTCGGCCAGCTGGGCCAGACCGTCTTCGTACTGCTTGAGCTGCGCTTTGCCGTCCGCGACCATCTGCTGGACGTAAGCCGGCAGGTCGGTGACATCGTCCGGAATGGTCAGACCCAGGTTGGCTGCGACCGGACGCACGACGGCGATGAACCATGCCTGTGCGGTCGAGAAACCGGCGAGGTTGGAGATGGTGCCGTCACGGAACTCCACGTACTGGTTGACGTAGGGCATGAGCGGCTCGATCTTGGCGAGCTGCGCCTTGCCTTCGTTATAAGCCTGGGTGTTGTCCTCGATCTGCTTCTTGCCGGCGGCGTAGGCAGCCTTGCCTTCCTCAAGCTGCTTCTTGCCAGCGTAGTAGGCTGCATAGCCCGCAGAGAGCGTCGACTTGCCCTCGGAGTAAGAGATCAGGCCGGCGGTGTAGGTGTCCACACCGGCGAGGTAGGTGTCCTCGTTCTCTTGCAGCTGGTCAAGACCGGCATCGAGCGTGTCGATGGACTCCAGACCCTCTTCGGCGTCCTTTTCCTTGTACTCTTTGACATTCATGATGTCGCTGAAGCTGGACACTCCGGCGAACAGGCCGAAGATACTCGCAGCGATCAGGCAGACGCTGATGATCGTGAGTAATACTTTTTTCATGTCGTTCCTCCACTCATTTAAGCATTTTTCAGTCTAATACCGAACGCTTGACCTAAACTATATCTTAAATTTCACAAAATCGCAAGAGAAACTGGTCAAATCTTTTTCCGACGTAAAAAAATTGTCTTTTTCAACAAATGTGAAAGAAATTGTTGTGCAGATTTTCCGCTTTTTCCTTCCCTGAATTGGAGAATTTTTGCTGTCAATTCAACATATTCACGCGGATGTGAAAACTTGTCTTCAAACGCACAAAGCGAGAAAAAACTCCACAATCCGGACAGGATTGTGGAGTAAAAAGGGTCTTTTTTACAAAACGCCGAGGTGCTCGAGCAGAATCTTTGCGCCGAGCAGAATGAGGATCACGCCGCCGGCGAACTCGGCCTTGCGCTTGTAGCGCAGGCCGAACACGTTGCCAAGCCGGATGCCGGCCGCGGAAAAGACGAAGGTGATCGAGCCGATGAGCGCCACGGCGGGCACGATGCGCGTGCCGGGCAGGAACGCGAACGTGATGCCGACGGCGAGCGCGTCGATGCTTGTCGCGACGGCGAGCAGAAGCATGGTCTTGAACGCGAGCGAGCCGTCGAGCTTATCCTCGTCCTTGGACAACGCCTCACGGATCATATTGCCGCCGATGATGCCCAGCAGCACGAATGCGATCCAGTGATCGACGGAGGTGACAAACCGCTCAAACTGTGTGCCGAGCAGATAGCCCAGCAACGGCATGAGCGCCTGAAAACCGCCGAACCACGCTCCGGCGATGCAGCATTCCTTCCACGATACGCGCTGCAGCGCCAGCCCCTTGCAGATGGAGACGGCAAACGCGTCCATCGACAGGCCGACTGCCAGCACGACCAGTTCCCAAAACCCCATATCTTCACATCCCCTTTGTGCAGATTCCCTATACTATAAAAGAAAGGTCAGGAAAATGCAAGGAAAACTTTCATCTGGAGCAAAGAAAAACCGGCGCCCGGATTTCCCAGGCGCCGGCTGGCAGCTGCGTTTCAGCAGGGCTCGATGAGGATGACGTTGCTCATCAGGTCCACTTTCTTGAGTTTGCCGGGGATGATCTTGCGGATCCCCATCAGGTCGGTCAGCGTGACGTTCTCGCCGTCGGCGGACACGTTGCACACGCGCGAGCAGACAAGGTTCTGTTTGCCGTCTCGGATCTCATATGCATCAGAAAGACACATGGTCGTTCGCTCCTTTTTACCCGTTATGCCTGTTTGGCAAGCTCGAGGGCTTTTTCGAGCTTGTCATTGCCGTGGTCAAATGCATGCAGTGCCTCGGCCAGCGCCTCGGCCGCCTCGGCCTTACCCTCATCTTCCAGCGCGTGGCAGATGTCGTGCAGCTCGTCGGCGTGGTGGCGGTTGTGGTCGAGCATATAGTTCAGCAGCGCCAGCACTTCCTCGGGGCTCATCGGCTTGTCGCCGGTATGCTCATGGCTGTGCGGGTGGCAGTGATGTGCATGATCGTGATCGTGTTCATGTTCGTGCATGGGAAACACTCCTTTCTGAAGTGGGGCAGGGCCGCCGTGCGGAAAAATCACCCTGCTCTGAATGGATTATCAAAAGTTTATCATATCCTCTTGTAAGAATCAACAATTTTTTGCCCCGCGATGTGATAAAAGGCTTGTAAATTGTGCGCGAATATGTTAATCTGTTGACGTGATAACGGAAGCTATCCTTGCGTTTTCGGACGGAATGCTTTGAAGTGTTACATAAGGGTGGTACGCTTCGGAGAACCGCACGTTTCGGCCGGGATCACAGCGACTGCTTCCCGTGTCCGTGACCACCATGGGGGAACGCCCCCGGCGAGCCCAATCAAACGAAAACCATAAAAAAGGGAAGAAGAGGTGTAACATTTGAAGGATTTAAAGCATCTGATCTACTTTGAGAACCTTCTTGACAGCGCCAACAACGAGCTCGTGCAGCAGGCCAAGGATGAGGGTATGCACCCCATCGCTTACACTTGCTATCACATGCCCGAAGTGGTCCTCAATGTAGACAACTGTTTCTCGGTCAGACTTCGTGCGCCGAAGACAGGTTCATTCGACATCGCATCCTACTACATGTCCAACTATACCTGCGAGTACTGCAGAGCACTCGTGGAGCGTGCGATCGAGGGCGGCTATAACTTCCTCGACGCCATCGCTGGTGTGGACGCCTGCGCGGAGATGAACCGCTGCATGGAGAACATCGAGCTGGTCGCTGCCCCCGATATGCCTAACAAGAAGATGTTCGTTACCCACTGCGACATCCCGTACAAAGTCAAGGACTACACCCTCAAGCACTACGTCACGCAGATCCGCAACCGCTTCCTGAACGTTCTGGCCGAGACCTACGGCGTCGATACGTCCGACGAGGCGCTGCGCAAGGCTGTTGCCGAACACAACGAGGTCTGCAAGATCATCACCGAGATCGGCGATATGCGCAAGCTGGAGAATCCGCCCATCACCGGTTATGAGTTCCACGTCCTCAACCTGGTTACTTACTGCTGCCCGAAGGGCAAGATTCTTCCGTATCTGAAGGAAACGCTGGCAGAGATCAAGAAGAGAAAAGTCGACGCCAAGCCGTGGTACCGCTGCCGCGTGGCCCTCATCGGCTCCGAGATCGACGACCTCGACATGACCCGCATGGTCGAAGACGCCGGCGCGATGATCGTTGCCGACCGTTTCTGCTTCGGCAGCACCCCGGGCCGTGAAGTCATCGAGCTCAACGACACGGACGACGTCCTCACGCAGATCTGCGCCCACTACCTGAAGACCTCCCAGTGCCCGCGCTACATGAGCCAGGAGAAGATCCAGGAGCGCCGCGACACGATCAACCGTCTCGCCACCGAGAACGGTGCCGAAGGCATCATCTACGAATCCATGAAGTTCTGCGATTTCTGGGCATTCGAGCGCGCGCTGGCAAGCCACATTATGAACGAAGAGTATGGCTGGCCGGTTCTGTCCATCGACCGCCCGTACATGGCTCGCTCCTCCGGTCAGCTCCGCACGAGACTGCAGGCCTTTGTCGAGAGCCTTGAGATCAAGCAGATTCATAAGGCTGCGAAGGAGGGCAAGTAAATGCTGAAAAGTAACATTGCATGGATGAAGAAAAATGTCCCCTCCGACCTGAAGGTCTGGAAGGGCATGATCCAGGATATCGACTGGCAGCAGGTCGCTGCGAAGACCAAGCTGAGCCTCCAGCGCGATAAGGACCGCATCTCGGCCGAGTTCAAGGCATTTGCCGACATGGACACCAGCGCCAAGATCGATTGGCTCATGAACGGCGACCGTCATCTCGGTTACCTGTATAAGAAAGACGCCATCGCCTTTGCCCGCCGTGAGTGGAAGGGACTCAAGAGTGTCGGCTACGACTTCGTCGGCTGGCTGAAAATTTGGGGCGGCATGCTCAACATGGTCATGAAGGACCCCATGTCCATTCTGCTGGCCGTGTTCGAGTACCACTGGTTCGCTTCCTATCTGGCCACCCCGGCTGTGGTCGACCGCAGCGTGTTTGGCCGCCGCGGCAAGCTGCTGCAGGCTGACTTTGATATGTGGGTCGCCATTACCCACTGGGCCGAGGATCTGATCGCCAACCTGATCATGGCGGACGCGAAGATCGGCGGCAACCAGAAGATCAACAAGCGCATCATCATGTTCGACGAAATGACGATGGCGCAGATGATGGCCGGCTTCCCGAATCTGCTCGGCATTCCGTACCAGATGATCCCGGTCTTCATGGTCTCCGAAATGGACCAGCTGACCCTCATCCCGTACATCGACGCTATCGAGAGCTACGGCCTCCCGTCCGATACCTGCCCGCTGCCGACGGCTGAGTGCGGCTGCGCGGTCAAGGACGAGTACCCGATGTGCGGCCAGGGCTTCATCGCCTCCTCCATGCCGTGCGACGGTTCCGTCATGGCGACGTCCTTCCAGGATCGCCGCTTCAGCAAGTTCATGCCGACCTACCCGCTGTGCATGCCCGTCCGTTACGACGACGAGGACACCACCGAGATGGCGGCTGCCGACATGAAGGATTGCATCCACTGGGTCGAAGGCCTCACCGGCGAGACCTGGAACTGGGACACTTACTTTGCCACCATGGAGAAGATGAACGAGTGCACCAGACTCGAGATGGAGAAGTGGGAGATCAACAAGACCCATTATCCGCAGCTGGTCGGTTCCTCCTTTGAGCTGTTCCGTAAGTGGAACTATGAGATGGACGGCGGCCTGTTCCCCGAAGGTCTGAAGACGCAGCGCAAGATCTGCAAGACCATGATGGAGACCTACGAGAAGAAGCTGCCCGCTTACGTCGGCGGCTATGAGAAGTACCGTGCGCTCATCTGGAGCTGCCCGGCTCACTTCTATGCCAACTTCTCCAACTGGCTGGCCAACTGCTGGGGCATTTACGCGCTGACCGAGATGGAAGCGCTGAACATGACCAAGATGCTCAACACCACCGACAAGGATGAGGCCATCAACGACCTCTGCCGTCTGTACGAGCGCATGGTCATGCGTCGCCACACCAACGGCGGCCACGATCATGTTCTGGGCGAGCTGTGGAGACAGTGCGAGAACTTCAACGCGAACGTCGTCATCATGTATCAGCACGTCTGCTGCAAGACGATGGCCGGCCTGCAGGGCCTGTTCGACGATCAGGCTCGTGAGCTCGGCATTCACCTGATCTGGGTCGAGCACGACCTGATGGATCCGCGTACCGTTTCCCGTAAGGACATGCGCGGCCGTGTGAATAACTACATGGCCAACGTCATGCACGCGGAGCCGGTCGACCCGACGCTCATCGACATCGATGACGAGGTCACCTGGTAATTCGGATCATTTGAACGTATATCGGACATAAAAAACATTCAGGAGGAAGTAAATACTATGAAATACTTTGGCGGATGCGACGTAGGTTCCACCTACACGAAGGCAGTTATT
>CAVFZY010000035.1:0-158209 GCA_963627135.1 Bacteroidaceae bacterium | reverse complement strand
TTTTCCTACATCAGGGGGTGTTTTGTCTATTGTCCGTTTTTACTGGTTCTGTTCAAAATGCGTACCGGGGGTTTTCTGCCGGCATAGCACACAATGCAAAACCGAAAGCCGGTTCCAATATGGCGCGCAGAAAAAAAACAAAGCCTGACGCAAAGCGTCAGGCCTCGTAAGGTTGGCTCAGCCCCAGGCGGGCTGACAGCGTGCTACCGGTTAACAGCACACAAAAATCAATTACTTGTTCGGGCACATGGATCTGAACTTCTCGGCCACTTCGTGGTCCCAGCCCCACTGATCATGCAGCCATCCGAGGAAGCAAAACGGGCAATCCCAATTCATAGATTTTACTCTCCTTTCGTGTTTTGGAACATTTTTTATCAGTTCCAATGAAATGTTACCACAAATCGACCGATTTTGTCAAGCATTTCTTCCATTTTTGTAACAGATTCGTTTTTTATACATTTTCTGATATACATGTTGGAAAACAGGCGATTCTATCCGCTGCCGCCAAAAAAAACAGCAAATGCACAAACGCCCGCCGGATATCCGGCGGGCGTTGGGGAATTCGGGATTCGGTTTACTTCGCGTAGTCGACGGCCTTGGTCTCGCGCAGGAGATTGACCTTGATCTGACCGGGGTAGGTCAGCTCGTCCTCGATCTTCTTGGCGATGTCGCGCGCGAGCAGCACCATCTGATCCTCCGAGACCTCCTCGGGCTTGACCATGATGCGGATCTCGCGGCCGGCCTGAATGGCAAAGCAGTTGGCGATGCCGGGGAAGCTCTTGGTGACTTCCTCGAGCTTTTCGAGACGCTTGACATAGTTCTCGATGTTCTCGCGCCGGGCGCCGGGGCGTGCAGCGGAGATGGCGTCGGCCGCCTGGACCAGGCAGGCGACGACGGAGTGCGGCTCCACGTCGTTGTGGTGGGCCTCAATGGCGTGGATGACCTCCTCGGACTCCTTGTACTTGCGGGCGATGTTGACGCCGATGGTCACGTGACTGCCCTCGACCTCGTGGTCGATGGCCTTGCCGATATCGTGCAGGAGCCCGGCGCGCTTGGCGGTGGCCACGTCGACGCCGAGCTCGGAAGCGAGCAGGCCGGCAATGTGCGAAACCTCGATGGAGTGGTTGAGCACATTCTGGCCGTAACTGGTGCGGTACTTCATGCGGCCGAGCAGCTTGATGAGCTCGGGATGCAGGCCGTGGATGTTCGTCTCGAAAACGGCGCGCTCGCCCTCGGCCTTGATGGTGGCGTTGACCTCCTTCTGGGCCTTGGCGACCATTTCCTCGATGCGGGCGGGGTGGATGCGGCCGTCCTGAATGAGCTTTTCGAGTGCGATGCGCGCGACTTCGCGCCGCACGGGGTCGAAGCTCGAGAGCGTGATGGCCTCGGGCGTATCGTCGATGATGAGGTCGCAGCCGGTAAGCGTCTCGATGGCGCGGATGTTACGGCCCTCGCGGCCGATGATGCGGCCCTTCATCTCGTCGTTCGGCAGCGGCACGACCGACACGGTCACTTCGCTCGCATGATCGGCGGCGCAGCGCTGGATGGCGGTGGCGATGATCTCGCGGGCGCGGCCGTCGGCCTCTTCCTTGTACTGGGCCTCGATCTCCTTGACCATGAGCGCCTGCTCATGCACAACGTCGTCCTTCAGGCTGTTGATGAGGAAGGCCTTGGCCTCCTCGACCGTATAGCCGGAGATCTTCTCGAGCTGCTCGGTCTGCGCCTTCTTGAGCTGATTGATCTCGTTCTGCTTGGTGTCGATCGCGGCGATCTTCTGGTTGAGCGCGTCCGTCTTTTTGTCGAGCGTGTCCGTCTTGCGGTCGAGGGTCTCCTCCTTCTGCTGGAGGCGGCGCTCCTGCTTCTGCAGCTCCGCGCGGCGCTCCTTGACCTCACGCTCGTACTCCGTCCGGCTCTTGTGGATCTCTTCCTTGGCCTCGAGCAGGGTCTCGCGCCGCTTGCTCTCGGCACTCTTATAGGCGTCATTTATGATCTGCTTGGCCTTCTCTTCCGCACTGCCAATCTCACGTTCCGAGACCTTTTTGCGGTAAAGCCCGCCAAGAATGCAACCAACCACAAGCGCTGCGATGATACAACCGAGTGCTATTGGTAACGACATATGAAATTGTGATCCTCCGTTTCTTCAGATTTTTTTACGATATTTTTTCAAGTTGGAAAAGGCGGGCCATCAAGCGCACCCGCCGGGAACATAACGATATTTGTGGCGGCGCTCCATCCGCCGCCAAAAATATAATCACATTATTCTAACTTTATTCCGGACAGTTGTCAAGTACCGCCAGCCCTCCGACGGATTCTTTTCTGGACAGGGCCGCCGCGCTGTACTATAATATAGACCATCCGGCATTCCGGCGAAGGGAGGGACCGCGCATGGCAGCGCTCCGGTACATTCTGCTCGCAGCCGCCGTCACACTCACGCTCGCGCTGCTGGCGCATCTGGTTTTGCCTGCGCGCGCACCCATCGGTCGGCGCACGGGCCGCCGCGGCGGCATCGCCATCGCGGTGCTGACGGCGGTGTACGCCATCACAGCCTTTTGCAACCTCGGCTCCGCGCGCGACCCGCAGCGGTTCTGCTCGTTCGAGGCGGGCGAATCGGCCGTGCTCGCGCTCGAGCGCGAGACCGCCATCGCCGCCGTGTGGTACTACCCCGGCCTGTCCACGGGCGAGTACACCCTCGCCTACTCCACCGACGGCGTGACCTTCACGCCCGCCGGCACGATGCCGCAGGGCTATGCCGACCTCTTCAAATGGCTCCAGCCGGAAATGACCGACACCGCACCCGCAACGGCGGCCTATGTCCGCATCACGGCGAGCGCGCACATGGAGCTCGGCGAGCTCGCGCTCTATGACCTGCAGGGCGAGCGCATCGGCGTGCGCGACATTGCCGGCCCCGCGGACGCGGACGCCCTCTGTGACGAAGCGGACACCGTGCCCGCCGCGTCCACGTACTACAACAGCACGTATTTTGACGAGATCTACCACGCGCGCACGGCCTATGAGCAGCTGCGCGGCGTGTATCCGTATGAAGTCTCGCACCCGCCGCTCGGCAAGGAGATCCTCTCACTCGGCATCGTGCTCTTCGGCATGACGCCATTCGGCTGGCGCTGCATGGGCACGCTCTTCGGCGTGGCCATGCTGCCGCTGATGTGGGACCTGCTACGCCGGATGTTCCGCGACGACCGTGTGGCCCTGTGCGGCGCGGCGCTGCTGGCGTTCGATTTCATGCACCTGACGCAGACGCGCATCGCGACCATCGACAGCTTCGCAACCTTGTTCATCCTGCTCATGTACCTGTTTTTGTACCGGTACTTCACGGAGGGACGGCTGCGCCATCTCGCCGCCTGCGGCGTCACGTTCGGCATCGGCGCGGCCACAAAGTGGACGTGTCTCTACGCCGGGGCGGGCCTCGGCGTGCTCTGGGCGCTGCACTGGATCTTTGCCGGCGTGCAGGCGCACCGCGACGGTGACGGCCGCCGGTATGCGCGCCGCCTCCTCGCCAACATCGGCTTCTGCCTCGTGTTTTTCGTGCTCGTGCCGGGCATGATCTATTATGCGAGTTACTACCCCTACGGTGCGGCGCGCGGCCTGCACGGCGCCGGCATGTACTTCACGCGCGAATACGCCGCCATCGTGCTGGAAAACCAGCGCTTCATGTTCACGTATCATTCCGGCCTTGTCGCCACGCACCCGTACTCCTCGCGCTGGTGGCAGTGGCTGCTCGACCTGCGGCCGATCCTCTACTACCTGTCGTACGGAGACGGGACGGTATCGACCATCGGCGCGTTCGTCAACCCCCTGCTGTGCTGGGGCGGGCTGCTGGCGCTGCCGGTGCTCGCGTACCGCGCGGTGAAGCGCGACTGCACGGCGCTGTTCCTCCTCGTCGGCTATCTGGCGCAGGTGCTGCCGTGGGTGTTCATCTCGCGCCTGACGTTCGAATACCACTACTTCGCGGCGACGCTCTTTCTCGTGCTCGCGCTCGGGTATGTGTTCGACCGGCTGCGCCGGCGCGGCTATCTCGGCATCGTGTACGCCTTCACGGCGGCAAACGGCGTGCTCTTCGCGCTGTTTTTCCCCGTGCTCACGGGCGCGACGATCCCGCGCGACTACGCATGGAATGTGCTCAAATGGCTCCCGGACTGGCCGTTTTAACACCGGGAAACTTTCAGAAATCGAGGTATTGTATATGATTGCGATCGGATGTGACCACGGCGGCTTTGCCCTCAAGCAGGAGGTCATGCGCCATCTGGACGAGCTGGGCCTTGCCTACAAGGACTTCGGCACCTACAGCGAAGAGAGCTGCGACTACCCCATCTACGGCGAGGCCGTGGCCCGCGCGGTCGCGGGCGGGGAGTGTGCGCGCGGCATTCTCATCTGCGGCACCGGCATCGGCATCTCCATCTCCGCGAACAAGGTCAAGGGCATCCGCGCCGCCCTGTGCGGCGACTGCTACTCCGCCGAGATGACCCGCCGCCACAACGATGCGAACATTCTCGCCATGGGTGCACGCGTGCTCGGTCCGGGCCTCGCGCTCAAGATCGTGGACACGTTCCTGACCACCGAGTTTGAGGGCGGCCGCCACGCGCGCCGCATCGCCCTCATCAGCGACATTGAAAACCGCGGCTGACGCCGCCTGACCCAAAGGAGGTGTGCCGATGCGCGCCCATCGCAGCGACGTTTACCGCGCCCGGCGCAGCCGGGGCAGGGCCTGGCCGGTGATTTTATGGATCCTCGCCGGGCTGATCGTGCTGGCCGTGATTTTGTTCTTCACCGGCCAGAAATACATCGTCTATGACAGCGACGGCTCTCTGCACGTCGTCTTCCCCATCATGGAGACGTCCGAGCCCGTGACCGTGGAAAGCCAGCCCGAGACGGTCGACACCGAGCTCGTGCTTGAGGACACGGATTATTCCGGCATCGTCTCCGACGCGGGCAAGGGCCTCACCGAGCTGCACGCGCAGTACCTGACGGCCGACAAGATCACGCCCGATGGGCTCACGCGCGCGGCCTCCGCCGTGAAGGCGGCGGGCGGCAACGCCCTCGTGCTGCAGATGAAGCCCCCCGGCGGCACGCTGAGCTGGAAGTCCGGCGTCTCGGACGCTGCGGCCTACGGCGTCAACGGCACGGCCGAGCTCGCCGACGCGATCCAGACCGTCAAGGGGCAGAACATCTACCTTGTCGCCGTCGTGAGCACGTGCGTCGACACGCTCATGGCCGAGCGCTACGCAGCCACCGCGCTGCAGACCGCGTCCGGCAGCGCGTATACCGACGGCTCCGGCGGCTGGGTCGACCCGTACAACACGTTCATCCGCACGTACCTCGTCAGCCTCTGCAAGGAGCTGCACGACCTGGGCTTTGACGAGGTCGCGTTCTCGTACCTGCAGCAGCCGCTGTCCGGCACAGAGCTCAAATATACGTCCCAGAGCGGTACGCCCTCGCGCACGGACGCGGTCGTGTCACTGGCGAAGTACCTGCGCACGAACGTGAGCGCCGCGGGCCTGCGCGTGAGCGCGGTCGTGAGCGCGGACTCCATCCTGCAGGACAAGGCCGCGCAGTCCGGGCAGGACATGGCGGTGTTCGCAAAGCTGTTTGACCGCGTGTGCGTGTTTGCATCGGCCGACAATGTCGGCACGCTCCAGAGCGCCATCGCGGCCGACAGCAGCTTTGACGCGGCGACGCGCTTCGTGCCGTTTCTCGCCCAGGCACCGGAATCGGGCAGCTATGTCACCACCGGCTGAGTTCCGGCCCGCATACGGCCCGGAAAGCAAAAACCGACCGGCGTGACCTTTCGGTCACGCCGGTCTTTTCTCTGCCACGGCAAAGCGCCTCTTTGCACCGGATAGGAAGCACAGTTTTATCAGTCGGCAGTCTCCTTTGTGACGACCGGTTTCCCCTCCGCGTCCAGCAGCGGTGTCAATCCGCCCGCGTATCCGCTTGCGATAAACAGATAATTTACACCTGTCTCTTTGTCTACATAGATCGTTTTTGCGCTCGCGAGTCCGCCTTCCTCATATACGACCTCAAACCGTTTTCCTTTTTTCATTTCACCTGACCTCCGAATTTTGATTTTGCATCCTGTTTTTCTCTTGCTGTGCAGCCGGGCGCTATCTGTCCCAGCAGGTCTGTTTGTCTGCCTCCGTGATCGGCCGAATGACCCTGCACGGATTTCCGACGGCCACCGAATCGCTCGGAATGTCTTTGACGACGACGCTTCCGCCCCCGATCACGACATTGCTCCCGATCGTGATGCCGGGCATGACCTGCACGCCGCCGCCGATCCACACATGATCGCCCACGGTGATGGGATAGGCATACTCCAGCTCCAGCTCGCGGCGCTCGGCGTCGATCGGATGACCGGCCGTATAAAAGCCGCAGTTCGGCGCCACAAACACATGGTCGCCAAACGTCACCGCAGCGCAGTCGAGAATGACAAGATTATGATTGGCGTAAAAGTGCTCCCCGAGCCGGATGTTGTAGCCATAATCGCACCAGAACGGGCCGGTCACGCAAAACTCCTCGCCCGTTTTCCCCAAAAGCCGCCGGAGGATCTCCCGCTTTCCGGCCTCGTCCGAGGGCCGCAGCTGATTGTAGGCATGGCACAGCTCCTTGGCCCGCACGCGGTCGGCACAGAGGGTCCTGTCATTGGCGTGATACAGCTTTCGGTTTTGCATTTTCTCCCGCTCGGTCATAAGCATTCCTCCCGCAATTTCCGGCTTCCCGGTCTTTCGGCCCTCATCTTACCACGCATCCGCGGCCATTGCAACAGCAGCCGCAGCGGTCCGGCACGCTCCAGATACCGATCAGCCGCCCGTCTCGAGGTAGTCCCATATGTTGATGATCCCCTCGTCGGTTTCCTTCTGCTGTACGGGTTCATAGGATACGATCCGCGTCACGCCGCTCGCTTTGTCAACATAGAAATACTCGTACGCACCCGTATAACTGCGGAACTTCACCACATGCTCGGTCTCCGTCTCGTCCCAATTGATCACATACATCATACCGGGAATCCTTTCTGCTATGCTCCAGTCATATGTGATGTGGCAATAGTTGTTGACGCCGGCATAGGCCATTTCCTGCGTGATCTCTGTCTGCGGGGCGGCGGTGGGCTCGGGCGCAGCCGGGGGCTCCTGCACGTCGGGGCTTTCCGGAACGGTCGTGCTCTTCGGGGCGGTCGTGCTCTTCGGGGCGGTCGTGCTTGCAACCGTCGGCTGGGGTGAATTGTTCGGAGCCGCGTCTTTCGTACCGCAGCCCGGAAGCGGTGCTGCCAGAATCAGCACTGCGATCATGCAGCAAAGTCGTTTTTTCATGTCTCCCTCCGCAAATCCAATTTTTGCTTTGCGAGTTCCATATTATCACAGCACCGCAAAAAATACAACAGCAGCCGCAGCGGCCCGTGCCGCTGCGGCTGCTGTCTGTTTTCTGTACCATGCGCCTTACTGCTTCGGCTGCTTGACGGCAAAGATGTGCATCGCCATGCCGAGGCCCGTCACACCGCAGAACACGCGGTGCATGACGCGCGCCTGCTTCTGGCCGATCTTTTTGGCCATGGCGTGCGTGTAGCCCAGGCCGAGGATACCCGAGCCGATGACCGACCCGCTGACGACGGCGGGCACGTCCGCCTTGCCCGTCGTGAACGCCTGCACCGTGTGCGCACCCGCGCCGAGACACAGCAGCCCCGCGCCCGCGCCGTGGATGAGCATGCGCAGCTTCTCGTGCGCCTTGCCCCACTTCGTGCGCTTGAGCACGATCTCCGCGGCGTCGACGGCATAGCCCGCCACACCGATCCACGGCCAGATCTTCTGGTACTTGCTAAGGGTATTCATGATTTTACAGTTACATTTTTTCATCGTCGTGTGCCTCCTGAGCATTCATTTTTGGTTCTATCTGCAGCCCGGCGCGCAGCCGGGACAGGGCCTCGGGGTCGTTTTCCACCTCGCGCGTGACGAGCACGACGAGCTGCGCGTCCGTGCGGTCGCTCACCGCCGCCAGACAGGCGAGCAGCCGCAGCGCCGCCGCAGCGTACTGAACGGGAAAGACCACATCGCGGTCGTCGAGTGCGTCCATGCCGTGCCGCCAGACGATCGCCTGCGCGAGGCACGTCTGCTGCACGCGCGTCATTCTCGGCGGCGGACAGTCAGAAAGCCCCGCCACGCGCCGGAGCCATTCCGGCCAGCGCGCATCGAGCGGCTCCGGGGATGCGAACGCCGCTGCCAGCGCCGCCGGCGCCATGGGTTCGGGCGCCGTATCCGCCGGCACCGCCGCCTTCCCGGCCGCCAGCTCCGCGATGCGGTGCCGGTCGAGCCGGCGCTGCGCCGCGCGCGCGAAGGCGAGCGCCGTCGCGAGAGCTTCCTCCACCGTGCACCCCGGCCGCGCCAGCAGCGCGAGCACCCGGTCGCGCACCGCCGTGACGGCGGCCGTCAACTGCCGCTCCCGCGCGCCGGGCACATAGCCGTCGTCCGGCAGCGGAGCGGAGACAAAGCGCAGGGGCGCCGTGCGCGCGAGCAGCTGCCGCGCGGCCTCCGGGCACGCGCTCGAGAGCCCCTGCTCCACCCGGTCACACAGCAGCACCTCCCAGCGCGGAAAGTCCCGGCACGTACGGCACAGGCTCTGCTCGCCGAGCGTGCGCTGCAGCTCGCACAGGCCGTCCGCGCACAGGAACGGGCAGCGCCCGTCCGTCTGCGCAAAGTACGTGTCGCCCTCGCTGTCCACGCGCAGCACACGCCGCAGCTTTGCCGCCAGCGGATGCTGCAGACGCAGGTAGGCGTCCTGCGCGTCCGGATCG
This sequence comes from Bacteroidaceae bacterium, assembly GCA_963627135.1. Classification (GTDB taxonomy): domain Bacteria; phylum Bacillota; class Clostridia; order Oscillospirales; family Oscillospiraceae; genus CAG-103. The sequence goes on along the minus strand of CAVFZY010000035.1, from coordinate 149,415 downwards.
ACGACGATCTCCCACGCGGCGCAGCACGTCTGCGGGCACGCCCCGGCCAGACACCGGAACGCGGCGCAGTTATCGGGGCAGATCTGGTACATGGCGGCCTCCTTGCGGATATTTTCTCTATTGTAACACATTGCGCGCCGCAGGAAAAGGGACGTTCCACGTCCCGTGTGCAAAAAACAGACGGACACCGAAATGTCCGTCTGTCTGTCGTTTGGTTGGCAGGCCCTGCAGCTTACTGCTTCACGACATCCATGGGATGGATGATGCCGCGCGGGCAGATCTCGGCGCAGTGGCCGCAGCCGATGCACTTGTCGTAGTCGATCGTGGACACGAAGTTCTCGATCTTGATGGCTTCCGCCGGGCATTCGCGCTGGCACTTCATGCAGCCGATGCAGCCGACGTCGCAGATCTTGCGCGTGACGGCGCCCTTGTCCTGATTGCGGCAGCCGACAAGCACAGCCTGCTTATACGGCACCTTCTCAATGATCTTCTTCGGGCAGGCCTCGGCGCAGGCCATGCAGCCGACGCACTTGTCGCGGTCGACCTTGGCAACACCGTTGACGATGTGCATGGCGCCGAACTTACAGGCCTTGGCGCAGTTGCCGAGACCGATGCAGGCGAAGCGGCACTCCTTGTTGCTCTTGCCGCCGAACAGCATGGCAGCCTGGCAATCCTGGGGGCCCTGGTAGTTGAAGCGCTTGACGGCGACGCCCTCCGCGCCGGAGCACGGCACGAACGCGACCATCTTCTCCTCCGCACCGGCGGAGACGCCCATGATCTCAGCGATCTTGTCGGCAGCCGCCTGGCCGCCGGCAACGCAGCAGTTGACCGGAGCCTGGCCCGCCGCGACCGCAGCGGCATAACCGTCACAGCCGGGGTAGCCGCAGCCGCCGCAGTTGGCGCCGGCGAGGCACTCACGCACGGCCTCCTGCTTGGGGTCAACTTCCACATGGAAAATCTTTGCGGCATAAGCCAACAGCGCGCCGAAAATAGCGCCCATGATGCCGAGGACGGCGATCCCTTCGAGAATCAATGTAAAGTTCATATTCACGCCCTCCTTAGCCGATCTTCATGCCGGAGAAGCCCATGAAAGCCAGGGCCAGCAGACCGGCGGAGACGAGGCAGATCGGGAAGCCCTCGAAGCACTCCGGATAATCGGCGAACTCCAGCTTCTCGCGCACGCTTGCGAACAGGCAGATAGCCAGCATAAAGCCGAGGCCGCCGAACACGCCGTAGACCACACTCTGCAGGAAGCCGAAGTCATACTGCGTGTTGAGCAGCACGACGCCGAGCACGGCGCAGTTGGTGGTGATCAGGGGCAGATAGATGCCGAGCGCGGAATACAGCGACGGGATGGACTTTTTGAGGAACATCTCGATGAACTGCACGAGCACGGCGATGACGAGGATGTAGACGATGGTCTGCAGGAAGTCGAGCCCCATCGGGATGAGGATATAGATATTCACGAGCCAGCAGATCGCGGACGCAAGACCCATAACGAACGTGACGGCGAGGCCCATACCGGTGGCGGTGTCGATCTTGGTCGAGCAGCCGAGGAACGGGCAGCAGCCGAGGAACTGCGAGAAGATGAAGTTATTGGTCAGGACGGCGCTGAGGATGATGGCAAAAATACTTGTCGTAGAACTCATGGATTATGCCGCCTCCTTTTCCTGCGCAGCGAGCGCTTTTTCTTTGGCTTCCTTCTTCTCGGCGGATTTCCGGAGCGCGTACTGCATGAGCGCGATCAGGCAGCCAAGGGTAATGAAGCCGCCGATCGGGAGCGTGAGCACGAGTGCGCCGTACTCGGACGGGAAGATCTGAATGCCGTTGCCGGTGCCGATGACGCCGTCGACGGTGTTGAAGATGCCGGTACCGAAGGTGCCCTTGCCGAGCAGCTCACGGATCAGGCACATCGCGATCAGCACGCAGGTGTAGCCGAAGCCCTGGAAGATGCCGTCGAAGAACGACGGGCCGACCGGCTCCTTCTGGCAGAACGCCTCTGCGCGGCCGATGATGATGCAGTTGACGACGATCAGCGGGATGAACACGCCCAGTGACGAGCTCAACGCGGGCACATACGCCTTGAGGAGCAGGTCGACGATCGTGACGAAGCCGGCGATGACCAGCACGAAGATCGCCAGACGGATATCGTTCGGGATGATTTTGCGGATGAGAGAGACGACCACGTTGCAGCAGGTCAGGATGATGAGCACGGACAGGCCCATGCCGATGCCGTTGAAGAGGCTCGTCGTGATGGCCATGGTGGCGCACATACCGATCTGCTGGACCAGGACCGGGTTGTTGGTGATCAGGCCTTCTTTGAATTGTTGTTTGATATTCATATTTCAGCCCTCCTTAACCCAGCGACTTGGCCGCATTGATAACGACCTGGACTTCATTGACCACTGCGCGGGAGGTGATGGTCGCGCCGGAGATGGCCGCGATGTCGCCGCCGTCCTTGGCGAGCGCCAGACCGTCGCCCTGGCCGACCAGATCGTCGCGCCAGGCGCCCGCACTGGTCTCCGCAGCCTTGGCACCGAGGCCGGAGGTCTCGGAGTGGCTGGTGATGTAGATGCCGGTGCAGTTCATCTGGTCATCCAGGCCGACGACCATGGTGATCATGCCCTGTGCGCCGGAGAACGTTGCCTCGGCGACATAGCCGGACTGCGCGCCGCCGGTGGTGGCGGTGCTGAGCTTGGTGATGGTGCCGTCATTCTCGAATCCGGTCTGCTCGGTGTATTCGTCGGCCTCCAGAACGTTGGCGTATGCGGTCTTGGTCGTTTCCTCCGCGCGCATATCAATGGTGTCCTTGGTCATCTCATAGACGACACCGAGGGCGAGCGCCATGATGGCGGAAACAGCGAACAGGACGAGCGCCAGCTTGATGATCTGATTACCGGATTTCTTTGCGGTTTTTTCAGCCATTTGCAGCAGCCTCCTTTGCTTCTTTCTTCGCGGCCTTTGCAGCAGCTTTCTTCGCCTTGACATCTTCGCGGCTCACGCCGAACTGACGGCGCTGGGTGTGCTTGTCAAACATCCAGGCACAGCAGTTCATGATCAGGATGGCGAAGGAAACGCCCTCCGGGAAGCTGCCGAACACACGGATGAGCACGGTCAGTGCGCCGCAGCCGACGCCGTAGATGATGCGGGCGGGAGCGGTGACGGGGCTGGTGCTGTAGTCGGTCGCCATGAAGAAGGCGCCGAGCAGCAGGCCGCCGGTCAGGAGGTTATCGAGCATCCACTCGACGTGGGTGTAGGTGCCGCTCCGGTCGCCGAAGATGAGCGTCAGCAGTGCGACCGTACCGATGAAGGACACGGGGATGTGCCAGGTGATCACCTTGCGGCAGATCAGGTAGAGGCCGCCGATGAGCAGCGCGAGCGCGCTGACCTCGCCGAGGCAGCCGGGCATGGTGCCGAGGAACATGGCCTTGGCGGAGTAGTACTCCGGCAGGATCACGCCGGCCTTCATGTAGCTGAGCGGGGTGGCCATGGTGGCCGCGTCGACTGCGGCGGACAGGGCCTTCGGGGTGTTCCAGGTGGTCATGAACGTGGCGTAGGAAGCAAGCAAAAACGCACGGCCGGCGAGCGCCGGGTTGAGGAAGTTCTTGCCGATGCCGCCGTAGAGCTGCTTGACGACCACGATGGCGAAAAACGCGCCGATGATCGGCATCCACCACTTGCAGCCGGCCGGCAGGGTGAATGCCAGCAGGATGCCGGTGACCACGGCGGACAGGTCGCCGATGGAGTCGGGCTTTTTCATGAGCTTGCGGTAAGCCCACTCAAAGAACACGCACGACACGACGGACACGGCGACCGGAATGAGCGCCGCAGCGCCGAACTGCCACACGCCGACGCACAGGGCCGGGAGCAGCGCGATGATCACATCGAGCATGATCTCGCGGGTGCCGCGCTTGGCGCGAACCTGAGGCTGATAGGCAGCGTCAAAGGTATATTCTTTCGGTGTCATTTCGTTTCAGCCTCCTTTGCAGCGGCTTCCGCGCGGGCCTTTTCTTCGGCCGCGCGGGCGGCGAAGAGGAGCTTTGCGGTCTTGAAGGTATGGGTCAGGGGCAGACGGCCCGGGCAGTTGTACGAACAGCTGCCGCACTCGAAGCAGTCGAGAATGTGGTACTTCTCCATGTTCTCGAAATCGCGCTTCTGATAGTACTTATACATGTACAGCGGCTCGAGCTTCATCGGGCAGACGGTCAGGCACTTGCCGCAGTGGATGCACGTCGGATTGGCGACGGAGCGGTCCTCCTTCTCGGTGAAGAACAGGATGCCCGCGGTGCCCTTGATGTTGGGCGCCTCGAGATTCGTGGCGATCAGGCCCATCATGGGGCCGCCGAGGACGATCTTCTTCGGCTCGGTGACGAAGCCGCCGCACTGCTCGACGATGTAGCTGAACGGGGTGCCGAAGCGGCACTGCAGGTTGTAGGACTTATCGCCCATGGCGCTGCCGGCGACGGTGAGGACACGCTCGATGCTGGGCATGCCTTCGTAGCAGGCGCGGTAGATGGCGTAAGCCGTCTGGGTGCTGATGACGTTGCAGCCGACGCCGGACGGCAGGCCGCCGGGCTTGACCTCACGGTTCGTGATGGCCTTGATCTGCATCTTCTCGGCGCCCTGGGGGTACTTGACGTTCTCCGGCACGATCTCCACGCCGTACTGCGCGGGGTTTTTCGCCAGCAGCAGGTCGATGGCGTCCTGCTTGTTCTTCTCAATGCCGTAGTAAGCCTTGTCGAGGCCGGACGCGATGCGCGCCAGCTCGATACCCTTGAGCAGTTCCTCCGGGTGGTTTTTCATGGTCAGATGGTCGCCGTTGAGGTACGGCTCGCACTCTGCGCCATTGATGATGAGGGTGTCGACTTTGCCAAGGCCGCCGCGGATCTTGAATGCGGTCGGGAACATGGCGCCGCCGTGACCGACGATACCGGCCTCGCGGATGCGCTCGAGGATGGCGTCCGGATCCTTCAGCTGCTCGGGCGTCAGGGGCGCGAGATCCGTGCAGGGGGTGTCCTGGAAGTCATTTTCGATCACGATCGCGGGGATCATATCGCCCAGGGGGTGGGGTCTCGGCTCGATGGCGATCACCTTACCGGAGACCGTCGCGTGAATGGGCGCGGAGACGGGTGCCGGATTGTCAGCGATCTTCTGACCCATCTTCACATAATCGCCCACCGCGACCAGCGGTTTGCAGGGTGCGCCGATATGCTGCATCATCGGGAGCACGACCTGCGGCGGAGGCGCAATGACGGTCACCGGAACGTCCGGTGCCTTCATGTAGTTGGGATGAACTCCGCCATGAAACTTAAAGGGCATTTGCATCACCTCTCTATTTTTTGACCCACATATATTAGCACACCAACCTAATTTCGTCCACCAAAAATGGCGGAAAAACATCAAATTGTACTAATTTAAATATTAACGAACCTGCAAAAAAGCTGACAAATCCAACATTTCCGGAAACTTTGCAACTTTTTGTGCATTTTGGTTGGATTTCTCGCCGCCGCAGCGAACCGGACGGAAAAAAATCTGTGTTCGGGACTTAACAAGCGCGGAAAAATCCTGTAAAATAGATAGCAAATGCTCTGCCGGTGCGCCGCCGGCGGCAAAAGGAGGCCACGTTATGCTGACACCCTGGGTGGACACGCTCGACCGCGCGCAGCCCCTGCCGGAATATCCCCGGCCGCAGATGGTGCGCGACAGCTACCTGAATCTCAACGGCCCGTGGAGCTACGCGATCACGACGAGCGCGCAGCGGCCCGCGCAGGCCGACGGCACGATCCTCGTGCCCTTCTCGCCCGAGAGCGAGCTGTCCGGTGTGGGACACGTCCTGCAGCCGGAGGAATATCTGTGGTACATCCGCACGGTCACGCTGCCGGACGGGTTCAACGTCGGCCGCGTGCTGCTGCACTTCGGCGCGGTCGATCAGACCGCGACCGTGTGGTGCAACGGTGTGGAGCTGGCCACGCACACGGGCGGCTACCTGCCGTTCACGGTGGACATCACCGAGGTGCTGGCCAGGGAAAACACGATCCTCGTGTGCGTGCGCGACGCGACGAACAAGTCCCAGCTCCCGCGCGGCAAGCAGACGCTGCACCCGCACGGCATCTGGTACACGCCGCAGAGCGGCATCTGGCAGACGGTCTGGCTCGAGAGCGTGCCGCAAAACTATATCCGTTCCCTGCGCGTGACGCCGCTGTTCGACGCGCACCAGGTGGAGATCACCGTCGAGGGCGCCGGCCAGTGCACGATCGACCTCGAGGGCCGGCGCTTCACGTTCCCGGCGGGCGTGCCGGCGCACGTGCCGGTGCAGTCGTTCCGCCCCTGGTCGCCGGAGCACCCGACGCTCTACCCCTTCAGCGTGACGCTCGGGGACGACACGGTCTACAGCTACTTTGCCATGCGCAAGTGCAGCGTCGAGACGGATGAGGACGGCGTGCGCCGCCTGTTTCTCAACGGCAAGCCGTATTTTCACAACGGCCTGCTCGACCAGGGCTACTGGCCGGACGGGCTCTACACCGCACCGAGCGACGAGGCGCTCGTCTACGACATCCAGCTGGCCAGGGACATGGGCTTTAATATGCTGCGCAAGCACATCAAGGTCGAGCCAGACCGCTGGTACTATCACTGCGACCGGCTGGGCATGCTCGTCTGGCAGGATATGCCCTGCGGCGGCAGGCGCTACGACCCGCTCATCGTCTCGACCCCGCTCGTGACGGGCCGGCACCTCGATGACAGCTGGTATCCCCTCTTCGGCCGCACGAACGTGACCGCACGCAAGGCGTTTTTGAACGAGCTGCGCGACATGGTCACCACGCTCTACAACCACCCGTGCATCGCCGTGTGGGTGCCGTTCAACGAGGGCTGGGGCCAGTTTGACAGTCAGACGGCCGTGCAGGTCATCCGGTCCGTGGACAAGACCCGCACGATCGACCCGGCCAGCGGCTGGCACGATCAGGGCTTCGGCGATGTGCGCAGCCTGCACGTGTATTTCCAGAAGTACAAGTTCCAGCCCGATAAGCTCGGCCGCGCCACGCTGCTGTCGGAGTTTGGCGGCTATGTCCACCGCGTCGAGGGCCACGCCGCCGGTGGCAGGAGCGTCGGCTACAAGACGTGCGACGCGCCGCTCTCGCTCGAGTATGCGCTGCAGGCGCTCTATGACGAGCAGATCCGCCCCGCCATCGCGCAGGGCCTCAGCGCCGCAGTGTACACGCAGCTGAGCGACGTGGAGCACGAGCTCAACGGCCTCGTGACCTATGACCGCAGCGTCGTGAAGCTCCCGGTGCAGACGCTGCACAAGATCTTCTATATCGAAAACGAATAAACAAAACCGCCCGCTGCGATCGCAGCGGGCGGTTGATTTATGGGCAGAAGAGAAAAACTCTGGGAGCAGGAATTCGGAATCATTTTTTACCTATCCTTGTCAAAAGTCGAATCCCGTATTCCAGCGCCAAGACGAATAGATAAAATCCCAGCCAGATCGCCAAGCTGATTAATTTTACCTCGGCTGTATTGACTGCTCCGCTTCCATCGACTTTTCTAAAAAACAAAAAACACACTAACGCCGAAAAATATGACGAGCTGAATGACCTGAGATATTCTCCACGGATTATTTTTCATTCTGCGCCTCAACAAATCCCGATTTCGTGAAACGGTTTAGTACGCCACGCCCCAGTAGATCATGCACTTGGCGGGCTTGCCGCACACGGGGCACACGTCGTCGAGGTGCTCCTGCTTAAACGGGATGCAGCGGCTGGACATGCCGGCCTTGTCCTTCATCTCGAGCTCGCAGGCGAGGTCGCCGCACCACATGGTCTTGATGAAGCCGCCGTTTTTCTCCTGCAGCTCCCTGGCCTCGGCCAGCGAATGCGCTGCATAGGTGTGCTCGTCAAGGTTGCGCTTGGCCTTGTCGAACAGGCCCTGCTGCACAGTCTCGAGCAGCTCGGGGATGCGCGCCTCGAGCTCGTCGAGCGCGACGGTGATCTTCTCGCCGTTGTCGCGGCGGACGGCGACGCAGTGACCGGCCTCGATGTCCTTCGGGCCGATCTCGACGCGCAGCGGCACGCCCTTCATCTCCCAGTTGGCGAACTTCCAGCCGGGGCTGTTGTCGCTGAAGTCGCCCTGCGCGCGCAGGCCGGCGGCCTTCAGGCGCGCGACGAGCTCCTCGGCCTTCTCGGTCACGCCGGGCTTGTGTGCCGCGATGGGCAGCACGATGACCTGGATCGGCGCGATGTGCGGCGGCAGGACGAGGCCGTTGTTGTCGCCGTGGGTCATGATCAGGCCGCCGATGACGCGCGTGGACAGGCCCCACGAGGTCTGGTGCGGATAGGCCTGCTGGTTGTTCTTGTCGGTGTAGGTAATGTCGAACGCGCGGGCAAACCCGTCGCCGAAGTAGTGGCTCGTGCCGGACTGGAGCGCCTTGTGGTCGTGCATCATGCACTCGATGGTGTAGGTGTTCTCGGCGCCGGCGAACTTCTCCTTGTCGGTCTTGTTGCCGCGGATGACGGGCATGGCCAGCTCCTGCTCGCAGGTCTCGGCATAAATTTCGAGCATCTGCAGCGTCTCCCTGCGGGCCTCGGCCTCGGTGGCGTGCAGGGTGTGGCCCTCCTGCCAGAGGAACTCACGCCCGCGCAGGAACGGACGCGTGGTCTTTTCCCAGCGCATGACGCTGCACCACTGGTTATACAGGCACGGCAGGTCGCGCCAGCTGTGCACGATGTGGCTCCAGTGCTCGCAGAAGAGCGTCTCGGACGTCGGGCGCACGCACAGGCGCTCCGGCAGTTCCTCGCTGCCGCCCATCGTGACCCACGCGCACTCGGGCGCGAAGCCCTCGACGTGGTCCTTCTCCTTCTGCAGCAGGCTCTCGGGGATCAGCATCGGCATGGCCACGTTCTGATGACCGGTCGCCTTGAACTTGCCGTCGAGCACCTTCTGGATGTTCTCCCAGATGGCATAGCCATACGGGCGCATGATGAACAGGCCCTTGACATCGGAATAATCCACGAGCTCCGCCTTGATGCACACATCGGTGAACCACTGGGCGAAGTCGACCTCCATATCGGTGATCTGCTCGACCTTCTTTTCTTTGGCCATAAGCGCAACACTCCTCTGTATGCCGCGCAGAGATCCCGCGCGGACGTATTTCATAATGTATGGGGTAACTTATATAGTGTATAGAATCCGCCGCCGCTTGTCAAGCGCCGAGCAGCTCCTGCACCGTGAAAACGCCGATCATGACGGCGATGAGAAAGTACATCACGACCGCGGCGACGGAGTGCCGCGCCGGCCGGCGGTCAAACAGCTGCCCCGCGCACCAGAACGCGAGCAGTCCGGTGCCGATCCAGTAGACCGGGTTGAGCGCAACGGCCATGACGGTCACCTCGACGATCAGCAGCGCGAACACCGCGATCTGCCACGTGCGGATGCGCCGCGCGCGGCTGTTGCAGTAGATCTCGCGCCAGGCATCGGCCAGCTCGCGGCGCTGGCGGCGGAAAAACGACTCGCGCGGCTTTTTCGGTGCGGTATCGGCCGTTTCGGCCGAGGCCCCGACCGTTTCGGCCGCAGTTTCGGCGGTTTCGGTCACGGTTTCTGCCGCAGTTTCAGGTTCCGCTTCGGTATAGAGGCGCTCTTGTTCCATGCGTTCCACTCCTTTCCGGTCTTTCGGAAAACCGGTCCTTTTTCCACAGGATACCCCGCCGCAGAGCGCCTGTCAAGGGCCGGATCGCGGCCGAAAAGTGCATTTCTGCAGGTTTATCAAACATATCGGACTGGGAACTCGTCGATGGCGGTGAATTCGAACAGGCGAAGCTCCGGAGCTGTGATGCAGCCGTGCGGAGCGGCCTTCACATCCACCTGAATACGCGCTCCGGGATGGATCATCTGCTCGTAAGTCTTTGGTTTGTAAGCCTTTTTTGGGGCTTTTGGAGCGGAAACAGCCCCAGCCTTCGCATCACGCGAAGCAGGCTCTCCGGGCAGCGTGTATCGCCGCTGCTGCCGCGCTCAAACCATCAAGGATCCCCGCAACGTCACAAACCCCCGCTACCGAAGCAGCGGGGGTTGATTTATGCGATTTGCGGAAAACTCAGACGATACGCTTGTCGCGCACCTGAGCATCGTAGTGCTTGTTCAGGAACGGACGCACCACGTAGTAGATCAGCTTGTTCTCCAGGTTGAACATGTAGATCGTGAAGGTCGCGGCAAAGCCGATAAAGCCGACCAGGCCGACCTTGCTGAGGATTTTTGCAGCCAGTTTCATATTCATAGTCGGTACCCGCCTTTCTTAGTACGCATCGGAGTCGTCGAACTCAACGATCGTCGGGTCGAGCGGCTTCTCGTTCAGGACAACGGACATATACTGGTTGACGCAGTTGCGCATATCCTGACGCGGAACGGTGCGGCTGTCCTCCAGGTCATGCTCGATGAAGATGAAGTGGAAGCCGAGGTCGCGTGCCTGCTCTTCCATCATGGCGTGCACGCCGAGCATACCCTTGCAGGCGATGTTGTCGTTCATGAGCACCATGTCGCAGTTGAAGTTCTTGGCCCACTCCCAGATGGCGTTGACATTGTCCCAGCCGCCGACGGCGTGGTGACGCATCGTGCCCTTTTCGCTGAAGAGCGCCAGATCCTTGAGCGCCTGCTCGGGGTCGGTCGTGCTGATCATGTTGTGGCCCATGGTGGAGTCCATGTTCAGGACGATGTTGATGCCCCAGCAGTTCTGCGTCCAGGTCGGGAAGTCGGTGTAATACACGGCGGAGGGTCCCCACAGGAACGCGCGGTGGCGGGTGGTGCCGCCGTACGGCACGTACTTATCCTTGTAGCACTTGCGCAGGATCTTGATGACCTTGCGGTCGTTCTTCGTGAAGTAGTCCTCCTGGCCGTTGACGGCAGCCCAGGCGTACAGGCGGTACAGCGACTCGTTGATGCCGGTCATCGGGCAGTAGGGCGTCTTGAAGTAGTCCCACTTCTCCAGCTCGATCTGGTTCTGCTCGTTCATGTGCTTGGCGCGCTTGAACAGAGCGTTCCAGTCATAGGTCACGCCGTATTCCTTCTCGACGAACGCGATGCAGTCGCGCAGGACCTGCTCGGAGTACGGGTGGGCGGCCGGCTCGTTGTGGATCATGGCCATGGTGATCTGGAAGTCCGGCAGGCCGATGCGGCGGCGCTGGAACATGGACGTCGCCTCGGAGGCGTTGCAGGGCATGTTCGTGGTGAGCATGGCCTTGCCGAAGAGCGGGAAGTCGTCGTTGAGGGCGACGCCGGTCTCCGCCGCGCAGCGGGAGCACACGTCCGCCGGCAGACCGAAGGACTCGGCCACGTCGATGTAGATCGGCTCGAGGTGCTGGTCAACGTCGCAGATGATGAACTCCGGCAGCGTCTGCAGCGGGATGGGGATCAGCTCTTTGAAGCCGGTCAGGAACAGCGGCGGCATGACCTCGTCAAACGGGATGATCTTGTCGCTGTCCTTGCCGCCGAGGCGCTGGTCGTGGGACAGCACGGTGGCGATCTTCTTGGTCAGGCTCTGCACGATGGCGTGCATGTTCATGTGGGCCGTCACCAGCTCATAGCCGCGGTAGCCCTCGAACAGGCGGTCGATGAACATGAACGTGCCGAGGAAGGAGCCCATCCAGCGGTATTCCCAGAAGCCCTTGAGGATCGGCACCGGGGCGGAGGCGACCATCTGCACCATGGACATGACGTTCTTGAGCCATGCGCCGTAGTCGACCAGGGTGTCGTGCACGCCGCGCCACTCGCGGTACTTGGCGACGCCGGTCTTGTCATAGTAGCGGGTACGCAGACCGCCGACACCGTTCTGAGCCTGCCAGAGGGGGTCGAACTTCTGCATCTTGGAGTCAATAAATTTTGTAACAGGGCAATTCATAGTTTTCATTCCCCTCCTGTGTCAAGAATTGATTTTCTTGATTTCCAGGCTCTCGACGAAGGCCTGGAAACGGGTACGGAGCTGGCCGACGGAGCCGAGCGCGTATTCCTTCTCGATCGTGCAGCACGGCACGCCCATTTCCTCGGTCAGGACATGGGAAGCGAGCACCTTCTCATAGCTCCAGAACTCGCAGAACTTCATGTTCTCGTAGATCACGCCGTCGGCATGGAACTCGTCGACGAGGCGCTTGACCTCGCTGTGGCGCTGGTCGATCTTCGCGCCTTCCATGAAGCGGGCGCACTGGTTCCAGTGCAGGTAGTGGCGGACGATGGCGTCAAACGCGGTCTCGCCGTCCTGGATCTCGATGCGCTCACGGCTCGGGAAGCTGCCGAAGCAGTAGCGGTCGGCCACGACCATGGCGCCGCAGCCCTCGAGGAGCTTCGTGAACTCGGGATCGTCGATCTCGCTGCCTGCGACCACGACGCGCGCGCGGAAGGGGAAGGCCTTCTCGGGCTTGCGCTTTTTGATCTCGGCGAGCGTCTCCTTGAGGTACGGGAGGATCAGCTCGTGTGGGCAGACCTGACTCACGAGCTGGATGACATGGAACTCATAGCCGGTAATGGGCGGGTTGGGCAGCTTGCGGAAGTTGCCGATCTCGGTGATAACATCGCACAGCTCGTTGAACTTTTCGATGGTCGCGCGCATGGCGCCATCGGACGTATCAACGCCGTAGCGCTCGGCGAGCTGGTCGACGACCTTGAGCTGGAGCTGGCCCTTGTAGTAGTCATAGCTGGTCTTGTCGCCCTTGAGCGGGGGATCGATCTGGGTGACGAAGAAGCGATCATTCTTAACGGGGTTGAGCAGGAAGAAGTGCTCTTCCATGCGCTCCATGGCCGCGCAGCACTCGGCGCCGAAGAGCGCGTTGAGGTAGTTGTAGCCGCCCTCAATGGCACGCTCGAGGATGGAGCGGACATACGGGCAGGTGCGGCTGGTCATGTAGTAGGTCGCAATGTCGGTCGACTCGCAGCGCGGCGCGCGCAGACGGCTCGAGAAGCAGCCCGGCAGATTGAGCAGGACCTCGGGGATGTAATAACAGTTGTACCCGAGGGCGATTTTCCCGTCGTTGACCGCCTGCGTGACGAGCTCGTTCTGCGCATCCTGCAGGAGATTTTCGAAGAAAATCAGATGTTTCAGGTCTTTCATATTGTCCCTTCTTTCAAAATAATTCCCATTGCAGCTATGTAAAAAGGCGTCGGGATGCGGGTGCATTCCGGCGCCTTCGACATACGGAAAAACAGGTTCGGTGCTCCCCCGGCACCGTGGCGGAACGAGCAGGCGCTTGCTCTACCACCTGGTCCTTTTCAAAATATCACGTGTTCCGTGCGGTGTCAACCGGTTACACGCTAATTCTTTCACAAATCCGGACAAGAGGGTGACTTTCGACACATTTGTTGAAAAATGGCGCTCAGATCCGGTCGGCGGGGCGCAGGACGCGCAGATACGCCTCGCTCTGGCGCACGAAGGCAGCGGCGTCAAAATTGTCGTTGCGCAGCGCCTCCTGCACGATCATGCCGTCGGACGCGAGCAGGATCAGCTGCGTGAGATAGTCGGCGGAGACGGCGTCGGTGCGCTCGGCGATCTTCTCGGCGATGAGCCGCTCGAAGGCGGCGTAGCGGTCGATGAGCTTGGCGCGCAGCGCCTCGTCGCCGAGCATGGCGGCGTGGATCAGATGCAGGCGCATGCCGGCGGAGGCAGTGTTGCGCTCGACGACGTACTTCACCAGCCGGTGCACGGACGTGTCCTTGTCCTTGTTGCCCGTCCAGGCAATCAGCTCGTCCCACTGGCGGTCGAGATAGCGGTTGGTGAGGTCAAAAAGGATATCCGTTTTATTTTTATAATAGTAATAGAGCGTCCCCTTGGACACGCCGGCCGCCGAGGCGATCTCGGCCAGCGAGATGTCGGCAAACATCTGCGTGTCCAACAGGCCGGTCGCGGCGTCAAGGATCTTCTCCTTGACATTGTCGTTGCGCGGAGCGGCCATTTGCTTTCCTCATTTCTGATCATATGAGATAAATCGTGTCTTATTGTACGCGATTTTGGGCGATTTGTCCAGTCTGGCAGGGAAATTTCAGCAGATTTGACCCGGGTCGAATTCTTGACTTCCCGGTCGAAAAAGGGTATATTTGAGGTATTCAGTCGGCCGTTTGGCCGACTCATCTTCCGGGAGGCTTGTCTTTCATGAAGATCTCCGCAAGGAACCGAAAACTGCGCCGCGCCTTCGGCGGCCGCGTCACGGCGGCGCTGGAGGATGGCTGCATCGTCCTGCGCGGCGAACTGGACCGCTGGGACGACGTGGTGCGCGCCGGCCAGCTGGCCGCAACGAAATACTCCACGTGCCATGTCGTCAACGACATCACGTTCACCGGCGGCAAGGACGCGCCCATGCGCGTACCCGCGCTGCATGACGATGCGCTCGACGGGCAGACGCCCGACGTGCTCATCATCGGCGGCGGCATCTCGGGCGTGTCGATCGCGCGCGAGCTCGCGCGCCAGAAGCTCGACATCCTCGTGGTCGATAAGGCGTGCGACCTCGCGCTCGGTGCCTCGGGGCGCAACGACGGCGAGGTGCACCCGGGCATCGACCTCGGGCGCGGCAGCGTCAAGCACAAATATATCCGCCGCGGCAACGCCATGTACGATCAGGTCTGCAAGGAGCTCGACGTGCCGTTTCACCGCGTGGGACAGTATGTCTGCTTCCAGCACGGCTGGCTGCGCCCGGCCGTGTGGTGCTACTGCATGTGGCGCAAATATCACGACGGCATCGCCGACACCGAGCTCATCTCCGGTAAGGAGCTGCTGCGCCGCGAGCCGAATTTCAATCCGAAGACCCGCTTTGCCATCTCGAATCCGGACTCCGGCTGCGTCTGCCCCTACGGGCTGACGATCGCCTACGCGGAAAACGCCGTGCGCAACGGCGCGCGCATCGCGCTCAACACCGCCGTGCTGGGCATGGACGTCGCGGACGGAAAGATCACCGCCGTGCACACCAACCGCGGCACGCTGCACCCCACGCTTGTCATCAACGCGGCCGGCGTGTTCGCCGAGGACGTGGCGCGCATGGCGGATGACCGGTTTTTCTCCATCCACCCCCGCCGCGGCACGAACAGCATCCTCGACCGCAAGGCCGGCGCCTTCATGCACTCGATCGCGTCCGTGAAGGGCAGCGACATGGTGTCCAAAACGCACTCGAAGGGCGGCGGCATCCTGCACACCGTGCACGACAACCTGCTCATCGGGCCCGACGCGGTGGAGACGTATGAAAAAGAGAACACGGCGACGTACCCCGAGAGCATCTCGCACGTGTTCGAAAAACAGAAGATTACGATGCCCGCGCTGACCGAGCGCGACATCATCACCTATTTCACAGGCGTGCGCGCACCCACGTTCGAGGAGGACTTCATCATCGAGCGCGGCCGCCGCACACACAACCTCATCCACGTCGCGGGCATCCAGTCCCCCGGCCTGACGACGGCGCCCGCCGTCGCGGTCGACGTGGCGGACATGGCCGTGCGCATCCTCGCGCGTGAGCGCCCCGTGGCCATCAATCCGGACTTTGACCCCCATCGCCCGGGCATCCCCGTCCTGCGGGAGATGGACGACGCCACGCGCGCAAAATACATCGCGAAAAACCCCGACTACGGCGTGATCGTCTGCCGCTGCGAGGAGATCAGCCGCGGCGAGATCCTCGACGCGCTGCGCTCGAACGTGTGCGTGCCGACGGTCGACGGCGTGAAAAAGCGCGTGCGGCCCGGTATGGGCCGCTGCCAGGGCGGGTTCTGCTCGCCGCAGGTGGTGCGCATCATCGCGGAGTATCTCGGCGTGCCGCTCAGCGCGGTGCGCAAGTCCTCGGCCGACGCGCCCATCACGTTCGGCCCGACGAAATCCGGGGAGGTGCAGGCATGATGTACGACGTCATCGTCATCGGCGGCGGCCCCGGCGGGCTCGCGGCCGCCATCTCCGCGCACGAAAACGGTGCGCACGTGCTGCTCATCGAGCGCGAGGCGCGCCTGGGCGGCATGCTCAAGCAGTGCATTCACGACGGCTTCGGCCTCGCCCGCTTCGGCGAGCGGCTGGCCGGGCCCGAATATGTCGAGCGCTTCATCGACCGGCTCGAGGAGCTGGGCATCGAGGCGCACACGCAGACCTTCGTCACGCGCGTGGAGAAAACGCCCGCCGGCTTCGCGGTCATCACCGTCAGCCGCGACGGCGTCGCGCGCTATGACACCCGCACGCTCGTGCTGGCCACCGGCTGCCGCGAGCGCACGGCAAAGCAGGTCTTCATCCACGGCACGCGCCCGGCGGGCGTGTTCACGGCCGGCACCGCGCAGCACTTTACGAACCTGCTCGGCGAGCTGCCGACCCGGCGCTGCGTCATCCTCGGCAGCGGCGACATCGGGCTCATCATGGCCCGCCGCCTGACGCTCGAGGGCGCGGAGGTCCTCGGCGTGTACGAGGCCAAGCCCACCCCCTCCGGCCTGACGCGCAACATCCATCAGTGCCTGCATGACTACAGCATTCCGCTGCACCTGAGCCACACGGTCACGCGCGTGTTCGGCGCCGACCGGCTCACGGGCGTGGAGGTCGCCGAGGTCGACGAGCATATGCGCCCCATCCCCGGCACGGAGCAGCGCATCGACTGCGACGCGCTGATCGTGTCCGTCGGCCTTATTCCGGAAAACGAGCTGGCGGAGTCGCTCGGCGTCCCGCTCGACGGGCACACCCGCGGCCCCGTGTGCGACGGGCAGCTCATGACGGAGGTGCCCGGCATCTTCTCGTGCGGCAACGCGCTGCACGTCAACGACCTCGTGGACTACGTGTCCGCTTCCGGCGAGCTCGCAGGCCGGAGCGCGGCGCACTTTGCCGCGCACACGCGCGACGAGGTCGCGCTCACGATCTCGGACGATTTCGGCTATCTTGTCCCCCAGCGGCTCGACCGCACAGAGGATAACGGCGGCGTCACGCTGTATTTTCGCAGTGCGGCGGTGCTCGGCCCCTGCCGCGTGGTGCTGACCATCGACGGGAAGGAAGTCTGGTCGCGGCGCTACCCCTTCCTGCGCCCGCCCGAGATGCAGCAGCTCACGCTGGACTTTGACAGGCTCGGCATCGCCCACGCGCGTGATGTCCACTTTACGATCGAGGTGGCAGAGGCATGAAAGAACTCACCTGCATCGGCTGCCCGCGCGGCTGCACCTTGAAAATCGAACGCGACGGCGGCGGCTGGTCCGTCACCGGCAACACCTGCCCCCGCGGCCGGGAGTTTGCCATTTCGGAGATGACCGCGCCCAAACGCACCATCTGCTCGACCGTGCGCACCGCCTTCCCGGACGCGCCGGTGCTGCCGGTGCGCGTGTCGGCCGACATTCCGAAGGACCGCATCTTCGATGTCATGGACACGCTCCGAACCGTCACCGTATCCGAGCGCATCGGCCGCGGCGATGTCGTGATCCCCGACGTGCTCGGCCTCGGCGTGGACGTCATCGCCACGAGCAGTCTCCTCAAGCACAGACCCGAATGAACAAATGAACATTTTATATAGAGAGCAAAAATAAAACTTAGGAGGGAATCATCTTGAGCAAACCGCTGGTGCTGACCTGCGACATCGGCACACAGAGCGCACGCGCCCTGCTCGTGGACCCGGACGGCCGGATCGTGGACGTCGTGCAGAGCAAGTATGCCGAGCCCTACTTCTCGAAGGAGCCCGGCTGGGCCGAGCAGAAGCCGAACTTCTACTTCGACCGCCTGTGCGAATGCTGCCGCGAGCTGTGCGCGCGCAGCAACGCCCTGCTGCCGGACGTGATCGCCATGACGATCACCGTCATCCGCGACACGGTCGTGTGTCTGGACGCGAACAACGAGCCCCTGCGCGACATCATTCTCTGGCTGGACAAGCGCACCGTCGACCCGAACGGCGCCATGCCCGCGAAAAACAGGATGCTCTTCAAGGTCGCCGGCATGGAGCCGACGGCGAAGGTGGTCTACGCCGCCTCCGTCGGCAACTGGATCATGCGCCATGAGCCGGGGATCTGGGCCAGGACCGCCAAATACGTCATGCTGCCCACGTACCTGAACTACAAGCTCACGGGCAACCTCATCGACTCGGCCGCGAACCAGATCGGCCACATCCCGTTCGACTACAAAAACCGCCGCTGGATGAAGCCCGGCAGCCTCACGCGCTGCTTCTGCGACGTGCCGAACGAAAAGCTGTGCGACCTCGTGCCCTCCGGCACGGTCATCGGCACGGTCACGGACGAGGTCTGCGCCCTGACCGGCATCCCCGCCGGCCTGCCGCTGATCGCGACCGGCTCGGACAAGGGCTGCGAGACGCTCGGCCTCGCCGTCGTCGACGCCGACAAGGCGTCGATCTCGCTGGGCACGACGGCCACCATTCAGTTCAGCACGACCGAGTACGTCGAGCCGCAGCAGTTTCTGCCCGCCTACCCAGGTGTGCTCAACGACCACTACAATCCCGAGATCGAGATCTACCGCGGCCTGTGGCTGCTGTCGTGGTTTGTGAAAGAATTCGGAACGGCCGACGCCATCGAGGCCAAAGAAAAGGGCATGGCGCCCGAGGCCCTGCTCGATGAGCGCATCCGCGACCTGCCCGCCGGCAGCGACGGCCTGCTCCTGCAGCCGTACTGGACGGCCGGCATCCTGCACCCGGACTCGCTCGGCGCGGTCATCGGCTTTTCAGACTACCACACGCGCTACCACTTCTACCGCGCCATCATCGAGGGCCTGTGCCTGGAGCTGTACATGGCGCTGCGCATCATGGAGGACCGCTCGGGCCTGACCATTCACGAGATCCGCATCGGCGGCGGCGGCGCCAAGAGCGACGTGGTCTGCCGGATCGCGGCAGATGTGTTCGGCCTGCCGGTCGTGCGCTCGCAGACACACGAAGCGTGCTCCATCGGCTCGTCCATGGTCGCGTTCGTGGCCAGGGGCGTGTTCGCCGATTTTGACGAGGCGGCCAAAAGCATGGTCCACATCCGGGATACGTTCCAGCCCAACGCGCACAACCACGAGGTTTATAACGACATTTACGAGCAGGCCTACCGCAAGATCTACCCGCGCCTGCACCCGATCTATCAGAAACTGATCCAAGTCAAGAGGAGGATTGCACAATGAGCAGCAAACCGTACAAAGGATTCGAGCCGAAGTGGGTGCTCACCCCCGCGCCGGCGGACAGCTACCGCTCCATTTTCCGCTGGGGCGACCCGAACTTCTTCAAATACCCGAAAGAGTCGCTGTACACGCTCATGAAAGAGACGTTCCAAATGACGGACGACGACTTCAAGGCGTATTCCGACGACATCGGCTTTGACCCCGTGGATCTCTCCGACCACCCGGTGCAGCTCGCGCCGGAGCACATCGAGGCGCTCAAAAAGATCGTCGGCGCGCGCAACGTCTCCACCACGGACTATGACCGTCTGAGCGTGGCCTACGGCTTCACGGCCTATGACCTGCTGCGTCTGCGCCACAAGCGCATCGACAGCGTGCCGGACGTCGTGCTCTACCCCGAGACGACCGGGCAGGTCGAGCAGATCGTGGCCTACTCCACCGAGCACCACATCCCGCTGTATGTCTACGGCGGCGGCAGCAGCGTCACCCGCGGCGTCGAGCCGGTCAAGGGCGGCATCTCGCTGGATATGCGCCGCAACTTCAACAAGGTCATCAGCTTCAACGAGATCGACCAGACCATCACCGTGCAGGCCGGCATGTCCGGCCCCGATCTGGAAAAGACGCTCCAGAGCGCGCCGGAGCTCTTCGGCGCCAGGCGGCAGTACACCTGCGGCCACTTCCCGCAGTCGTTCGAGTATTCGAGCGTCGGCGGCTGGACGGTCACGCGCGGCGCGGGCCAGAACAGCACGTATTACGGCACCATTGCCGACATCGTCCTCAGCCAGAAGTACGCCACGCCCATCGGCACCATTCAGACCAGCCACTACTCCCGCGAGGCAACCGGCCCGAACCTGAACCAGATCATGATGGGCTCCGAGGGCACGTTCGGCGTGCTGACCGAGGTCACGCTGCGCATCTTCCGCTGGATGCCGCAAAACCGCAAGCGCTTTTCCTACATCTTCAAGACGTGGGACGCCGCCATGAAGGCCGCCCGCGAGATGATGCAGTGCGAGTGCGGCTACTCGTCCGTGTTCCGCCTGTCCGACCCGGAGGAGACCAACCTCATGCTCAAGCTCTACAACGTCGACGAGACACCGCTGCAGCCGCTGCTCGACAAGTTCGGCTACAAGGACATGGAGCGCTGCCTCTTCCTCGGCTTTACCGACGGCGAGAAGGGCTACAGCCGCAACGTCGCGCGCAACATCGCCAAGATCGCGATCCGTCACGGCGGCATGCCGCTGACCGGCTACGTCACCCGCAGCTGGGAAAAGGGCCGCTTCAACGACCCGTACCTGCGCGACACGCTCATGGACTTCGGCATCACGACCGACACGCTCGAGTGCACGGTCAACTGGTCGAACATGGAGCAGGTGCACGCCGACGTGCGCAAGATCTGCCACGCGCTGCCGAATACCGTCGTCACGACGCACATGTCGCACTGCTATCCGCAGGGCGCGAACCTGTATTTCATCTTCCTCACCCGCATGCAGGATGAGGATGCCTTCAAGGCCTACCACACCACGATCCTCGACGCGATCCAGCGCTCCGGCGCGGCCGTGAGCCACCACCACGGCATCGGCAAGATGTTCGCGCCCTGGCTCGAGGGCTACATCGGCGAGAAGGAGTACGGCGTGTTCCGCGTGCTCAAGGACTACTTTGATCCCGACTACAACATGAACCCGGGCGGCACGATCGGCCTGGACCTCAAGCCGGAGGAGAAGAAGTTCCTGCGCGAGTACACCGACTATCTCGAGCAGCCGAAGTTCGACTGAGTTTTTGTCATCACCCGGCAGCGGTTTGGATGCCCGCCACCGGATCACCTGGCCAAGCGCCAATGCTGCTGCGTACATCGCTTGTGCAGCAGGGGGGAGAACCGGGGCGGACCGCCGCCCCAAAAGGATGGAGCAGCCCGGCAGATACCTGCCGGGCTGCTTTTTTGCTGCGCAGGAAAGGGTTTGAAAAACCTTCTTCAGGTGGAAAAAGGCCCGGCTTCTCCCCCGGCTTTTGAGCCGCAAGGGACGCCCAAGGGGAGGGCAAGGCCCGCCTTGGATATGATCTTGCTTTGCTGTGCGGTGCTGCGCACCGCACAGCAAAGCGCGCCGGGCAAATGCCCGGCGCGCCCGCCCGAGATCGTGATGTCTTACGCTGCCTTGTCCTGCGCCGCCGAGGCTGCGAGCATGTCGTCAATGCTCACGCCGTAGCCCTTGGCGGGGTCTGAAAGCAGCACGTGCGTCACCGCACCGATGAGCTTGCCGTCCTGCAAAATGGGGCTGCCGCTCATGCCCTGCACGATGCCGCCGGTCACGGCCAGCAGGTCCGGATCGGTGACGGTGATGAGAAAGCGTGTGCACCCGCCGTCATGATACACCCGGCTGATGTCCACCGTGTACTCCCGCACGTCCTCGCCCGCGACCGTGGACAGGATCGTCGCGCTGCCGGTCTTGACCGCATCGGCCGGCGCAGTTTCCACGGCCACACCGTCCGGCGGCGCGTCCAGCGTGCCGAAAATGCCGAAGATGCAGTTGCGCTCGATGCCGCCGATGCGGTTGCCGGGGTCGAAGCTGCCGACGAGCTCGCCGGCCGTGCCGTGGCCGCCGGGGCGCGCATCCGCGATGACGGCCGAGAGCACGCTGCCGTCACGCAGCGGCATGAGCACGCCGCTCGTCTCGTCCGAGATGCCGTGGCCGAGCGCACCGTAGCGCCCCGTGGCCGGGTCGTAGTACGTGAGCGTGCCGACGCCCGTCACCCCGTCGCGCAGCCAGAGGCCGAGCTGCCGCGTGCCGTCGGCCGTGACGGCGGGCGTGACCGTCGCCGTGACCTCCGCGCCCCCGCGCAGCACCGTCACGGACATGGTGTCTCCCGCCGCGTCCATGGCGGCGAGAAAGTCCGCCGAGGACGTGATGTCCCGGCCATCGATGCGGCAGATCACGTCACCGGGCAGCAATCCCGCGTCCTTGGCGGGCGTGGCCTTGCCGCCGGGCGTGTCCACCTCGGCGAGGTCCGCCACGAGCATGCCCACCGTGGTCATCTGGATGCCGACGGCCCGGCCAAGCGGCACGAGCGACGCCGCCTGCGCCGACACGCCCACGCACAGCGCGAGCGCGACAGCCGCCGTGACGGCGAACCGGCGCAAAAAATGTTGTTGTTTCCGCAAAAAATCCCCCCTTTGCGCGTGCAGTATCAGTATGCCGGATTTCGGGCAAAATAGCGGCGGAACATTCTTGCTCGATTGCCTGCCGGGGTGCAAATGCCTGCGTCGACGCGCATACGATGTACAAAACCAGTTTTGGTAATTCGATGCATCGGAGGAATTTCCATGACGCAAATCCTAAAACAGGGCGACCGGGGCGCGCTCGTGTCGCTGCTGCAGCTGGGGCTGAAACGCGCGGGGCAGACACCGGGCGCGCTCGACGGCATCTTCGGCGCGCAGACGGCGGCGGCCGTGCGCGCGTTTCAGGCGGCCAGCGGCCTCACGCCGGACGGCATCGCGGGCGCGCGGACGCACCGCGCGCTGCTGCCGTACTACACTGGCATCGTCACGCGCACCATCCGCGCGGGCGACACGTTTTCCGCCATCG
Organism: Bacteroidaceae bacterium; assembly: GCA_963627135.1. Lineage (GTDB taxonomy): Bacteria > Bacillota > Clostridia > Oscillospirales > Oscillospiraceae > CAG-103. Next base: position 126,777 of record CAVFZY010000035.1, on the reverse strand, counting down.
CGCGGCAGTACGGCACGAGCGTAGACGCCATCGCGCTCGCCAATCCCTACCTCGACCCGGAGCGGCTGCCGCTCGGCCGGTCGCTGACGATCCCGCTGCCGTTTTCCGTCACGCCGACGGACATTCCCTATTCCTCGGCGCTCATCGGGTATATTGTGCGCGGGCTGGCCGCGCGCTATCCCATGCTCGCCGTCGGGGAGTTCGGCCGCAGCGTGCTTGGCCGGCCGCTGTGGTATCTGACACTCGGCAGCGGGCCGAAGCTCGTGTTTTACAACGCCGCGCACCACGCCAACGAGTGGATCACGACGCCGCTGCTGCTCACGTTCTGCGAGCAGCTGTGCGCCCGCCTCGGTGACGGCGGCGACCTCGAGGGCCAAAACATCCGCGACCTGTTATCCAAGGTCACGCTTGTGCTCGCCCCGGCCATGGACCCGGACGGCATCGACCTCGTGACCGGTGCGCTCGACGCCGAGACGACCGCCGCGGCAAAAGCGCTCGCGGCCAATTACCCCGACATTCCCTTCCCCTCCGGCTGGAAGGCGAACATCCGCGGCATCGACCTCAACCTCCAGTACCCCGCGGGGTGGAGCATCGCGCGCGAGATCAAATTTGCCGCGGGCTACACGCGCCCCGGCCCGCGCGACTATGTCGGCCCCGCGCCGCTGGTCGCGCCCGAGAGCCTGGCGATGTACGGCTTCACCCGTGCGCTCGACCCGCTGCTCACCCTGTCGTACCACACGCAGGGCCGCGTCATCTACTGGCAGTACGACGGCTATGACGTGCCGGGAAGCGAGGCGATCGCCCGGCAGTTTGCCGCCGCGAGCGGCTACGACGTGGCCGAGACGCCCTACGCCTCCGGCCACGCGGGCTACAAGGACTGGTTTATTCAGGACTACCGCCGTCCGGGCTTCACGATCGAGGCCGGCCTCGGGGAAAATCCCCTGCCCCTCCGTCAGTTTCCGGACATCTGGTCGGATAACCTCGGCATCCTGCTCGGCGGCATGGCCGCTGTTTTGTGACACTTGTCACAGCCTGCATCAAAACCTCCCACATGACACATTTTGGCCGTTTTCCGGCAAAAAATGCGTGCTAAGATAGAGGCAAATTGGGCCAACAGATGCATTTTGCAACGTCACAAAGGAGGCAATTTTCATGCAGCTGTCAGACAAGATCAGAAAATTCAGCGTCGAACAGGCCATTGACTACCTGAACCGAAACCCGGTCAAGAACCTGCCGAAGCTCCTCGACTGGGCGGACACGTTCTGTGCCGGAAAGTTCGAGGGCCAGCGCCGCGCCATCCGCAAGGCGTGCCTCGACCCCACCGATGCGCACTACCCGATGGTGCAGCACATCCTGAATGATGTCGACCCAGGCGTGCTCAAAACCACGCTCGTGAACTTCTTCATCTACGGCAACATCATCGGCTGCGAGCGGCAGGATGCGCTGCGCGCGCAGTACCAGTGCAACATCCCGTGGGCCATCCTCATGGACCCGACCTCGGCGTGCAACCTGCACTGCACGGGCTGCTGGGCAGCGGAGTACGGCAACAAGCTCAACCTCTCGCTCGACGAGCTCGACGACATCATCCGCCAGGGCACGGACATGGGCGTGTACTTTTACATCTACACGGGCGGCGAACCGCTTGTGCGCAAAAAGGACATCATCACGCTCTGCGAGCGGCACCCGGAGTGCGAATTTCTCAGCTTCACGAACGGCACGCTCATCGACGAGGCGTTTGCCGACGAGATGCTGCGCGTGAAAAACTTCATCCCGGCCATCTCGCTCGAGGGCGACGAGACGACGACGGACAGCCGCCGCGGCGCGGGCACGTATCAGAAGGTGCTGCACGCGATCGAGCTGCTGCACGAGCGCAAGCTCATCTACGGCATCTCCTCGTGCTACACGAGCGTGAACTGGGACGCCATCTCGTCCGAAGAATATTTCCAACAGCTCATCGACCTCGGCTGCCTGTTCATCTGGTATTTCCACTACATGCCGGTCGGCAACGATGCCTCGCCCGAGCTGCTGCCCACGCCGGAGCAGCGCCGGGCAGTGCTCGAGCGCATCCGCCACAACCGCGCCACGATGCCGCTGTTCGCCATGGACTTTCAGAACGACGCGCAGTACGTCGGCGGCTGCATCGCAGGCGGCCGGCGCTACCTGCACATCAATGCCAACGGCGATATGGACCCGTGCGTGTTCATTCACTATTCCGATTCGAACATCCGCGAAAAGACCCTGCTCGAGGCCATGCGCTCGCCGCTGTTTCTGGCCTACCACGACGGGCAGCCGTTCAACGACAATATGCTCCGCCCGTGCCCGATGCTCGAAAATCCGGAAAAGCTGCGCCGCATCGTTGCCGAATCCGGCGCGCACTCGACCGATCCCATGAGCCCCGAAACAGCCGAGCACCTGTGCAGCAAGTGCGATGATTACGCCGCCTGCTGGGCCCCGGTGGCAGAGCAGCTCTGGCGCGGCAGCCCGGACGAGGCAAAATACCTCGCCAAACAGGCAGCCGCCGCGGCGAAGAAAAAGTAAAACGTCCCAAAAAAAGCAGCGCCTCCCGAACGGGAAGCGCTGCTTTGCACGCATTTTCTTTTCACGAGCCGCTGTCCGCCGAGGCCACGGGTGCAGTGACCTCCGTGCGCATGACGCCCTTGGAGAAGGTCAGGCTCTTGAGGATGGTCGAAAAGTCGTTGGACATGCTGCGGTAAAGGTCGGCATTCTCGTTGGCAAACTGCACATCGGTCGGCAGCTCGGCGATCAGGTTGTAGTTCGCGCCGTCGACGGTCAGGCCGCAGATAGCCTGATACTCCGGCAGCTCGGTATAGTCATAATCGGTGGGAAAGACCGCAAGCATGAACAGGAAACCGCCCAGACCGTTGTCGTGGTCGGTCTTTTCGTAAAAGCCGACATAATAGCCGCCGTCGTTGGCGCCGCACTCGGTCAGGTAATGGTCGCCCCAGCTGGCCGGCAGCGTGACGGAAAAATAGCCGCCCTTGCCGTTATCATACGTCGGGCAGAGGGTGATGTCCTCCGCCTTGTCGGCCGTGGCCGTCGTCTGGGCGGACGCGGCGGTCTCCTCGCTGCGGCCGCAGGCGGCCAGCGCGAGCGCCATTGCCAGCGACAGCACGAGCGCCAGAATGCTTCGTTTCATGCAGATTGCTCCTTTCCGAATCTTTGCACGGGAATATGATAAGTATTATACGCCTCCGGCCCGCGGGTGTAAAGTCCCCGGCCGTGTGGCGCGCAGCACGCAAAAAGATGCACGCCAGATGGTCTGACGTGCATCCGAGCGAAAGGTTCCGGTTTTTTTACGCAGCCGCGGGCTTGCTGCGCTTGCGCATGACGATCTGCAGCACAACGACGACCACGATGACCGCGATGCCGACAACGTCGGTCATGAGGTCGGGGTCGACCAGGCACAGGCCGCCGGCGGCGAGCAGGATGCGCTGCCACCAGGGTGCGTGCGTGACGATGTAGCCCTCGAGCGCGGCAGCGATGGCGAAGATGCCGAGGCAGGACGTGATGATGACCTGGATGGCGGCGAGCACACCCTGATCCATGAGCAGCATGGAGGGGTTCATCGCGAAGATGTACGGCACGATGAACGCCGCGATGGCGAGCTTCGTGGCATTGATGCCAGTCTTCATGGGGTCGGACTTGGCGATGGCGGAACCGGCGTAGGCAGCCAGCGCGACCGGCGGCGTGATATCGGCGACGATGCCGAAGTAGAACACGAAGAAGTGGGCCGCGACCTTCGGGATGCCGAGCGTGATGAGGATCGGCGCGCAGGTGGAGGCCATGATGCAGTAGTTGGCGGTCGTGGGCACGCCCATGCCGAGCACGATGCAGCACAGCATCGTCAGGAAGAGCGCCAGCAGCAGCGAGAGCGTCGGGTTCGGGATGGCGCTGCTGATCGCGATGACGCCGCTGATGAGCTTGGACGCCAGACCCGTGACGGTGATGCAGCCCGCGATCATGCCGGCCATGGCGCAGGCCACGGCGACGGTGATACTGCCCTTGCCGCCGGCCTCGAGCGAGTCGAGGATCATGCGGCCGGTCTTCTTGGCGGTGATGCCGGCGACGCTGCCGGTCTTCGTCTCCTTGACCTCGGCCGCGGCGTCGCGGATGGTGCCGACGAGGCTCACGGCGATGGAGATGAGGATGGCGATCGCGGCGGAAAACTGCAGCGAGCGGATGTTCGCCGTGACCATCCAGATCAGGAACACGAGCGGCAGCAGCAGATAGACATTGCGGATGAGGTACTTGAAGCGGGGCAGCTCCGAGCGCGGGATGCCGCGCAGGCCGAGCTTCTTGGCCTCGAGATGCACGGAGATGAAGATGCCGCCGAAATACAGCACGGCAGGCAGGATGGCCCAGAGGGTGACCTGGCCGTACGTCACGCCCATGTACTCGGCCATGAGGAACGCGGCCGCGCCCATGATGGGGGGCATGATCTGGCCGCCGGTGGAGGCCGCCGCCTCGACGGCGCCGGCGAACTCCGGCTTGTAGCCGGTCTTTTTCATCATCGGGATGGTGACCGAGCCGGTGGTGACGGTGTTGCCGACCGAGGAGCCGGACACCATGCCGCACAGCGCGGACGAGATGACGGCGACCTTGGCCGGGCCGCCGGAGGTCCAGCCGGCAATGGCGTTGGCCGCGTCGATGAAGAAGCTGGCGATGCCGGTGCGCTCCAGGAAGCCGCCGAAGATGATGAACACGGCGATGAACTTCGCGCACACCTGCACGGGCGTGCTCAGCACGCCGGACGTGCCGAAAAACAGCGTGTAGATCACGCGGCCGAGCACCTGCTGGAACGTCTGCCCGGCGTTGAGCATGCTCACGAACGTGTACACGAGCAGCGCGCCGACGACCACGAGGATCGGCAGGCCGACGCAGCGGCGGCACAGCTCGGCCAGCACGAGGATGCCGGCCACGCCGACGGCGATGAGAAACGGCGTCATCTTGGCGGCGCTGGTGAGCGTCTTGATGAGCACGGTGTAGTTAAAGCAATAGTAGAAAAATGCAGCCGCACCGATGACCATGATGACAATGTCGTACCACGGCAGGCGGTTGGCGTGCACATGCTTCTTGCTGGCGGGATAGGTCAGGTAGCCCATGATGACGATCAGCCCGAGGAACGCGGTCAGGCGGATCTCGAGCGCGGCGGTGCTGAACAGCGTCGACCAGATGCAGTAGACCGAAAACAGCGCCATGACGACGGAAATGACGATCTTGGGCTTGCCCGTCCAGACGCGGGTGGCGGATTCGCGGTCATACTTGCGCATGACGGCGTCCATTTCCTCCTGCAGCGAAGCGTTTGCCGCGGCGTCCGCGGCCTTTTTGGTGTCAGACATAGGGGGAAACCTCCGTTCCGGTTAGAATGGAAAAACTACGGCGTCAGGGGTACTGACGCCGTAGCGAACGTTTACGGGATGCGGCGCATCACCGGGTCGGGCATCAATAGGTGCCGGCCTTGATGGTGGCGGCGGTGTAGTACGGGGAGGACGCGAGCAGGGACTGCACGTGGCTGTCGTCGAGGCTGACGAGGTAGACACTGCCGGCGGTGGCGAGGTCGGTGATGGCCGTAGTGGGCGCACCGGCGACGATGAACGCGGCGTCGATCTTGCCGTCCTTCAGGCTCTCGGCGCTGTCGCCGAAGCTCTGGTACACGGCGGAGATGTCAGACTCCTTGAGGTCGTAGGCGTTGAGCACGTCAATGGCGTTGAAGTACACGCCGGAGCCGGCAGCGCCGATGGAGACCTTCTTGCCGGCGAGGTCGGCAACGGTCTTGATGTCAGGGTTGGTGGTGACGATCTGGACCTGCTCCTGATACAGCTGGGCGACGACGGAGAAGCCGGTGACCGGGCTGTCAAACAGGCGCTGGCCGTTGTAAGCGTAGTTCATAACGTCGCTCTGCACGAAAGCGAGCTGCACGTTGCCGTTGGTCAGATCCTCGACGTTGGCCTGAGAGCCGCCGGAGGTGAGGGCCGTGACCTTGCAGTCGGACTTGCCGGAGACAAAGGAAGCGAGCACGCCGCCGAAGGCGTAGTACGTGCCGGACTCGCCGCCGGTGCCGAAGCTGAGGGCGGAAGCGGTGCCGTTGCCGGCGCCGTCCTTGACCGCGTCGACCTTGACGCCCTTCTCCTCAAAGTATTTGGCAGCGCCGGGGTGATACGGCACGCCCTTGACGGAGGCGGCAGCCTCGATGCTCAGCTCCGCACCCTTGGCGTGCTGGGCGGTGATGGCGTCAAGATTGTTGAAGATGGTGGACACGAACGCATAGATCTGGTCGGTCGGGACATCGTCGCGGGCGATGATGATCGCGCCGACGGAGACGGTGTTGGTATCGACCTTGGCAGCGGAGTTGCTGTCGTCCTTTTTGGTGTCGGTGCTGCCGCCGCAGGCGCACAGCGCAAACACCATGACGAGGGCGAGCGCCAGCGCCACGATTTTGTTGAACTTCATAGTTGTTTCTCCTTTTTTGAAATTTTCCTCACAAAAAGATTCAATATGCATTCATTATACCTGTTTCAGGCGCAAATAGCAAGCCAAAAATGAAACTTCGTGTCCGCTTCTGTGCAAAAACTTTCACACATTAACGGATTTCTGATACAAACCGCCACATCTTGCGCCGTTTGGACAATTTTTCCCACCTCGGGCACAAGATCCCTCACACGGGGAAGCAAAAATCCGGCCTGTGCAAAAATTGCACAGGCCGGATCGGCTTGCCAAAACGCGTTATTCGTCCTTGTTCTCGGGCGGGTCGGGCTGCACGAGCACGCGCTCGACGCGGCGGCCGTCCATGGCGAGGACCGTGACGGTGAGGTTTTCATACCGGAAGCTGTCGCCCGGCTTCGGGAACGTGCCGAAGCGCTCGAGCGTCCAGCCGCCGACGGTGGTGCTGTCGGCATCGTCGAGGGCGTCCTCGTTCCAGCCGAGCAGCTCGAGAAAGTCCGAGAGCGTCATGGCACCGTCGAGCTCATAGCCGCCGTCGGGCCGCGCGACGACCTCTTTTTCGACCTCGTCGGTCTCGTCCCAGATATCGCCGACGAGCTCCTCGAGCACGTCCTCCATCGTGATGACGCCGAGCGTGCCGCCGAACTCGTCCGTGACGACAGCGAGGTGCTTCTGCTCGCGGCGGAGCTTTGCCAGCACGTCGGGCAGGCGCGTGGTCTTGTACACGAAGCACGGCGGGATGAGCTGCGCGCGCAGATCGTCCGGCCGGCCGTCCATCATGGCCTTGAAAAAGCGGTTGAGATACAGAAAACCGATGATATTGTCCACGCTGCCGGAATAGACCGGCAGGCGGGAATACGACGAATCGTCAATGATGCGCACGATATCTTCCCAGTCATCGTCGATATCGATGGCGACCATGTCGACGCGGGCGGTCATGGCCTCGCTCGCGCTGATGTCGGAAAAGTCGAGCGCGGAGCGCAGCAGCTCGCTGCGGTCCTCATCGAGCACGTCCTCGTCCTCGGCGGTCTCGATGATCGACTGCAGCTCCTGCGAGGCGGCCTCCTCGGGGTCGCCGTCGCCGGTGTCGCCACGCAGCGGGCGCGTGATGAGGTGCACGAGCCCGACCACGAGCCAGATCACGGGATAGAGGATGACCGACAGCGCACGGATGACATACGCATTGCGCAAGGCAAGGCTGTTGGCGTTTTTCTTGGCGACGATCTTCGGCATCGTCTCGCCGAAGATGATGACCAGCAGCGTCAGCACGACGGTGGACACCCACGTCCACTGCTCGCCCGCGAGCAGGATGACGATCACGGAGCCGAGCGACGACGCCGCGATGTTGACGAGGTTGTTGCCGATGAGGATGGCGCTGAGGGTGCGGTCGAAGTGGTCGAGGATGCCGACAGCGGTCTTCGCGCGGCGGCTGCCGTCCTCGGCGGCGTTTTCGAGCCGGAGCCGGTTGGCCGACGAATACGACATCTCGGACGCGGAGAAGAACGCGGACAGTGCGATCAGCACGACGAGCGCGACAAAATACCACACGATGCTCATGCCGTCTCGCCCCCTTTCTCCGGGGCGGCGTCCTTGGGCGCGGCCTCGTCGGAGCCCTCCGGCAACAGGCGCACGATGAGCTTGACAATGCGCTTTTGCTTCATGTCAGAGATGCGCACGTCGAGCCGGTGATAGCGGAAGCCCTCCCGCTCGCGCGGGATGTAGAAAAACTGCTCATACGTCCACTCGCCGAGCAGCTTATACTGCAGCTCCTCGTCGTCCTCGGGGTCGGTGTAGTCGAGCCGGTCGAACACCTCGCCGACGGTCATCTCGGCATCGACCTCGTAGCGGCCGCCGCCGAGCGGCACGAACGACTCCTCGACCACATCGTCCTCGTCCCAGATCTCGCCGACGAGCTCCTCGACGATGTCCTCCACGGTCACGATGCCGAGGGTGCCGCCGTAATTGTCGGTGACGATGGCGAGATTGGCCTTACGGCGGCTGAGCTCGGGCAGCACCTCGGCGATGAGGGTGCTCTGGTGCACGAACACGGGCTCGTCGAGCAGGGGCCGGACATCCACGGCCTTGCCGCCGTTTTTGATGCAGGCCTTGATGTATTTGCGGATCTGCAGGATGCCGACGACATTGTCGATGCTGTCGGCGTACACGGGCAGGCGGCTGTGGCGCTGCTCGCGCACGTAGGCAAGGATATCCTCCGGCGGATCGTCCACGTCCACGGCGGCGACGTCCACGCGCGCCGTGATGACGCTCTCGACCGGCACCTCGGCAAACGACAGGGCCGAGCTCATGAGCTCGCCGCGCTCGGCGGTCAGCTCCCCGTCGTCGGTCATGTTCTCAATAATGTCGGCCAGCTCGTCCTCCGTCACGGTCACAACGGGCTCGCTCTGCACGCGGCGGGCGACGGCGTTGCCGAAGGCGGTGAGCAGGGCGGACAGAGGCTTGAAGAGCAGCATGAAAAACCGCAGCGAGCGGGCCGTGCGCATGGCCAGCCGCTCGGCGTATTTCTTGGCGATGCTCTTGGGCAGCATCTCCCCGGCAAAGAACACGACCACGGTCGTGATGAGCGTGCCGGCGGTGACGGCCCATATGCCCCACTGCCGCTGCACGGCCACGGTCACGAGCGTCGCGATCGTCAGGTGCAGAATATTCGTGCCGATCAGCAGCGTCGTGATCGCCTGATCGAAGTGGTCGAGTACATACATCGCCTGCTCGGCGCGGCGATTGCCGTGGTCAGCGGCGGCTTTGAGCCGGATGCGGCTCGCAGATGCAAAGGCTGTCTCCATGATGGCGAAATAGGCCGCGCCAAGGAGCAGCACGATGATAACAGGCAAAAGATTCCATAAATCCTGCTTAGGGCCAGCGTCCATTGCGGATCATCACACTCCTGAATATCTCCCCCAGCCGGTGCCTATCCGGACGGGAGATAAATTAACGTTCATGATACCATAAAATGCCCGGCGCGTCAACTGTCCGGCGCGTCAGCGGGGTTTCTCCTCCGTGACGGCGACGTTGCCGGGGCCCGCGAGCTCGCGCAGCTCCTCGACGAGCGCGGGGTGCACGACGCAGCGGGCGGCGGCGCGGCGGCCCGTGTCCTCAAACACGAGCACGAGCTGCTCGTCGCCGGGGAACATTTTCAGAATCAGTTCTATGCGCTTCACGGCCGGGTGGTCCTTATCCGGCAGCCGCACCCAGAGGCGCTGCCGCTTCGGCGGTGCGGGCCGGGGCGGCGGGTCGCGGCGCGGCGGCGTGCGCAGGGTCTGAAGCCCCTGCTCCGTCAGCGGCAGGACCTTGTCCGCCACGAGCTGCGGATCCGATTCGTCGCGCGTCGAGATGCGCCCGGCGATCAGCAGCGCGGGGTTTTCCTGCGCCAGCAGGTCGCGGCAGGCGTCGAGCGCGGGCGAAAACACGAGCACCTCCATGCTGCCGCTGTCGTCCTCGAGCTGGAGGTAGGCCATACGGGTGTTCTTGCGCGTGGCGCGCTCGCGGCTGGCGGTGCAGATGCCGGCGAGCACGACGCGCTGCCCGTCGCGGTAGCGGTGCGCGGCCGTGACCGGGGCGTGGAAGCTTGCGAGGATGTCGCCCATAGGCGCAGCCCCGGCCTGCTGCGCGAGCACGCGGTAGTCGTCCATCGGGTGGCCGGTGAGGTAGAGCCCCGTCGTCTCGCGCTCCATGGCCATGAGCTCTGCGCGCGTGAACTCCTCCACGTCCGGCAGCACGAGCTGCGTCGTGTCGGCGGGCTCGCCCCCGTCGTCCGGCGCGCTGAAGAGGTTCATCTGGCCGGTGAGGTTCATGCGGCTCTCGCTCGCGGCGCCGCCCAGCACGCGGTCGACCGACTGCATGAGCGCCTTGCGCTTGTAGCCCATGCGGTCAAAGCAGCCGGCGCGGACGAGGCTCTCGACGGCGCGGCGGTTGAGGTCGTGCCCGTTCATGCGGCGGCAGAACTCGTCAAACGCCGTGAACGGCCCGCCGATCTCCCGCTCGCGCATGAGCGCCTGGATGAGCCCGCGCCCCACGCCCTTGATGGCCACGAGGCCGAAGCGCAGGTCGCCCCCCTCGACGGTGAAATCGGCGTCGGACGCGTTGATGTCCGGCGGCAGCAGGCGGATGCCCAGCTCGCGGCACTCGGCGATGTACTCCGTGACCTTCGGCGTGTTGTCGAGCACGGAGGTCAGCAGCGCCGCCATGTATTCGTGCGGGTAGTTGCGCTTCATGTACGCCGTGCGGTAGGACACGATGGCGTAGGACACCGCGTGCGCCTTGTTGAAGGCGTAGCTCGCGAAGGCGAGGATCTCGTCGTAAATTTCGTTTGCCGTCTGCTCCGGCACGCCGCGGGCCACCGCGCCGGGGATGTTCCGCTCGGGATCGCCGTGCACGAAGGCGGCGCGCTCGGCCGTGATGACGGCCTCCTTCTTCTTCGACATGGCGCGGCGGATCATGTCCGCCTGGCCGAGCGAGAACCCGGCCAGCTGCCGGAAGATCTCGATGACCTGCTCCTGATAGACGATGCAGCCGTAGGTCACGGCGAGGATCGGCTCGAGCATGGGGTGCTTATAGGTAATGCGCTCCGGGTGCGCCGAGCAGGCGAGAAACCGCGGGATGCCCTCCATCGGCCCGGGGCGGTAGAGCGCGATGACGGCGGTGATGTCCTCGATGCTGCGCGGGCGCAGCCCCATGCACACGGCCGTGATGCCCGCGCTCTCAAGCTGGAACACGCCGACGGTGCGCCCGGCGGCGAGCATATCAAACGTTTTCTGGTCGTCGAGCGGGATGCGCTCGACCTGGAACCCCGGCTCGCGGCGGCGCACCTGGCGCGCCGCGTCCTCGAGCACGGTGAGGTTGCGCAGGCCGAGAAAGTCCATCTTCAGCAATCCGAGCTCCTCGAGCGTCGTCATCTGGAACTGGCACACGAGCGCGCCGTCGTTGCTCGCCAGCGGCACGTAGGCATACACCGGCTGCTCCGTGATGACCACGCCCGCCGCGTGCGTGGACGCGTGGCGCGGCATGCCCTCGATGGCGCGGGCCGTGTCGATGAGCTGGTGCAGCCGGTCGTCCCCGTCGTACATGGCGCGCAGCGTCTGTGACTGCTGCAGCGCCTCGTCGAGCGTGGTGTTGATGCCGCCAGGGATGGCCTTGGCCACGGCATCCACCTCGGCGTAGGTCATGTTCATGACCCTGCCGACGTCGCGGATGGCCGCACGCGCAGCCATGGTGCCGAAGGTAACGATCTGCGCCACGTGGTCGGCGCCGTATTTGCGGATGACGTAGTCGATCACTTCCCCGCGCCGCTGCACGCAGAAGTCCACGTCGATATCCGGCATGCTCACGCGCTCGGGGTTGAGAAAGCGCTCAAAGTAGAGGTTATACTGCACGGGGTCCACGTCCGTGATGCCGAGGCAGTAGGACACGACGCTGCCGGCCGCGCTCCCGCGCCCGGGCCCGACGGGGATGTGCTGGCCCTTGGCGTAGCCGATGAAATCGCTCACGATGAGAAAGTAGTCCACAAAGCCCATGCGCCGGATCATGTTCAGCTCATAGTCCAGCCGCTTGCGCACCTCCGGCCGGTCGCCGTAGCGCCGGGAAAAGCCGCGCTCGCACAGCTTCGTGAGGTACGCGTCCGCGTCCGTCTCCCCCTCCGGCAGCAGAAAGCGCGGCAGGTGGTAGTGGCCGAATGTGAAGTCGAATCGGCAGCGGTCGGCGATGCGCTGCGTATTTTCCACCGCGTCGGGGTATTCGTCAAAGAGCGCGCGCATCTCGGCCTCGCTCTTGAGGTAAAACTCGTCGTTCGGGAAGCGCAGGCGGTCCGGGCTGTCGAGCGTCTGCCCGGTCTGGATGCACAGCAGCACGTCCTGATCGTAGGCGTCCTGTTTTTTAATATAGTGTACGTCGTTCGTCGCCGCGAGGGGGATGCCCGTCTCGCGGTGGATGCGCAGCAGCGCCGCGCGCACACGCGCCTCGTCGGTCATGTGGTGGTTTTGCAGCTCGAGGTAGAAGTTCCCCTCACCGAAGAGTTTCTGCAGTTCCTCGGCACGCGCCTTGGCAGCCTCATAATCTCCCCGCAGCACCGCGCGTGAAATGTCGCCCGCCACGCAGCCGCTCAGGCAGATGAGTCCCTCGGCATGTTTGTGCAGCAGCGGCCAGTCGATGCGCGGCTTGCCGTAAAACCCGCGCTCGAACGCCGCCGACACGAGATAGCACAGGTTGTGGTAGCCCGTCTCGTCCCGGCAGAGCAGAATCAGGTGCGTGTAGGCATCGTCCACGCCGTGGACGCGGTCGGTCATCCCGCGCGGGGCGACATAGACCTCGCAGCCGATGATCGGCCGGATGCCGGCAGCGACCGCCGCCTTGTAAAAAGCGACCGCGCCGTACATGACACCGTGGTCGGTGATCGCCAGCGCGGTCTGGCCCAGCTCCTTGGCGCGCTCGATGAGCGGCCCGATGCGGCATGCGCCGTCGAGCAGGCTGTATTCACTATGTACGTGCAGGTGTGCAAACCCCATCGTGCGTTCCTTTCAGTCGTCCATGTGAAATTCCATGAGCTTTTTCAGCCGGTAGTTCAGGCAGCTCTTCGTCACCGGCGGATACGAGAGCGTGGCAAGGTCGGCAAGGCTCGCCTCGGGATTGGCAATGCGCAGCAGCGCCGCGCTCTGCAGCTTTTCCGGCAGCACGTCGAGCCCGTAGTCGCGCTCGATGCGGCGGATAGCGTCGATCTGCTCCTGCGCTGCGGCGACGACCTTGTCGGCGTTGGCGGTGTCACAGTTGACCTTGCGGTTGATGGTGTTGTTCATGGACTTCTCCACCTTGGCGGACATGATGTCCATGGCGGCGCAGGGCGCGCCGATCTTGGTCAGGAAGTCCTCGATAGCCTCGGACTTTTTAAAATAGAGCACGGTGTTGGCGCCGCGTTCGATGCTGCGCGCGGCAAAGCCCAGCTCCGTGAGCAGGGCGGCCGTCTCGCGGCTGACGCTCGCGTGCGCCGTGATGAGCTCGAGGTGGTAGTTCTTGCTCGGATCGGTGACGCTGCCGCCCGCGAGAAATGCCCCCCGCAGGAATGACGCCTTGCAGCAGTCACTTTCCAGCACGGCGAGGTTGATGTGGTGCGCGACCGTGCGCGAGAGGTCGGCGCCAAAGGCGGCGAACACCGTCTCGATGGCGGCGCGGTCGGTGATGGTCAGCACATGGCGGCCGCCGGTCGGCACCGAAGCCGGCAGGGCAAAGTGCGCGCCGAACGCACGGCGAAACAGCTTCGGCAGCCGCTCGGCGAAGGCGTCGCACGCCGTGACGATGCGGATCTCCCGCGTCGTGAACGTGTGGCAGTACAGCAGCACACCGTAGGCCTCGGCCACGGCGCAGCAGTGGCGGCCGAGCGGCACGCGGCACAGCTCGTTTTTCACATCGGATGCAAAGGACATGGCGTGCCTCCGTCAGCTCTTGGGAAAGTCCCGGTTGCGCAGGCGGACGTTGGCGTCGCGCGCGGCGAGGTAATCCGTCAGTGCCTTGGCCACGGCCACGCTGCGGTGCTGCCCGCCGGTGCAGCCGATGCCGATGGTCAGCGCGTAGCGCCCCTCGGCGGCGTACTGCGGCAGAAGAAAATCGATCATGCCGGTGAGCTTATCGAGAAAGCTCCTGGCCACGTCGCTGCGCAGGACGTATTCCTGCACCTCGGCGTCCATGCCGCTCAGGTGGCGGAGCTTTTCGACGTAAAACGGGTTCGGCAGAAAGCGCACGTCGAACACGAGGTCGGCGTCGATCGGGATGCCGTACTTGAAGCCGAAGGACACGACATTGATGAGAATGTCGCGCCGGGTGCCGCCGTCGGCAAAGTACTCGCAGATGCGTTTTTGCAGCATGGCGAGCGTGAGGCCCGTCGTGTTGATGACATAGTCTGCGCGCTCGCGCACGGGGGCGAGCAGCTCGCTCTCGCGGCGCACGGCCTCGGGCAGGGAGCAGCGGCTCTCGGCCTGCAGCGGGTGCGGCCGGCGCGACTCCTTGTAGCGGCGCACGATAGCGCTCTCCGATGCCTCGACGAACAAAATGCGGTAGTCCACGCCCATGTTCGCCAGCTCCCCGAGCGCGGCAAAGAGCTCGGAAAAGCTCTCCTGGCTGCGGATGTCCGTCACGAGCGCGACCTTTTCATATCTTCCGCGCGTGGCAAGGCAGAGCTCGGCAAACTTCGTCAGCAGCGCCGTGGGCATGTTGTCCACGCAGTAAAAGTCCAGATCCTCCAGCACGTCGGCCGCGCGGCTCTTGCCGCCGCCGGACAGGCCCGATACGATCAGAAATTCCATCCCGTCACCCCCGGATGATCTTCACTTCCGGCTCAAGCTCCACGCCGGACGTGCGCAACACCTCGCTGCGGATATGATCCATGAGCCGCAGCACATCGTCAAACGTGGCCCCGCCGCGGTTGACGACGAAGCCCGCGTGCTTTTCGCTCACCTGCGCGCCGCCGACGGCGTAGCCCTTGAGGCCCGCCTGGTCGATGAGCGCGGCGGCGTAGCCCCCCGCGGGGCGCTTGAACGTGCTGCCCGCGCTCGGCAGGTCGAGCGGCTGGCGGCTGCGGCGGCGCTCGCTCAGGTCGCGCATGCGCGCCTGAATTTCCGCAGGATCGTCTGGCGTGAGCGCGAGCGTGCTGCCGAGCACGACGCAGTCCGCGTCGGAAAAGGCACTGTGCCGGTAGCCGAAATCATGCGCTGCACCCACGGCCTCGCGCAGGGTCAGGTCGTGGTCGAGGTAGCGCGTCGCGACGACGACGTCCTTCATCTCGCCGCCGTAAGCGCCCGCGTTCATCGACACCGCGCCGCCCAGAGACCCGGGGATGCCGTGGGCAAACTCCAGCCCCGCGAGCCCATAGCCCAGCGCCGCCTGTGCCAGCCGCGCGAGCGGGATGCCCGCGCCCGCGCGCAGGTGCGTCGCGTCCGCGCGCGCGACATCCGCCATGCGCTCGCCCATCTGCACGACGATGCGGTTCACATCCCCGTCGGTGACGAGCAGGTTCGTGCCGTTGCCAATGACGAGCGGCTGCGCGCCGCCCGCGCGCACGATGCGGCAGACGGCCGCCGTCTCCTCCGCAGACGCGGGGCGCACGAGCGCGCGCGCCGGCCCGCCGATGCGCAGCGAGCAGTGCGCGCGCATCGGTTCGTATTCCAAAAGCTCCAGTTCCGGCAGCTGCTCGCGCAGCGCGCGGACGATGGGGTCGAGATTCGTCATATACCAGTTCCTTTCCGGGTCAGAACCCGATGCCGAGGTCGATGCTGCGGTCGTGCTCGAGCGCGAGCTCCTGCGCCGCGTTGTAGCCCATGCCCTTCTGGCGGTTGTTCATGGCGGCAAGCTCGAGGATGACCGCGAGGTTGCGCCCCGGCCCGACCGGGATCGTCACGCACGGCACGCGCACGTTGAGGATCTCGCAATATTCCGTCGTCAGGCCCAGCCGGTCATAGGCCTTGCCGTCCTCCCACGGCTCGAGCTGCACGACGAGATCCACGCGCGTCTCGGGTTTGACGGCGCCGATACCGTAGATGCGCCGCGCATCGATCACGCCGATGCCGCGCAGCTCCATGTAGTAGCGGATCATCTCGGGCGCGGAGCCCATGAGCGTCGTGCGGTTGATGCGCTTGATCTCGACGGCATCGTCTGCGACGAGGCGGTGGCCGCGCTTGATGAGCTCGAGTGCCGTCTCGCTCTTGCCGACGCCGCTGTCGCCCGTGATGAGCACGCCTTCGCCGAACACCTCGACGAGCACGCCGTGCTGCGTCAGCCGCGGGGCGAGATAGCCCGAGAGCGAGGCGATGAGGTCGGCCATGAATTCCGACGTATCCTTGCGCACGAGAAAGAGGTTGCGGTCGTACTTTTCGGCCATCTCCAGGCACTCGGGAAACGGGTCCATGCCGTGGCAGACGACAAGGCCGATGATGTTGTAGCGCATGAACTGCGCAAAGCGTTCGCGCCGCTGGTCGGGCGTCAGCGTCTCGAGATACGTAGTCTCGACGCGGCCGATGATCTGCATCCGCTCGGGGTCAAAGTAGTTGTAAAACCCGGCGAGCTGCAGGCCCGGGCGGTTGACGTCGGCGGTGCAGATCTCGCGCGTGGCGTAGTCTTTGGCCGCGTGCAGGACGGTCAGCCCCTGCTCGGCGGCGACCTTTTGCAGCGCGACGGTATAATGCGGTGCGCCCATCGTGCGCGCCTCCTTTCCGGTAAAGCCGCCGGTGCGGCGGCGGAGAAATTTTTCGTCCGGGCGAGCATCTGCTCCCCCGCATCCCATTGTACCCAAAGCGGCGGCATTTGGCAACGGCTTTTGCGCGGCAGCAGGCATTTTTTCCGGCCGCAGAACGGAAAATGCGCAGAAAATGTGAAAATCATCTTGCAATCGGCCGGGGTTTCTGCTATTATGAGAAAGCTGTTCTCGCAGACAATAGAGAAGGAGGTGCTTCAACCAATGGCAAAATGTCAGTTTTGCGACAAGGGCGTGAGCTTCGGCATCCAAGTGAGCCACTCTCACCGCCGCTCGAACCGCACTTGGAAACCCAATGTGAAGCGCGTCAAGGCCATCGTGGACGGCAAACCCCAGCACGTCTACGCATGCACCCGCTGCCTCCGCAGCGGCAAGGTCACCCGCGCTGTGTGAATTGCAATGATTGCACCGAACAAGGCTCGCCCGATCGGGCGAGCCTTTTTCGCATCTTTGGGCATTTCCGGCGCGTGAGGATGCATACCGCCGGCGCTGTGCGCAGCGGGTGCTCTCCACGCAAAACGGCTTTCAAAGGCAGCGCCGGTGTGCATACCGTCACGAAGAAAAACCGCCGCTCCGGCCGGAGCGGCGGTTTTCCGATCTTCAGCCGGCCCACGGCTGCAGCGCGCGTCGCGTGACACGCAGCAGCGCCGGCAGCAGCAGCGCGAGCACGATGCCCTTTCCCACGCAGATGGCCAGCCGCAGCGGCAGCGTGCCGAACACGAACACCGGCGAATAGTACCCGTAGATGAGACTGTCGACATACAGCGACCCGGTGTTGAGCACCGTGATGCCCAGCTCACCGAGCACGGCCAGCAGCGCGAGCTGCCGCGGCGTGCAGTCGTGACCGTGCCGCGCCGACACCGCGCCCACGCACAGCCCCAGCAGCACATACGGTGCGATCCAGAGCGCGGTCGTGGCGCTCACGCCGAAGCGCAGCAGCTGGTACAGCAGCGTGCCCACCCCGCCGATGGCCAGCCCGTCGACCGGGCCGAGCAGCAGCGCGCCGAGAAACACCGGCAGCGCCTCGACGGTGATCTTCAGATTGCCGGTGCTGATCGACACCAGCCCCAGCACCGTGACCATGGCGGCAAACATTGCGTCCCCCGCGAGGCGGCGGGCGGTCCATTTCGTATGCATTTTTCAAGACTCCTTTCGTGACAGTTGCCACGGCGGGGGTCTTCCCCTGGTGGCAGCGGAAGCGGCAACAGCACCGCAGGGCGCACGGCCCCTTCGTCGCCGGACAACTTCCCATCCCGGCGCACTTGACGCACTGTTCCTACTCTGTCCAATGCATTGTGCAGATTTCCGTGTGCATCATAGCACACGCGGCTCGGCTTGGCAATAAGCATTTGCGGCTGTGGAAGCCGATTGCGTCATGAAAGCCTGCTTGCACAGCGGGGAGCTCGAGGGGCCAAGCCCCGCCTCGAATGAGATCTATCTTGCGAAGCGAAAAAGGACGCCCGGCCGGGCGTCCTTTTCGCTGTCTTATTTTTTCGCGCGCTTCAGGCGGCGCGTGAGCTCTTCGACCAGCCCGTCCATCAGCTCCTGATGGTCGGCCAGGTTCAGCTCGGCCTCGCGCACGATCGTATAGCCGAACACGTCGTCGTCCATGATCTTGGCGTACGACAGCAGCTCCGCCTGCATGCAGCGGATGGCCGCCACGCTCAGATGCACGGCCGCGAGCGCGCTGCACGCGGTCAGGTCGTCGCCCTTGTCCACGACCTCTTTCATGAGCTCGATGCAGCGGCACATGATGAACACGATCTCGTTGGGAATGTCGCTCGCGACGCGCAGCGCGCTGTCGAGATCGGTGCGCGTGACATTCTCCTCGACCCTGCGGCGATCGAGCGGCTCGCGCGCGCGCAGCTCCTCGTCGATCTGAAAGACCATGTAGTCGGTCATCTGGCGCAGCTCCTCGGCCGTTTTCTGCAGCGCCTCGTCGTCCGAGCGCAGCGCGCGCACAGCCAGCGACCCCATCGCCGCCGCCAGCGCCGACACGACCGCGCCGACACTGCCCGCCTGCGGCAGACCGTCCGGGTCCGCCACCGCAGCCACATAGTCCTTGACCGGCATGGCGCCGAAGGTCTGCTTCGGCTTGTGCTCCCCAACGGCGACCACGTGGTCGCCGTCCGCCGTATGGATCAGGATCTTTTTCTTCTCTTCCACCATAAGTGCCTCCATTCCCCGCGCGCATAGCCGCGCGCAGATATACACACATTATTATAATAGGAATATAGCACGCAGACCGGCACATTGTCAAGATTGCGACGGCCGCCGCATTTGTGGAAAAAGTCATATTCTGCACAAAAATCGACCGGTTTTTTCGTCAAATTTCGTCACGTGCAAGTGCAATTCCGGCATTTATCTTTGCACCGCTTTCTGATATAGTGAAACATAAGCGAAAAAAGTATCGTAAAGGGAGCGTGAAGCGTTTTGGGGATCAACAATGTGATCTCTCTGCTTGGCGGCGTGGCACTGTTTCTGTTCGGCATGACGCTCATGGGCGACGGCCTGAAGAAGGTCGCCGGCAACAAGCTGGAGATCATCCTTTATAAACTCACGAGCACCCCGCTCAAGGGCGTCCTGCTCGGCACGGGCGTCACCTCCGTGATCCAGTCGTCGTCCGCCACGTCCGTCATGGTCGTCGGCTTCGTCAACTCCGGCATGATGCAGGTGCGTCAGGCCATCGGCATCGTGCTCGGCTCCATCCTCGGCACGAGCATCACGGGCTGGATCCTCTGCCTGTCGGACATCAGCGGTTCGGGCTGGGTGTCGCTGCTGAGCACGGCGACGCTCACGGGCGTCGTCGCCGTGATCGGCATCGTCCTGCGCATGTTCTGCCGGGACCTGACCAAGCGCCACGTCGGTGACATTCTGCTCGGCTTCGCCGTGCTCATGTACGGTATGTCCGCCATGAGCAGCGCCGTGACCCCGCTCAAGGAAAGCGCTGTGTTCATTGACGTGCTGACCCGGTTTTCCAACCCGCTGCTCGGCGTGCTCGTCGGCACACTGTTCACCTGCATCCTGCAGAGCGCCTCGGCCGCCGTCGGCATCCTGCAGGCGCTGGCCATGACCGGTACGATCACGTTCGCGGTCGCGTTCCCCATCACGCTCGGCATCGCCATCGGCGCGGCCGTGCCGGTGCTGCTGTCCTCGCTCGGCGCGAGCGTCAAGGGCAAGCGCACCGCCTATGTCTACCTGCTCATCGACGTCATCGGCGCCCTCGTCTGGGGCACCGTGTTCTATACCGTCAACGCGTTCGTGCACTTCACATTCATGAGCACCGTGCTCACGACGGTGACGGTCGCCCTGCTCAACACGGTCTTCCGCTTTGCGACCGTGCTGCTGCTCACGCCAATGATCCCCCTGCTGGAAAAGCTCGTCACGTTCCTGTTCCCGGACAAGCCGTCCACCGGTGCGCTCGCTGATATCGACCGGCTCGAGGAGCGCTTTCTGGAGCATCCGGCGCTGGCCATCGAGCAGAGCCGCCTGACCATCGACTCCATGGCCCGCCAGGCGCAGGACAACATCCTGTCCGCGTTCTCCCTGCTCGACCAGTTCAGCGACGAGCAGTTTGTCGCCCTGCAGGAAAATGAGGAGGCCATCGACCACTACGAGGACAAGCTCGGCACCTACCTCATCAAAATCACGAGCAAGGAGCTCACGCCGCGCCAGACAGCCGATGTGTCGAAATACCTGCACACGATCAGCGACCTGGAGCGCATCAGCGACCACTCGCTCAACATCGGTGAGACGGCGCAGGAGCTCTACGCGAAGAAGATCATCTTTTCGCCCGCCGGCGCGCGCGAGCTGAAGGTCATGCTCGCGGCCGTGACGCGCATCCTTGAGATCACGATCAACGCCTTTCTCGACAACGACGTCGCCGCGGCCTACCGCGTCGAGCCGCTCGAGGAGCTCATCGACAACCTCTGCGACGAGATGAAGCTGCACCACATCGACCGCCTGCAGTCCGGCGAGTGCACGCTCAACCACGGCTTCGCGTTCAACGACCTGCTCACCAACTGCGAGCGCGTGTCCGACCACTGCTCGAACATCGCCGTCGCCATGATCGAGCTCGAGTCCGACTCGTTTGACACCCATGAATATATCAACAGCGTCATGGCCATGCACTCGCACAGCTTTGATGAATACTATGCCAAATACAGCAAGGAATTTCAGATCTGACGCGTATATTCCGCCGCCTATCCATTTGCAAAAATGGCCGGGCGGCGATTTTCCCATCTCCATCCGGCAAATGTTCCAATTTCGCGCGGCCATGTATGTACATGCTGCACAAGGCATTTTTCTCCCGCCGGGCCTGTTTCTTCAAATTTCACAAATCGCGGCAGAATGCGCATGAATTTGTTGCATATTTATTCGCGCAGTAGTATATTGGCCTTATATAAATGGATTTTTATCCGCTTGCGAGGGACGAGATATGCATAACGAAAAAACGACCATTTTCATCGACGGCAGCTCCGGCACGGCCGGCCTGCGCATTTACGACCGGCTGGCCCAGCGCGCGGACATCGACCTGCTGACGCTGCCGCCCGAGCTGCACCACGATATCGAGGCCCAGCGCGTGCTGCTCAACCGCGCGGACATCGCGTTTTTGTGTCTGCCGGACGCGGCGGCCATCACGGCGGCGGACCTGGTCGAGAACCCGGACACGGTCGTGCTCGACACCTCGACCGCGCACCGCACGGCCCCCGGCTGGACATACGGCTTCCCGGAGCTGTCGCCCGAGCGCGAGGCCGCGATCCAAACCGCCAAGCGCATTGCGGTGCCCGGCTGCCACGCCAGCGGCTTCATTGTGCTGGTCTACCCGCTCGTCGAGGCGGGCATCCTGCCGCCGGACGCACTACTGACGTGCTACTCGCTCACGGGCTACAGCGGCGGCGGCAAGAAGATGATCGCCGAGTACGAGGCCGATGCGCTCGACCCCCTGTATGTTGCGCCCCGGCAGTACGGTCTCGCGCAGCAGCACAAGCACCTGCGCGAGATGTGCGCGATCCCGGGCCTGACGCACGCGCCGGTGTTTGCGCCGATCGTGGCGAATTTCTACAGCGGCATGGAAACGAGCGTCGCGCTCTTCGCCTCCCAGCTCTGCCCCGGCAAGACGGCGGAGGACATCCGGGCCGCCTACGCCGCAAAGTACACCGGCCCCGTCGTGCGCTATCAGGATCCCGCGTGCGCGGACGGCTTCCTGTCCGCCGCCGCCATGTCCGGCAAGGACAGCATGGTCGTGTCCGTCTCCGGCAATGAAGAGCGCATCCTGCTCACGTCCGTGTTCGACAACCTCGGCAAGGGCGCGTCCGGCGCCGCGCTCGAGTGCCTGAACCTCGTCATGGGCAGGGAAAAGGGCTTCGGCCTCGATCTGTAAGGAGGAACGAATGATGAAGCAAGTCACCGGCGGCGTGTGCGCCGCACAGGGTTTTTCCGCCGCGGGCATCCACTGCGGCATCCGCAGAAACCAATCCAAGCGCGACCTCGCGCTCATCTACAGCGCCGTCCCGGCCAGCGCCGCGGCGGTCTATACATCCAACCTCGTCAAGGGCGCGCCCCTGACCGTGACGAAGGCGCACCTTTCTGACGGCAGGGCCCAGGCCGTGCTCTGCAACAGCGGCAATGCCAACACCTGCAACGCCGACGGCGTCGCCGTCGCCGAGGAGATGAGCGCGCTCACGGCGGCGCAGCTGCACATCGCGCCGCAGGACGTCATCGTCGCGTCCACGGGCGTGATCGGCCAGCCGCTCGATCTCGCGCCCATCCGCGCCGGTCTGCCGCAGCTCGCCGCCGCGCTCGGCGACCACTCCGGCCAGGCGGCCGAGGCCATCATGACCACCGACACGCACCGCAAGGAGATCGCCGTGCAGTTCACCGCCGGCGGCAAGACCTGCACGATCGGCGGCATCGCCAAGGGCTCCGGCATGATCCACCCGAACCTCGCGACCATGCTCGTCTTCCTCACGACGGACTGCGCCGTCAGCCCCGCCATGCTGCAGGCCGCCCTCTCCGGCGACGTGCAGGATACCTTCAACATGGTCAGCGTCGACGGCGACACGTCCACGAACGACATGGTCGCCATCCTGGCAAACGGTCTCGCCGGCAATGCCGAGATCACCGCGCCCGGCGCGGACTTCACGGCCTTCTGCCGCGCGCTCAACAGCGTGACCGTCTGGCTCTGCCGCCAGATCGCGGGCGACGGCGAGGGCGCCACGCGTCTGCTTGAGTGCTGCGTCACCGGCGCTTCCGACCACGGCACCGCCAAGACTGTCGCAAAGAGCATCATCTGCTCAGCGCTCGTCAAGGCCGCCATGTTCGGCGCGGACGCCAACTGGGGCCGCGTGCTGTGCGCCATCGGCTACAGCGGCGCGAATGTGGACGTGCACAAGGTGGACGTGGCCTTCCGTTCGGCGGCCGGCACGGTGCGCGTGTGCGCCGACGGCGCGGGCATCCCGTTTTCTGAGGAGGAAGCCAAAAAGGTCCTGCTCGAAAAGGAGATCGAGATCCTCGTGGACCTCAAGTCCGGCAACGAGGGCGCCACGGCCTGGGGCTGCGACCTGACGTATGACTACGTGAAGATCAACGGCGACTACCGCACCTGAACCCGGAGGAACACCATCATGGACATCACGAATCCGCAGCGCGCAAAGGTCCTCGTCCACGCGCTGCCCTACATACAGGAATACAACGGCAAGATCGTTGTCATCAAATACGGCGGCAACGCCATGATCAGCGAAAAGCTCAAAGACTCCGTCATGCGCGACATCGTGCTGCTGTCGCTCATCGGGGTGAAGGTCGTGCTCGTGCACGGCGGCGGGCCGGAGATCACGGAAACGCTCGAACGGCTCGGCAAGCAGACGCAGTTTATCGACGGCCTGCGCGTCACGGACGCGGAGACGGCCGACATCGTGCAGATGGTCCTCGCCGGAAAGATCAACAAGACGCTCGTCAACCTCATCGGCCACAAGGGCGGCCGGGCGATCGGCCTGTCCGGCATCGACGGGCAGATGATCCAGGCGCGTGTGCGCGATGAACGTCTCGGCTACGTGGGCGAGATCACGAAGGTCGACGTGCGCCCCATCCTCGACGTGATCGACAAGGGCTACATCCCCGTCGTGTCCACCGTCGGGTGCGACACGCAGGGCCATGTCTACAACATCAACGCCGACACGGCGGCCGCGCGCATCGCGGGCGAGCTGGGCGCCGAGAGCCTCATCGCCATGACCGACATCAGCGGCATCCTGCGCGACAGGGACGACCCGAGTACGCTCATCCCCGTCATCCACACGGCGGACGCGTGCGCGCTCATGGAGTCCGGCGTCATCAACGGCGGCATGCTGCCGAAGGTGACCTGCTGCATCGATGCCATCCGCTGGGGCGTGCACCGCGTCTTTATCATCGACGGCCGCGTGCCGCACGCCATCCTGATCGAAATGCTGACAAACGAAGGCATCGGCACCATGTTCGTTGCCGGACAAGGAGGAAAAACAGATGAACATTCCGCAACTTGACAGTACCTATATCGCCAACACCTACGCCCGCTTCCCCGTGACGATCGCGCGCGGCAAGGGCTCGCTCGTCTGGGACGCGGACGGCAAGGTCTATATCGACATGGCGACGGGCATCGCCGTCAACAGCTTCGGCATCGCCGACCCCGCGTGGATCCGCGCCGTGACCGAGCAGCTGTGCACCGTGCAGCACGCCTCGAACCTCTACTACACCGCGCCCGACGCGCAGCTGGCGCAGCTGCTGTGCGAAAAGACCGGCATGAAGAAGGTCTTCTTCTCCAACTCCGGCGCTGAGGCCAACGAGTGCGCCATCAAGGCTGCGCGCAAGTACGCCGCCGACCATAAGGGCCCGGAATACCACACCATCATCACGCTCAAAAACAGCTTCCACGGCCGCACGATCACGACGCTCGCCGCGACCGGGCAGGACGTGTTCCACCACGACTTTCTGCCGCTGACGGAGGGCTTTGCCTACGCCGAGGCGAATAACCTTGACGATCTCAAGGCGCAGGTGGCCGCGCACAAGTGCGCCGCCATCATGATGGAGGTCGTGCAGGGCGAGGGCGGCGTCATCCCGCTGACGCAGGCCTTCGTCAAGGGCGCGGCGCAGCTCGCCGCCGAGCAGGACATTCTGCTCATCTGCGACGAGGTGCAGATCGGCAACGGCCGCAGCGGCAAGCTCTATGGCTACATGCACTACGGCATCACGCCGGACATTGTCTCCACGGCCAAGGGCCTCGGCGGCGGCCTGCCGCTGGGCGCAACGCTGCTCGGCGAGAAGATGCAGGACGTGCTCACCCCCGGCAGCCACGGCTCCACCTTCGGCGGAAACCCCGTCTGCTGCGCCGGCGCGCTGAGCATTCTGCACCGGCTCGACGGCCCGCTGCTGCAGTCCGTGCAGGAAAAGTCCGACTTCATCGTCAGCTCTCTCACCGGCGCCAAGGGCGTCAAGAGCGTCACGGGTCTGGGTCTGATGCTCGGCGTGGAGCCGGAGCGCCCGGTCAAGGACGTCATCGCGGCGTGCATGGCGCGCGGTGTGCTCGTCATCTCGGCGAAGAACAAGGTGCGCCTGCTGCCGGCGCTCAACATCCCCATGGCGCAGCTCGAGCAGGCGGTCAGCGTGCTCAAAGACGTCTGCGCCGGAGAATAAGGAGGAACACCGACATGAATCTCAAAGGCAACGATTTTCTCAAGCTGCTCGACTACACGCCCGAGCAGATCGACTACCTGCTCCGGCTCGCTGCCCAGCTCAAGAGCGAAAAGAAGGCCGGTATCCCGCACCGCCTGTGCGAGGGCAAGAACGTCGCGCTCATCTTTGAAAAGACGAGCACGCGCACGCGCAGCAGCTTCGAGGTCGCGGCGCACGACCTGGGCATGGGCAGCACGTATCTCGACTCCACCGGCTCGCAGATCGGCAAGAAGGAGAGCATCGCCGACACGGCGCGCGTGCTCTCGGGCATGTTCGACGGCATTGAGTACCGCGGCTTCGGCCAGTGCATCGTCGAGGAGCTGGCGCAGTACGCCTCCGTCCCGGTCTGGAACGGCCTGACGGATGAATTTCACCCGACGCAGATCCTCGCAGACTTCCTGACCATCCGGGAGCACTTCGGCTCGCTGGAGAACATCCACCTCGTCTACATGGGCGACGCGCGCTTCAACATGGGCAACTCCCTCATGGTCGGCTGCGCGAAGATGGGCATGCACTTCACGGCCTGCGCGCCCGAGGGCTATTTCCCAGATGCGCAGCTCGTCGCCGCATGTCAGGCCATCGCGGCGCAGACGGGCGCGACGCTCGACTTTATCTCCGACCCCGCCGCGGCCGTGCAGGGCGCGAACGTGATCTATACCGACATCTGGGTCTCCATGGGCGAGCCCGCGTCCGTCTGGGCCGAGCGCATTGCCGCGCTCGCGCCGTATCAGGTCAACGCGGCGCTCATGGCCAAGGCCGACCCCGACGCCATCTTCATGCACTGTCTGCCGGCATATCACGACAAAAAGACCGCCATCGGCAACGAGATGTGCACGCGCTTCGGCCGCGAGGCCATGGAGGTCACGGACGACGTGTTTGAAAGCGCGCAGTCGGTCGTGTTCCAGGAGGCCGAAAACCGCATGCACACCATCAAGGCCGTCATGGCGGCGACGCTTGCGGAGATCGAGCTATGAAGCGATATCTGGTACTCGAAAACGGCGAGGTCTTTGCAGGCCTCGCTTTCGGCGCACCGTGCGACACGGTGGGCGAGCTGGTGTTCACCACCGGCATGAACGGCTACATTGAAACGCTCACGGACCCGAGCTACTGCGGCCAGATCGTGCTGCAGACATTCCCGCTCATCGGCAACTACGGCATCATCCCGGCCGATTTTGAGGGCAAGTGCTGCGTGCGCGGCTACGTCGTGCGCGAGCAGTGCACCACGCCGTCGAACTTCCGGTGCGAGGAAACGCTCGACGCGTTTTTGAAAGCCAACCACATCCCCGGCATCGCCGGCATCGACACCCGCGCCGTCACGCGCATCCTGCGCGAGGCCGGCACCATGAACGCCGCCATCTGCGACACGGTGCCGGACGATCTCGCGCCCCTGCGCGCCTACCGCATCACGGACCCCGTGCCGCAGGTGACGACGCCGGAAAGCTACACCCTCCGGCCGGAGGGCGATGTGCTGCACCGCGTGGCGCTCATCGACTACGGCGCGAAGCGCAACATCGCGCGCGAGCTCTGCCGCCGTGGCTGCGCCGTGACGGTGCTGCCCTGCTCTGCCAAGGCGGAAGACATCCTCGCCGCCGGGTATGACGGCGTCATGCTCTCCAATGGCCCCGGCGACCCGACGGACAACGTCGGCCAGATCGCGGAGATCGCCAGGCTCTTCGGCCGCATCCCGATGTTCGGCATCTGCCTCGGCCACCAGCTCATGGCGCTGGCGCAGGGCGGCAGCACCGTGAAGCTCAAGTATGGCCACCGCGGCGTGAACCAGCCGGCGCGCGACGTGTGCGGCACGCGCACGTTCCTCACCAGCCAGAACCATGGCTACGCCGTCGTGCCCGAGAGTGTGAAAACCGGCGTCATCCGCTACGTCAACGCCAACGACGGCACGTGCGAAGGCGTGGACTACCCCGACCTGCAGGCCTTTTCCGTGCAGTTTCACCCCGAGGCGTGCTCGGGCCCGCACGACACGGCCTTTCTCTTCGACCGATTCTGTGACCTGATGGGAGGTACGCACCATGCCGATTGATACCAGCATCCGCAAAGTCATGGTCATCGGCTCCGGCCCGATCGTGATCGGTCAGGCGGCGGAGTTCGACTATGCCGGCGCGCAGGCGTGCCGCGTGCTGCACGACGCAGGCGTGAACGTCGTGCTCGTCAACTCCAACCCCGCGACGATCATGACCGACAAGGCCCTCGCGGACGAAATTTATCTCGAGCCGCTCACGCTGACCTCCGTCAAGCGCATCATCGAAAAGGAGCAGCCCGACAGTCTCCTCGCCGGACTCGGTGGCCAGACGGGCCTGACGCTCGCGATGGAGCTCGACAAGGAGGGCTTTTTGCAGCAGCACAACGTCCGCCTCATCGGCACGAACGCGGAGGCCATCGACAAGGCCGAGGACCGCGAGCTTTTCAAGGAGACCATGGCCGCCATCGGCGAGCCGACCATCCCCTCCGGCATCGCGAACACCGTGGCGGAGGCGCTGGAGGTCGCCGACAGCATCGGCTACCCCGTCATCATCC
The DNA here is from genome assembly GCA_963627135.1 of Bacteroidaceae bacterium. Lineage (GTDB taxonomy): Bacteria > Bacillota > Clostridia > Oscillospirales > Oscillospiraceae > CAG-103. Next base: position 98,834 of record CAVFZY010000035.1, on the reverse strand, counting down.
GCCCGGCGTTCACGCTCGGCGGCGCGGGCGGCGGCGTGGCCTACAGCCCGGAGGAGCTCGGCCTCGTCGCGCAGACGGGCCTCGACGCATCCCCGATCACGCAGATCCTCGTCGAGCGCTATATCTACGGCTGGAAAGAGATTGAGTTTGAGACCATGCGCGACAGCGCCGGCAACGTCATTGCCGTGTGCAGCATGGAAAACTTCGACCCCGTCGGCGTGCACACCGGCGACAGCATCGTCGTCGCCCCGGCGCTGACGCTCTCGGACAAGGAGTTTCAGATGCTGCGCAGCGCGGCGCTGAACATCATCTCCGCGCTCGACATCGTCGGCGGCTGCAACTGCCAGTTTGCGCTCAATCCCGACAGCTTTGAGTATGCCGTCATCGAGGTCAACCCCCGCGTATCGCGTTCGTCGGCGCTCGCGTCGAAGGCGACCGGCTACCCGATCGCGAAGATCACGACGAAGATTGCCCTCGGCTACACGCTCGACGAAATTCAAAACGACATCACCGGCAAGACCTGCGCCTGCTTCGAGCCCGCGCTGGACTACGTCGTTGTGAAGTTCCCCAAGTGGCCATTTGACAAGTTCGTCGGCGCGTCCCGCCGCCTCGGCACGCAGATGAAGGCCACCGGCGAGGTCATGGCCATCGGCACGAACTTTGAAAGCGCGCTGCTCAAGGCCGTGCGCGGCGCCGAGATCCATCTCGACACGCTGCACGCCAAACCGCTGTCCGACCGCCCGGTGCGCGACCGGCTCGCCGACTGCGACGATCACCGCCTGTTCACCGTTTTTGAGGCGCTGTGCAGCGGCGTGTCCATCGACGAAATTCACGACATTACCCGCATCGACCGCTGGTTTTTGTCCCGGCTGCAAAACCTTGTGGACTATGAGGCGAGCATTCAAAGCGGTCTAACGCCGGAAAGCTATCAGCGCGGCAAGCACCTCGGCTATCCGGACGCGGCGCTGCGGCGCCTGTCCGGCAGCGAAACGCTGCCCCCCTTCCGCGCGGGCTACAAGATGGTCGATACCTGCGCCGCCGAGTTCGACGCGCAGACCCCGTATTTCTACGCCAGCGCGGACGCGCGCTGCGAGGCGCGCACCTTCCCGCGCAGCGGCAAGCCCGTCGTCATGGTGCTCGGCTCCGGGCCGATCCGCATCGGCCAGGGCATCGAGTTTGACTATTCGTCCGTCCACTGCGTGTGGACGCTCAAGGCCATGGGCTATGACGTCGTCATCGTCAACAACAACCCCGAGACCGTCTCCACGGACTACGACACCGCCGACCGGCTGTATTTCGAGCCGCTCACGGCCGAGGACGTGCTGCAGATCATTGACGTGGAGCAGCCCGTCGGCGTCGTGGTCGCCTTCGGCGGCCAGACCGCCATCGCACTCACGCAGACGCTCGACCGCCACGGCATCCGCATCCTCGGCACATCGGCCGAGGGCATCGACATCGCCGAGGACCGCGAGCGGTTTGACAAGCTGCTCGAGCGCTTCCACATCTCGCGCCCGAAGGGCATGGGCGTGCAGACGCTGCCCGAGGCCCTGCACGCCGCGCAGACGCTCGGCTACCCCGTGCTGCTGCGCCCGTCGTACGTCATCGGCGGCCAGAACATGAAGATCGTCCACGACGACGCCGAGGTCACGACGTATATGCAGCGCATCCTCGCGCAGGGCATCGACAACCCCGTGCTCGTGGACAAGTACATGATGGGCACGGAGCTGGAGGTGGACGTCATCTCCGACGGTACGGACGTGCTCATCCCCGGCATCATGGAGCACATCGAGCGCGCCGGCGTGCACAGCGGCGACTCCATCGCCGTCTACCCGCCGTACAACCTCAACGACATGATGACGGAGAAGATCGTGGACAGCTCGCGCAAGCTCGCCCTCGCGCTCGGCACGAAGGGGCTTGTGAACATCCAGTACCTCATCTGGGAAAACGAGCTCTACGTCATCGAGGTCAACCCCCGCGCCTCGCGCACCGTGCCGTATATCAGCAAGGTCACGGGCGTGCCGATGGTGGACGTGGCGGCGCGCGTCATGCTCGGCGCGCCGCTGGGGAGCCTCGGCTACGGCACCGGCCTGCACCCCATCCCGCCGTATTACGCGGTCAAGGTGCCGGTATTCTCGTTTGAAAAGCTCGGCGATGTCAACGCCTACCTCGGCCCGGAGATGAAGTCCACGGGCGAGGTGCTCGGTCTCGGCAAGACGATGCAGGAGGCGCTGTTCAAGGGCCTGACCTCGGCTGGCATGGTCGTCGGCCAGCACCCGGACGGCCGCCACGGCGTGTTCGTGAGCGTGGACACGCACGACCTCGGTGAGATCGTGTCGCTGGCCAAGAAGCTCGACGACCTGCACTTTGCCCTCTACGCGACCGAGGAGACCGCTGCCGCCATCGCGCGCCTCGGCATCGACGTCGTGACCGTCGGCGGCATCCACGAGAGCGACCGCGCCTTCGCCCTGCTCGAGAGCGGCTGCATCGACTACATCGTCTACACCGGCGCGCTCAAGGACGCGACCATGGACGATTACATCGCCCTGCACCGCCGCGCGCTGCAGCTCGGCATCCCGTGCTTCACCTCGCTCGACACGGCCAACGCCCTGGCGGACATCATCGCCAGCCGCTACAACGAGCGCAACACCGAGCTCGTGGACATCAACCACATGCGCACCGAGCGCCAGAGCCTGAAGTTTGCGAAAATGCAGGCCACCGGCGACGACTATATCTACGTTGAGAACTTTGACGGGCACATCACCTGCCCCGAGTCGCTGTGCATCCCGCTCTGCTCGCGCCACCGCGGCATCGGCGGCTACGGTATCGTGCTCATCGAGCACAGCGACGTGGCCGACGCAAAAATGCGCGTCTTCAACCGCGACGGCAGCGCCGGCGGCATGGGCGGCAACGCCATCCGCTGCGTGGCCAAGTACCTGTACGACAACGGCATCGTGCCGCGCGACGATCTCACGATCGAGGCCGGCGGCCTCGTGCACCGGCTGCACCTGTACACGCGCTTCGGCACGGTCGGCCTCGTGACGGTCGACATGGGCAAGCCCGCGTTTCAGCCCGAGGCCGTACCCGTGACGCTCGCGGGCCCGCGCGTGATCGACCGGCCGGTGACCATCGCCGGCGGGGAATACCGCATCACGTGCCTCTCGATGGGCAACCCCCACTGCGTCGTCTTTGCCGACCGCGTGGATGAGGTGGACGTCGCGCGCCTCGGACCGCAGTTTGAGCACGCGGACATCTTCCCCGCGCGCACGAACACGGAGTTCATCCGCGTCGTCAACCGCACGACGATCAAGATGCGCGTCTGGGAGCGCGGCAACGGAGAAACCCGCGCCTGCGGCACCGGCGCGTGCGCGGCCGTAGTGGCCGCCGCGGAAACCGGCCTGTGCCCGAAGGGCGAACCCGTCACCGTCAAGGTCAGCGGCGGCGACCTGATCGTCACCTATGACGACGACGGCGTGCGCCTGACCGGCAACGCCGCGCTCGCCTTCACCGGCGTGACCACGTACTGAGACCCTAAAAACGGAAAATCACCCGCATCCGGTCTGGATGCGGGTGATTTTTTTCTGCCGCGCCGCTCAACCGCGCATGGCGGCGGCAAAGGCGTCGATGCGCGCGATGTCGAGCTTCGGCTCGACATACTGCGTGCGGTACTGCGGCGATGTCATCAGCGCGCCGAAGAGCTGCTTGTAGGCATAGCTCATCTTCCCATACTGCATCTTGCCGCCGAGAATGTCCTTCGCGGCCGCGTGCGCGAGCAGCTCCGGCGAGAAAAAGTGCTCCAGATATCCCTCCGTACCGGGCATGGTGTAGCAGCACAGGTACAGGCCGAGGCGCTTGCCCATGAGCGCCTTTTCGTTCCGGCGCAGGAAGTGCTGGATGTGCCGGTCGAGCTTGAACATATATACACAGCTGCCGATGATGACCGTGTCGTACCCCGCGAGCGTGATGCCGCGCTCGCGGATATTGCGCACCGTCACGTCGCCGCCAACGGCGCTCTTGAGCATATAGGCGATCTCCTCCGTCGCGCCGTAGCGCGAGGCAAACAGGATCAGCGTTTTCATGCAGCGGCCTCCTTTGTCCGCCCTGCCGGGCGGTCCCCTCTTTATGTAAGAGTATAGGAAGCCGCCGCGCCGCTGTCAAGCACTGCGCGATTTTTTTACCCGACCGGTACGGGCTCGCCCTGTTTCGGCGCCGGCTCTCTGCGCCGCGCCTTGGGGATGTTGATCGTCAGGATAAGCGCCTCATCCGTCTCCTGCCGGTGCATACCGGCGTCGATGCCGCCCTGCTTCATGAGGTCGAGGCTGTGCGAGATCGTGTTGAGAAACACGCGCACGTCCTTGAGGATGAAGGTCTTCTGCTGCTCGCCCTCGGGCGCGGTCTTGGCCTCGAGCAGGCGCTCGATGTAGGCGTCCGTCGCGGCGACGTTCAGGTCACGACTGAGGATGTAGGCCAGCGCCGCGCGCTGCTCGGCCGGGGTTTCGAGGCGCAGCAGCGCGCGGCCGTGCCGCTCGGTAAGCCCGGCGTTGCGCATGGCGTTGAGCACATCCTCCGGCAGACGCAGCAGGCGGAGCTTGTTCGCCACGGCCGACTGCGACTTGCCCAGCCGCCGTGCGCACTCCTCCTGGCTCAGGCCGAAGAGCCGGATGAGCTGCGCAATGCCGCGCGCCTCCTCGAGAAAGTCGAGGTCGTTGCGCTGGAGATTTTCCACCAGCGCGATGAAGCTCGCCTCCTCGAGATCCAGCTCCATGATGATGCACGGCACCTCACTGAGCCCCGCCATGCGCGCGGCGCGCAGGCGGCGCTCCCCGGCCACGAGCTCATACCCGCCCTGCCGCGGCCGCACGGTCAGCGGGCTGAGCACGCCGTACTCGGCAATGCTGCGCGAGAGCTCCTCGAGCTGCGCCGGGGAAAAATTCTGCCGCGGCTGGACCGCGCTCGGCGCGATCGCGTCCACCGCCAGATACACGATGCTGCCGCGGGCCGCGCGGCTGTGATGATTGGAAAACTGCATAGCACACCCTCCATATCTTGTGTTTTACAACACAAAAATAATCCACATATTGCGCAAAACGCGGCGAAATCGGGCGCGCGCAGAAAAAAAAGAGGGCGGACTGTAGACAGTCCGCCAAAAACAGGGTCGTGGGATAAAGATATGAGCCGTGGCTTCCAAGCTGCGGAAGTCAATTGGATAAGCTGTGATGGTATTGTAGCGCCGGGCGCGCAAAATGTAAAGAGCGAACGGTGTCGATCGGACACCAGTTTTGTCGGCGGCGGAATCTTTTTTTCGCGCGCCGGGCATACTGACCGGGAGTACACAGCAAAGGAGATGGAAGCATATGCAGGTGATCGACCGCATCGCGCTGATCCTCGCGATCATCGGCGGGCTCAACTGGGGCAGCATCGGTCTGTTCCGGTTCGATCTCGTGGCGTGGATCTGCGGCGGGCAGGCCTCCGTGGTCGCCCGCGTGATCTACACGCTCGTGGGTCTGGCCGCGATCTGGTGCATTTCCCTGCTCTTCCGCGGCCGCGACGAGATCGACGGCGACACGGAGGACGCGTAATGCCACCGGCAGTGAAAAACGGCATGGCCGACGCCATGCCGTTTTTTCTCCAACGAGAACCGCTTCGCTGGGTTCTCGTTGGGAAAAAGCGCAGCTTGCTACCCGGAAAGCGATCAAACGCATCGAGCGGCGGCAGATACGCTTCCAGTGCGTGCACCAGCTCGCCGCCGAGCAGGCCGCCGAGCGTGTTGAGCATCAGGTCGTCCACGTCGCACAGGCGGTACGAGCCACGGAACACGAAAAACAGCCCCGTGAGCTGCCCCAGCTCGATGAACGCCGAAAACGCGAGCGCAGCGATGAGCGAAAACGCACAGGCCGCCTGCCGGATACTGCCCGGAAGATTTGTCATGATCCTTGCCTCCTATCGGGGCTCTCCCGCCCCCGGTTTCTGGCATCAGTATAGCCCCGGGCGGCATCACATCGCCATCGTTTTGGCTTACAGTTGGCTTACATCTTCGTAAGGCAGCGCGGCAAGATGCAAAAATCGGGCGCGTCCGAATGGACGCGCCCGGCCGTGCAAGCGGATATTCGCGCTCAGGCGACGAGGAAGAACTTCACGAGGAAGATCAGCGAGATGACATACGTCAGCACGGAGACGTCCTTGCCCTTGCCCGTGCAGAGCTTGAGCACGGAGTAGCTGATGAGGCCCAGACCGATGCCGTGGCCGACAGAGCCGGAGACCGGTATGGAAATGAGCATGATCCCCACCGGCAGGCCCTGATAAATGTCGTCAAAGTCAATCTTCTTGAGGCCGCCAACCATGAGCAGACCGACATAGATGAGCGCGGAGCTCGTCGCAGCGGCGGGGATGATGGCGGCGATGGGCGCAAGGAACATACTTGCCAGGAAGAGCACGCCGGCCGTCAGGGCGGTCAGGCCCGTACGGCCTCCGGCCTCGACGCCGGAGGCGGACTCTACAAACGTCGTGACGGTGGATGTGCCGGTGCACGCGCCCGCGACGGTGCCGATGGCGTCGGCCAGCAGCGCCTCACGCATGCGCGGCATGTTGCCGTCCCGATCGACCATGCCGGCGCGGCTCGCCGTGCCGACGAGGGTGCCGATGGTGTCGAACATATCAATGATGCAGAACGTGATGATGAGCGTCACAGCCGTGATCCAGCCGATCTCGCCGAGGGCGGCAAAGTTGAATTGAAACAGGGTCGTCGCGGCCATGTCGTCGAATGCGGGCACGAACGACGCGCCCGCGAGCGACGCGAACGGGTCCGTGTGCAGGAAGATGGCCTCGCCCGCCCAGTAAATGCCGGACGCGCAGAGCATGCCCAGCAGCACGGAGCCCTTGATCTTCCTGTGCGCGAAGAGCACGATCAGAAACAGGCCGACGAACATGGTCACGACCGTAAGCACCATCTGCGGGTAGCCGTCGCCCATGTTGGTCTTGGCGAGGCTGGGCGTGAGTGCGCCGAAGAAATCGCGCATAACGTAAAACGGGCCGCCGTCGCTCGAGTACACACCGGCGTTGGAGCCGATGCCGATGTTGAGCAGCATGAGGCCGATGGCCGGCGCGATGCCGAGCCGGATGCCGAGCGGGATGGCATCGACGATCTTCTCGCGCACCTTGAGCACCGAGAGAATGCTGAATACGATGCCCTCGATGAGGATGACGCACAGCGCCGTCTGGAACGACTGCAGGTAACTCATGCCGGTCAGCCCGACGATGTTGGCCACGACGGCAGCGAAAAAGCTGTTGAGACCCATGCTGGGTGCCATGACAAAGGGCTTGTTGGCCGCGAACGCCATGACGAGCGTGCCGACGGCGGAGGCAATGCAGGTGGCGAGGAACACGCCGTTCCAGAGCTGCTGGCCGCCATCGGCGCCGAAACCGGTCAGCAGGTTCGGGTTGAGTGCGATGATGTACGCCATGGTCATGAAGGTCGTCAGACCGGCGACGATCTCGGTACGCACGGTGGTATGATTTTCTTTCAGGTGAAAGAGCTTTTCCATTGGGATCCCTCCCCCCCGCAAAGTTTTTGCCAAGAAACGCAAAACGCCGTCAGTATAACGCGATTCGCCCCGCCTGTCAACGACAAAAACCGGACACGGGATATTCCGTGTCCGGTCGTAAATTTTCAGGCGTTTTTCACCCCTGCGCGGGGCAGTCGCGCTCGTGGCAAGTGAACAAAATGACCTGTCGGTGCTGCGCGATCTCGCCAAAGAGCGCCATGGCGCGTTTGGCGCGCGCATCGTCGAAATTCACGAGCGTGTCGTCGAGCACGAGCGGGCACGGATCGTCCGCCGGGCACGTCAACTCGCACAGCGCCAGACGCACGGACAGGTACAGCAGGTCCGCCGTCCCGGCCGAGAGATAGGCCGTGTCGCGCGGCGTCGGGTCCCCGGAGCTGCGCGCCTTGGCCGACAGGTCGCGCGCGAGCACGAGCTCGTCATAGCGTCCGTCGGTGAGGTAGTCCATATAGTCCGCCGCCTTTTGCGCCAGCTGCGGGGAAAAGCGGCTCTGCAGCTCCGCGTCCGCGCGGCCGAGCGTCTCGATCGCGAGCGCGATGGCGGCGTACTGCCGCTCAAGCGCGGCGCGCTGTTCGAGCAGCTGCGCGTGCTCGCTTTTCAGCGCCATCGGGTCGCCGATGGCGAGGGCCGCGCCCGTGAGCTGCGCCTGCTGCGTGCGCAGGCGCGTGCGCACGCTCTCGAGCGCGCACTTGCGCTGATAGAGCGCGGCGGCCTCGCCCGTGCCGCTCTCAAAATCCAGGCTCTGCAGCAGCCGCTCGTGCGTCTCGCACTGGTGCTCGCGCGCATCCTCGAGCGCGGCGGCGGCCCGCTGCTCCGCCTGCATGGCGGCCGCGCACGCACGGTAGGCCGCCCGGTGCACCTCCGCCTGATAGTAGATGCCGTCCACGTCCTGCACGCCGTAGCTGCGCAGGAGCTTTCCGAGCGCGGCGGACGCCTGCTGCGCGCGCTTTTTGCCATTGTTGGCAACGACCAGCAGCACGACGGCCAGCACCGCGAGCGCGATGGCCGCATCATACAGCGGCTGCGCCACAAGATAACCCAGTACGGCGCACAACGCGGCCAGCACAAGCGCCGCGATCCAGAAATACGGCTTGCCGCCGTGCTCCGCCGTCCCGGCGAGGGCCTCGGCCCGCTGCGCGTCGCGCTCGGCGGTCTCGCCCGCCTCGTCCGGCGTCTGCACGCCGAAGTGCGTCTGCTCGAGCGCTGTGCGCTTGGCCGCCGCGTCCCGCCGCGCCTGTTCGAGCGTCTGCTCGAGCGTGCGCAGGTTCGATTTCTCCTCGCCCATGCTGCTCAGCGCCGCGCGGCGCTGCCGCTGCCGGGCGGCGTTCATCTGCTCGGTCACGGTCTGCAGCTCCGCGTCCGTCTGCCGAAGCTCGGCGGCGCAGGCCGTCTGCTCCTGCGCGTTGCGCTCGAGCCGGTGCAGCTGCTCGGCCACCGTCGTGATGCGGCCCTCCAGCTCCGGCAGCGCGCCGTGCTGGCCGCTGCGCCGGCGGCGCAGCCATGCGCGCAGCTGCGCATCGGCCTCGGTGTAGGAGCTCGCCTCCTCGCCGGAGGTCACGATGGCGGAGATGCGTTTTTCCAGCTCCGGCGTGCCCGTCACGACGAGGCCGCCCTGCCCGATGAACGCGGTGCGCGCGAACACCTCGGCCGACACGCCCGTGAGCTGCTCGCCCGCGTCCGCCGCCGTCAGGCCCAGCACCGGGATGTCCGTGCCGGTGTACACCGCCGAAAAGCCGCGCAGCGGCGCGTTTGCCGCCTCCGTCCAGCGGCGGATCGTGATGCATTTTCCGCCCTGCTCGAGCGCGAGCTCGCCCGCCATAGGCTTGCCGCTCCAGGGCGCGTATTTCTGCTTGTCGGGCACGAACCCGGCGCGCGCGCGCTGGGACGTGTCGATTCCGTAGAGCATGGCGCGCAGGAAGGCGCACCACGTGCTCTTGCCGCTCTCATTCGGCGCGTAGATGATATTCAAGCCCGTGTCGAGCCGCAGCTGCTCGCCGTCGAGCGTGCCGAACGTGCCCTGCATATGCCGGATGATCACAGCGTCACCACCTCCTCGTCGTGGTCCAGTGCCGCGAGGCCCCAGCGCGCGGCCATGACGATGGTCTCCCGCGCACGGTCGGAGTCCGCAGCGTCGTATTGTTGCTTCAGCTGGGCCAGAAACTGCCCGCGCAGCGTGCCCTCGCCCGCGCGCGCCCAGAGATCGCGGCGCGCACGCGTCTCGTCGCGCAGCTGCAGCGCGAACACCCGGCCCTCGAGCACCGCGCGCAGCGCGGCGGGGTTCGGCGCACGGTCGGTCTCGCCCGTGAGCACGATGCGGTAGATGTTGCGCGCCGCCCCCTCCGGCAGCGCCGCGAGCGCCGCCTGCACAGGGTCCGTGTCCGTGACGTCCACGCGCAAAATCTCATACCGCCGCCCGGGCACGGGCAGGAATCGCGCCTGCACATCGCCCGCAGCGACGTCCACGAGCAGCACGCCCTTGTCCCCCGTCTCGTCAAAGCCGCGGCCCTCCATGCAGCCCGGCCAGGCGTACACCGTGCCCCCGGCGCGCAGCACGCCGCCGAAGCGGTGCACGTGGCCGAAGGCGGCATAGTCCAGAGCGCTGGCGGCAAGCTCCGCGGCCGACACGGGATTGTAGGCAGACGCGGGGTTGCCCACCTCGCCGTGCACGCAGAGCACGTCGAGCAGCCCCGCCTGCTTCGGCACGGAAAAGCCCCGCAGCAGGCCGGGGCAGCGGCTGTCGGTGAACGCCGCGCCCCAGACGCGCACGCCCAGCTCCAGCAGCGTCACGGGCTCGATGCGCGGCGAGCGGAAGATATGTACGTTCTCCGGAAACGTCAGGCGCGCATATGGCGCGCCCGCGCTGTAATAGTCGTGGTTGCCGGGCGCGAGAAACACCTCCGCCCCGCAGCCGGCAAACGTCTCGGCGAGCGCCTTTGCCGTCTCGGGATAGGGGCTCGCGCTGTCGAGCAGGTCGCCCGCGAGCAGGATGATCTGCGCGCCATGCGCCTTTGCCAGCTCCGGCAGGGCTCGCAGCAGGTCGCGCTGCTCCCGGCGGCGCTGCGCCGCCTGCGCGAGCGTGAGCGCCTCAAACGGCGAGTCGAGGTGCAGATCCGCCGCATGCAGAATACGCACGCTCATCTCAGACGCACCGGCTGCACGCCGCGGCAGCGGCCGGTGTCGCTGTCGACCTCGAAGATCGCGCCCTCGAGCTTGGCCGCACCCATGGCGGCCTCATAGCGCCGCGGCGGGTCGCCGAGGAACTTGCCGATCGACTGCTCCGGCGCGATGCCGAGCACGGCGTTGGCCGGACCCGTCATGCCGAGATCGGTCAGGTAGCCCGTGCCCTCTGGCAGCACCTCGGCGTCGGACGTCTGCACGTGCGTGTGCGTGCCCCAGACGGCCGTCACGCGCCCGTCGAGGTAAAAGCCCATGGCGCGCTTTTCGCTCGTGGCCTCAGCGTGCATGTCCACGAGGACGATCTTTGCCTGCGTCTGGTCGAGAATGTCGTCCGCGACGAGGAACGGATTGTCCGTGTTCGCATCGAGCGTGAAGCGCCCCATGAGGTTGATGACGCAGATCGGTCCGCCGCGCACGGAGTATTCGCCCCAGCCGCGGCCCGGGCACTGCGGCGCGAAGTTTGCTGGGCGCAGGATGCGCTTTTTCTGTTCGAGATACGGCTGCAGCTCGTAGCGCGTCCACGTGTGGTTACCAAGCGTGATGACGTCGGCCCCGGCGGCGAAGATGGCGTCAGCCTGCTTCGGCGTCACGCCGACGACATTGGCGTTTTCGCCGTTGACGACGGTGAAGTCAATGTGTTCCTGCTCCTTGAACGCGCGCAGGCGCTCTGCCAGAAACGCCAGGCCGGGCGCGCCCACAACGTCGCCCACGGCCAGAATGCGCAAGATCATGATGATCCCTCCCATGCGATCAGAAGAAAATTTGATAATAGAAATAGTATACCACCGATGGCGGCGGGGAATCAATCCAGAAACTGGCGCGGCGCAGATTTCATAGCTTTTTGTCCGCGCGCGCATACTATCTGCGGAACCGGCGTTCCGAAAGGAGGCAGAAACGTGAAAGGAGACAGCAAAATGAACGCAATGCAGTTTGCCAAGGGCATGAGCATCGGTATGGGTGTCGGCATGGCGGTCGGCACGGCGGCGGGCTGGATGATGCACCCGCAGAAAAAGCGCACGAACAACATCGTGGCGGACGCGGTGCGCACGGTCAGCGACGTGACGGATACCATCCGCGACACGATGGGCTGGTAAAAACACAAAAAAGGAAAACTTTTTTGAAAAAGGGCTTGCAATTCCGGCCGGGCTATGCTACTATACTTAGGCGCGTTAGGAGCGCACTAAGCGCCGTTAGCTCAGCTGGATAGAGCGTCTGGCTACGGACCAGAAGGCCGGGGGTTCGAATCCCTCACGGCGTGCCATGAAAAAGTCTTGTAATCCTTGGGATTGCAAGACTTTTTTGTTTTTTCTGTTGTGCCGCTGACAGATTAGCTGCCGCAAAAAAGCGCACAAAAAGCGCACAAATCCGAAAAAACGCACCCAAAAGCAAGATACATCCGCAGGAAAGGATGTTATCTATGGCCACCATTCAGGAAAACAGGAAAAATGGCAAGCTGGTTTCGTACAAATTTACGGCCTGCGTCGGCAGAGATGCCGCCGGTAAGCAGATTCGCTATTACCGCACATGGACGCCGCCCCGTGAATACGCTCCGGCGAAGGCCCGAAAATGTGCGCAGATGGAAGCAACCCAATGGGAACAGACCATCCGTAGGCACGGCATAAACGGTGCACGGATGCTTGGCAGCGCAGCCGCTCGCCGCGCAGAAAAGACCGACTTCTGCGCATTTATCACTGACACATGGTTCCCCATTCAGGTATGCAACGGCAGCAAGAAGCCCAAAACCGAGGACTTTTACAAAAGCATGATCAAACTGATCTGCAAATACTTTGACGGCTGGTTCCTGCAAGACATACGCCCCATCGACATCCAGAAGTACCTCATCTACCTGCGCACGGAATACACAGGCAAGTCCGGAAAGCCGCTCACGGCCAAAACACTTTCGCATCAACACAGCACATTGCATCTGATTTTCGGTTACGCCGAACAACAGGAGCTCATTTCGAAAAATCCGATGCGCAAGGTGGATGCGCCGAGAAAAGAAAAGCGGCCAGTGGACGCACTCACGCAAGCGCAGGCTCAGCGTTTCTTTCAATGCCTGCGTGACTGCCCGCTGGATTTTCAGTGTATGCTGCACCTGCTGATCACGACCGGCATCCGCCGCGGCGAATGTTTGGGACTGAAGTGGAAGGATATTGACGCCCGCGCCGCCACGCTCAACATTGCACGCAATGTGACCTATACAGTCAAAAGCGGAACCATCGTCAGTTCCCCAAAAACAGCCGCCGGTATTCGCACGGTTCCCCTGCTGGGGGCCACATTGTCTCTGCTGCAATCCTATCGGAACCAGCAGCGCAGCGCACATCCGGGAATCGACCTTGATGAAGTGTTCCTGTTCCCGAGCAGCACTGACCTTTTTCACCCCCGCGACCCGAATGCCGTTACGCGCAAAGTCAAGCGCTTTATGTGCAGAAGCGGCCTGCCGGACATGTCCCCACACGATCTTCGGCACAGCTGCGCAACGCTGCTGCTCAATAACGGCGCGGATGTGAAAAGCGTTCAGGCCATCCTCGGGCACGCCAACGCCAGCACGACCTTAAACTTCTATGTCAAGGCCGACCTGCAGCAAATGAAAACCGCAGCAGATAAGCTCGGCACAGCGTTCGGGCTATAACAGAACCCCTGCTATCGAGAGAATTCGACAGCAGGGGTTCCCTTTATTCACAGCTCATACAAAGCTTCAAAATAGCCAAATAGCGCATTAGAAATCTCTACTGTCATAGTCAACAACAGCCCTCATCTCTCTCGCAGCAAACGCTTCATTCACAGCACCTGGTCATCGTCGGATGGCACATATTCCATCACATCCGCAACATGACAGTGCAATATCCGGCACAGGTCATTGATGGTCGTCGTGTTCAGGGGCTTATTTTTGCGCAGCTTATCAATCGTCGAGCTGGAAATGTGATGGTTTTTGATCAACGTATACGTCGACTCATTTGATTGCCTCAGCGTATTCCAAAAAGCAGCATAGCTTATCATGCGAATTCCTCCAAAAGCTTTGCTGTTATCTTATAAAGTAGCCGCGATGTTGACTATAGTCGTTAAAGAGGCTATAATGTTAGCGAATGGGAAATAAAAACTGAAAGGAGTCGAGCAATATGAGATGAAAAGCGGCTCCTTCTCGATGATGAGGGGGAGCCGCGTTGGAATGGGGGCGTGAGAATTGCCTTGATCACGTTGCCAATTCTCTTTTTTGATTCTGTATAAGAGAAATGCCCGTTATGTGTCGAAACATGGATGGGGAAGACAGGTGCTGAAGTGTGAGATCATTTTTGTTTGGAAGGAGTATACCAACGAACATAACGGGCATTATATCGGGGGGTATGGCCTTATTTCGAAGCACCTGGGACAACATCAGGGTCTGCATCGAAACAGATCATCGTATCGAAATACCACTGGAAAGTCTCGGGCACCATGGTTTTCAGTTCGTCCATCGTCCAGGTGCCGCCGTTGCCCTTTCGCACAAGGCCGACAACTCTGCGGTCACGGGGATACAGGCCAACATCAGGGCCGCCGACATAGAACGCCTCGCCGAAGCAGGGGCAATCATCAGACGCCAGATAACACGCCATCGGAGCGACCATATCGGGTGTTGCCGGATCCGGCTTGGGAAGCCCTGCCCACGCAATACGATCCATCGAGAACAGGTTCGTAATCGCCGACGGCAAAATTGCATTGACCTTGATGCCATACTTGTGCACTTCCATACCGAGTGCTTCGGTGAAGGACAGAGCCGCACCTTTCGCCGCAGAGTAGCTTGCCGAACCGCCAAAGCCAAACGCCGCGTTGGATGCAAAGATAACAATATTACCGCTGCCCTGTTCTTTCATATACGGAAGTGCATATTTGCACAGCGCGTAAGGAGCCTTGGAGTTAACATTCATAACGAAATCCCATTCGGACTCCTCAATGTTGGGAACGGAGTGATAGCGGATGATGCCGGCAACGCACATGAGAATGTCGATTTTGCCGTATGCTTCAATGGCCTTCTCCACGATCAACTTGTTGTTCTCCATCTTAGTGACGTCAGCGTGGACACCAATCGCCTCGCCGCCGGCGGCCTTGATCTCGTCGACGACAACGTCAACACCGCGCACGCCGCCTCTGTCTTTCAGAATAGAATAATCGTTTACAACAACCTTAGCGCCTTCTGCTGCAAGCATTTTGGCGATGTGATAGCCCATACCGAAGCTGCCTGCACCGGTAACGATGGCCACTTTTCCTTCAAACTTTTTCATATTTCAGTTTCCTCTTGTATTGGTCGTTTCTTATATCTTATTTGCGGTTCTTAGCGCCCATCAAAACGATCGGGGTAGGACTGGGGCAGGTTGTCAACGTCGGGAGCGTCCATGACGGTCATGGTATCGAAGTACCACTGGAACGTCTCGGGGATCATGGTGTCGAGCTCATCGACCGTCCACTTCTCACCGTTGCCCTTGCGGATCAGGCCAACAGTGCGGCGATCGCGGGGATACAGAGCAACGTCAGAACCGCCAACGTAGAACGCCTCGCCAAAGCAATTGCAAGCCTGGGAGGCAAGGTAGCATGCCATGGGAGCAACCATGTCGGGGCCTGCCGGCTCGGGCTTGGGAATGCCGGCCCATGCGATGCGGCCCATGGGGAACAGGCCGGTGACCGCAGAGGGAAGGATCGCGTTGCACTTGATGCCATACTGATTGAATTCAAGCGCCATCGCTTCCGTAAAGGACAGGGCCGCGCCCTTCGCAGCCGAGTAGCTGGCGGACAGGCCAAATCCGAAGGCTGCGTTGGATGCAAAGACGACGATGCGGCCATCTCTGTTCTTCATGTACGGGAAGGCGTATTTCGCAAGAGCAAACGGGCTTTTTGCATTGGTGTTGACGACGAAGTCCCACTCCTCCTCGGTGATCGTGGGGACGGCGTGATAGCGAATGAGGCCGGCGACGCACATGAGGATATCGATCTGTCCAAAGTTATCGATTGCAGCCTTGACGAGGCTTTCATTGCCTGCCATTGTGGAGACGTCTGCATTCACAGCGACGACCTTTGTTCCGGTGGCCTTGAGTTCTTCCGCCACGACCTCAGCACCACAGTAATCGCTGACTACGAGGGTCGCGCCCTCGGCAGCCATCATCTTCGCGATGTAATAGCCCATACCCTGACTGCCAACACCGGTAACGATCGCAACTTTGCCTTCAAATCTTTTCATTTTTGTAGTTCCTTTCTGTTTTTATTATTTTCCTGGTGAGACGTTTCTCATCAGGTATTTTCCTACTGCACAATTCAGGCCTGTACCTCGTTTTTCTTGCCGACCATAACAACAAAGGATACGACTGCGGCAATCGCAATGCTGATTGCTGCAAGAATGAACTTCTGTGCCTCGCTGCTCATTCCGAAGATACCCGCAATGAAGTTAACGATAAACGGAGAGGCAAATTCCCCACCGAACAAAAACGCCATCATCATGCCCATGCCTGCGGGAGCAGTTTCAGGGGTCGTGTGTTTTGCAACAAGAGTAGACAGCAGCACCTGAATGATGTTCCCGCCGAAACCGATAGCAAGGGTCGCAATCACGCACAGGGCGACGCTATGTGAAATGCCCATAAGCAGGAAGCCTATAGCCATTAGGACAAGGCCGATAAAGGCCGTGAAGCGCTTGGCGGCTTTGTAAAGCGGAGCAAACACAAAGCCGAGCACAAGTCCGCCGATGGACATGAGAGTCAGCAGCGTGCCAACGAGTGCGCTGTCGCCGATCCCGGTTCCGATAATGAAGGTGGAGCAGTTCGTGAACATTACATAGAGCGCAACACCCTGGAGGAAGCCGACGATACAGTAGAGCCAGAGGCTCTTGTTCATCTTAAGCTTGGGTCGTTCCGGAGCCGCTCCATCAGGAAGCGCCGCCGGCTGCGGCTCACCCAGGAAGAGAACGACCAGGATGAGAACAATAACAGCGATGCCATAGATCCAGAATACAGCTCTCCAGGAAGCGAGCGCGAGCCAGCCGGTGATAAAGGTAAACGCGATGCCGCCAACATTGAGTACTACGGCCTGTGCACCAAAGAGCTTTGGCTGTTCGTCGGGTGCAAAGTACATGGCGATAAGTCCGGCGCCCATCGGGAGGATCAGGCCAACGCCTGCACCGAGCACGGCTCGCAGAATGAGGATCAACGTGAAACTGGAACAGAACATCGGCCCGATGCCGCCGATGATTGTAAGGATCACTGCGACGCATACAAGCGTCTTCTTCTTCATTACGTTAGAAAGATAGCTGCCGAGGAAAGAAAACGGAATCTCAAGCAGGAACGGAAGTGTGAGCGTCATGTTAATGAGCGAAGCCGAAACATCCGGAAATTCCGCGAAGAGATTTGCCATGATTACGGATACAGCGCTCGGCGCAAGCATCAGCAACGAGACGCTCAAAACCGCGATCTTCAGCATGAGGTTGTTTGACTTTTTCATTTCAAACTCCTTGTTGAATTGATGAACTTTTGTTATTTGCTTGACATGAGTGCTTATGCAATGAGGCCATATCAGGGAAGACCTGTGATAAAACTGATATGGCCTCACTTTCTATATCAGAAATATAGGAATCACTTATACGTGCTGAGGTGTGCCGTGATCCGGCTTAGATCTTCAGTGCAGCTTCGTAGCCCTCACGGATGGCATCAAGAGCCAGGCGCACCTGTTTCGCATCACCGATAGTAACCGTCTCAACCTTGCCTTCCAGTTCTGCTTCGAGCGTGTTGACGCTCTTGGTACCGGTCGCAATCACAACCGTGTCGCAAGGAAGAGTCTGCTTACCGGTTTCATTCTCAATGACAACGCCTTCGTCATTGATCTCGAGCACCTTCGTGCCCGCGTACAGCGCAACGCCCTTGAGCTTGAAGTCGGCCATCTTGAGACCGAAGTTCATATCACCCTGCCCGATAGCCGGGAGCATTTCCACGACAGAGACACTGCGCCCGTGCATGCACAGGTGATCCGCAGTCTCGCAGCCGACATGGCCGCCGCCGATGACGACGACTTTCAGGCCCGGGAGAATGGAACCGCTCAGGATCTCGGGAGCGAGGACGACCTTCTTGTTGTCAACGCCTTTGATGGGCGGCTTGCCATAAACCGCGCCGCTTGCGATAATGACGGTGTCGGGGTGGGCCTCCTCGACCATTTTTGCAGTCAGTTCCGTATTTGTGTGGACTTGAATGCCAGCCTTTCCGACCTGGGCCTTCTGCCATGCGGCGAGCGTTTCGTATTCCTGCTTGTTCGGCGCAATGCCGGCAAGGACGAGCTGACCGCCGAGTTCGCCGCTCTTTTCAAAAAGCTCAACGTCATGACCACGCTGCGCCGCAATGATTGCCGCTTCCATGCCGCCGCATCCGCCGCCTGCCACAAAGACCTTCTTTTTGGTCTTGGCAGGAACGACCTCAAGCTCATACTCGCGGCCGGTTCTGGGATTTGCAAGGCAGCAGATAGGCTGTCCGGCGAACACGTTGCCGATGCATCCCTGCATACAACCAGTGCAGTGGATGATGTCCTCAAAGCGGCCTTCTTTTGCCTTGTTGGGGAATTCGGGATCGGCGAGAGAACCGCGGCCAATGCCGCAGAGATCGGTCTGACCGGACTTGATCATGGCATCGGCGACAAACGGGTCGTTGATGCGGTTGATCGCGATCACGGGAATGCTCAGGCACTTCTTGAGATCGGCAACATCTCTTGCCGTAAAGCCGTGCGGAACGCTTGCCGGCGCGGTGGGCTGCGTCTCAGGGCCGCCGCAGGGCAGGGAGTAGCCGCCGCCGATGCCGGTGTCAATAGCATCTGCACCAGCTGCCTCAAAGATCATCGCCATTGCTTTCGCATCGCCGATGGCGTTGCTGCCAGTAACACATTCGTCAAGGGAGATGCGGGTCGTCACAGGGAAGTCCTTGCCGCAGCGCTCTTTGATTCCCTTGATAATATTGGTGACAATGCGGGTGCGGTTAAACAGATTGCCGCCGTATTCGTCGGTGCGCTTGTTTTCCCACTGGCTAAGGAATTGCTGGAGCAGATAGCCGTTCGTGCAGTGAAGCTCAACGCCGTCGTAGCCGGCTTTCTGGGCTCTTACCGCAGCTTCAATGAACAACTGCTCCTTTTCCTTCACCTCGTCGGTCGTCAGCGCACGGCAGATGGGCATCATCGGCCAGGGCTGCATCCAGATGAACGGGCCAGCGCCCATGATCGTGGAGGACGAGACAGTCTCTTCGCCTGCAATAATGGACGGAAGTGCCTGTGCGCCGCCGTGATGAAGCTGAACAAACACTTTGCCGCCATAGTTGTGAATCATATCGGTCATTCTCCTGTGGCCGGGAATCAGGCTATCAGACCAGATACCGACCTCACCGGGAGAACCCTTTCCCTTTTGCTCAACGGCGTTGTACTCCGTGATGATGAGGCCAAAGCCGCCCTTGGCGCGCTCGGCATAGTATTTTGCGTAGCGCTCAGTGACTTCGCCGGTGACTTCATCTGCATAGCTCGTGTCCATCGGCGCGGTGGTGAGTCTGTTTTTCAGCTCGCAGCTCCCGATTTTAATGGGGGAAAACAATGAGTCCAGCATTTCAATTCTCCTTTTGATCTTGATTTTGATTTTTGTCTTTGCTAACTGTGCCGGCAGCCAAAGACTTTTCACGTAAAAGGGCTTGACAGATCGCCTGTCTGTGATTTAATTATAATTGTTTAGTTTTTGTCATGGAAGTTCCGTGTGGACAGAGTCATTGCAACCAATAGGTTCTACACACAGCGCTAAAATGTGTTACCATTATTCATGGAGTAATTTCATTTGTTCTAACGTTCGTGGACAGCGGGAGGCAAATATGTACGATAATATTCGAACGTTCGCGGTTTTGGCAGAAACCGGAAGCTTTACAAAAGCGGCAGAAAAGCTCTATATGACACACACCGCGGTCATTAAGCAGATCAATCTTCTGGAAGCTCAACTGAACGTGAAACTGATTAACCGGACAAATCGCGGCGTCTCGCTGACAGTTTCGGGACAGTCTTTTTATAATGACTGCATAGATATACTGAGTGCTTTTGATCAGGCGGTCGACCGCGCTCGGCGTATGGGTGATGAACTGTCAGTCATACGTGTCGGGTGCAGTGGGCTTTATCCCAGCCAAAAGTACATGGTACTTTGGGAAGCACTAAGAAGCCGATGCCCTGACATTCATCTTGAATTTGTTGAATTCGAGGACGATATCGGCAGCACTGCGCGGCTTGGGAAAGATTATGACTGCCTCATTGGTTCTCTTGATCCGAATGCGCTGCCGGATAAATGCCGTTTTTTACAGCTTGGCTCCAGCCGACTTATGTTTGCAGTCTCCCGCAAACATCCTCTGGCAAAGCGGGATGTTCTGAGCATCCGTGACCTGAATGGGGAACGCTTAAACCTCATTTCCAGTAGACTCAATTCCATATACGACAATATCCGCTCTGAGATCACCGAGAAGTACCCGAATATCGAAATTATAGATTGCTCTCCTAATATTGATTTACACACATTCAACAAATGTGCCAAGGGCGACTATATTATGCTGATACCCGAAATCTGGGATCAGCTGCATCCGTCAATAAGACTTATCCCTATCAAGGAGAACTATCTGTACCCATTTGGCATAATCTATTCAACGAGCCCACAAAAGAATCTTGAAGAATTTTTGCAGCTCGCCGATAGTATCATGAACGCAGGGAAAAGCTGAAGATAAAGCAAAAAACGCATTGCTGTAAGTCGAAATCTACAGCGATGCGTTTTCTTTCTGAAAAATGAGCATTTTTTGAGCCTTCCGATGGTAAACCACAAAACAATGCACTTGTATACGGTGAGCGCGGCGTTTTCGCTCAGAGACATAAACGGAAGAAAAGCAGATGAAATCTGCAGTCAATGCAGCAAAGAGCTGACGAGGCAGCCGTATACCGCAACTACAGTAAACAGGAAACAACACGTTGGTGTGAAGACCGGGGAAAGTTTTTCGCGTTTCCTTTTATATCGCAAAAATTCGCCCCCAACAGCCAACACTTCGCGTCGGCGCCAAAATTCGATCAAAAAGCACAATCGTATGGATGGCACATTCGCAAACAAGTGTGCTTGACATGGATATCGAGCGATTTTTTCGGAGGAATCAATCGTCAATTCTCAGGCCAGTGCATGCGTCAAC
Source organism: Bacteroidaceae bacterium (assembly GCA_963627135.1). Classification (GTDB taxonomy): domain Bacteria; phylum Bacillota; class Clostridia; order Oscillospirales; family Oscillospiraceae; genus CAG-103. The sequence goes on along the minus strand of CAVFZY010000035.1, from coordinate 77,917 downwards.
CACCTACAAGCAAAGCCGAATATTGCATCTGCACAGTTCGTTTTAAGCACCCCGCCCATCTGATTCCCGGCGCACAAAAAGCGCACAGCTGATGCACGTCGCGGCCAAATATGTGCAGCTGGTTTGCCTTCGCTGCGCTTGCATTTTTGGAATATTAACGGTATAATAAATGCGTAAAAACATTGGAGTATCAAGCTTTTCAGGGATTCCCTCTGTGTTAGGAGCGCACTAAGCGCCGTTAGCTCAGCTGGATAGAGCGTCTGGCTACGGACCAGAAGGCCGGGGGTTCGAATCCCTCACGGCGTGCCATGAAAAAGTCTTGTAATCCTTGGGATTGCAAGACTTTTTTTGCTTTTTCTTTTGCGTTGATACCCGTAAAGCCGCTCAAATCTGGCAGCAAACCCAACCCGAAAAGGTCAATTGGGGCAAAAATCTCCCCGCAGACCGTCCCCTCTCCGGCCGCAAACGCCAAAAGCGCTTGGCAAACAAGGGCTTTCGGCATTTTTTGTATCCTCCTGCAGCGCATCTCCGCCCGGCCGGGCAAAAACACACACCCAAAAGCGGAATACATCTGCAGAAAAGGATGTTATCCGGGCAACCATCAGTTTCCACATCAAGGCCGACTTGCAGCAAATAAAAACCGCTGCTGGTAAACTCGGTATGGCAAGCGCAGAAGCGTTTCTGTGCTTAACGGCAGCTGTGCTCCACTCTGCCAGTGTGCCGCAGGGCTTCGGTCGTAGTGCTGCCGTCAGAGCTGGAGCCGCAGCTGCGGCCGGAGCTCAAAAGCATCATCAAATATTGGGATTACAGCTGCGGAATGTCGCTCCCTTTCAGCGACTGGGGTGATCTTCCGGCCGCATAAGAGCAGTGCGTAATCAGCCAAAAGATCGGCGGCGACGCACCGGACCGCCTGTATCGTTGCGCCGATTACGGCTGGGATTATATACTGAGCAAACCGAAGCAAAACTGCACAAAGCTCAATTTAATCTCACCCGATGCACTGCTGCTCAAAGAATACGATGATGCCAACAACTCGGAACTGTTGAAAACACTGTATGTGTATCTGAAAAGCCAGTCGAATATGACCGTTTCATCCGAGGAACTGTTTATTCACCTTAACTCCATGAAATATCGTATCAAAAGGATCGAAACCCTGATCGGAACGGATCTGAAAGACTTCAAAAACAGAATGTCTCTGCTGTTTTCGTGCGCCATTTTGCTCGAGGAAGACTTTTCGTAATGGACAGCCGCGGAGCAATAACGTGCTGGAGCCAACGGACATGACCACACCGGAGCACCGGTCGCGTGTTGTAGCGCATCGGCTTCGTGAAGCCGACCTTCTCGTTTTTCTGCTCGTTCGTGATCACGAAGAAGGATGCGATCCCGGTGCCGGTGCCAGCCGTCGTCGGGATGGTGACGACAGGCAAACGCGGATGCGCGATCACGTGTATGCCCTCAATGTAGTCCCAGCTTCGTCGCCAGCAGAGAGACCGCCTTGGCGCAGTCCATGACAGAGCCGCCACCGATGATGGCGATTTTTTTCTTTTCCAGCGTCTCCTTCACGCCGGAGCACTGCTCGAGCATGGCGGCGGGACCGTCCATTGCACCGGCGACAATGGCCGGAATATATGCAGCGCCGCCTTCAGCCGGCTGGCATACCGCACGTTGTAACCCTTATCAAGATAGCAGGGTGACACGCGGCAGAAGAACGCATCGTAAGAGCCGGTGCTGCAGTTGATCATGTCCACGCCATACTGCTCGCAGCGCTTGACGATTTCGATCGCCTCGTCAATGTCGCGGCCCATCTCGCCGTCGCCGTTGAGGCTCGGCTGATTGTAGCCCTTCACACAGGTCTTCATGCGAAGACACATCCTGAACCGGTTCGCTCGCCTGAACATTTCGTCCTACCTCAAGGGCATCCTCTCCGCCGGCGTTCTGTCCACAGCGACCGGCTCCTCCACGACCGGCCTGCGCCTGACCGGCACCTGCCTCGTCGAGTACTTCGTCAACTCCGGCATGAATCTTGAGATCCTGCACCGCTTCATGGCAATCGCGTCGGCGAACTACTGCCCGCACAGTCATCGGCATTCTGCTGCTCACAGCATTCGGCCTGTGGCGGCTCTCAGCTGCGCAGCAGCGCAAAACAAACAGAGCAAAAACTCCGTTTCCGGTCTGGAAACGGAGTTTTTTTTCGTTGCGCCCGCTGCGCCTCAGTGGCGGTGCTTTTTCCCCTTGTGGGTCTTTTCCGGCTCGATGCCCTCGGCCTCGGCCATGGCGTCCACGGTCGCCTGCAGGTCGTCGAGCTGGGCGTGCACGGGCTTGAGCGCCTTTTTCACTTCCTGCGCGACGATGGTCTGGTAAAACCGGTAGCGCGCGGCGACGGCGCCGATCGTGCCGACGGCGGCGGCCCCGCCCGCGATGAGCGCGGCGCGGCGGAAACGCGGCGTTTTCATCACCTGCACGGCGATGGTCTTGATGTTCGGCTTTTTGAGCTGCTGCGCGGTGTTCGTGGCCAGCGCGGCCAGTTCCTTGCCGCTGTCGATGGTCTGGCGCAGAAGCGCGAGCTCCTGCTGCATGGCCTGGATCTGTTTTTTGCGTCTCATATATGGTTCCTCCCTGTCATGAATAGGCTTTTTCAAAGCGAAATCGGCGCGCCGTTGAGCGCGGCCTCGACGAGTATGTCGCCCCGGTAGCGCAGCTTGAGCAGGAAAAACGGCGCGTCCTCCGCCAGCAGGCGGAAAAAGATCTTGTCGCCCGCCCACAGCGGCAGCGACGGCACGGCCGCCTTGTCTACCCACTTAAGATCGCCCTCGTCGCAGTCGCGCAGCGTGCCGGTGAAGCCGGTTGCCGTGAAGAGGTACATGTATTCGCCCTCCCATTCGTCGGACAAGAACGTCACCACGCCGCGGCAGCGCCAGTCGGTCAGCGTCAGGCCGGTCTCCTCATACGCCTCACGCAGGAGGCACTCGTCCGGCGCCTCATGGCCCTCGAATTTGCCGCCGATGCCGACCCATTTGTCGTGGTTGAGGTCGTGTTCTTTTTTCACGCGGTGCAGCATGAGATACTGCCCGCCGCGCTCGATGTAGCAGAGTGTGGTGTTGCGCATGGCATGGCCTCCCTTTGCTCCCAGTATACAGAAACCGTCCGGCACTTGCAAGTGCCGGACGGCGGTTTTGTTCAGATCAGAATGCCATCGCAGTGGTCGAGCTCGTGCTGGATGATCTGCGCCGTCCAGCCCGTGAACGTCTTGATGCGGGTCTGCAGCTGCTCGTTCTGCCACTGAACTTTGATGCTGCGCCAGCGCTTGGCCGTGCGCTTGCCCGGCAGCGACAGGCAGCCCTCCTCGGCCGTGTACGGCCCCGACTGCCGGAGGATGACGGGGTTGAGCATGACGGTGGGCGTGCCGTTGTCGTCAAAGATGAGGATGCGGCGGCGCACGCCGATCATGTTTGCGGCCATGCCGACGCAGGTTTTCATGTGCGCGGCGAGCGTGTCGCGCAGGTCCTGCGCCGTGGGCAGGTCCTCCGCCGATGCAGGCTCGGACGGCTGCGCGAGGAAGGCCGTGTCGGTGCAGATATCGCGGATCATGGTGCGTCCTCCTTGCCGTAATACCCACGCAGGAAAGATAAAAATGTCCGCGCAGATGTGCCGGCAGCGTTCATGGACTTGACCGCCGCGCCAAGGCGCAGCGCGATCGGCTCGGCCAGCTGGAGCACCCGCACCTGGCCCTCGTACCCGACGAGGGAGAACGACGACAGCACCGACACGCCGAGCCCGCCGGCAACCATGGACAGGATCGACCCGTCGTCCGATGCGGCCACTTCCAGCCGCGGCGTGTCCGGCGGGAGAAACGGTTCGATATACTGGTCGGGGTTGGAAAGAAACGGCTCGCGCAGCAGCCGCTCGAGTGGGATGGTTTCGCCCTCCCACGGGAAGTCCGGCGGCACGACCGCCACGAGCGGCGTGTCCGCCAGCGGCAGAAAGTCGAAGCCCTGCGCGCGTGCCTCGTCCACGAGGGCGAGCTGGATCTCCCCGCTCGCGAGCGCGGCGGGCAGCTCATCGCCGCGCACGAGCACATCCATTTTGATCTCGGGGTGCAGCGCGCGGAAAGCGCGCAGCAGCTCCGGCAGGCGCGCGCGGGCAATGCTCGCAAAGCAGCCGATGCGCAGCGTGCGCGTGCGCGGGTCGTTCTGCTCGGCGGCCTCCTGCAGGAGCGTGTCGCACGCGCAGACCACATTTTGAATATAGGGCAGCAGATGTTTGCCCGCATCCGTCAGGCGGATGCCCTGACTGTCGCGCTCGAGCAGTGTACAGCCGATCTCGGCCTCCAGTTTGTTGACCAGGTGTGTCATGGCGGATTGCGTGTAGCCCAGCTGGGCCGCCGCCTTGCTGAAGCTGCCGTATTCCACCGCCGTCAGCAGTGCCCGCAGTTTTCCGTCGTCCATATGCTGCCTCCTTTACCGGGATTCTTTTTTCATCATACCACGAATTTGGGCAAAGCAACCGATAAAATTTTCCGACCGACATCATTCGACTTTTTCATATCCCCATGAACAACTCTCGTTTCTCATTTATCAAAAAGGATGATACGCTATATTCGGAAATTGAAAGCAGTCGTCCTGCTTCGGGCGGCAAAAAGGAGAGAAATCATGAAAGAGACGAAAAATCGGGCGGCGCGCGACATCATCGTTGTCGGTTTCGCCCTGTTTTCCATGTTCTTCGGTGCCGGGAACGTCATCTTCCCACCGTACCTGGGCATGGAGTCCGGCCCGCAGTGGATGGCCGGATTCAGCGCGTATTTCCTTGCGGACATCGGGCTCGCGCTCGCGGCCATGTTCGCGCTGCTGCGTGTCGGCAGCAGCGAGGCTGTGCTCCGACGCGTTGGCCGTGTGCCGTCGGAGATCCTCATGTGCGCGATCATTCTGTGCGTCGGCCCCATGGTCGCCATCCCGCGCACGTCGGCCAGCACGTTTGAAATGGCCATCGCCCCGAACCTGCCCGGCGTGTCCGCCGTGGTGTTCTCGGTGCTGTTTTTCGCGCTCATCCTCGCGCTGTGCATCCGCGAGTCCGCCGTGGTGGACATCGTGGGCAAGGTGCTCACGCCGCTGCTGCTCATCGGCCTTGCGGCCATCATCATCAAGGGCGCTGTCACGCCGCTCGGTACCATCGCGTCCGAGGCAAAGATCGACAGCGCCGTCGTCACCGGCGTCAAGGCCGGCTACCAGACCATGGATGCGCTCGCCGCGCTGCCGTTCGGCATCCTCGTGCTGCAGAGCGTGATCGACAAGGGTTATACCGAGCCGGGCAAGAAGTTCCGCATCATGAGCGGGTCGTCCATCCTCGCGTGTGTGCTGCTGCTGGCGGTCTATATGGGCCTTGCCTATCTCGGCGCCACCGTTTCCGCACAGTATACCAGCGAGATCGGCCGTGCGCAGCTCGTCATGGCCATCGTCGAGGCCCTTATGGGCAAGACCGGCATGATCATCTTCGGCATTGTCGTCGGCCTCGCGTGCATCACGACGGCTGTGGCACTCACCAGCTCCGCCGCCGCGTATTTTGCCAAGCTCTGCCGCGGCAAGGTGTCGTACAAAGTGTTTGTCATCGCGATCTGCGTGTTCAGTGCCGTCGTGTCGAACCTCGGCCTCGACCGCATCGTGGCCATCGCCGCGCCGGTCCTGGACGTCGTCTATCCGCCTACCCTCGTCCTCATTTTCATTTCGCTTGTCGTGCCGCAGCTGCCCGACCGCATCAGCCGCGGCGCAGCCATCGGCGCGCTGCTCATGAGCATCCTGTGCACGCTCGATGGCTATGGTGTGCCGCTCACGTTCCTGCATAAGCTGCCGCTGTTTGAGCTGGGCTTTGCATGGGTGCTGCCGTCGGTGCTCTTCGGCGCCGTGGCCGCCGTGCTGCCGCACCGCAAGGAGACGGCCGCCAAGGCCAAGCCCGCCTGCGCCGGTGCTGACGGCAAACAAGGATGACCGCTCCCTGTACCAAAAAATCATCCCCCGGAACCGTTCCGGGGGATTTTTGTTTTCCATCCTGCGCAAACGGACCAGGACTCGCGCTTTCGTCAGCCCGCCGCTTCGCAGCTTTTGTCCCCGCCTGCACGCTGTGGGCATAAAAAACAGGAGAGCAAGCCGCTCTCCTGTTTTTGCATTCTCATTGGGGAGTTACCGTTCTTCTCGGAAGTACGGCAGACCAAGGCTTGCGGGAGGCTGATTTTCGCGCTTGGAGCGCACACTCGTGATGATGAGCACGATGATCGTGACAACATAGGGGATCATCTTGTACAGCTCCTTGACGGCGAGGTTCGTGCCGCTCGGCAGGAAGATGTGCAGGATGTACAGGCCGCCGAAGAGGAAGGACGCGAGCACGCCGATATTCGGCTTCCAGACCGTGAAGATGACAAGCGCGATGGCGAGCCAGCCGCGGTCGCCGAAGGCATCGTTGGACCAGACGCCGCAGGCGTAGTCCATGACGTAATACAGGCCGCCGAGGCCGGCGATCATGCTCCCGACGCAGGTAGCGATGTACTTATACTTATTGACGTCGATGCCGGCGGCATCGGCCGTCTGCGGATTTTCGCCGACGGAGCGCAGGTGCAGGCCCACGCGCGTGTGCTTGAGCACATAGGCCGCGATAAGCGCGATGGCCACGGCGAGGTAAGCCAGAAAGCCATAGGACAGGAAGATCTGGCCGAACCAGCCGAGCTTCTCCGCGAACGGCAGCGACTTGGAAAAGTAGCTGTTCGTGGCCGAGAGCGCGATGGACGGCACCTCGCTGCCGGTGAGCTTGATGAGCGAGCCGCCCATGAAGTTGCCGAAGCCGACGCCGAACGTCGTCATGGCAAGGCCGGTGACGTTCTGGTTGGCGCGCAGCGTGACGGTGAGAAAGCAGTACAGCAGACCCATAAGCAGCGAGCCGAGCAGGCACGACAGCAGCGGGATCGTGATGGCGAGAAAGCCGTTCATCCCGGCGGCTCCGCCGGCCGCCTGCTCATACAGAAATGCGCCGATGACGCCGCTGATGCCGCCGACATACATGATGCCCGCGATGCCGAGGTTCAGGTTGCCGGACTTTTCGGTGAGCGTTTCGCCGGTGCTGCCGAACAGCAGCGGGATGCCCTGCACGATGGCACGGGGGATAAAGGACACAAAATCAAACATGCTCCGCAGCCTCCTTCTTTGCCGACTTGCGGAAGCTCAGCCGGTAGGTGATGAAAAACTCACAGCCGATGATGAAGAAAATGATGATGCCGCTGAGGATATCGGCGAACGACTGGTTGAGGCCGAACACGGTCGAGATCTCGCCCGCGCCGCGGTCGAGGAACACGAGCAGGAAGCTCGTGAAGATCATGCCGAGCGGATTGAACTTGGCCAGCCACGAGACCATGACGGCCGTGAAGCCCTGGCCGCCGGCGATGGTGGTCGTGATCGTGTGGTCGGTGCCGGACACGAGCAGCACGCCCGCGATGCCGCACAGTGCGCCGGACAGCAGCATCGTGCGCACGATGACCTTGCCGACCTTGATGCCGACGTAGCGGGCGGTGCGCTCGCTCTCGCCGACGACGGAGATCTCATAGCCGTGCTTGCTGTAGTTGAGGTAGATGTAGACGAGCACGGTCAGCACCGCGACGACGAGGATCGTCAGCAGGTACTTGTAGCCGCCGATCTGCGGCAGCCAGCCGGCCTCGGTGCTCTGGTTGATGATGCCGACCTTGCCGGAGCCCTTCGGCGACTCCCAGACGATGACGAAATAGGCCACGAGCTGCGTGGCGACGTAGTTCATCATGAGGGTGAAGAGCGTCTCGTTCGTGTTCCACTTGGCCTTGAAGATGGCGGGGATGACGGCCCAGACCGCGCCCGCGGCGATGCCGGCGATCACGATAAGCACAATGAGCAGGCCGTTGGGCAGCTTGTCGCCGAGGCAGATCATGCACGCCGCGGCGGCGAGGCCGCCGGCGAGCACCTGACCCTCGGCACCGATGTTCCAAAAGCGCATCTTGAACGCAGGCGTCACGGCCAGCGAGATGCACAGCAGGATGGCGAGGTTCTGCCCCAGGATCCAGATCTTGCGCGGCGAGCCGAACGCGCCGCTGAACATGGTGCCGAACACCTTGAGCGGATTGAGATGGGTACACAGCGTCGTAATGAGCGCGCACAGCAGCAGCGCCAGCACAATGGCGATCGCGCGGATGCCCCAGGCCTGATACCAGGGCAGCGTGTCGCGCTTGACGATGTGGAACAGCGGTTCCCGGACTTTGTTATGCATGGGCTTCGTTCCCTCCCAACTGCGTCATCATCATGCCGACGTTGCGCTTCGTGGCGCCGCGGCCGGGGACGATACCGCTGACTTTGCCGCCGCAGAGCACGAGGATGCGGTCGGCCAGCTCGAGCAGCACGTCCAGATCCTCGCCGACGTAGATCACGGCGACGCCGCGCTCTTTCTGCCGGTTGATGAGGTCATAGATCGTGTAGGATGCGTTAATGTCCAGGCCGCGCACGGCGTAGGCCGTGAGCAGCACGGTGGGGGCGGAGGCGATCTCGCGGCCGACGAGCACCTTCTGCACGTTGCCGCCGCTCAGGCGGCGCACCGGCGTGGTCACGCCCGGGGTGTTGACGTCGAGCTCCTCGACGACGGTCTCGGCCAGCTTGCGCGGCGACTTGCGGTCGGTAAGGATGCCGCGGCCCTTGCGGAAGGAGCGGAGCATCATGTTGTCCGACAGGTCCATGTTGCCGACGAGGCCCATGCCAAGTCGGTCCTCCGGCACGAAGGAGAGCGCCACGCCCATCTCGGCGATGCGCAGCGGGTCCTTGCCGAGCAGTTCCTCGCGCGTGCCGTCGTCCTCGACGTAGCAGATGCTGCCGCGCTCCGTCGGCTGCAGGCCGGCGATGGCCTCGAGCAGCTCCTTCTGGCCGCAGCCGGAGATGCCCGCGATGCCGAGGATCTCGCCGGAGTTGGCGGTGAAGGACACGTCGTCGAGCTTGACAATGCCGTCGATGCTGCGCACGGTGAGGTTCTTGACCTCGATGCGCGGCTTGGGGTCAACGGGGTCGGGCCGGTCGATGTTGAGCGTCACGGCGTGGCCGACCATCATGTTCGTCATTTCCTGCGCGTTGGTGTCTTTCGTGAGCATGTCGCCCACGAACTGGCCGTGGCGCAGCACGGCCACGCGGTCGCTCAGCGCCTCGACCTCGTGCATCTTGTGCGTGATGATGACGATGGCCTTGCCATCGTCGCGCATACTGCGCAGGACGGCGAAGAGCTTGTCCGTCTCCTGCGGAGTGAGCACGGCAGTCGGCTCGTCGAGAATGAGGATATCCGCGCCGCGGTAGAGCGCCTTGATGATCTCGACCGTCTGTTTCTGGGACACGGACATATCGTAGATCTTCTGGTTCGGGTCGAGGTCGAAGCCGTAGCGCTCGCAGATGCTGCGCACGCGCGCGGCCGTAGCCTTGAGATCGAGCTTTTCATCGAGGCCGAGCGTAATGTTCTCAGCGGCGGTGAAGACGTCGACCAGCTTGAAGTGCTGGTGGATCATGCCGATGCCGTAGCGGTAGGCATCGCGCGGGGAGCGGATGACGACCTCCTCACCGTCGATGAGGATCTGTCCCTCGTCGGGGAAGTAAATGCCCGAGAGCATGTTCATGAGCGTGGTCTTGCCGCTGCCGTTTTCGCCGAGCAGCGCCAGAACCTCGCCCCGGTAGATATCGAGCCAGACGCGGTCATTGGCGACGACGGAGCCGAAGCGCTTGGTGATGTCGCGCATTTTGACCGCTGCGATCTTGTTGTCCAATATGGTGTCCCTCCCGAAATGCCGGCGGCCGCCGCACAGCGGCGGCGCGCTTTAAAGTACATATGAGGGAAGGCCCGGGTGTGACAGGCCTTCCCTCTGCGGTGGATTCAGATATCAGCTGCCAAAGTTCTGGTCGAGCAGGTTGATGCCGTCGATCTGCACATTGAAGTACGGAGCGGAGCGGTACTCGGACTCGTGGAAGTAGCCGCCGCTGATGGCCTCGGTGTCGCCGGTATTGTCGGCGTCGGTGTCGACGTCGGCCAGGTAGCTGGTCAGGGTCTCGTTCTTGACGGTGAAGGTGGAGGTGTCAAAGACGTGCAGGGTGCCGTCCTCGAGCTGCTTTTTGACTTCCGCGATCTTCTCGGCAGTGCCCTCGGCGGCGACCTTCTCGTTGACATCGGTCAGCACGACGGAGCCGGTCTTGAGGCTGCCGGTCCAGTCGGAGTCGAGCGAGGTGCCTTCCTGGACGGCCTTGATGACCATCTCATAGTACGGGGTCCAATCGATGCGGGAGGAAACGATGAAGGTGTTCGGGCAGGCGGACTCGGTGCTGCCGTTGTAGGAAACGTTCGGGACGCCGGCCGTCTCGCAGGCGGTCGGAGCGCCCATGGAGTCGGCGTGCTGGCTGATGAGCTTGCAGCCGCTGGCAATGAGCTTGTTGGCGGCTTCCTTCTCAAGGGCCTCATCATACCAGGAGCCGGTGAAGGTGACATCCATAGTCACGGACGGGCACACGGACTTGGCGCCCAGATAGAAAGAGGTGTAGCCGGAGATGACTTCCGCATAGGTGAAGGCGCCGACGTAGCCCATCTTGGCCTGATCGGCGGTGAAGTCACCGGCCTCGATCATCTCGTTGAGCTTCATACCGGCAGCGACGCCGGCGAGGTAGCGGCCTTCATAGATGGAGGCGAACGCGTTGTGGTAGTTGCTGAGGCCCTCGGTGTGGGCCTTGGTGCCGGTGGCGTGGCAGAACTGCACGTCCTTGAACTCCTTGGCGGCCTGGATCATGAAGTCCTCGTGGCCGAAGCTGTCGGCAAAGACGACGTTGCAGCCGGCATCCACGAGCTCGGCCGCAGCGTTATAGCACTCCTGGCCCTCGGGGATGTTGGTCTTGATGATGTACTGATCCTCGCTCAGGCCGGCGTTCTTGCAGGCAGCCTTCGCGGCGTCGATGAAGTTCTTGTCGTAAGTGGAGTTCTCGTCATGCAGGCAGATGAAGCCGACCTTGATGCTGCTCTCGGCTTTGTCGCCGTCCTCGGTCTTGCTGCCGCAGGCGCACAGTGCGAACACCATGACGAGCGCGAGCAGCATCGAAACGAACTTTTTCATTCTCAGCTCTCCCTCAAATTATCAAAATTTTATTTATCTGCATTGCTTGCGCAAAGAAGATACAAAAAAACATTGGCAGATGCTGACCTGAACGGCGCTCCTGCCAATGTGGAACCGGGAAAATGCCGGTACGGCCATCTCCCGCGGGGAAACATCACATCGATAGTCCGGCAATTTACGGTGCCGGGTAGAAACGCCAAGCCATATCCTTTGGTATATATCGACTGCTATTTACGATCGCTCCCGCAGCGCGGAAACACTTATACGATACCATGGGCGAACAGGGTTGTCAACCGTCGAAACGAGCGAATTTCACACTTTTGAAACATTTTCCCCGTCGATTTGCACAACGCCGCTCAACCGAACACGATGCCGCTCTCGGGGTCCATGCTCTGCACGCGGGCGAGCGATTCCACGCGGTAGCCGCGCGCGCGGATGCGTGCGCCGCCGGGCTGGAACGCCTTTTCCACCGCGATGCCGGCGCCGACCACGGTCGCGCCCGCACCCTCGATGAGCGTGATGAGCCCGTCGAGCGCCGCACCGTTGGCGAGGAAATCGTCGATGACGAGCACGCGGTCGCCCGGCGAGAGGTACTCGCGCGAGATGCGGATGGTGTTGTCATTGCCGTGCGTGAACGAGTGCACGACCGTCGTGTACGCATCGTCGGAGACGTTGCGGCTCTTGGTTTTCTTGGCGAACACGACCGGGCAGTCGAACACGAGCCCGGCCACGGCCGCGATGCCGATGCCGCTGGCCTCGATCGTGACGAGCTTGTTCACGCCGCAGCCGTCGAACAGCCGCTTCCATTCCTCCGCCATCGCCAGAAACAGCTTCGGGTCCATCTGATGGTTCAGAAACCGGTCCACTTTCAGGATCTCGCTGGATTTGACCTCGCCCTCGGCGAGGATGCGCTGCTCGAGAAGCTGCATATCGCTCCATCCTCCCGCAATCACTAAGATGGTTTTTATCGTAGCACCCGCAGCGGGCGCGCGCAACCGTTTTTCGCAAAAAATCCGGCAAATTGCCGAATGGACGGTTTTTGTGCCGGACGCGGTTGACTTTCCTGTCGATGTGCGGTATCATCGGTTCCTACAAGTAGGAAAAGTATGAATTACTGCAACAGGAGGCGAGGCTATGCCCGGAGGCAAGCACGTACTCGGTCAGAGCCGCGACCGGCACATCTTCGGCACGGTGAAGGTCGGCGAAAAGGGCCAGATCGTGATCCCGAAAGAGGCGCGCACGGTCTTTGGCATCCAGCCGGGGGACACGCTGCTCGTGCTCGGCGACGAGGCGCGCGGCATCGTGGTCACGCGGCCGGAGGTCATGCGCGACGTGGCCGCAAAAATTTTCGACGAATCTGACGAATCATGAGGAGAGAAACGATGAATACAGAGTCCATGTACACCGCGCTCGGCATCACGCCGGCGGTGCACCGCTTCGGCGAGGAGGTGCTCGCCGGTCTGCGCGCGCGCTTTGACGAGATCGACCGCGTCGCGGAATACAACCAGTGCAAGGTCATCGGCGCGATGCAGAAAAATCGTGTCGACGCGACGCACTTTGCCGCCACCACGGGCTACGGCTACAACGACGCCGGGCGCGACAATCTTGAGCGCGTCTATGCCGACTGCTTCCACACCGAGGCCGCGCTCGTGCGGCCGCAGATCACCTGCGGCACGCACGCGCTGACCGTGGCGCTCAGTGCCAACCTCCTGCCCGGCGACACGCTGCTCAGCCCCGTCGGCGCGCCGTATGACACGCTCGAGGAGGTCATCGGCATCCGCCCGAGCGCCTGCTCGCTCAAGGAATACGGCGTGCACTACCGGCAGGTCGACCTGCTGCCGGACTACGGCTTTGACTATCCGGCCATCGAGCAGGCGCTGCGCGCCGGCGTGAAGCTCGTGACCATCCAGCGCTCGAAGGGCTATGCCACGCGGCCGACGTTTTCCGTGCAGCAGATCGGCGAGCTGATCGCGTTCTGCAAGCGCATCGACCCGAACGTCATCTGCATGGTCGATAACTGCTACGGCGAGTTCGTCGAGACGATCGAGCCGTCCGACCTCGGCGCGGACATGATCGTCGGCTCGCTCATCAAAAACCCCGGCGGCGGGCTCGCGCCCATCGGCGGGTACATCTGCGGCCGCCGCGATCTCGTGGACCGCTGCGCCTACCGCCTGAGCGCCCCGGGCCTCGGGCAGGAGGTCGGCGCGAACCTCGGGCTCATGCCGGCGTTTTATCAGGGCTTTTTCCTCGCACCGACCGTGACGGCCGGCGCGCTCAAGGGCGCGGTGTTTGCGGCGAATATTTATGAGCAACTGGACTTTCGCTGCATTCCGAATGCGACGGAGCCGCGGCACGACATCATCCAGTGCGTGGAGCTTGGCTCGCCGGAGCGCATGGTCGCCTTCTGCAAGGGCATTCAGGCGGCCGCACCTGTGGACAGCTATGTTGACCCCATCCCCTGGGCCATGCCGGGCTACGATTCGGAGGTCATCATGGCCGCCGGTGCGTTTGTACAGGGCTCGTCCATTGAGCTGTCGGCCGACGGGCCGATCCGCCCGCCCTACGCCGTGTATTTTCAGGGCGGCCTGACATGGTATCACGCCAAGCTCGGCATCCTCATGAGCCTGCAGAAGCTCGTGGACGCCGGACTGGTGACACTGGAGGAGAAATAAGATATGTGGTTCTGGCTTTCTCTCATTGCCCTGCTGTGCTGGTCGGGCTCGGACCTGTTTTCCAAGATCGGCTGCCGCGACGCGGACGATCATCTGGCACATTTGAAAATGGTCATCGCCGTCGGCGTCGTCATGGGCCTGCACGCAGCGTATGAAATTTTCATCGGCGGCGTGAGCGTGACGTGGCACGTCATCTGGACGTACCTGCCCGTGTCACTGCTGTACATCGTGTCGATGGCGCTCGGTTATGTCGGCCTGCGCTATATTGAGCTGTCCATCTCGTCGCCGATCTGCAACGCCTCCGGCGCGGTGGTGGCCGTGCTGTACCTGTGCTTCGGCGGGCTGGACGAGGACCTCAGCGGCGGCATGCGCGTGCTGGTGCTGCTGGCAATCGCGCTCGTGTGCGTCGGTGTGATCGGGCTCGGCGTGGTCGAGTCGCGCGAGGATGACGAGCTGCGTCGCGCGCGTCAGGCGGCCTCGAACTACCGCTATGCCAAGAGCTGGCTCGCCCTCGCGCTGCCGGTGGCCTACTGCCTGCTCGACGCGGCCGGCACGTTTGCCGACAGCCGCGTGCTCACGCGCCTTGACCCGGATACCGCCAACTGCGCCTATGAGCTGACGTTTTTGTTCGCGGCGGCGGTGTCGTTCGTGTACGTCAAGTGCATCCGCCACGACCGCTTCCTGCCCAGGCGCGAGGGGCCGAAGTACGTCGGCGCGCTGTTCGAAACGGCCGGCCAGTTCGCGTACATCTACGCCATCGCGGACGTGGACCACGTCATGTACGCCGCGCCCATCATCTCGGCCTACTGCGCCGCGTCGGTGCTCTGGAGCCGCATCTGCCTGCGCGAAAAGCTCTCGTGGCGTCACTATCTCATGCTGCTGCTGATCGTCGTCGGCATCGTGCTGATCGGCATTCTCGACCTCTGACGGAAAATACAACCCCGCGGCCGCCTCGGAATGACGAGGCGGCCGCGTTTTTGCGCAAATAATTGTCAAGTGTGTAACGGCGGCTTGCAATTGGCCGTTTGTCTGGTATAATGATGACATATCTGCGCCTTTCGGCGCGGTATTTTGGGAGAAATGTGAGAAACAAAGATCAGGAGGGATCTCGTGGATACGGAAATCAAATCCAAACGCGGCGGCTGGGGCAGCAACTTCGGCTTCCTCATGGCCTCGATCGGCTCGGCCGTCGGCCTCGGCAACATCTGGGGCTTCCCGTATAAAATGGGCAAGAGCGGCGGTGCCGTGTTCCTGCTGCTGTATCTCGTGCTCGTCGTGCTCGTGGGCGTAACGGTCATGCTCGGTGAGTTCGCGCTCGGCCGCCGCAGCGGCAAGAGTGCCGTGAGCACTTACCGCGGCCTGTCAAAGAAGTACACCTGGCTCGGCTACGCGGGCATCGTGTGCGGCTTTTGCATCATGTGCTTTTACTTCGTGCTCGGCGGCATCGTCCTGCGCTACGCCGTCGGCTACTTCCTGGCCATCTTCGGCGGGAGCGAGTTTGCCTGGTCCGGCCAGGGCACGGGCTTTTTCGGCTATTTCCTGACGGATACGAACAGCATGATCCTGTTTTTCGTGCTCTATATCCTGCTCAATATTCTCGTCGTGTCCGGCGGCGTGCAGGGCGGCATCGAAAAGTTCTGCAACGTCGGCATGCCGGCGCTGTTTTGTCTGCTCGTGTTCATCATCCTCTACATCGCCTGCCAGCCCGGCGCGGCCGAGGGCTACAAGTTCATGTTCAGCCCCGACTTCTCCGTGTTCAGCAATCCGGACATCGGCTTCGGCCGCGTGCTCAAGAGTGCCGCCGGGCAGATGTTCTTCTCACTGTCGATCGGTCTCGGCGTCATGATGACCTACGGCTCCTATCTCGGCAAGCAGGAGCACCTGCAGCGCAACGCGCTCATCGTCTGCGGCGCGGACACGCTCATCGCCGTCATGGCCGGCATGGCTGTCATGCCCGCCTGCGCCGCCTTCGGCGTGGAGTACACCGCCGGCCCCGGATTGCTGTTCGCCTCGATGCAGACGGTGTTCGCCCACATGGGCAGCGTCGGCAACTTCATCGGCTTTATCTTCTACCTGCTCGTGCTGATCGCGGCGCTCACGTCGTCGATCTCCATGCTCGAGCTGTGCACGGCCTACGCCGTCGACAAGCAGCTCGACAAGGGCCTCACGCCCAAGCGCGCCAAGCACACGGCCAGCGTTGCGGCGCTGGTGTTCGTGGCGGGCTCGCTCGTCGCGCTCGACGGTCTGGGCGCGGGCGTTGCCGGCGGCGCCGCCGTCGAGACGCCGGCCACCCTGTTCGGCCTGAGTGTGCACGGGTGGAACGACTGCTGGCTCGACCTGTACGACATGGTGGCCGAGGGCATCCTCATGCCGCTCGGCGCGCTCGTGATGACGGTCCTCATCGGCTGGGTGCTCAAGCCCGAGGTCGTGCAGCTCGAGTGCGAGCAGAGCGGCGTGAAGTACCGCGCCGCCGGTTACTTCAAGGTCTGCTTCAAGTTCATCGTGCCGGTCCTGCTCGCGTTCATCCTCTTCTGCCAGCTCATCGACTTCTTCGGTCTGAAGATCCCCGGGCTGAGCTGAACTCCGCGTGAAAAAGAACAGTCAGCGTCTGCCCCATCGGGCGGGCGCTGACATTTTTATAACCTTTGTTGAAAAAGCGAAAACGCTCTGCTATACTGGGTTGCACTGCCATTTTTCGTCCGAAAGGAGCGCTGCGCCATGCGCAAAACGGCCGCCTACGCCTTCCATCACTCGATCCCGATCCTGATCGGCTTCTTCCCCGTCGGCCTTGCCTACGGGCTGCTCATGCAGCAGGCGGGGTATAACTTCCTGTGGTCGGGCGCGTGCAGCCTGTTCGTGCTGGCGGGTTCGCTGCAGTTTCTGATGGTCACGTTCTTTGCCGGCGGCGTGTCGCTTGCCACGGTGGCCGTGCTGGCGCTGCTGCTCAACAGCCGGCACATCTTCTACGGCCTGTCGTTCATCGACAAGTTCCGCTCCTTCGGCCCGTGGCGCTGGTTTCTGATCTATTCGCTGTGCGACGAGAACTATTCGCTGCACTGCTCGCACGATTTCGGCCCCGACGTCAATGAAAAGTGGGCCTATGTGCTCACGGCCGCGTTCGTGACGTTTTACTGGGTGGCGCTGTCCATGCTCGGCGGGCTTGTCGGCTCGCTCATTCCATTCGACACCACGGGCATTGACTTCGCGCTCACGGCGCTGTTCACGGTCATCGTGGTCGATCAGCTGCGCGGTGCGCGCTCGCGCATCCCCGCCGTGGTCGCCGCCGTGTCGAGCATCGGCGCGCTGCTGCTGCTCGGGCCGGACAAGTTCCTACTGCCGTCCCTGCTCGTGACGGTCGCGGCGCTCACGCTGCTGCGCCCGGTGCTCGAGCCGAAGTACGCCGAAGGAGGTGCCGCCGCATGACCATCTCCGTCGGACAGAGCATCGCCATCATCGCGGTCTGCACCGCGTGCACGTTTTTGGAGCGCTGGCTGCCGTGGCTGCTGTTCGGCCGCCGCGCCGTGCCGAAGGTCGTGGAGTACCTCGGCAAGATCCTGCCCATGGCCGTCATGGTCTCGCTGCTGGTTTACTGCCTGCGCGGGGTGCAGTTTTCCGCTGCCGGGGCGTGGGTGCCGCAGGTCATCGCCGTCGGCGTGACGGCGGGGCTGCACTGGTGGCGGCGCAACACGCTGCTGAGCATCGCCGCCGGCACCGTGTGCTATATGCTGCTCGTGCAGCTCGTCTTTTGATGCCAAACCGGGCGTCCCGACTGGGGCGCCCGGTTTTGGTTGCGCCTTTCCTGCATATCTGTTATAATATAGGGTTAAATCCGAATCTTCTCCTGCAACGAGGTCTGCCCATGAAACGCAACAAGAAAAAACAATGGCTCTCGATTGGCCTGCTGATGCTCGGCGCGGCGGCGCTGGCGGTGTTTGCCGCCGCAACGCTCGACGCGGGCGACGTGCGCGCCTCGCTCGCGGCGCTGCTGCCGGGCTGGACGGTCGCGATCGTGGGGTGCATGCTGCTGTACTATCTGTGCGACGCGCTCAAGTACCAGCTCATCACGCGCGCGTTCGGCTGTGCGCAGCCGCTCGGCGACAGCATCGACGTGTCGATGATCGGCTTCTTCTACTCGGCCGTGACGCCCGCAGCTGCGGGCGGCCAGCCGTTTCAGGTGCTGCACATGCACCACCGCGGCATCCCGACCGGCACGGCCACGTCCGTCATCTGCACGGTCTACAGCCTGTGGAACATTGCGCTCGTGACGCTCGGCATCGTGGGCATGTGCCTGTGCGGCGGCAAGCTCGCGGCGCAGAGCGCGGCGTGGATCCCCGTGCTGGCGCTGGGTCTGCTCGTGCATACGGGGCTGCTGGCGCTCGTGCTGCTCTCGGCCATTTTCCCGAAGCCGATGTCCGCGTTCGGCACGGCGTGCATCCGCTGGCTGTACAAGCGCCGCCCGTTCGTCCGCCGGGGCGCGGACCCAGAGGCGGCCGCCGGCAAATGGTGCGCCTTCGTGGCAGAGTATCACGACGCGTTCGCCGCCGGCATCCGCCACCGCGGCAAGCTCGCCGGGGCGCTCGCGCTCGCGCTGCTGCAATGTACGGCGTACATGTCGGTCGCCTACTGCACGTACCGCGGCTTCGGTCTGCGCGGCGTGCCGCTCTGGCAGGTCACGGGCACGCAGGTGCTGCTGTACATCGGCGCGAGCTGCTTTCCCATGCCGGGCGCGTCCGGCGCGAGCGAGGGCACGTTCTATCTCGCCTTCTCGCCCCTGTTCGGCGACTATCTGACGACCGCCATGCTCATCTGGCGTCTGGCGTCGTATTATCTCACGATCGTGCTGGGCTACATCGCCGTCGTGGCCGAGCGCGTGACGCTGCGCCATGCGGAAACGTGATATATACGAAAACACAACCGGCCGGAGGAAATTCCTCCGGCCGGTCGCATATTCATGCCCACAGGATCTCGGAGCTGCGCTTCGGGATCTTTTTCAGGCGGTATTTCGGGTGGCCGACCACCATGGCCGACACAATGTGCGTGTGTGCGGGCAGACCGAGTCGCTTCTCGAACCCGGGCATGCTCTGCGCAAACATGGCAAACGTCCCGACCCAGCACGCACCGAGGCCCAGGCCGTGCGCCGCAAGTTCGAGATGGCTCATGGCGGTGATGCAGGCATCGTGGGCGAGGATGTTGCGTGTATCCGCGCAGGCGAACAGCAGCGCCGGTGCGCCGCAGAGAATCGTGTCCTGTCCGGCCGCCACCTCTTCGGCCATCTCCCGGCACTGATGCTGGATGTCCGCGCACTGCTGCTTGCTGTAGCGCATCATGCGGTTGGCCGCGGGGTTGATAAACTGCCCGCCCGAGAACAGGACCGACCCGACCCTACGGAGCATCCGGGCACATTCGGCCGCATAGGCACGCACCTGCTCCGGATCGGACACGACGACCCACTTGACCAGACGCCAGTTTTTCCCCGATGGGGCATAGGCCGCGATGTCCAGCAGCTTTTCGATCTCCTCGCGCTGCAGCGGCACATCCGTATAGTTCCGGCAGGAGCGCCGGGTCTGGAAAAACTGTTTCACCTGCGCCTCGGAAAGCGTCAGCTCCGGCTGCACCGGCGCGAGTTCCTCCGGCCGGATGTCCGGCAGGGAGATCGCCGCCCGCGGGCACACCGCCACGCACTGCGCGCAGTTGAAGCACGCCAGATCCTGCCGCACGGCCGGCACCTTCTGTCCGTCCCTGCGCACCAGCACATGCCGCGGGCAGATCTGCACGCACGTGCCGCAGCCAACGCACCGCTGCGCGTCGATCTGCGCGGGGTAACGATTGGTCACCTTCATAAACACCACTCCTTCGTTTTTTGGCAATGATAGCACACTCACCCTGTCTGCGGCGCAATGCGATCGAAAATCCATCGCATTGCGCGCAAAAATGTGCTATCCTAGGCACAGAAAACCACAGAAAGGACGATGCAGCGCATGGACGGCTTTGATAAGGACAAAGAGCTCGCCCGGCTCCGGGCACTATTCACCGAATCCACGGATTTTCTTCAGGCGATCGGCGACGCGAGCCGCCAGCAGATCCTGCTGGCGATCATGCAGGGGGCCTTCGGCGGCAGCCGCGTCGGCGAGATCGCGCAGCGGGCGCATCTGTCCGAGCCCGTGGTCACGCACCATATCCGCATCCTGAAAAATGCGGGCATCGTGCTCTGCAACCGCATCGGCACACGCAACTATTATTATATCAGCGCGGGCTGTGAAGCGTTTCAGAAGGCAAAGCACCTGATGGACGTATACGGCGCCGTGGCAGACGACTTCCGCGCCATCCAGACCTACGGCGAGGAATAGGCCGCCCCTCCAAGTGTCGAAAGCCGGACAAGTGCAGATGTAAAAGGAAAAAGCGACAGTTCTCATCCGAGAACTGTCGCTTTTGGTGCCGGCGGCGGGGCTCGAACCCGCACGGTGCTGCCACCGAGGGATTTTAAGTCCCTTGCGTCTGCCTGTTTCGCCACGCCGGCACGCTCCGTCACATCGTACCACCGCAGCCAACACCTGTCAAGCGCAGGAAATCCGGCGCCCGCCGCGCCTGTGCAGCCGCTCCGCCCGCATTCGCCGTCCAATCTGTTTGACAAATCCACGCGGCAGTCGCGGATACCCGACACACGCCTCTTGCATCCGGCCAGAAAATTTGATAAAATAATAAATTATTTCTTATGGGTATCGTTTTGGGATTCGAGGCACATTGCACTTATGAAATACCGCAACTGGCAAATTCCATACACGGCGCCGCAGCCGCCGGAGGCATTGCTGCACGCGGGCTACTCGCCGCTGCTGGCGGTGCTGCTGGCCCTGCGCGGGTATGCCGACCCCGGGCAGGCGCGCGCCTTTCTCAGCGGCGGCGACCAGAGCGCATTCGACCCCATGCTCCTGCAGGACATGGACAAGGCCGTCGCGCGCATCCGCACCGCCATCGAGCGCCGGGAAAACGTGGCCGTGTTCGGCGACTATGACGTGGACGGCATCACGTCCACCTGCGTGCTCACGGACTATCTGCGCCGGCAGGGCGTGCCCGTGCATCCGTACATCCCCGACCGCATCGAAGAGGGCTACGGCCTGAATATGGACGCGATCACGAGCCTCCAGCGCGCGAGCGACATCACGCTCATCATCACCGTCGACTGCGGCATCACCGCCATCGACGAGACGAACTACGCCCTGCAGCGCGGCATCGACATGGTCATCACCGACCACCACGAGTGCAGCGGGCAGGCGATCCCGAACGCCGTGGCCGTTGTCGACCCAAAGCGCCCCGGCTCGCAGTATCCGAACAGCGGGCTCGCCGGCGTGGGCGTGGCATATAAGCTCCTATGCGCGCTCGAGGGCGGCAGCGACCGGGTGCTGCGCGAATATGGCGACCTCGTCGCCATCGGTACGGTGGCGGACGTGATGCCCCTCACGGGCGAGAACCGCTATCTTGTGGCACAAGGACTGGCACAGATCAACGCCGACCCCCGGCCGGGCATCCGCGCGCTGCTGCATGAGTGCGGCGCGGAGGGCCGCCCCGTCACGGCCACGACCATCGGCTTCACGCTCGCGCCGCGCATCAACGCGGCCGGCCGCCTGGGCAAGACGGCCGTCGCGGCGCTGCTGCTGCTGACACAGGACAACGGCGAGGCTGACCGCTACGCCGCCGGTCTTTGCCAGCTCAACCGCGAGCGGCAGGCGCTCGAGCAGCAGATCTGGGAGGAAGCCTCGGCCATCGCGTGCCACTACCCGCCGCGGATGCCGCTCGTGCTCGCGAGCGACTCGTGGCACCAGGGTGTGATCGGCATCGCCGCCTCGCGCCTGAGCGAGGAATTCCACCTGCCGACGATCATGATCTGCTGCGACGGAGAGCGCGGCAAGGGTTCGTGCCGCAGCTTCGGCGGCTTCAACCTGTACAACGCCCTGAGCGCCTGCTCGGAGTATCTCGAGGGCTTCGGCGGCCACGCGCTGGCAGCCGGGCTGACGATCCGGCGCGAGAATATCGACCGCTTCCGCCGCGCGCTCGGCGAGTATTACCGCCAGAACCCGGCCGACGACCTGCCGGAGCTCACGTGCGACCTGCGCGTGAACGATCCGCACCTGCTGACCATGCCGTGCATCGAGTCGCTCGACGCGCTCGAGCCGTGCGGCAACGGCAACCCCAAGCCCCTGCTGTGCATCACGGGCGCGCGGCTCGTCAACGCCGTGCCCATCGGCGGCGGCCGCCACCTGCGGCTGCATTTTGCCAAGGGCGGGTATAATTATGCCGGCATCTTCTTCTCATGCGCCCCGGCAGAGCTGGGCGTGCGCATCGGCCAGTGGGTGGACGTAGCCTTCACGCCGCAGATCAATGAATTCCGCGGCCGCCGCAGCGTGCAGCTGCTCGTGACCGACGTGCGCCCGAGCGACCCGCTGCCCCTGTGCCGCGCGCTGCTGAAAAATCAGTGCATCCCCGCGTGGGACACGGTGGACCTCTACCCCCTGCGCGCGGACTTTGCCGTGGCGTGGCGGTGGCTGAGCGCGCCGGTGTCCTTCCCGCTCGAGGAGCTGCCCGCGCGCGCGCCCATGCGGCCGGAGAAGTTCTGCGTGTGTCTGCGTGTCATGGCCGAGATGGGTCTCGCCGCCGTGGATTTTGACGGCGAAGCGCTGCGCCTGCGCCCGCTGCCGACGAGCGGCAAGGTGGATCTCGGCGCGTCACGGCTGCTGCAGGCCCTGCGCGAACGCCGCCAGAGCCTGCTATGAAACACTTTCAAAAAATCCCCCACCCCGTTCCGGAAAGGAGCTGTCCCTATGTCTGAAGCAACCCGCGCCGAAAACGTAGCCCCGAAGCCCTACGATCTCGAGGCCCACTATCAGGAGCTGGAACAGAAGATCACCGCCGCCGGCATCCCGGCCGATCTCGGTCGCGTGCGCGCGGCCTTCGAGTGCGCCGACCGGGCCCACTCCGGCCAGAAGCGCCGCGACGGCTCGCCCTATGTGTCGCACTGCATCGCCGCCGCCATCATCACGGCGGAGATGGGGCTCGACGAGGACTCGATCATCGCCGCACTCCTGCACGACACGATCGAGGACACCTCGCTCACGCACGATGACATTGCGCGCAGCTTCGGCACCTCGGTGGCCGACATTGTCGAGGGTGTCACGAAGCTCACGCGCGTGCAGTACACGAGCGTGGAAGAGCAGCAGATGGAGAACATGCGCAAGATGCTCCTGGCCATGGCCAAGGACATCCGCGTCATCCTCATCAAGATGGCCGACCGCCTGCACAACATGCGCACGATGGCCTACCAGAGCGAAGAAAAGCAGCGCATTAAGTCCCTCGAGACGATGGAGATCTACGCCCCCATCGCGCACCGCCTCGGCATGCAGAAGATCAAGTGGGAGCTCGAGGACCTCTCACTGCTGTATCTCGACCCCGCGGGCTACAAGGCCATCACGGACACGCTCGATGAACGCATGCCCACGCTCGAAAAATTCATGGGCGAGATGCGCACGCAGATCCGCGAGCGCCTGGAGGCCGACGGCGTGCACGCGACGATCTCGAGCCGCATCAAGCACATTTACAGCATCTACCGCAAGATGTACGCGCAGAAGCTCGACATCAACGGCATTTTCGACCTGTGCGCATTCCGCGTCATCGTGGACACGATCCCCGACTGCTACAACGTGCTCGGCATCATCCACGACATGTATAAGCCGCTGCCCGGCCGCTTCAAGGACTACATCAGCACGCCGAAGCCGAACATGTACCAGAGCGTGCACACGACGGTCATCGGCACGGAGGGCATCCCGTTCGAGGTGCAGATCCGCACCTGGGCGATGCACATGACGGCGGAGTACGGCGTTGCGGCGCACTGGAAATACAAGACCGGCAGCAGCGAGGGCACCAAGCCCGGCGACGAGGAGAAGTTCGCCTGGATCCGCCGCCTGCTCGAGACGCAGCAGGAGTCCGACGCGCAGGACTTTTTCCACAACCTGAAGGTGGACATGTTCGCCGACGAGGTGTTCGTGTTCTCGCCGAAGGGCGATGTCATCAACCTGCCCGCCGGCGCGACGCCGATCGACTTTGCCTACAGCATCCACTCCGCGATCGGCAACAGCATGGTCGGCGCGACGGTCAACGGCCGCATCGTGAACTTCGACTACGTGCTGCAAAACGGCGACATCGTGGACATCCGCACGTCGAAAAACGCGCCCGGCCCCAGTCGCGACTGGCTCAACCTTGCCAAGAGCGGCGCCGCGCGCACGAAGATCAAGCAGTGGTTCAAAAAAGAGCGCCGCGAGGAGAACATCGTCCACGGCAAGGAGCAGTTTGAGCGCGAGCTGCGCGCGAACGGCATCGCCCCGGCCGACATCATGGGCGACGAGATCCTGCCGCTGATCCTCAAGCGGCTGGCCTTTACCTCGCTCGACGATCTGTACGCCGCCATCGGCTACGGCGGTGTGACCGCCACGCGCACCGTCAACCGCATCCGCGACGAGATCCTGCGCAACCAGAAGGCCAACCAGAAAAACGCCATCGACCGCATCAACGAGGCGGCCGAGCGCCGCAACAAGCGTCCGCGCCACGCCGTGCACGGCATCCTCGTCGAGGGGCTGGACAACTGCCTCATCAAATTCTCCCGCTGCTGCACGCCGGTGCCCGGCGACAGCATCATCGGCTTCATCACGCGCGGCGCGGGTGTGTCCATCCACCGAACGGACTGCGAAAACTACCTCGCCAGCCGCGACAATCCGGAGACCGCCGGCCGCTGGATCCGCGTGAGCTGGGCCGAGCACACCACCGACTCCTACAGCACAACGCTGACCATGCTCAGCGCACAGCGCTCGGGCCTCGTGATGGACGTGGCCACCGCGCTCAACGCGCTCAACGCCAAGGTGCGCACGCTCACCGCGCGCGACGTGGACAGCGGCCGCTCGACTGTGACGATCACCGTCGAGGTGCACGATCTGGCCGAGCTGCGCACGATCATCAGCCGCCTGAGCGCCATCCGCGGCGTCATCCGCATCTCGCGCAGCGGCGCGTCCGACCCCGCGCGGGCCGCCGCGCGCACGGCCGAGCTGCAGGCCGAACAGGCCAAAAAAGCCAAACAGGAGGGCAAAGCATGAGAGTCGTCGTCACCCGCGTCAACGAGGCGTCCGTCACGATCGACGGCGCCGAATACAGCCGCATCGGCCGGGGCTTTCTCGTCCTGCTGGGTGTGCACGTGTCCGACACCGCGGCCGAGGCCGACCGCATCGTTGACCGCATCTGCGGCCTGCGCGTGTTTGAGGACGCCAATGGCAAAATGAACGTCAACCCCGCCGATGCCGGGGCTGAGCTGCTCATCGTGAGCCAGTTCACCCTCTTTGCCGACTGCCGCTCCCGCCGCCCCGGCTTCACAGCCGCCGCCCGGCCGGAGACCGCCGTGCCGCTCTACGAGCGCGTGATCGCGGGCTGTCAGGCCCGCGGCTTCACGGTACGCACGGGCGTGTTCGGCGCGGACATGCAGGTCGCGTCCGTCAACGACGGCCCCGTCACCATCCTGCTCGATACCGATCAATTATAAAGGAGGCCACCCCATGCTCATCAAATGTCTGCCCGTCGGGCACCTCATGACCAACTGCTACGTCGTCACGGACGAGACCACGCTCGAGTGCGCCGTCATCGACCCCGGCGACGAGTCCAACACCATCCTCTACTATCTCGAGGACAACCACCTCACCTGCCGCGCCATCCTGCTCACGCACGGCCACTATGACCACACCGGCGCCGTCTACGCCGTGCACGAGGAGACCGGCGCGCCCGTATACATGAACGCACTCGACGCAGGCACGGCCGTCGCCTTCGACAGCTACACGTTCACCCCGCCCGAGGGCACCATCTTTTATAAGGAGGGCGACGAGGTCAAGGTCGGCAATCTGACCTTCCGCGTCA
The DNA here is from genome assembly GCA_963627135.1 of Bacteroidaceae bacterium. GTDB lineage: Bacteria > Bacillota > Clostridia > Oscillospirales > Oscillospiraceae > CAG-103. The sequence goes on along the minus strand of CAVFZY010000035.1, from coordinate 52,180 downwards.
TGGAGACGCCCGGGCACACGCCCGGCGGCGTGACGCTCATCTGCGGCGACGCGCTCTTCACCGGTGACACGCTCTTCGCCGGTTCCTGCGGCCGCACGGATTTCGCCGGCGGCAGCATGGAGGTCGAGCTGCAGTCGCTGGCGAAGATCGCGGCCCTGCCCGGCGATTACGAGGTCTACCCCGGCCACATGGACTGCTCCACGCTCGAGACAGAGCGCCGCTTCAACCCCTACCTGACCGCGCTGCAAAACCGCGGACAGTAAAAACAGCTGCACAAACTTGACCGGCGGGACACAAGCCCGCCGGTTTTTTCATTGTGCAAAGAACCTTTGCGCGACAAATCGCGCCCGCGCATGGTATGCTTTGGGCGAGGTAAACACCATGCGCGACATTGGGACAAACATCCGCCGCGCCCGCACGCGCCGGCATCTGACACAGGACAATCTGGCACAGACCGTGCACACGACGCGGCAGACCATATCGAATTACGAGACCGGTCACTCCCGTCCGGACGTGGAGACGCTGCGGCGGCTCGCGGACGCGCTCGGCGTCGAGCTCACGGAGCTGCTGGACGGGGTGCCGTCCGCCGATGCCCGCCGGGCGGCACTGCGCAGGCTGTGCATCATGGGAATCGTCACGCTCGCGCTGGCCGGGCTGTGGACGTATCTGCACGCGGTCTGTCTCCGGCAGTACCAGCGCGGAGACATGGCGCCGCTGGCGGCCATGCTCATAACCAGGCCGCTGCTGCTGTGCGCACTGGCGTGGATGCTGCTGCAGGCGCTGCGCATGGTCACGCGCCTGCGGCCGCGGCGCTGCGCGCCCTGGGTGCACCCGCTCGTCTGGGCGCTGTTCGGCCTGTCGCTGGCGGCTCTGCTCGTCAGCGTCGCCCTGCCTGCGGCCGGTGTGGCGCTGCCGCGGCTGTACGGCGGCCGCGCCGCCACGGCAGCGCTGTTTTTCCTCCTCGGCGCGCTGCTCTGGCTGACGCAGCCGGACGCCGGACCGTAAAACTGCACAAAGGCGACCGGCAGAAGCACGCTTCTGCCGGTTTTTTGCCGGTTTCGGGGAAAAGTGCCCGCGTCCCCTTGCAATCCGGGGGCAGGCGTGGTATATTGTTCTCGCTCGAAAAACATCTGTCCGCTTGTCGCGGGCAATTTTCATCAAAACAAAAGTGAGGGAACATCATGAATATCGGACTTCTGGGCTTTGGCGTTGTCGGCAGGGGCGTTTACGATATGCTCGCCGACCGGGACGATATCCGCGCGGCGTGGGTGCTGTGCCGGCGCGATCTCGGCGAGCTGACAGCCCAAACCACCTACGAGATGCAGGACATTCTCGACGACCCGGCGGTGGACACCGTCGTGGAGGTCATGGGCGGCCTGCACCCGGCGTATGAATACGTGGCGGCCGCGCTGCGCGCCGGGAAGAACGTGGTGTCCTCGAACAAATACCTCATGTGCCGGTACTACGACGAACTCAACGCGCTCGCCAGAGAGCACGGCGCGGCGCTGCGGTGCACGGCGGCGGTCGGCGGCGGCATCCCGTGGCTCACGAACCTCGAAAAGGCCGCGCGCGCCAACCACATCTCCCGCGTCTGGGGTATCCTCAACGGCACGACCAACTACATCATGGACGCGATGCACGGCAGCGACGTGGACTTTGCCGACGTGCTCGCACAGGCGCAGGCGCTCGGCTATGCCGAGGCCGACCCCTCGGCCGACATTGACGGGCTGGACATTCAGCGCAAGCTGATCCTGTCCGCCAACGTGGCCTTCGGCGTGTCGCTGCGCGAGGCGGACGTGCCGGTGTTCGGCATCCGCAACGTGCGCAAGGCGGACATTGCACGCTTTCAGGTGCACGGCTGCACGTGCAAGCTGATCGCAACGGCGGAGCAGTCCGGCGGCAGCATCCGCGCCTACGTTGAGCCAACGCTGCTGAGCCATGACGCGCTCGAGGCGGCCGTGCCCGCAAACTTCAACCTCATCAGCATGGACGGCGAGCGCATGGGCGTGCAGAGCTTCTTCGGTCAGGGCGCGGGCCGCTACCCGACGGCCTACAACGTCGTGCAGGACCTCGTAGACATCACGCGCGGCGTGCACGCATTTTACACCGATTCGTTCGTCCCGGCCGTGCCGGACAATTCCGGCGTGCAGCACCGCTACTACGTGCGCACGCGCGCCGCGCTGCCGGAGCTGGCGGCCCTCGCCGAGGGCGACTGGGACGGCGCGGTCATCACGCAGCCCGTGCCTGTGAGCCGGATGCACGCGCTCATGGCGCAGGCGCTGGCACAGGACGGCGAGAGCTTCTTTGCCGCGCTGCAGTAAGGAGGGCCCCATGCTGAAAGTTGCAAAATTCGGCGGCTCGTCGATGGCGGACGCCAAGCAGTTTGAAAAAGTTCGCGACATCGTGCGCGCCGACCCCGCGCGGAAGGTGATCGTCGTGTCCGCCGCCGGCAAGCGCAGCGCGGACGACCACAAGCTCACAGACCTCCTGTACCTGTGCTACGCGCACCTGCAGTACGGCGTGAGCTGCGAGAGCATCTTCCAGATGATCGCCGATCGCTACATCGCCATCCGCGATGAATGCGGCCTGAACGTCGATATTGAGGCCGAGCTCGACGTGCTGCGCCAGCAGATGCGCGCCGGCATCTCGGAGGAGGAGCTCGTGTCGCGCGGCGAATATTTCTCCGCTCTGCTCATGGCGGACTACCTCGGCTACTCGTTTCTGGACGCGGAGCTGTGGGTGCGCTTCAAGTTCGACGGTTCGATCGACAAGGAGGCGTCCTACGCTGCGCTGCAGCGCCTGGCCGACGGCCGCAGCGTCGTCATCCCCGGCTTTTACGGCGTGACGCCCGACGGCAAGATCCGCACCTTCTCCCGCGGCGGCAGCGACATCACCGGCGCGCTCGCGGCCGCGGCGCTGAATGCCGACGTGTACGAAAACTGGACGGACGTGTCCGGCATCCTCATGGCCGACCCCCGCATCGTGCCCGACCCGCTGCCCATCGAGCGCATCACGTATAACGAGCTGCGCGAGCTGAGCTTCGTCGGCGCGCAGGTGCTGCACGAGGGCACGGTCTTCCCCGTGCGCGAGAAGAACATCCCGCTCAACATCCGCAACACCAATGACCCCGACCACCCCGGCACGCTCATCATGGACTCGTTCGACGACGCGGACGACGGCCGGCTCATCACCGGCATTGCGGGCAGGAAAAACTACTCCATCATCACCATCGCCAAGACCGGCATGTCCTCGAGCGTGGGCATGTTCCGGCAGGTGTTCGAGGTGTTCGAGCGCCACGGCGTGAGCATCGAGTACGCCCCCAGCGGCATCGACTGCCTGTCGCTCGTCGTCTCGAGCGAAAAGGTCGCCCCGTGCCTGTACTCCATCCTCGGTGAGGTAGAAAAGCAGCTGCGCCCGGACAATCTGCACGTGACGGAGAACATCTCCATCGTCGCGGCCGTCGGCCGGAAGATGGTGTTCCGCCCCGGCACATCGGGCCGCATCTTCGCCGCCCTCGGCGAGCACGGCATCAACATCCGCATGATCTCGCAGGGGCCGGATGAGCTCAATATCATCGTCGGCGTGGACACGAAAGATCTCGCGCCTGCCATTCAGGTCCTGTACAACAGCTTTGTGAAATAAGAAAGGAAGTTTTCGGATATGAAGCAGTATCGAGTTGCCATTCTCGGCGCCAGCGGCGCCGTCGGACAGGAAATGATGAAGATCCTCGCCGAGCGCAGGTTCCCCGTCGGAGAGCTGCACCTGCTCGCGAGCGCCCGCTCGGCCGGCAAGGTCGTGTCGTGGCAGGGGCAGGACATTGTCGTCGAGGAGGCGACGGACGCCGCTTTCACCGGCATGGACATCGTCCTCGGCGCGGCAGAAAACGACATTGCCGAGCGCTTCGCCCCCGCGATCGTGCGCTCCGGCGCCGTGTTCGTGGATAACTCCTCGGCCTTCCGCCTCGACCCGAACGTGCCGCTCGTCGTGCCGGAGATCAACGCCGGGGACGTGAAGCTGCACCACGGCATTATCTCGAACCCCAACTGCTCGACCATCATCACGCTGACCGCCATCAACGCGCTGCGCAAGCTCTCACCCATCCGCGACATGGTCGTGTCGACGTATCAGGCCGTGTCCGGCGCGGGCGCGGGCGGCCCCATCGAGCTGCAGAACGAGGTTGACGCTCTGCGTGAGGGCAAACCCTACGCGCCGAAGGTGTTCGCGCACCAGATCGCCTACAACGTCATCCCGCAGATCGGCGGCGAGCAGTGCGACGGCTACACCTCCGAGGAGATGAAGCTCCAGAACGAGGGCCGCAAGATCCTGCACCTGCCGGACATGAACGTCTCATGCACCTGCGTGCGCGTGCCCGTCGTGCGCAGCCACTCCATCTCCGCCGCCGTGCACTTCGCGCACCACATCTCCGTCGACGAGGCGCGCGCGGCCATCGCCGCCGCCCCCGGCTGCCGCCTCGTGGACGATCTCGACGCGCTGCAGTATCCCATGCCGCTCGACACGTCGGATCAGGACCTCGTGTTCGTCGGCCGCATCCGCCCCGACCTGACCGACCCCAACGGTCTGTGCCTCTGGTGCTGCGGCGACCAGGTGCGCAAGGGCGCGGCCACCAACTGCGTGCAGATCGCGGAGCTGCTGATCCAAAACGCCTGAAAAGCGAAAACGACCCCGGCGGCTTCAAGAAAAGCCGCCGGGGTTTTCGCGTTTAGGACCGTTTGCTGTACCGCTTCAGGATCCGCCGGTAGCACCGGAACGCCAGCGCCAGCCCGACCGTGCCGCCGCTTATCCCCGCAATGTGCATACGCACACCCCCTTTGTTTCATTGTAGCAGGATCTGCCCCCTTGCGCAAGCGGCGCGGGTGTGGTATCCTATGGCTTATTCTCATCCGAAAGCAGGCGCATCCTATGCACTTTGAACGCATCCGCTCCACCAACGACCCGCGCTATGCCGCCGCCATGGCGCTCTACCGCGGCAGCTTCCCCACGCACGAGCTGCGCACCGCCGCATCACAGGCGCGCGCCCTGACGCAGGACGCCTACCAGTTCCGGCTCGTTTTCGACGGGGACACCTGGGTCGGCCTGCTGCTGTGCTGGGACGCGGGTGACTTTTTCTACATCGAGCACTTCTGCACCCGGCCCGAGCTGCGCGGCCGGCGCTATGGGCAGGCGGCCCTCGCGCTGCTGGCCGGGGAGGGCAAGCCCGTCATCCTCGAGATCGACCCGCCGGTGGACGACATCTCCCGCCGCCGGCAGGGCTTTTACGAGCGCGCGGGCTACCACGCAAACCCCTGCGCGCACGTCCACCCGCCGTATCACGCAGCGAACCGCGGCCACGCGCTCGTCGTCATGTCCTACCCCGACGCGCTGAGCGCGCCTGCCTACGCCGCCTTTGCCGACTACCTGCAGCACACGGTCATGGCCGGCGAACCGGACGATTGAAACAGAAAAACGCCGCGGAGCCTTCCGCGGCGTTTTTGGTTATCCCTTGAGCTGCTGCGCGTATTCTTCCTGCGGCCGCAGACGGCCGACGGCCGAGAACGACACACGGTCAAAGTCCAGCGTCTCGCGCGCGAGGCCGAGGATGTCCTCACGCGTGACGGCGTCGTAGCGCGCGAGCACCTCGTCCGCCGGGAGCACCCTGCCGAGGTACAGCTCGGAATAGCCAAGCTTGTTCATGCGCGAGGCGGTAGACTCCTCCGCCATGAGCACGCTCGCGTGCACCTGCTCGCGTGCGCGGTCGAGCTCCGACTGCGTGACGCCGTCGGTGCGGAAGTGCTCGAGCTCGTCGCGGATGAGCGCGAGGGCGCGCTGCTCCGTCTCGCGGCCGACGGCGGCGGAGATGCCGAACATACCGCAGTCGAGAAAGCTCGCCGTGTAGGTGTAGATGGCGTAGCACAGGCCGTTTTTCTCGCGCACGGTCTGAAACAGGCGCGAGGACATGTTCCCGCCGAGGATGGATGAGAGCAGCGCCATGGTAAAGCGCGCCTCCGACCCCGTCGGCAGGCCAGGAAAGCCGATGCTGATCTGGTTTTGCTCGATGGCCTTGCGCTTGAGCGTGAAGGCCGGGGTGTAGCTGCCGGAGCGCATGGGCAGGTCCGGCCGCCCGGGCAGCCACGAAAAGTGCGCGGCGAGGCGCGCGATGTTTTCCTCCGTGAAGCTGCCGGACACGGCGATGACGATGCGCGGCGCGATATAGTGCGCGATCTGGAACGAGCGCAGGCGCGCCCCCGTCAGCCGGTCGATCGAGGCCGGACGCCCGAGCACCGGCCGCCCCAGCGCGCCGGGGAAGGCGGCGCCGATGAGCCGCTCCGTGACCAGATCCTCCGGCGTATCGGCGTACATGTCCATTTCCTCGCGGATGACGCCGCGCTCGTTGGCCACGTCCGCCTCGGCAAAGTTCGATGTGAAGAGCATCTCGGCGAGCAGGTCGCCCGCGCGGTCGAGGTGCTCATCGAGCACGCGCGCGTAGTAGCATGTGCCCTCGCGCGTGGTGTAGGCGTTCACCTGGCCGCCGATGGCGTCCATGCGCTCGGCCAGCTCGGAGGCGGAGTGCTGTGCCGTCCCCTTGAAGAGCATATGCTCGATAAAATGCGCGCTGCCGGCCTCGCACGGCGACTCATACCGTGACCCGACGCCGATCCACACGCCGATAGCAGCCGAGCGCACGTGCGGCATGTGCTCATAGACGATGCGCACGCCGTTCGGCAGCGTCTGTTTTTCATACATGATGTGCTGTCCCCCCGTGGAAAAAGGGGCGGGGTGTATGCGCACCCCGCCCACACAGTTGTGCTGAGATTACATCAGGCCCTTTTCACGCATCGCATCCTTGCGGGACAGGTCGATGCGGCCGCGATCGTCGACATTCATGACCTTGACCCAGGTCATGTCGCCGATCTTGAGCACATCCTCGACCTTTTCGGTACGCTTGAACTCGAGGTCCTTGATCTTGATGAGGCCGTCCTTGCCCGGCGCCAGCTCGACCCAGGCGCCGAAGTCGCTGCGGATGTTGGAGACCTTGCCGTAGTACAGCTCGCCGACTTCCGGCTCGAAGACGATGTTCTCGATGGTCTTGCGCGCGGCGCGGCAGGCCTCGATGTCCTCGGACGCGATGAAGATGGAGCCGTCGTCCTCGATGTCGATCTTGCAGCCGGTGTCGGCGCAGATCTTCTGGATGACCTTGCCGCCGGAGCCGATGACCTCGCGGATCTTGTCGGGGTTGATCTTCATCTGGATCATCTTCGGGGCGGAATCGGCCAGCTCCTTGCGCGGCTCGGCGATCGCCTTGAGCATGATCTCATCGAGGATCTGGAAGCGGGCCTCGCGCGTCATGCGGAACGCCTCCTTGACGATCTCGTGCTTGAGGCCGTCGTTCTTGAGGTCCATCTGGATGGCGGTGATGCCGTCCTTCGTGCCGGCGACCTTGAAGTCCATCTCGCCGTGGAAGTCCTCAACGCCCTGAATGTCGATGAAGGTGGTGAAGTCGTCGCCGTCCTGAATAAGTCCGCAGGAGATGCCGGCAACGGGAGCCTTGATGGGAACGCCCGCGTCCATGAGAGCAAGCGTAGTGCCGCAGATAGAGCCCTGCGAGGTCGAACCGTTGGAGGACAGGATCTCGGAGACTACGCGGATGGTGTAGGGGAAGTCCTCGACCGAGGGGATGACGCTTTCAAGCGCCTTCTCGACCAGTGCGCCGTGGCCGTATTCGCGGCGGCCTGTGCTGCGGCTGGCACGAGCCTCGCCGGTGGAGTAGGAGGGCATATTGTAGTGGTGCATGAAGCGCTTCTCTTCCTCCTCCCAGATGGTATCGAGCTTCTGGGACATGCTGAGGGTCGCGAGAGTTGCAATGGACAGCACCTGAGTCTGGCCGCGGGTGAACAGTGCCGAGCCGTGGACTCTGGGGATCAGGCCGACCTCGCTGCCGAGAGGACGGATCTCATTCATTGCGCGGCCATCGACGCGCTTACCGGCCAGCAGCCACTTCTTGACGACCTTCTTCTGAAGCTTGTAGAGTATCTCGTCCATGAACTGCATCATGTCGGGGTGCTCCTCGGAGTATTTCTCCTCCATGGCGGTGACCCAGTCGTTTACGCGAGCCTCGCGGACGTTCTTGTCGTCGGTGTCCATGCAGTATTCCATGCCCTCGAACTCATTCTCGACGAGCTTGCTGAACAGCTCCTCGTCGAAGGATGCGTGCTCGTACTCGAACTTCGGCTTGCCGACCTCGGCTACCATCCTGTCGATGAGATCGAGAACGGGCTGCAGATGCTCGTGAGCCTGAACGATGCCCTCGTACATGACCTCCTCGGGGACCTGATCGGCCTCGGACTCGATCATGACGATCTTCTTGTGGGTCGCTGCGATAGTGGTGGTCATGCGGTTGGTCTTGCGCTCCTCCTGAGTGGGGTTGAACAGGAACTTCTCGCCGTCCCAGCCGAGGACGATGCCCGCGATAGGTCCGTTGAAGGGCACGTCGGAGATGCTGACGGCTGCCGATGCGCCGATCATTGCGGTGATCTCGGGGCTGCAGTCGCGGTCAACGGACAGCACCTCGCAGGCGATGACAACGTCATTGCGCAGGTCGGAGGGAAACAGCGGACGCATGGGGCGGTCGATGAGGCGGGAGGCCAGGACTGCGGGCAGGCTGGGCTTACCCTCGCGGCGCATGAAGCTGCCGGGGATGCGGCCTACCGCGTACAGCTTTTCGTTGAAGTCAACTGCGAGCGGAAAGTAGTCGATGCCGTCCTTGGGACGGGCAGATGCCGTGCAGGTCACGAGGACGGTGGTCTCGCCGTAGGTCACGAGCACTGCGGCGTTGCACAGCTCGGCCATCTTGCCGACCTCCATCTTGAGAGGACGACCCTCGTACTCGATCTCAAACTTCCTGTAATCGGGAAATTCCTTGTGCGTGATTATCATTTGTTTTGCTCCTTTTCGTTATTTTTATATTTCAAAAACCGCCGGAGCATAGCACTTGAAAACGGGTTTTTTCCCAAAAGCCTGTTTTCAAATACTAAGCTCTTTTTAGTGGCGGTTTGAGATTTTACTTATACGCTTATTGCGGCGGCGCGACCGGAGACTGCCTGTAAAGCAAGAAAGCCGCCGCGCAGCACAATTGCGGAGTATTGAGGTGCGCAAAGCGCTGTAAAAAAGCAGGGGACATATTCACTTGTCCCCTGCTTAAAACCTTCATACCCTTCGGAATTGCCGGACTTACTTACGGATGCCCAGCTTTGCAATGATTGCGCGGTAACGCTCGATATCCTTCTTTGCGAGGTAGTCGAGCAGACGGCGGCGCTTACCGACCATCTTGTACATGCCCAGACGGCTGTGCTTGTCGTTCGGGTGCACCTTCAGGTGCTCGGTGAGCTGGCGGATGCGCTCGGTGAGGATGGCGATCTGGACCTCCGGAGAGCCGGTGTCGCCCTCGTGCGTCTTGTTGGCTTCGATGACTGCGGTCTTTTCAGCTTTGGTGATCATGGTGATGACTTCCTTTCTTTGTTTTCGTATCCGCTGGCGCAGAACCGGGCGGAAAGGCACCGCTGCAAAGCGGCCAAACCCCGGATCCGGGCACATGGACTGTTTTACAATACCACACCCCGTGGTACTTGTAAAGAGAAATCTTTCTTAATTCGCGCCCGGCAGCGAGATGATCGTGCCGCTGCCGCCGGTGACGGTGGGCAGCTTGCCGTCCCACTTCTCGACGGTCTTGTTCTGGATGATCTGATCCGTGAGCGAGGCGCTGACGGAGCGGTTGGCCTCGGCCTCCGCCTCGGCGCGGATCTTGGTGGCCTCGGCCTCGGCCTCCGCGTTCGTGATGGCGGTCTGCTTTTCGGTCTCGGCCTTGAGCAGCTGCTGCTGCGCGACCTGCTTTTCCTCGATGGCGTTGATGAACGCGTCCGAGAAGTCAAAATCGATGATGTTCACGTCCGTGACGTACAGGCCCGCGTCGTTGAGCTTGGCGTTGAGCTGCTCAACCAGGCCCTCGGAGATGAGCACGCGGTTCGTGACGCTCTCCTCGGCGGTGTAGACGGCGGTGATCGCCTTGAGCACCTCGTTGACGGCCGGCACGACGAGCACGGTCTCATAGTTTGCGCCGATGTTCTTATAAATACTGTAGCTCTTGGCCGTATCGACGCGGTAATTGATGGCCAGCACCGTCTGCACGCTCTGCAGGTCCTTGGAAAATGCCTCGGTCTGCACCTCGAGCTTCTGGATGCGGTTGTCGATCTTCACGACCCTCTGCACGAACGGCGCCTTGAAGTGAACGCCTTCGGCCAGCACGCCCTCCTTGACCTTGCCGAGCGTGACGATGACGCCGGTGTGGCCCGCCTGCACGATGGTGATCGAATTGAGCAGGACGATGAGCACGGCCAGCACGATCAGCGCGGGGCGGAGGATCTTTTTCAAGGTTTCACTGCGCACGGGCGAGGTTTTCATGTGCGGTTCTCCCCTCTGTTGTCTATTTTTTGTACTTTGTGTTTATTTTACCGGACAGGCCGCACCTCTGTCAACAAAAACCGCACACAGTGTGCAGAAAAATCCCGCCGCCGTCTGTTGAGACGGCGGCGGGATACATTTTGGGGCTTATTTCGCGCCCTTGCCGTGGGCGGCCTTCATGCGGCGCTCATGGTCGAGGATGCGCTTGCGGATACGCAGACTCTTGGGTGTGACCTCGAGCAGCTCGTCGTCCGCAAGGAATTCCAGGCACTGCTCCAGGCTCAGCTTGCGCGGCGGCACGAGACGCAGCGCGTCGTCGGAGCCGGCGGCACGGGTATTGGTCAGCTGCTTTTTCTTGCAGACGTTGACGGTGATGTCCTCCTGCTTCGGCGACACGCCGACGACCATGCCGGCGTACACGGGCACGCCCGCGCCGATGAACAGCTGGCCGCGCTCCTGCGCGTTGAACAGGCCATAGGTGATGCTCTCGCCGGTCTCGAACGAGACGAGCGAGCCGGTGCTGCGACGGCTGAGGTCGCCCTTATAGGGGGCGTAGCTGTCAAAGACGGAGGCCATGATGCCCTCGCCCTTCGTATCGGTCAAGAACTCGTTGCGGTAGCCGAACAGGCCGCGCGACGGCACGAGAAACTCCAGCCGCGTGCGCTTGCCGACGGGCTCCATCTGCTGCAGCTCGCCCTTGCGGCTGCTGAGCTTTTCGATCACGGCGCCGACGGCGTCGGTCGGCACGTCGGCGACGAGGCGCTCAATGGGCTCGCACTTCTGGCCGTTGATCGTCTGGTAGAGCACGCGCGGGGGCGAGACCTGGAACTCATAGCCCTCGCGGCGCATGGTCTCGATGAGGATGGACAGCGACATCTCGCCGCGGCCGGCGACGTTGAACGAATCCGTCGCGCCCTCAAGCTCGGTCACGCGCAGGGACACATCCTTGAGCGTCTCGCGAAAGAGACGGTCGCGGATCTGGCGGCTGGTGACAAACTTGCCCTCGCGGCCGGCAAACGGGCCGTCGTTGACGGAGAAGGTCATCTCCATCGTGGGCGCGGAGATCTTCACGAACTCGATCGGCTCGACGCAGGTCGGTGCGCAGACCGTATCGCCGATGGTGATGTCGCCGATGCCGGACATGGCGATGATGCTGCCGGCCTCCGCCTCCGCAACGGGTACGCGCTGCAGACCCTCGAACTCGTACATGGACACAGCCTTGGCCTTCTTGGCCGGGGCGTCCGGCTGGTGGTAGTTGCACACGGCGATCTCCTCGTTCTGATGGATGACGCCGCGCTCGATGCGGCCGATGGCGATGCGGCCGACGAACTCATTGTAGTCGATGGACGACACGAGCATCTGGAACGGCGCGTCGACATTCTGCTCCGGCGCGGGGATATACTCCAGAATGGTGTCAAACAGCGGGCGCAGGTCCTTGCCCGGCACGTCCGGGGAGTAGGACGCGGTGCCCTGACGGCCGGAGCAGAAGAGCATGGGCGAGTCGAGCTGTTCGTCGGTCGCGTTCAGGTCCATGAGCAGCTCAAGCACCTCGTCAATGACCTCGTGGATGCGCTGGTCAGGGCGGTCGATCTTGTTGATGACGACGATGACGCGGTGGCCGAGCTCGAGCGCCTTGCTGAGCACGAAGCGCGTCTGCGGCATGGGGCCCTCGGCAGCGTCGACGAGCAGGATGACGCCGTTGACCATCTTCAGGACACGCTCGACCTCGCCGCCGAAGTCGGCGTGGCCCGGGGTGTCGACGATGTTGATCTTCGTGTCGCCGTAGCGCACGGCAGTATTCTTGGCCAGGATCGTGATGCCGCGCTCGCGCTCCAGATCGTTGGAGTCCATGACGCGATCGACGACCTCCTGATTTTCCCGGTAGACGCCGCTCTGCTTGAGCATCTCGTCGACCAGGGTGGTCTTGCCGTGGTCAACGTGGGCGATGATGGCGACGTTTCTCAATTTCTCCATTTTGCACACTTCCTCAACGCAAATACATATTTTAAAATCATTTTTGTTCGCACGAAATTGTATTTTAGCATGAAAAACCTGATATTGCAACTGTTTTTCGTGTTTACATTCCCCGAACGGCATGATAAAATGTGTCCATATCCGTATTTTTCGTTTTTGAGAGGACACACGATGGATTCCAACTTCTTTGCGCTCATTTCGCGCATGCGCTATATCGCGCGCTGGGGCCTGATGCGCAACGCCCTGCCCGAGAACATTCAGGAGCACAGCCATATGGTGGCCGTGCTGGCGCACGCGCTCGGCGTCATCCGGCGCGACATTTTCCATGAGCCGTGCGACGTCAACGCCCTCGCGACGGCGGCGCTGTATCACGACGCATCGGAGATCCTCACGGGCGACCTGCCGACGCCGATCAAGTACCACAACGCGGAGATCATGTCGGCCTACCACGCGGTGGAGGATCTGGCCGTGCAGAAGCTGCTCGGTATGCTGCCGCCGGAGCTGCGCGAGACCTACGCCGATGTGCTCGCCGAGGACAAGGACGGCGACATTTACCCGCTCGTGAAGGCGGCCGACAAGCTCTCGGCCTACATCAAGTGCATCGAGGAGCGCAAGGCCGGCAATAACGAGTTTCTCTCCGCTGAGGCGCAGACGCGCGCGGCGCTCGACGCCTCGCCCCTGCCGGAGGTGCAGTATTTTCTGGAGCATTTCATTCCCGCGTTCGAGCGCGATCTCGACGAGCTCGGCGCGATCGGTCAATAAGGAGGACAATGTATGCGTGCAATCGTAACCGTAATCGGAAAAGACCGTGTCGGCATCATCGCCGACGTGACCGCCCTTCTGGCGCAGTACAGCGTGAACGTGCTGGACATCAGCCAGACGGTGCTGCAGGAATACTTCACGATGATCATGCTCGTGGACGCGGCGCACTGCACCGTGCCGTTTGCAGACCTCGCCCGCACGCTCGACGAGGCCGGCACGCAGCGCGGCCTGCAGATCCGCGCCCAGCGTGAAGACATCTTCAACGCCATGCACCGCATCTAAGGGGGCACGACCATGATCAACCGCAGTGAAATTTTGCAGACGATCGCCATGATTGACCAGCAGCACCTCGACATCCGCACCATCACGATGGGCATCTCCCTGCTCGACTGCGCGGACACGGACATCGCGCGCAGCTGCACGAAGGTGTACGACAAGATCTGCCGCCTCGCGGGCGATCTCGTGCGCACGGGCGAGGACATTGAGGCCGAGTTCGGCATCCCCATTGTCAATAAGCGCGTGTCCGTCACGCCCATTTCCCTCGTCGCGGCGGGCACGGGTGCGCAGTCCTATGTGCCGTATGCCCGGGCGCTCGACCGCGCCGCGCACGAGATCGGCGTCAACTTCCTCGGCGGCTTTTCCGCGCTCGTGCACAAGGGCATGACGGAGGCCGACCGCGTGCTCATCGCCTCCATCCCGGAGGCACTGGCCGAAACGGAGCTGGTGTGCGCGAGCGTGAACGTCGGCTCCACGCGCGCGGGCATCAACATGGACGCCGTGGCCGAGATGGGCCGCACCGTCAAGCGCGCCGCCGCACTGACGGCGGAGCAGGGCGGCATGGCCTGCGCCAAACTTGTGGTCTTTGCCAACGCCGTAGAGGACAACCCCTTCATGGCCGGGGCATTTCACGGCGTGGGCGAGCCGGAGTGCGAGGTGCACGTCGGCGTGTCCGGGCCGGGCGTGGTGCAGCACGCGCTGCAGAGCGTGCACGGCCAGCCGTTCGACGTCGTGGCCGAGACGGTGAAAAAGACGGCCTTCCGCATCACGCGCATGGGCCAGCTCGTGGCGCAGGAGGCGTCCGCGCGGCTGGGCGTGCCGTTCGGCATCGTGGACCTGTCGCTCGCGCCGACGCCCGCCGTCGGCGACAGCGTCGCCGCCGTGCTCGAGGAGATGGGGCTGGAGTCCGTCGGCGGGCCCGGCACCACGGCGGCGCTCGCGCTGCTCAACGACGCGGTGAAAAAAGGCGGCGTCATGGCCTCGTCCCACGTCGGCGGGCTCTCGGGCGCGTTCATCCCCGTGTCGGAGGACGCCGGCATGATCGCCGCGGCCGAGGCCGGCCGCCTGACGCTCGAGAAGCTCGAGGCCATGACGTGTGTGTGCTCCGTGGGCCTGGACATGATCGCCGTGCCTGGCGACACACCGGCCGAGACGATCTCCGCCATCATCGCGGACGAGGCCGCCATCGGCATGATCAACAACAAGACCACCGCCGTGCGCATCATCCCCGCGCCCGGCAAACAGGTGGGCGACACGGTGGCGTTCGGCGGCCTGCTCGGCAGCGCGCCGGTCATGCCGGTCAACCGCTGCAGTGCATCCGAGTTCATCGCCCGCGGCGGGCGCATCCCAGCCCCGCTGCACAGCCTGAAAAACTGAGAGGAGAAGGAAACCTTGACACTGGAAAAGATGGACCGCATCAGCGAGCTGACGCGCATCGCGCGCGAGCGCGACCTGACGCCCGCCGAGCAGGCCGAGCGCAAGGCGCTGCGCGAGGAATACATCGCCGACTGGCGCCGCAGCACGATCGATGTGCTTGAAAATACGTACATCGACCACGGCGACGGCCGCATCACGAAGCTGCCGAAGAAAAAGCCCTGAGCCGTCACGCTCTTGACAAGCGCGGCATATCGTGTTATACAAGAAGAGGAATTCCCCTCGCGAAGGGGGAAATAAACCGGAAGGAGCCTGAGCAATGCGTCTTTGCAGCTGCAGCAGCATCCGGGTCGCGGCATGTCCGACGGCCTGTTGTTGTCATGCGCAAAGAAGCGTCGCTTTCTGCCGGTAAACCCACGGCCGCGCCCCAAAGGCGCGTCCGCTATGCATCCACATGGTCATGCAACGCAGGAAGCCGCGCGCTTCCTGCGTTTTTTTACCTGTGGCGCTATGTGAAAGAAGAAGGAGTGTCCCCATCATGACGCAAAAAAGTCTGCTGCACGCCGTCGCGGCACAGATCGCCAACGGCTACGAAACGGCCGAGGTGCCCATGTACAGCGAGCAGCTGCGCATGCCCGACCGCAAGGTCATCATCAAGATCATTGAGAACCTGCAGAAGGTGTTCTTCCCGGCGTATTTCGCGGGCGGCACGGTGTCGCACGTCTCGGCCGAGACGTTTGCGGAGTTCCTGCTCGGCGAGATCTACACCGACCTGTGTGAACAAGTGCACCTGGCGTTTTCCAACACGATCAAGGACGAGAGCGACCTGTGCGAGCGCACGAGCGCCGTGTGCGACCGGTTCCTCTGCCGCCTGCCGCAGATCCAGACCATTCTCATGAAGGACGTGGCCGCGAACTTCGACGGCGACCCCGCCGCCGGCAGCAAGGAAGAGGTCATCTTCTCCTACCCCGGCCTGTATGCGATCTTCGTCTACCGCGTGGCGCATGAGCTCTATGAGAGCCGCGTGCCGCTCATCCCGCGCATCATGAGCGAGTATGCCCACGGCGCGACCGGCATCGACATCAACCCCGGCGCGCAGATCGGCGAGTATTTCTTCATCGACCACGGCACCGGCATCGTCGTCGGCGAGACGACGATCATCGGCGACCACGTCAAGCTCTATCAGGGCGTGACGCTCGGCGCGCTCAGCCCGCGCCACGGCCACGCCGTGACTGGCAAGCGCCACCCCACTGTCGGCGACAACGCCACGATCTACTCCGGTGCGTCCATCCTCGGCGGCAAGACCGTCATCGGCGCCAACTCCGTCATCGGCGGCAACTCGTTCATCACCGAGTCCGTGGCCCCGAACACGAAGGCCAGCACCGAGACCCCGCGCATGATCTTCCGCGTCGCGCAGCCGAAGCCCGGTGGCGAGAAATAAGGCACAGGCAAGAAAACACCGCAGACCGTGAACGAACTGCACCCCATTCGTTAGACAAGTATGGCAAAATACCTGTACTGAAGAATGGGGTGCAGTTCAGAAGGCTGCGGCTTTTTTATGCTTTTGTTTTCTCGTACACACAAAACTGATAGCCCACGCCGTTGTGCTCCGCGCGCGGCTCGCTCGATACGCAGTGCCACGCGGGGTCGGCGTCCAGGTCCGGGAAAAACACGTCCGAGTGGGGCACAGCGTCGATTTTCGTAACGTATACGCGCGTCAGGTGGGGGAACATCTGACGAAACACGCTGTCTCCGCCGATGACGAAGCAGCGGTCATACCGCGCGGCCGCGGCCGCGGCCTCCGCCGGGGCGTGCACCACCTGCGCACCCTCGATCGTGATGTTTTGCCGCGTGAGTACGAGGTTTTCGCGCCCGGGCAGCGGCCTGCCGCCCGGAAAATCGCCCAGCGTGCGCCGGCCGACGATCACGGCCGCGCCCATCGTGAGCTCCCTGAAGCGGCGGCGGTCAGCAGGGATCACGAGCGGCTGCGTGCCCTTGGCCCCGATGCCCCAGTCGGCATAGACGGCAACGATCGCATCCATCTGCCCGCCCCCTTACACCGCGATGGGGATCTTCCCCGTGAACTCGCTATATTCGTAGCCCTCGACGCGGAAGCTGTCGCGGGTGAAGGCGTAAAAATCGTGCACGTCCGGGTCAATGAAAAACTTCGGCGCCGGTTTCGGCTCGTTGCGGATCAGCTGCTCGATGACCGGCACGTGGCGGTCATAGATGTGCGCATCGGCAATGACGTGCACCAACTCGCCCACCTGCAGGCCGGACACCTGCGCGAACATATGCACGAGCACGGCGTACTGCACGACGTTCCAGTTGTTCGCCGCGAGCATGTCCTGACTGCGCTGGTTGAGAATGGCGTTGAGTGTGTTGCCCGAGACGTTGAACGTCATCGAGTACGCGCACGGATACAGCGCCATCTCGTGCAGATCCTCGAACGTATAAATATTCGTCAGGATGCGGCGGGAGGCGGGGTTGTGCTTCAGGTCGTAGAGCACGCGGTCCACCTGATCGAACTCGCCCTCGGGATATTTGTGCTTGACGCCGAGCTGATAGCCGTAGGCCTTGCCGATCGAGCCGGTCTCATCGGCCCACTGGTCCCAGATGTGGCCGCGCAGGTCGTGGATGTTGTTCGACTTCTGCTGCCAGATCCACAGCAGCTCGTCCACGGCGGTCTTCCAGTAGGTGCGCCGCAGCGTCAGCAGCGGAAACTCCCTGGACAGGTCGTAGCGGTTGACGATGCCGAACTTTTTGACCGTGTGCGCAGGGGCACCGTCGTCCTCCCAGCGGGGGCGCACGGCCTGATCGGTGTCCCAGACGCCGTGTGTCAGAATGTCGCGGCAGTTGCGGATAAAGACCTCGTCTGCGTAGCTCATCGTTCTGCTCCTTTCAAAAAACACTTTTGAAAGAATAGTTTACCATACCGCTTCCGGGATTGCAAACGACAAATGACGAAAACGGAACGCACCTTTGTTATTTGACAAATGAAACAAAAACGTCGGATAATTTTGTTCAAATTGCGCGCGGGATTTGACGCACTTTTTGCACAAAGCCCATCCCAATTTTTTTCATGGGATGCTATAATCAAAGCAGCAGAAACCCGAAAAACAAAACTGAAACGGAGGATAACACATGAAGCACACGAAGAAACTGCTTTCGCTGCTGCTGGTGCTGTGCCTGGTGCTGAGCCTGTCGTGCACGGCGTTTGCCGTTGACGAAGCAAAGCCGCTTGACGGCAAGACCGTCATCCTGCACTCGAACGACGTGCACGGTGCAATCGAGCTGTACGCGGCCATGGCGTCCCTGAAGGCCGACTATGAGGCGCAGGGCGCCGAGGTCATTCTGGCCGACGCTGGCGACTACAGCCAGGGCACCGTCTATGTCAGCGTCAACAAGGGCGCCGACGCGGTGACCATGATGAACGCCACCGGCTACGACGTGGCCACCATCGGCAACCACGAGTTCGACTACGGCTATGCCCAGCTGGCGGAGAACATGAAGGCCGCCAAGTTCAAAGTTCTGTGCGCCGATGTGCTCGATGCCGACGGCAAGACCATCTTTGACGCCAACACCATCATCGAAAAGGGCGGCGTGAAGATCGGCTTCTTCGGCCTCGAGACCCCCGAGGCGCAGACCAAGGCCAACCCCAAGCTCATTGAGGGCCTGCAGTTCCTCGCCGGCAAGGACGGCAGCGAGCTATATGCCTGCGCGGCCGGGCAGGTCGCTGCGCTCAAGGAGCAGGGCGCCGACATCGTTGTCTGCCTCGCGCACCTGGGCGTGGACGAGAGCTCCGAGCCCTACACCTCCTATGATCTGGCCAAGAACGTGGCCGGTATCGACTTCATCATCGACGGCCACTCCCACACCGTCATGACCGCCGGCCCGAACGGCGAGGCCATCCAGTCCACGGGCACGGCCTTTGCCAACATCGGCGTCATCACCATCGACAACGCCACGAAGAAGATCGTCGGCAACGAGCTCAAGGCCATCTGGCACACTGAGAAAAACGCCGACGGCAAGTCCGTCACCGTCTATGATTACGAAGGCCGCAACGCGACCGTCGCCGAGGCTGCCAAGGCCATCATCGACCCCATCGACAAGGCTTACGGTGAGAAATTTGCCGTAAGCGAGGTGGAGCTCAACGGCGCGAAGGCCCCCAACGGTAACCGTGATTCCGAGACCAACCTCGGCGACCTGATCACGGACGCCATGCTCTGGAAGATCCTGAATGATGCCACCATCAAAGTCCCGGAGGAGAATGTGGTCGCCGTCACGAACGGCGGCGGCATCCGTGCGACCATCAAGGCCGGCGATGTCACCAAGAAGGACATCAACACCGTACTGCCGTTCGGCAACACGCTTGCCGTGGTCTACGTGACCGGCTCCGAGCTGCTCGAGGCGCTCGAGGCCAGCACGTATTGCACGCCGGAATCCCTCGGCGGCTTCCCGCAGGCGGCGGGCCTCCAGTTCGTCGTTCTGACGGATGAGGAGTATGACGCCAATACCGATCCCTACCCCGGCTCCACATACTACGGCCCCGCGACCATCAACCGTGTGCAGATCATCTCTGTCAACGGTGAAGCCTTTGATCCGGACGCCAAGTATGCGGTCGTGACCAACAACTTCGTTGCCGCCGGCGGCGACACGTACTATGCCTTTGCAGCAGCTACCGACCAGTTCGACACCGGCCTGCCGCTGGATGAAGTGGTCATGGAATACGTCACCGAGGTGCTCGGCGGTGTCATCGGTGAGGAATACGCCGAGCCGGCCGGCCGCATCCTTGTGACCACGACGCCGATGCTGCAGTATCTTACACTGACGCAGTTCGTACTCGATGAGGACGCCTACACGCCGGAGACCTACGCCGCGCTCAAGGCGATCGACGAGAAGATGGCGGCAGCCGAGACCGCTGAGGAGCAGACGGCGCTTCTGCCGGAGGCCAAGGCGGCCGTCCGGGGCCTGAAGCTCGTTGGCAACACGTTCACCGACGCGCAGAGCGGCTGGTATAAGCCGGCGGTCGACTTCGCGCAGGCTTCCGGCCTGATGGCCGGTGTGGGCGGCGACAAGTTTGCCCCCACCACCACGACAACCCGCGCCATGGTCGCCGAGGTGCTCTATGAGGCCTCCGGCGCGCCGGATGTGGAAGGCCTGACCTGCCCGCTGACCGACGTCAAGGCCGGCGAATGGTACACGGATGCGGTCATCTGGGCCTACAACGCGGGCATCATCGCCGGCCGTGGCGACGGTACCTTCTGCCCGGACGACACCATCACCCGTCAGGAGATGGCCGTCATGCTCTACGGCTGGCTGGGCGGCGGCGAGTCCCTGATCGGCGACGAGCAG
Organism: Bacteroidaceae bacterium; assembly: GCA_963627135.1. Lineage (GTDB taxonomy): Bacteria > Bacillota > Clostridia > Oscillospirales > Oscillospiraceae > CAG-103. The sequence goes on along the minus strand of CAVFZY010000035.1, from coordinate 31,987 downwards.
ATCAAGACCGCGCTTGCCGCGTTTGACGACGGCGCGGACGTGGCCACGTGGGCGCAGGAAGCGGTCGCTTACTGCTACCTTGCCGGCATCATGGTCGGCAACGACGGCCGCTTTGACCCGACCGGCAGCCTCGATCGTGCGCAGCTTGCACAGGTGTTCTGCAGCTTCTATGAGGTCACGCTGAACCTGGTCCTCGACGCGCTCCCGGACGCACCCGAGCGGCCGACGGCCCCGACGATGCCGACGATACCGGAGCTGCCCACTGCAGCATAATTGCATCACCCATGCAGGGAGACCGCTTCGGCGGTCTCCTTTTTGCACATTTTTGCCGGTGCTTGTGCTGCCCGATTGTGCTTGACAATTCCAGAAAACCTTTTACAATATAGGCGAATCGATCCGACCGATAAACCAAGGAGGTCTTTTGACTGTGAACATGAACAAATATCTGGACATCGCACCTGAGGTGCAGCAGGCGCTCGCGGACGGCCGCCCGGTCGTCGCGCTCGAGAGCACGATCATCTCCCACGGCATGCCCTATCCGAAAAACGTCGAAACGGCCCTGCTCGTCGAGCAGACCCTGCGTGACAACGGCGCCGTGCCTGCCACCATCGCTATCCTCGGCGGCCGCCTGAAGGCAGGCCTGTCCAAGGAGGAGATCACCTACCTCGGCAAGGCCGGGCGCAAGGTCGCCAAGGTCTCCCGCCGCGACCTGCCGGTCATCTGCGCGCGCGGCGCGGACGGCGCCACCACCGTCACCACGACAATGATGATCGCCAACATGGCGGGCATCCAGGTCTTTGCCACCGGCGGCATCGGCGGCGTGCACCGCGGCGCCGAGACGACCATGGACATCTCCGCCGACCTCGAAGAGCTGGCGCAGACGCCGGTCATGGTCGTGTGCGCGGGCGCGAAGGCCATCCTCGACCTCGGCCTGACGCTGGAGTATCTGGAGACGAAGGGCGTGCCCGTACTCGGCTACGGCACGGACGAGCTGCCCGCGTTCTACACCCGCGAGAGCGGCCTCGGCGTCGACGCGCGCGTCGACACGCCGGAGGATCTGGCCGCCGTCTTCCGGGCGCAGCGCGACCTGGGTCTCAAGACCGGCATGCTCGTCACGAACCCGATTCCGCAGCAGTACGCCATGGACAAGGCCGTCATCGACAAGGCCATCGACCAGGCGCTCGCCGAGAGCCACGCGCAGGGCATCCACGGCAAGGAGACCACACCGTTCCTGCTTGCCCGCGTGGCAGAGCTCACCGGCGGCGACAGCCTTGAGAGCAACATCCAGCTCGTGCTCAATAACGCCCGCGTCGCGGCGAAGACCGCCGTCGCCCTCGGCAAATGAAGGGCGGTGCGTGGCTCGTGCTCGCGGTGTCCGCGCTGATGGGGCTCGGCCTCACCATCGGGGCCATCGCCTCGCGCCGGCAGATGAGCACCGCCGTCGTCGTGGTGCTGTGTCTCGTCGGCATCGGCATCGTGCTCGTCGGCGCGGTGCTGAGCGTCTGCATCGGCGTATTGTGAGCGCGCGAAACTGCATAAGGTAAAAACACCGCAGACCGTGAACGAACTGCACCCCATTCGTTAGACAAGTATGGCAAAATACCTGTACTGAAGAATGGGGTGTATTTTCTATGCCCAAAGGAGAGCCCGAAGCTGGTCGCAAAACGATGCAGGGGGTGGAAGACGAGCTGCTATATCTGCAAGAATTTCAATCCATGGGGCACTTCAAGCGGGAACTCATGGAATATTCGGATCACCACGGCCGCAGAATCAAGACAAAGCGGAAGGGCTTGCCGCCTGCAATTCGCAGACAGCAAGCCCTTTCGGTTGCTTGAATAATTTGTGTTCCTGTTTTCGTCTAACTTTTGTGGGGCACTTCAGCTTGGAAGGCTGCGGCTTTTCCTGCCCTCACCCGGCAAGCACCGTGAGCGAGAGCGCGTTGATGCACATGTGGAAAAACACCGGCGGCCAGATCGAGCGCGTCTGCTCATAGCAGAACGTGAGCGCGGCCGACACCGGTACATACGCCAGCGCCGAGAGCAGCAGCTTCGGATCACTGTACACGATGACATACTGCCAGACGTGGTAGAGTGAAAAGAGCGCGATGGACGCGGCATAGGCCCCCAAGCGGCTCTTCGGCCGGATGGTGCCGAAGACCACGCCGCGAAACAGGCACTCCTCCACGAGCGGCGCCATGAGCACCGCGACGGCGACCATGCGCTTGTAGTCCGTCCGGGCAAAGCCGGTCACGGTGTCGTTGTTCGGCACAGGCAGCTCGCCGATGAGACTCGTGCCGAGCTGAAGCACGAGCGAGAGCAGCACGTCGATGCCGTAGGCGGCAAACATCATGCCGATGCAGCGCAGGATGCTGCCGACCATCGTGTCAAAGCTGCGGCGCAGGAACCGCCACATGGCGATGAGCGTAAACACGAGGCCGCAGAGATAATACAAAACGTTGCACGTCACGTCCGACGGCAGCTTGCCGAGTACCGCCATGAGGATCATGCCGAGCGTCAGCGGCAGCACGACCACATGGATGGGAAAATACACCCAGCCCGCGATGCGCGCGCCGCGCGGCATGGGGTCTGTCCACACCGTGTTGGGATGTTCCACGTCAGCCCCTCGCTTTCTGCTGCAGCTCAAAGAGCAGGCGCATGGCCTCGAGCGGCGTGATGGTGTTGAGGTCGATGCCGCGGAGCTCCTCGGCAATTTCATCCCCGGCCGCGTCGCCGAGCGTCATCTGCGCATCCGGTTCCGCCGTGTGGGCCGGCACGGCCGGCTCCGCCGCGCCGGACTCCAGCTCGCGCAGGTAGGTCTTGGCCTTCGTGATGATCGCGTCGGGCACGCCGGCGAGCTTGGCGACCTCGATGCCGTAGCTGTCGTCGGCCGCGCCGGCGACGATCTTGCGCAGGAACAGCAGCGTGCCGCCCTGCTTTTTGGCCGTGATGTTGTAGTTGCGCACGCCGGGCAGCGTCTGCTCGAGCGCGGTCAGTTCATGGTAGTGCGTGGCGAACATGGTCTTGGCGCCGAGGCGGTGCGGGTCTGCGCAGTATTCGAGCACCGCGCGGGCAATGGCCATGCCGTCATAGGTGGACGTGCCGCGGCCGATCTCATCGAGGATGAGCAGGCTCTGCGCCGTGGCGTGGCGGAGGATGTTGGCCATCTCGCTCATCTCGACCATGAACGTGCTCTGCCCGGCGGCCAGATCGTCGGACGCGCCGATGCGCGTGAACACGCGGTCGACCACGCCGATGACGGCGCTTTTCGCCGGGACGAACGAGCCCATCTGCGCCATGAGCACGATGAGTGCGGTCTGACGCATGTACGTGGATTTGCCGGCCATGTTCGGCCCGGTCACGATGGCGACGCGGTCGTCCGCATCGTTGAGGAACGTGTCATTCGGAACAAAAAGGTTGTCCTTCTGCGCCTGCTCCACGACGGGGTGGCGCCCCTCGCGGATGTCGAGCGTGCGCGAGAGATCGACCTCGGGGCAGACGTAGTGATTTTTGACCGCCGTCTCCGCCAGCGAACACAGCGCGTCGAGCCGGGCCACGGCGTCCGCCGCCGCCTGCACGCGCGCGACCTCGCCGGCGACGAGCTGGCGCACCTCGTTGAAGAGCGAATACTCCAGCTCCGCGATGCGCTCGCGCGCCGTCAGGAGCGTGTTCTCGAGGTCCTTGAGCTCGCGCGTGAAATAGCGCTCGCTCGACACCAGCGTCTGCTTGCGGATATAGTCCTCCGGCAGCTCGGTGACGCCCGCGCTGTTCGGAATGTCGATGTAATAGCCAAAGACCTTGTTGTAGCCGATCTTGAGCTTCTTTGCGCCGGTGCGCTCGCGCTCGCGCTGCTCAAGCTCGGCAACGGTCTGCGCGCCATGGTCGCGCACGTTGCGCAGGCGGTCGACCTCCTCGCTGTAGCCCGGGCGGAGGATACCGCCCTCGCGCACGGAAAACGGCGGCTCGTCGCAGATGGCGCGGTCGATGCGCGCGCAGAGGTCTGTGAGCGTGTCCATCTGCGCAATGTCGCGCAGGGCCGCGCTGTGTACGTCGCGGAGCAGCGCCGTCAGGTTCGGCAGCTGCGCGCAGCACAGGGCCAACGCGTGCAGGTCGCGCCCGTTGGCCGAGCCGTACACCGCGCGGGAGACGAGGCGCTGCATGTCGCCGATCTCGCGCAGGCAGCGGATAAGCTCGCCCCGCAGGACGTTATCACCCACCAGCTCCTCCACCGCGCCGAGGCGGCGGCGGATCTGCACGGGGCTGAGCAGCGGACGCTCCACCCATGCGCGCAGCAGGCGGCCGCCCATGGGCGTTTTCGTCTTGTCGAGCACCCAGAGGAGGCTGCCGCGCTTTTCGCCGGAGCGGAGGTTTTCCGTCAGCTCCAGGTTGCGGCGCGTGGTGTAGTCGAGCTCCATGTAGTGGTCGTCACCCAGCAGCTCCAGCCGCCGGATGTGGCCGAGGTCGCACTTTTGCGTCTCGTGCAGGTAGGCCAGCAGCGCCCCGGCCGCGCACACGGCCGCCGGCGCCTCGCCGAGGCCGAGCGCATCCGTGCTCTGCACGCCAAACTGCTCACACACGCGTGCGGCCGCCGCCAGGTATTCAAACCGGTCGCCGCCCGCCTCGACCAGGCTGCCGAGGCGCTTGGTGAGGAAGGTGCGGATGTCGTCATTTTCCGCCGCCGCGTCGGCACACACGGCCTCGCGCGGGGCGAAGCGGCCGAACTCGTTGAGGATGTGGCTCACGGCGTCGGCCGGGTAGTTCGCGGCGCAGAATTCCCCCGTCGAGAGGTCGCAAAACGCCGTGCCGCCGGACTGCCCGCTGAGATACACCGCGCAGAGGTAGTTGGATTTGTTCTCCTCGAGCATAGACGAGGCCGTGACCGTGCCGGGTGTGATGATGCGGATCACGTCCCGGTCGACCAGCCCCTTGGCCAGCGCGGGGTCCTCCATCTGCTCGCAGATGGCCACCTTGTAACCCTTGGCGATCAGGCGGCCGATGTACGCCTCGGCCGAGTGGTACGGCACGCCGCACATGGGCGTGCGCTCGGCCGGGTCCTCGACATTGCGGTCGCGCGTCGTGAGCGTGAGGTCGAGCTCGCGCGCGGCCAGTCGCGCGTCGTCGTCGAACATCTCATAGAAATCGCCCAGCCGGAAAAACAGCAGGCAGTCGGGGTTGCGCTGCTTGATGTCATAATATTGCCGCTTCATCGGCGTCAGTTCCGCCATGCGTCATACCTCCTCGCCATAGAGCGCCCAGGTGTTGCTGCCGGTGATCTTCACGTCCACGAACTGCCCGACGAGCGACGCGTCCCCGCGCATATGCACAAGGCGGCCGCCCTTCGTGCGCGCCGTGAGCGGATGGTCGCCCCGGCCGTCGGCCCCATCGACGAGCACGCGCTGCACGCTGCCCTCATAGGCGCGGTGCTTCTCCTCCGAGATGCGGTTGGCCGCCGCGACAAGCGCGTCAAAGCGCACCTGCTTCTGCGCGCGGGTGTAGGGATCGGGCATCTTCGCCGCCGGGGTGCCGACGCGCGGCGAGTAGATGAAGGTGAACATCGCGTCGTAGCGCACGGTCTCAATGAGCGAGAGCGTATCCTGAAATTCGGCGTCCGTCTCGCCGGGGAAGCCCACGATAATATCCGTCGTGAGCACAAGATCTGGCATGTACTGCCGCGCGAGCGCCACCTGCGCCAGATATTTCTCGCGCGTGTAGCCGCGGTTCATCGCGTGCAGGACGCGGTCATTGCCGCTCTGCACGGGCAGGTGCATCTGGTGCGCGCACTTTTCGCACTCGGCCATGGCGCGAAAGAGCTTTTCCGTCGCGTCCTTCGGGTGGCTGCTCATGAAGCGGATGACAAAGTCGCCCGGGATGGCGTTGACGCGCCGGATGAGGTCGGCAAAGTCCACGTCCTCGTCGAGGTCGCGGCCGTAAGAGTCGACATTCTGCCCCAGGAGCGTGATGTCCTTATACCCTGCCGCAACGAGCTCGCGCGCCTCGCGCTCGATCTCGTCCGGGTGGCGGGAGCGCTCGCGCCCGCGCACGTACGGCACGATGCAGTAGGTACAGAAGTTGTTGCACCCATACATGATCGACAGCCATGCCTTGACGCTGCCGTCGCGCTGCTGGGGGATGCCCTCGGCCACGCTGCCGTCCGCGGGCGCGATGGCAAACACGCGCCGGTGCTCGGTGCAGACGGTGCGCAGCAGCTCCGGAAAGCGCCACAGCTCGTGCGGACCGAAGACGAGGTCGACGATACGGTAGGACTTTTTCAGCTTCTCGGCCACGTGCTCCTGCTGCGCCATGCAGCCGCAGACCGCGATGATCTGATTGGGGTTGCGCGCCTTGGTATGCGTCAGCGCGCCGACGTTGCCGAACACGCGCGTCTCGGCGTGCTCGCGCACGGCACAGGTATTCATGACGACAACGTCGGCCGCGAATTCGTCCTGTGTGAAATCAAAGCCCATGGCGCGCAGATAGCCGCGCAGCTTTTCGCTGTCGGCCTCGTTCTGCTGGCAGCCGTAGGTATCGACCATGGCCAGTGGCTGGCGGCCGCCGGTGGTGAAGTGCGCGCGCAGCTGCGCGCAGACATCCATCTGGTGCTGGATGTCCGATTCGGAAATCTCCGTTCTCTGATAGCTCATGCAATGCTCCTGCCTGTCCGGCCCGGCCGGATAAAATTTGAAGTGTGATAGAATATTGTAGCATTTCGCGGTGGAATTTTCAATGACAATCCTTTATAATATACGCGTGGGGCGTATGCGCCCCCTGGACTGTACTTAAAGGAGGGCAAACGATGCCCGAGATTCAAATTCTCTCTCCGCATCTGGCGGATCTGATCGCCGCGGGCGAGGTCGTGGAGCGGCCCGCCTCGGTCGTCAAGGAGCTGGTGGAAAACGCGTTCGACGCCGGGGCCCGCACCGTGACGGTGGAGCTGCGCGGCGGCGGCGCGACGTATCTGCGCGTGACGGACGACGGCTGCGGCATGGCACCCGAGGACGCAGGCATCGCGTTTTTGCGCCACGCGACGAGCAAGCTGCACGACGAGCAGGGACTCGAGGCCATCGGCACGATGGGCTTTCGCGGCGAAGCGCTGGCAGCGATCAGTGCCGTGTCGCACATCACGCTCACGACGCGGCAGCGCGGGGCGGCGGCCGGCACGCACATGACGCTCGACGCGGGCGACATTCAGGACATGTACGAGACCGGCTGCCCCGAGGGCACGACGATGATCGTGCGCGACCTGTTTTTCAACACGCCCGCCCGGCGCAAATTCCTGAAGTCCGACCGCGCAGAGGGCGCGGCCTGCGCCGCCGCCGCGCTGCGGTGCGCGCTCGGCCGGCCGGACGTGTCCGTGCGCTGCATCCGCGACGGGGAGGAGGTCTTCTTCTCCCCCGGCGACAATAAGCTCGACAGCTGCGTCTACAGCCTGCTCGGGCGCGACCTCACCATGAGCCTGCTGCCCTGCGCCGGCGAGGCCGACGGCGTGCGCGTGCACGGCTTCATCTCCTCGCCCGCCGCCGGGCGCGGCAGCCGCACGCAGCAGTATTTCTTCTGCAACGGCCGGTGGATCCGCTCCGCCGCGTTGCAGGCCGCGCTCGAACAAGCCTACCGCAACACGCTGCTCGTGGGGCGCTTCCCCGCGTGCGTGCTGTATATCGAGCTCAGCTGCGCGGCCGTGGACGTGAACGTCCACCCGGCCAAGACTGAGGTGAAGTTCACGCACGAGCGCGCGGTGTTTGACGCCGTGTATTACGGCGCGCGCGCCGCGCTCGAGGCAGAAAAAGAGCCCGTGACCACGCTGCCGAAGGCGGCGGCCAAACCGGAGGCCGCGCCGAAGGCGGACGCATTCGTACCGGCGGCGCCAAAAACAGCCCCGGCCGCAGCACTGCACCCGTCCGCGCCCGCCGCTCCGGCGTTTGCGCCCGCGCGCACCTATGCCCCTGCCGCCCCGGCAGAGGAAGCGGTCGCGTTCCGCTCGCCGACGGCGTCGGCCTTCGCCGCGCCGCGCGTGACGCCGCCGGTGTTCACGGCACCCGTGCGCCCCGTGCCGAGCACCCCGCCGGAGCCGGTTATGCCGGTCGCGCTGCCCGTGCAGACCGCCATCGAGCCGGAACCGGCCGCGCCCTCCCTACTCGAGCGCGCCGCGCCCCCGGCCGAGCCGCCCGCCCGCCTGATCGGCGAGGCGATGCACACCTACATCCTCGTTGAAAAGGGCGAGACACTCATCCTCATCGACAAGCACGCGGCGCACGAGCGCATCAACTTTGACCGTCTGCGCCAAAGCCCCGCCGACATCCCGTCGCAGACGCTGCTCGAGCCGCTCCCCTTCACGCCGGACGCGAGCGATGCCGACGTGCTGCAGCAGTATGGCGACGTGCTCTCGGAGCTCGGCTTCACGCTCGAGCCGTTTGGCCGCAACGATTACATTCTCCGCGGTGTGCCCGCGCAGCTCGACGCGGCGGACGCGCTGCCCGCGCTCGAGGAGATCTGCGCGCAGCTGCGCCACGGCGCGCGCATGGACGCGCAGTCCGTGCGCGACGAGGTGCTCAAGACCGTGGCGTGCAAGGCGGCCATCAAGGCTGGCTGGCAGACCGAGCCCGAGGAGCTGCTGCGTCTGGCGGACGCGGTGTGCGCCGGCGGGGTGAAATACTGTCCGCACGGCCGTCCCGTCGCCGTAACGCTCACGCGCCGGGAGCTGGACAAACTCTTCAAGCGCATTGTCTAAATAAGCAAACAGGGAGCGCCGGAACGCGCTCCCTGTCAGACTGTACAATTTTGTTTACTTGTGATAGTACAAAATGCCCATGCAGCCGGGGCCGCAGTGGTTCGACACCGTGCAGCCGGCCTGCGTATGGAGGACCTCCTCAAACGGCTGGCACGCACGCACGACGCGCTCGAGCGCTTCCCGCGTGGCCTCGTCGCAGCCGGAATCCGTGATGAAGATGCGGTGGCAGTCAATATCGTCGCGGCCCTTGAGCCGGTCCTCAATGTACTGCACGTAGCACTTTTCGAGCTTTCCGCGGTACTTGCGGCCGACGCCCATCTTGCCGTCCTTGACCTCGATGCACGGCTTGAGGTGCAGGAGGTTCGCGCTCATGGCCACGAGTGCCGAGCAGCGGCCGCCGCGCTTGAGATACTCCAGCGTGTCGATCACGAAGCTGACATCGAGCTTCTCGCGCTTTTGCTCCAGCGCAGATGCAATGTCGGCCGCGTCCATGCCCTGCCCGGCCATCTCGGCCGCGTCGAGCACCAGGTGGCCGATGCCGGTCGAGAGGTTGCGCGCGTCCACGGGGTAGACATTCGTAAACTCCTTGGCCGCGATGCAGGCGTTCTGATAGCAGGCGGACATGTCGCTCGAGATCGTGAAGTGGATCACGGCGTCGTATTCCTTCCGGCACGCGGCGAAGTACGCCAGATAGTCCGACACGTTCACTGCTGCGGTCTTGCAGAGCTTTCCCGTGGCCTTGGCGTAATCGTAGAGCTCCTGCGGATGCACGTCAATGCCGTCGCGCAGGGTCTCCTCGCCGCGGATGATGTACAGCGGCGTGATGCCGATGTGATAGCGCTCGATCAGCTCGGGCGAAAGATCGCACGTGCTGTCGGCAGAAATTTTGATCTTCATGGGTTCACCTTCTTGAAAACTGGGAAATGCGTTTTCATTTTAACACATTTCTAATACTTTTCAACATAATCTTTCGGAATTTTTCCCCCATGGAAAGGAAAATGTCACGATGCAGGCAAAACTTATCGTCATCACCGGCCCGACCGCCTCGGGCAAGACCGCGCTCGGCGTGGCGCTCGCGCAGCGGCTCGGCGGCGAGGTCGTCTCGGCCGACTCGATGCAGATCTACCGCGGCATGGACATCGGCACGGCCAAGCCCACATCGGAAGAGATGCAGGGCGTGCCGCACCACATGATCGACATCGCTGACCCCACGGAAAACTACTCCGTCTCGCGCTATGCGGCGGAGGCCTCCGCCTGCGTGGATGATATTCTCGCGCGCGGAAAACTGCCGATCGTCGTCGGCGGCACGGGGCTGTATATCGACTCGCTCATCGCCGGACGCACGTTTGCCGACGGCACGGCCGACACCGCGCTGCGGCAGGAACTGAGCGAGCGCTATGACGAGATCGGTGGCGAGGGGCTGCTCGGCGAGCTGCGCAAGATCGACCCCGAACGGGCGGCCAGGCTCCACCCCGCGGACAAAAAGCGCATCGTGCGCGCCATGGAGGTCTACATCCTCACGGGCAGGACCATTACGCAGCACGACACCGAGACCCGCGCCGTGCCGCCGCGGTACGACGCGGCGAAGATCGCGCTCGATTTCGCCGACCGGCAGGATCTCTACGACCGCATCGACCGGCGCGTGGACGCCATGGTGCAGCAGGGCCTGTTCGACGAGGTGCGCGCGCTGCTGGCCGCCGGTGTCCCGGCCGACTGCACGGCCATGCAGGCCATCGGCTACAAGGAGGCCGTCGCCGCCGTGCGCGGCGAGGCGTCGCCGCAGGACGCCGTCGCCGCCATCCAGCTCGCATCCCGGCGCTATGCCAAACGCCAGCTCACATGGCTGCGGCGGGATGCAGACCTGTTCTGGCTCCGGCACGAAAAAACGCCGGACATGGACCGGGCGTGCCGCCTTTCGACGCAATTCTTATCCGGCCGCGGTATAGAATAGGGGCCTGTACAAGCCCGGCGGAAACTGCCATTTCGACCGGATTTGTATAAATTCACTATTTCACGGAGCGGCAGATTGTGCTATGATGAAGAAATGTACCCCGCTCCGGCCAAAGGAGCGGCGATCATGCAAAAGACACAGAACCTTCAGGACGCATTCCTCAATTACATCCGGCGGGAAAAGATCCCCGTGACCCTGTTTCTCATGAACGGGTTCCAGCTGCGCGGCGTTGTGCGCAGCTTTGACAGCTTCGTTGTGCTCATCGATGCCGACGGCCGGCAGCAGATGATCTACAAGCACGCGATCTCGACGGTCGCGCCGGCGCGGCCGGTCTCGCTCGAGCTGCAGGCCTGATCTCCCCGCCGGCCCCCCGCCGAAAGGAGGGCTGGATTTGAAGAAAACGAATACCCTCACGAACATCGCCATGTTCGTGCTCTTCGCGGCCATGCTCGTGTATCTGGGCGTGTATCTGTTTCGCTCGACGCAGCAATCGTACGCCACCGCCCCGGCGGTGCTCGTGACCATCAGCGAGAGCGGACAGGCCAGCGGCATTGCCGTGCGCGAGGAGCAGGTCATCGAGTCGGACAAGGAGTTTCTGTCCCTGTCCGTGGACGACGGCAAGGAGGTCGCGCGCGGCGGCGAGATCGCCATCGGCGTGGACTCCAAGGCCGCGCTCGATAGCGCCAGCCGCGCCCGCGAGCTGAAAAAGGAGATCGCCTACGTCTCGAGCCTGCTCTCGCGCGCGGGCAGCACCTCCGGTGCGTCGGACCGCGACAGCGACGTACGCAGCGCCATTCTGCAGCTCAATGCCGCCGTCTCCGCCGGCAGCACCTCAGAGCTGGACGATATCTGCATGGACCTCAGTTCCCTGCTCCTCGGCTCGGCGACCGGAACCGTCTCGCAGGGCGACCTCGATGCGCTCAACGCCGAGCTGCACCAGCTGGAAAACGCCGGCGCCGGCCGCGGCAGCATCACGGCCCCGGCTGCGGGCCTGTTCACGTCCACGACCGACGGATACGAATCGCTCACGCCGGACATGCTCGAAAACCTTATGCCCGACGGCGTGGACGCGCTCGAGCGCACCACCCCCGCGACGCCCGCCAACGCGATCGGCAAGCTCGTCACGGCGAAAAAGTGGTACTTTGCCTCCGTCATGAACAAGGCCGACGCCGACCGCCTGAACCTGGGCGGCAGCGCCGCGCTCGACTTTCCGCAGCACTACAACGGCACCGTCTCGGCGACCGTGCTCAGCAAGAGTGAGCCGGACGACAGCGGCAAGGTCGCCGTCGTATTCGCGTGCAATGAAGCGCTGGCTGACACGCTGGCCATGCGCAAGACGACGGCCGACGTGGTCTACAGCGAGCACACCGGCCTGCGCGTGCCGCTCAAGGCCGTGCATATGGACGACGACGGGCAGTCGTATGTCTACGTCGTCACGGCAGCGCAGCTGGAGAAAAAACCGATCGAGATCATCTATCAGACCGACGACTACTGTCTCGTCGCCCAGAGCGCGGAGAGCAACGCCCTGCGCGCCGGCAACGAGATCGTCGTCACCGGCAAGGGCCTGTCCGACGGGCAGGTCGTGAAATAAGGAGGCACCACCCACTATGAGCACCATTGCCGAAAATATTGCCGCCATCCGCGCGCGCATCGACACCGCCGCCCGCATCTCGGGCCGCACGGGTGCCGACATCACGCTCGTGGCAGCGACGAAGATGAACGACGCCGCGCGCGTGCGCGAGGCCGTCGCCGCCGGGATCGACGCCTGCGGCGAGAACCGCGTGCAGGAGATGACCGAAAAGCTCGCCCAGGGCGCCTATACCGGCGCGCCGCTGCACTTCATCGGCCACCTGCAGACGAACAAGGTCCGGCAGGTCGTGGGCAGGGTCGATCTCATCCAGTCGGTGGACTCGCCCGAGCTTCTGGCCATGATCGAAAAGCGCGCGGCCATGCAGGGCATCGTGCAGGACATCCTGCTGGAAGTGAACATCGGCGGCGAGGCCGCCAAGAGCGGCGTGGACCCTGCCGCCCTGCCGCAATTGCTGGAAACGGCCGCCGGCTGCGCGCATATTCACGTGCGCGGCCTGATGGCGATCCCGCCCGTGGCAGAAACTTCCGACGGAAATCATGCATATTTTACGAAAATGCATGAGCTTTTTGTTGACATCGGCAGAAAAAAATACGATAATGTTTTTATGGACTTTCTGTCCATGGGTATGAGCGGAGACTTTGAGGATGCCATTTGCGCCGGTGCGAACATGGTGCGCGTCGGCTCGTCGATCTTTGGCGCGCGGGATTATTCCCAGCACTGAGCGCCGCTTTGGCTCACTCCGCAGAGATCAGTGCAGCGGCACGGCGGCCGCCGGCACGTAAAAGGGGGGTCCCGAATGGGATTTTTGGATGAACTGAAAAAAATGACCCGTCCGTACGATGACGACGACGAGTTTTTCGATGATGAGGATGAAGCGATCCCGGTCGCGGAAGCGCCCGCACCGGAGCGTCCGGCCCCGGCCCGCCCGGCTGCGGCACCCCGCCGGCCGGCGCCCGCGCCGAAAAAGAGCGCCTTCATCCGCGACGATCCGGTGACGGAGCCGGAGCGGCCCGCGCCGAGCTACGCGCCGAAGGGCGACAGCCGCGTGGCCGACAAGGTCGTCAACCTCAACAGCGGCGGCCAGCTCAAGGTCGTGCTCGCCACGCCGAAGCAATTTGAGGCCGCCGGAGAGATCGCGGACCACCTGCGCGATCGCCGCGCCGTGCTCATCAATCTGGAAAAGACGGATCCGGCCATTTCGCGCCGGCTGATCGACTTTCTGTCCGGCGTCGCCTACGCGCAGGACGGCAAGATCCGCCGCGTCGCCAGCGCGACATATATCATCACGCCGTTCAATGTCGACCTCATGGGCGACCAGCTCGACGACATGGAGTCGGGCGAGTTCCATCTGTAAATCCGGGCATACTGTTCCTGACAGCGCCCACCGTGTAGTATACCTATAGAAAGAATGGAGGACTATCCAACATGACTCCTCAGGATATTCGGGAAAAAACCTTTGAAAAAGCGATGTTCGGCGGATACGACATGGCCGCCGTGCAGAACTATCAGGAAGAAGTGGCCACCGAGCTTGCCAACGCGCAGAAGGAAGTTGCCGTGCTCAAGGGCAAGATGAAGGTGCTGGTCGATAAGATAGAAGAGTACCGCGCCAGTGAAGACGCCATGCGTCTGGCCATACTGTCGGCCCAGAAGGTCGGCAAGCAGATAGAGGACGACGCTCAGGCCCACGCCGACAAGATACTCGGTGAGGCCAAGAACACGTCCGACCGAATACTTGGCGGCCTCCAGCACGAAACCGCCAACGAGGAAGCCAAACTCCTCAACGCCAAAACGTCCTGCGCAAAATTTCTGGAAGATGTGCGTAATCTGTGCCTGAACCAGCTCGAGTACCTGGATAAGATCGCCGGGTCGAAGGCCGCGGACGCGCAGCCTGCAGCCCAGCCTGCAAGCGTGAGCGCAGCCCCTGCCGAGCCGGTGTCCGAGCGTGCGGAGCAGCCCGCGCAGCCGGAAGCTCCGGCCGCCGAGCAGCCTGCGGAAGCCGCCGCCGTGTTCGCCGCCCCTGTGGAGGCACAGCCGGTGGAGACCGACGACACCGCGGCCGACAATGCAGCAGATGACGCCACGCAGCTTTATCACTTTCTGCATAACAGCTGAGTGAACACGCGATCAACCAGGGCGGGACGGCCGGTGCCGTACCGCCCTGCGCAATTTTTTGATGAGAAAACTCTGAGAGGAGAAAGATAGAACCATGTCCAAAAACGATTTTAACGCCACGATCAATCTGCCGAAAACAGACTTCCCCATGCGCGCCGGCCTTGCCAAGCGGGAGCCAGAGATGCTCCAGCGCTGGTACGACATGGACCTGTACAACGAAATGCTCAAAAAGAACGACGGCAAGCCGCGCTTCAGCCTGCACGACGGCCCTCCGTTCTCCAACGGCGACATCCACATGGGCCACGCACTCAACAAGGCGCTCAAGGACTTCATCGTCCGCTCCTACGCCATGCGCGGCTACTATACGCCCTACATCCCTGGCTGGGACAACCACGGCATGCCCATCGAGAGCGCCATCATCAAGGAGCAGAGGCTCAACCACAAAGCCATGAGCATCGCCGACTTCCGCAGCGCGTGCCATGACTATGCGCAGAAATACATCGACCGCCAGATGGCCGGCTTCAAGCGCATGGGCGTCATGGGCGACTGGGAGCACCCCTACAAGACCATGAACAAGGGCTTTGAGTCCGACGAGGTGCGCGTGTTCGGCAAGATGTATCAAAACGGCCACATCTACAAGGGTCTCAAGCCCGTGTACTGGTGCGCCCACGACGAGACTGCCCTCGCCGAGGCGGAGATCGAATATCAGGACGATCCGTGCACGACCGTGTACGTGAAGTTCCCGATGCACGACGACCTCGGCAAGCTGCCGAGCGTCGACCACAGCAAGCTCTTCTTCGTCATCTGGACGACGACGATCTGGACCCTGCCCGGCAACCTCGCCATCGCGCTCAACCCGCGCGAGCTGTATAACCTCGTGCAGGCCCCGAACGGCGAAGTGTACGTCATGGCCGACGCCCTGACCGAGAAGGTCATGCACATCGGCGGCTTTGACAGCTACGAGGTGCTCGAGCAGCATCCGGGCGACTTCTTCGAGAATATGCTCGCCGACCATCCATTCCTGCCCAAGACCTCGCGTCTGGTGCTGGCCGACTACGTCACCATGGATTCCGGTACCGGCTGCGTGCACACCGCGCCCGGCTTCGGCGCCGACGACTACCTGACCTGCAAGCGCTATGGCATGGACATGGTCGTGCCCGTGGACGATCAGGGCCGCCACACCGACTACGCCGGCAAGTACGCCGGCATGTCCACGGAGGAGTCCAACCCCGTCATCCTCGCGGATATGAAGGCCGCCGGCTCCCTGTTCGCGTCCGAGGACATCGTGCACAGCTACCCGCACTGCTGGCGCTGCAAGCAGCCGATCATCTTCCGCGCCACGCCGCAGTGGTTCTGCTCCGTGGACTCGTTCAAGGAGGAAGCCGTCGCCGCGTGCGAGAACGTGCGCTGGCTCCCGAGCTGGGGTAAGGAGCGCATGGGCGCCATGATCCGCGAGCGTGCCGACTGGTGCATCTCCCGCCAGCGCCGCTGGGGCCTGCCGATCCCGGTGTTCTACTGCGATGACTGCCACAAGCCCGTGTGCAACGAAGAGAGCATCGACGCGGTCGCAAAGCTCTTTGAAAAGGAAGGCAGCAACGCCTGGTTCGACCGTCCGGCTGCCGACATCCTGCCCGAAGGCTTCACCTGCCCGCACTGCGGCGGCAAGCACTTCACCCAGGAGACCGACACCCTCGACGGCTGGTTCGACTCCGGCTCCACGCACGTCGCCGCCATGCAGCGCGACCAGGGCTTCTGGCCGGCGGATATGTATATCGAGGGCGGCGACCAGTACCGCGGCTGGTTCCAGTCGTCTCTGCTTGTGGCCGTCGGCGCGCTCGGCAAGGGCGCCCCGTACCGCGAGTGCCTGACCCACGGCTGGACCGTGGACGGCGAGGGCAGGGCCATGCACAAGTCCCTCGGCAACGGCATGGATCCAACCGAGATCATCAACGAGTTCGGTGCCGACATGCTGCGCCTGTGGGCAGGCTCGGCCGATTACCACGCCGACATGCGCTGCTCTAAGGAGATCTTCAAGCAGCTGACGCAAAACTACCTCAAGTTCCGCAACACCGCACGCTACTGTCTCGGCAACCTCGACGGGTTTGACGCCGAGCACCTCGTCGCGCCGGAGGATATGCTCCCGCTCGACCGCTGGGCCATCACGAAGCTCAACGATCTCATCCGCCGCGTGGCCAAGGCGTATGATAACTACGAATTCCATGTGGTCTCGCACGCGATCAACGACTTCTGCGTCGTGGAGCTCTCGAGCTTCTATCTCGACATCATCAAGGACCGCCTCTACTGCGAGGAGCGCAACGGGCTCAAGCGCCGCAGCGCGCAGACGGCCCTGTTCCTCATCCTCGACAGCATGACGAAGATGTTCGCGCCGATCCTCGCCTTCACCTGCGACGAGATCTGGCTGGCCATGCCGCACCGCGCCGAGGACGACGCGCGCAACGTGCTGCTCAACGTCATGAATCAGCCGTTCGATGCCTACGCGCTCAGCGACGACGAGCTTGCCCGGTGGGATCGGTTGATCCGCGTCCGCACGGATGTCAACGGCGTGCTCGAGGCCGCCCGCGCCGAAAAGCGCATCGGCAAGCCGCTCGAGGCTGCCGTAACGCTGCGCGCCGACGATGTTGCCGCCAAGGCCGTGCTCGACGACGTACAAAGCATGGACCTGCCCGAACTGCTCATCGTATCGCAGTGCCTCGTCGGCGGCGACGTGCCGGAGGATGCCGTCACCGGCGTCAGCACCAACTTCCCCGGCCTGCACATCTCCGTGCGCAACGCGCCCGGCACCAAGTGCCCGCGCTGCTGGATGCACTCCGAGCAGGCCGACCCCGAGACCGGTCTGTGCCCGCGCTGCGCCGCTGTCATCGCCGCGCAGAAGGCAGAGTAAAGCCCCGCCCAAAAATCCTGATCCGAAAGCGAGAAACCGCTATGTGGTATGCCATCGTAGCCATCCTGATCCTCATCGCTGACCAAGGCCTGAAATACTGGGTCACGCTCAACATCCCGCTCGACACCGGGCATATCACGCTCATCCCCGGTGTGCTGGAGCTGACGAATATCCACAACAACGGCGCCGCGTTCAGCATCCTGCAGCATGCGCCGCACTGGATCTTTGTCATCTTCACGGTCGTGTTCGCCGCCATCGCGGTGTTCTGCCTGCGGCGCAACGTCGTGCACGGCAAGGTCGGCCGCTGGTCGGTCGTGCTCGTGCTGGCCGGTGCGGTCGGCAACTGCATCGACCGCATCCTCAGCGGCTACGTGGTGGACATGTTCAACTTCCTGTTCGTGCGCTTCGCCGTGTTCAACCTGGCGGATATCTTCATCGTCGTGGCCGGCATCGCCCTGTGCCTGCACGTCATCTTCTACCGGGGTGACGGCAGCGAGGGTGAGCCCGCGCCGAAACCGGCGCACAAGCCCCGCGAGCACGCGGACGCCCCCGCCCGTGCGCACAAGCTGCATCTGCCCGCCCGGAAACAGCAGCCCATCGAGCAGCCCGCCGCGCCGAAAGCGCCCGCCGCCGCGTATCCGGAGGCCCCGGCCCCAGAAAAGGACGACCCGTTCGCGGCGTGGGACCGCGCGCCCGTGCAGGCGCAGCCGGTGACCCCGGCAGCGCCAAAAGCGCCGAAGCAGGCCCCGGCCGCTCCCGCTTCCCCCAAACCGGTGCAGGCAGCACCCAAGGCGGCCGAACCCACCGCCTCCAAACCGGCGGATACGGCCCCGGCTGACCCCCTGCTCGCCTATCTCAACAGCATGCCCGCCGCACCGGCCAAGCCGGAAGCCCCGGCCAAGGACGCCGCCCCGGCAGACGGCGAGAGCTACTCGCTCGACGATATTTTAGCGGAGTTTTCGGATTTCTAATGCAGCAACGAACGATTCAAACACAGGAGAGCGCCGAGCGGATCGACGCTCTCCTTGCACGCGCTCTGCCCGAACTCACGCGCAGCGCTGCCCAGCGGCTGCTCGCGCAGGGGGCCGTGACGAAAGACGGCGCGCCCGTAAAGAAAAACTATAAAACCACGCCAGGCGACACGTTTGTCGTCACGCTGCCGGACGCCACGCCCTCGGAGCTGGTGGCGCAGGATCTGCCGCTGGACGTGGTGTATGAGGACGACGACCTCATCGTTGTCGACAAGCCGCGCGGCATGGTCGTGCACCCCGCGCCCGGCCACGAGGACGGCACGCTCGTCAACGCCCTGCTCGCCCACTGCGGCGACAGTCTCTCCGGCGTCGGCGGGGAGCGGCGGCCCGGCATCGTGCACCGCATCGACAAGGACACGTCCGGCCTGCTCGTCGCGGCAAAGAACGACTTTGCGCACCTTGCGCTCTCGGCCCAGTTGGCCGATCACACCATGGCCCGCACGTATGAGGCCGTCGTCTGCGGCAATCTGCGCGAAGACGCCGGCACGGTCGACGCGCCCATCGGCCGCCACCCGACCGACCGCAAGCGCATGGCCGTGACGCCAAAAAACGCCCGCCGCGCCGTCACGCACTGGTCGGTCATCGCGCGCTACAACGGCTACACGCACATCCGCTGCGAGCTGGAGACCGGCCGCACGCACCAGATCCGCGTGCACATGGCGCACATCGGCCACCCCCTGCTCGGCGACCTGGTCTACGGCCATAAGCGGCCGGAAAAGGGCCTGAGCGGGCAGTGCCTGCACGCGCGGGCGCTGCGATTCATCCACCCGCGCACCGGCGCGCTCGTGACGTTCACCTGCCCGCTGCCGGACTATTTTCAGGACGTGCTGGCGCGCCTCGGCCCGCCGGTCGGCTGATCAGAAAGGAGCATTCCCATGCGCAGATCCGATCGAGAGATCACCGATTTTCAGGAGCTTATCACCGTCATGCGCGGGTGCGACGTCTGCCGCCTCGCCCTGCACGACGAGCCGTATCCTTACATCCTGCCGCTGAACTTCGGCCTGGAGGTCGACGGCGAGGCCGTCCGCCTGTACTTCCACGGTGCGAGCACCGGCACGAAGTACGACCTCATCGAAAAAAATCCGAACGTCTCGTTCGAGATGGACCGCGGGCACGAACTCATCCTCGACGACGAGCACGGCAACTGCACCATGACGTATGAGAGCGTCATCGGTCAGGGCCGCATCGCGGTCGTGCCGGACGCGGACAAGGAGCGCGCGCTGCGCGTGCTCATGGCGCAGTACCGTGCGCCGGACTTTCCGTATGCGAAAGCCGTCATTCCCGCGACGACCGTCCTGTGCCTGACCGTCGAGCACATGACCGGCAAGCGCCGCGCGAAAAAGCACGGGTGACTGCTGCATACCCAGACATGGAACCAGCCGCCGCAGGCTTTGCCTGCGGCGGCTGGTTTTTTGTCATACTGCTGAAAATCAGCGGATGAAATTGGTGAACTTGCGCGCCTCCGTCCCCGGGCGCGGCACCCCGGCGGCGTCACCGGCGGCAATGCACTGCAGCAGCCAGAGCAGATTGCGCGCGAGCTGGCGCATGGTCTGCAGGCCCTCCGCATCCTGCGCGACGTCCTCCGGACGCGCACCGTGCACCATCGGCCAGTACTGCGAGGACACGACCGGCATGTTCGAGATCATCGGGTATTTCATGAGCTGCTCGAGCGCGGCCGTCGTGCCCGCGCGCCGCGCCGAGACCACGCAGGCGCAGGGCTTGTTCGCCCAGCCGTCGCTGGCGTAAAAGAGCCGGTCGCAAAATGCGGACATCGCGCCGGAGATGCCGGCATAGTGCACCGGGGACGCGAGCACGAGCGCATCCGCGGTCTCCATCGCGTCGATGGCATCGTTCACCAGGCCGCCGCGCACACAGTGCCCGGTCGCGTTGCATCCGCCGCAGGCGGTACAGCCGCCAACCTGCTCGGCGCCAACGTTCAGGATCTGCACCTCAGCACCGGCCGATCGAAGCACCTGCTCCATTTCGTGCAGGGCGGTGTACGTGCAGCCGCGCGGGTGCGGGCTGCCGTTGATCATGAGAATTTTCATCGTATCACCTCAAGCGCAGGATAGCACAAAACACCGCGCCGCGCAAGCCGGCGCCCCGGCCAAAAGCCGCGACACCCGGAACGTGGGAAACGTTCCTGACGCCGGCAGCGAAGATGCCCATGATGGTCATCCAGTCGTGCTGCGTACCGCCGAGGGGATTGATCGCTGGCAGCGCGATGCCGATGCCGAGCGCGCAGGCGATGACGATGACAACCTGATGGATTCTGTCGGACATACCGGTGTCACCGGACTTTATTACGGACATGATTACCAAAATGCGCGACGCCGACCTGAGCCATATGCTCTGCCGGCGCAGCGGCAGCAGCCCTTATACCGACAAAACCGAGGCCGGCTGATTCCCCACGCACGGATAAAGGTAAAAATGCCCTCCGGACGGTTTCCCGTCCGGAGGGCATTTTTGCGGCGCAAACAACGATCGCCCCGAAGGCCGGTGGCCTTCGGGGCGGTGTTTTCTATTTGGGGGAGTGCACTCACGCACATGCACATCAGCAAAGGCCGGGGAACAGCGCGCACATCACGATGACGGCAATCGTGCCGCAGGTCGTGGCGATGACCGTTGTGATGAACATGGGCGGATAGATCTCCCTGAGCTTCATGCGGCACATTGGCAGCAGCATCAGGATGGCGCCGGAGTACGGCATGGAATCGAGCGTCGTCGCGGCGAAGCAGGCGATACGGTGGATCGCGTTGACATTGAGCCCGAGGTCGAGCAGCTTCGGTGCGATGAGCGGCAGAGAGATCAGCTGGCCGGTGGAGGAACCGCCGGTGAGCATGCACATGACGGCGACGACCACGGCGCAGATCAGCATCGGGGACATGTTGATGCTGGTGATGGCATTGAGCATGGTCGTGAACGCTTCCGTGTTGGTCACGACGCCGGCAAAGCCGCAGATGGCCGCGACCGTCAGCGACATGTGGATGGAGTCCGCCGCGCCGGTGCTGATGAGCTCGCGCAGGTTCTTCGCCTTGAGCTGCTTCCAGAACAGCAGGATAGACAAAACGGTGCTGCCGATCACGCAGATGTTGATGTTGATCTTCAGGATGTTGAAGGCGACAAAGAGCGCGACCAGCGGAATGAGCGCGATCCAGAAATTCGGCCGCGGCGTGTTCTTGTCATAGTGCGGATCGAGCGGGTGGAGCTCAAAATGCTCGCCCTTGGCCCGCGCCTTGTTGATGTAGATATTCATCAGGACGATGATGACGACGACTTCGACCGCCGCGCCGACAAGGCCGGGGACGAGCGCCACATCCGCCGCCGTGCCGAGGGCGGTCATGGCAGCGACGTTGGTCACCTGCGGACTGCCGGGCATGGTCAGCGTAAACGTATAGGAAGCCGCGCCGAGCACGCCGAGGATAAAGCGCTTGGGAATGTCGCAATATTCAAAGATCGTGAGTGCGACCGGGTACATGAGCACGATGAACACGCTGGCATTGATGCCGCCCATGCAGAGAATGATGCCGATGGCAACAATGACCGCGACCGCGATCACATTTTTCTTCGTGTTGCTGGCGCCGGGCCGCAGGAGCTTGCTCATGATCGTGTCGGCGATGGAGAAGGCCGCGCCACTCTCCGAATAGATCTTTGACTGAATGCTGCCGAACAGCAGCAGGAAGAAGAAGCTTTTGATCGGGACGAACATGCCGTTGACATAGGAGTCGAGCAGCGTGTCCATGAACGGGAGCACGTTAAACGCGATCACGACCGCCGCGCCCACGATTGAAGCAATATATACGGACCAGTCCTTGTAGCAAAGATAGATCACGACAAGGAAGCCGAGAATACAACCAACTACGCCCATAGGATGCTACCTTTCGTATTGATATCGGTCTCTCCGCTTACTGTGCGGCATGACCGGAGGAAGGGAAAACCGGCCATGCCGCAAACATGAGGGGAGGATGGTGTGCGGATCAGGCCTGCGCGGCTTTTTCTTCTGCGGCGACCTCGGCCAGCGTGCGTCTCTTGGGCTGGGGGATGGTGGTGTAGAAGATGACGGCGATGATGCAGGCGATGATGGCATAGATCATGGAGGCAGTGTAGCTGCCGGTGGCCTTGACGAGCGCCGAGCTGATCTTCGGGCTGATGAAGGTGCAGATGATCATGTAGCCGAGCATGCAGATGCCGAAGATGCCGCCGGCATACTTGGAGCCGTAGGTCTCCTGAACGGCGACCGGGTGGCAGCAGTTCGTCGCGCCGAAGCCGACCGCCAGCAGGACATAGGCGATGTAGAACATGGCCAGACTGTTGGCAAACATCAGGCAGAGCGAAGAGGCGACGGAGCAGACGCCGCAGATCGTATAGACCTTGCGGTAGCCGAGCTTGTCGATGAGCGCGCCCATGCCGAGACGGCCGATGACGTTGCAGATCGAGTAGATCGACACGCCGATGGTGGCCGCGTTGAGCGAGTAGCCCGCGTCCGAAATGAGGACGGAGAAGCGGGGATAGCAGATGATGTACATCGTCGGGAACAGACCGTAGCCGAGGAACAGGTGCCAGTAGCCGCGGGTCCGGAACGCCTGGCCGGGCGTCAGGCTCTCGAGCTGCGTGGCCGCGAGCTTGGGATCGTCCGCCTTGGCTTTCCAGCCAGCCGGGGCATAGCCCACCGGGGCGGATTTGAGGCCGATGGCCGCGCAGATGCCGATGACGATGATCGCGCCGCCGACGATGTAGAGCGTGACAATGATGCCGATGCTGCTGATGAGCTTGACGATCAGGGGCGCGAGGAAGGTAGCGGAGCCGCCGTTAAAGGCCATGCACAGGCCGGAGGCAAGGCCGCGCTTGTCGGGGTACCAGCCGGTCGCACAGTAGGTACTGCCGGTGTACGTGAAGCCGACGCCGAGACCCTGCAGGACACTGAAGGTGATATACAGCATCCAGGGGGAGCCGGAGGGGACCATGCCGGACAGCAGGAATGCGAGGCCCAGCAGGATGCAGCCAAGGATGAGCGTTTTCTTGGCGCCGATCTTGCCGAGCAGCCAGCCGCTGAGGATGTGGCCGGGCGTCTGCATGAAGGCCATGTAGGTGGCGACGCCGGCAATAGCTTCCGTCGTCCAGCCGAAGTGCTTTGCCATCGGGGAAACGAAAACGGCCGCGGAGTTGACGATGCCGCACATGGCGAGCACGATCAGGGCACGCACCAGAATACCTGTGCGATTCGGTGTTTTGATTGCCTTGTCCATATCTTTCTCCTTATATCTCCAGAGTTGCCTGAGCGGATGCGTCAGTTGCAGGTCCAGCCGCCGTCGACCGCGACGACCTGGCCGGTCGTGTACGTGCAGCAGGGCGCGGCGAAGTAAACACACACGCCGTCCATCTCGCCGAGGATGCCGTGGCGCTCTTTCGGACAGCGGTCCTTGTGCAGCTGCACAAAAGCGTCGGAGTCGATGAACTTCTCGGTCAGCTCGGTCGGGAAGTAGCCCGGCGCGATGCAGTTGACGGTGATGTTGTACTTGCCCCAGTCGTTGGCCAGTGCCTTGGTCATCATGTGCACGCCGCCCTTGGAGGCGCAGTACGGCGCGGTCCAGACATTCTTTCTGGAGACGAAGCCGTGGATGGAGGAAACATTGACAATGCGGCCGTAGTTGTTGGGGATCATGGACAGGCGCGCAACGTCGCGGCAGAGATAGAACAGGCCGGTCAGGTCGGTATCGACCACGTGGGTCCACTGCTCATCGGTCATGGTCGCCGGGTCGCCGGAGCCGCCGGTGCCGCCGGAGTTGACCAGAATGTCGATCTTGCCGAAGTGCGCAATGACATCCTCCACGCACTTGGTGACGGACTTGGAGTCGCATAGGTCGAGGTAGTGGGGGTAAACCTCCACGCCGTACTCCGCGGCGATCTCCTTCGCATTTTTCTCCAGGCGGTCGGTGCGGCGCGCCACGAGGGCGACGTTGGCACCGGCGTTGGCCATTGCCTTTGCAAACTGCAGGCCGAGGCCAGAGCTGCCGCCGGCAACCAGAGCGACCTGACCGGTCAGATCAAAAATGTTGTTTTTCATGGTATCGTCTCCTTTTTTTGAAATCGTTCAGAATCGTTTTTTCATATCTATGTGTCAGAATTCCCATGCGAGGGCGAAAGCATCGCGGTTGGCCTCGAGCATGGTGCCGTCGCGCACAGCGTCGCCGGCATAGACGACGTGGTCAAAGTTCCGGTCGAACGCCGCGCGCGCGGCCAGATCCGGCCGGCTGCCCATCGCCAGAACGACGGCCTCAGCCTTCAGCTCGGTGCACTGGCCGGTGTGCGTGTCCCGCAGACGGATGCTGCCGTCGTCCACTGCGGCGATGGCCCGGCCGGTGCGGAACGTCACGCCGGCCTCCCGCAGCATCGGCAGGAGCTTGAACTTGGTGATGTAGTACACGGACGCGCCGATCTCATCGGCCATCTCCACAATCGTGACCTTGTTGTTCGCGCACAGGAAGTGGGCTACTTCGAGCCCGACGTGTCCGCCGCCGATGACGGCGACCTCCCTGCCCTCGATCACGCGGCGGCCGAGCAGAATGTCCTCGATGCCGAACACGTTTTCGCGGTCGATGCCGGGGATGTCCGGCACGATCTGCTGCCCACCCATGGCGACGAAGATGCCATAGGGATCGAGCCGCCGGAGCTCCGCCATGGTCGGCGCGTGATTCAGCTCCACCTGCGCGCCGAGCGCAGCGAGCTGGTTTTTCTGCGTCTCGATGTACTCGGCCACGAGCCCTTTGCACGGTGCCTTGGAAGTGAGCACGGCACTGCCGCCGAGATAGGCGCGCCGCTCAAACAGGATCGGGCGGAAGCCGCGCTCGGCCAGGACGATGGCCGCCTGCATACCGGCAGGCCCGCCGCCGATCACCGGTACGCACCGGCCCGCGCCGTCGCGCCGCAGCGCTGCAGCGTTGTAGTCCCGCTCGCGGCCGAGCCGGGGATTGATGGCGCAGCGGATGCCGCGGTGGTTGACGACCTCCTTGTTGCAGCTCATGCAGCCGATGCACTTGCGCAGGAGCGCTTCCTGACCGCCGCGTGCCTTGCTGACCCAGTCCGGGTCGGCGAGCTGTGCCCGCGCCACACCGGCGAAGTCGCACACACCCTCGCGCAGCAGCGCCTCGGCGGTCGCGGGGTGCTTGATGACGTTGACCGCGATGACCGGGATCTGCACCGCCGCTTTGACGGCCAGCGCATTTTCCTTCTTCCAGCCCTCGGAGAAGTAGCAGGGCTCGATGAAGGCGGCCGGGTTTTCGTAGCCGCCGCTGCTGACGTTGATGCACGACACACCGTAGCGCTCGAGCAGTTTTGCGATCTCCACCGCGTCCGCTTTCTGCAGGCCCTCGGGGATGTAATCGCAGCCGTTGATGCGCACGCTGATCGGGAAGTCTCTGCCGCAGGCACGGTGGATGCCCTCGATGATCTCGCGGATGATGCGCATCCGGTTTTCGAGGCTGCCGCCGTATTCATCGGTCCGCACATTGCTGTGCGGGCTGAGAAACTGGTGCAGCAGATAACCGTGCGCGCAGTGGAGCTCCACGCCGTCGGCATTGGCCTGCTGGGCATACACGGCGCCGGTGACGAATTTGTCGACCATGCCGTGGATCTCCTCGCGCGTCATTTCGTGCGACATGCAGCCCGTGGCCGGGTTGACGATCCCGCTCGCGGAGATGACCTAGCTGCCGCCGTTGAACTGCGGCTTGCCCTCGCGTCCGGGGTGGAAGAGCTGGAAAAACACTTTGCAGTCGTAGCGGTGCAGCGTGTCGGTCAGCAGCGCGAGGCGCTTGATGAACCGCGGCGCGTGGATCTGCAGCTGGTGGGTCTCGGCGATGCCGTTTTCCCCGTCGACCGCGCAAAACTCGGTGATCAGCAGCCCGCAGCCGCCGGCCGCCCGCGCCTTGTACCAGGCGATGATCTCGTCGGACGCCTCGCCGTTTTCTGCGGCGAGACCGTTGCCCATGGCCGTCATCACGACGCGGTTCTTGATCCGCAGGCCGCCGATGTAACCGGGCGTAAACAGGTTTTCGTAGTTCATGGTTCCGTCCTTGTCGTCATGGAATCTTTCAAAGTACCGCTGAGCAAATGCTGATTTTTTCTACCTTGGTTCGCATGATACCCGAAAGATAAAAATGTCACAATGTCACGAACGCTTAAAAAAACTGCGGAATTTGTTCACGGCTGACAAAAAAGTAACATGCCTGCCGGAACGCTGCGCGAGACGCAGAGCGCCTCGCGCGTGGGACTGGAATCAGATGTAAAAGCACTTTTCGTAGGCGGCCTTCGTTGCGTCGGCCATGGTGCCGGCCTTCGTCGCGTCGCCGACGACAATGACCTTGTCAAACGCTGCGGCCAGCTTGTCCTCATAGGCCTTGTCCGGCCGGTTGCCGAGCGCCATGACGACGATGT
This sequence comes from Bacteroidaceae bacterium, assembly GCA_963627135.1. GTDB lineage: Bacteria > Bacillota > Clostridia > Oscillospirales > Oscillospiraceae > CAG-103. The sequence goes on along the minus strand of CAVFZY010000035.1, from coordinate 5,249 downwards.
CGGCATCGACGCTGACGGTCTCGCCGCCGGGGAGCTGCTTGAGCGCAACGGTCCCCTCGCCGACGCCGGCGAGCGCGTGCTGCGTCAGGATCTCGACGCCGTTTTCCTGCAGCAGCGACAAGAGCTTGTACTTTGCCGTGCGGTAGATGGACGTGCCGACTTCCTTCTGCATCTCGACGACCGTGACCTGGTTGTCGGCGCACAGATAGTGCGCGACCTCGAGGCCGACGTGGCCGCCGCCGATGACGGCGATCTTCTTGCCGGCAAACTGCACCTTGCCGAGCAGAACGTCCTCAATATAATAGACATTGTCGCGGTCGGCGCCGGGGACTCCGGGAATGATCTGGTTGCCGCCGCAAGCGACTACGACGCAGTACGGCTCGAGCGTCTGAATGCGCGCGACCGTGCCCGGCGTGTTGAGGTGCACTTCGATGCCGTATTCCTGCATCTCGGCGATCTGCGTGTCCACAAATTCCTGCGCCATGTGCTTGCACGGCGCCTTGGAGGCAAGAATGGCGCTGCCGCCGAGCGTGCCGCTCGCTTCAAAGATTACTGGCTCGAAGCCGCGCTTTTTCATCAGCAGGGCCGCCTGCATACCGGCCGGGCCGCCGCCGACGATGGCGACCTTGCGGCCGTTGCCGTTTTTGACGAGCTTGTCATCGCCAAATGTGACCTCGTGGCCGGCGACGGGGTTGAGCGCGCAGTGCAGCGTGCGGCCCGCGACGACGGACTTGTTGCAGTTCATGCAGCCGAGACACTTGCGGATGAGGTCCTCGCGCCCGGCCATGGTCTTCTGCACGAGATAGGGGTCGGCAATGTGCATGCGGGACATGCCGACGAAGTCGCTCACGCCCTCCTGCAGGAGCTGCTCGGCGAACTGCGGATGCTTGACGGTGTTGACCGCAATGATCGGGACGCTGACCTGGCTCTTGATAGCCTTGACAAAGCCGCTTCTCCAGCCCTCGGGGCTGTAGCAGGGCTCGATCATGGTCGCCGCGCTCGCGTACACGCCGCAGCTGACGTTGAAGTAATCGACATACGGCTCCAGATACTTGGCGATCTCGACGCAGGCATCCTGATCGTTGCCGCCCTCGACGAAGTCGTTGCCGTTGATGCGCGCGCCGACGACGAAGCCGGGCTCGACCACCTCGCGGATGCCCTTCAGGATGCGCACGATAAAGCAGCAGCGGTTTTCCATGGAGCCGCCGTATTTATCGGTGCGCTTGTTCGTGTAGGGGCTCAAAAACTGCTGCAGCAGGTAGCCGTGCGCGCCGTGGATCTCCACGCCGTCGGCGCCGGCAGCCTGCGCATTGAGAGCGGCCTGAACGAAGAGGCCGACCAGCCGGTCGATGTCCTCAATGGTCATCTCGCGCGGCAGGATCGTGTCGCGGCCGATCACGCTGTTGAGCTCCACGCTCGGCGCCATGGCCTGGCGGCCGCCGTTGATCGCTGGGGGCGCTTCGCGTCCGCCGTGGTGCAGCTGGACAAAGATCTTGGCGCCATGGCGGTGCACGGCGTCGCAGATACGCTCAAAGCTCGAGATCTGGCGTGCGTCCCAGATGCCGAGCTGAATGCGGTTGCAGTGACCGCTGTCCGGATCGACCGACGTGAACTCCGGGATGATGAGACCGCAGCCGCCCTTGGCGCGCTCCTCATAGAACCGGACCTGCTCCGGCGTGGAGCAGCCGTTCCAGTCGCCGAGCATCGTGCCCATGGCCGTCATGACGACGCGGTTGCGCAGCTCGAGCCGGCCGATGGTTCCCTTTTCAAATAATTTTTCATAATGCATAAGCAGTAAACCTCAACTTTCAACTTTCTGCGTTTCTGCCGTCCGGTGCTCACCCGGACGGCGAAAAGGTAGAAAAACGCATTTGGCTCATATCAACTTTGCTGCCCTCATTCTATCGGGTACCGGCGGCCGTGCCTATGTCATGTGTGAAAAAAACAGCAAGCAAAACCATGCACGATGCACAATGTGCTCGCACGCCGGTCCGGCGGTTCCGGCGGCGGACAAGCGCCGCTGTCGAAATGAACAAAAACACCGCAAATTTTGTTCACAATGCACTTGCGGAGCGGCAGGTGTTCCATGTATAATGTTCTTGTTAATTTATTGACACTTGCTGTAAAAAAGGAGGCGTCCCATGCTGTTTTCAGAGCTTGCCAAACGCGTGGCGGAAAAATATCCGGAGGTCAAAACGGTCTGCCCCCTGGACTGCGAACTGAGCAACGTGGAGCTGTATGACCCGAACGGGGCGGTTCCGCCGGTCGACACGCTCAGCATTTATACCGCCCGGCAGATCGGCCAGGACATGACACTGCCGCTCTGCTTTGTGTGCGCAGGCACGCCCGACCAGGCGGCGCACGACAAGATCGCCTACAGCGACAGCAATTACATCATCATCCCGCAGGTCTCGGCCGTGGACGTGGTGTATTACATCATGTTGCTCTTCGGCGACTCCTTCAAGCAGCAGAAGCTGTACTCCAACCTGATCTATATGCTGCTCAACGGCGCGGACCTGACGTCGGTGTTCTGCGAGTTTTCCAAAGGCACCGGCTCGCAGCTGCTGGCCATCGACATTTCCGGCAAGGTGCTGGCCTATTCCAAGCCATTCATGGTCAACCACCCGCACTGGATCCACAGCATCGAGGTCGGCTATCTGGATAACTACCTGATCGAGTATATTCTCTCGTACCGGGTCAAGCATAAGATGGATATGTCGCCCAACACGTTCGTGCTGTTCTGCAACCGGCTGCAGATGTACATCAAGGTCATCCGCGTCATTGCCGACAATGAGATCATCGGCTACGTGTTCATGGGCAATTACACCGGGGAGTTCCCGTGGTTCAGCGACAAGCTGATGCAGCTGCTGGCCAAAAACCTGCACTCCACCCTGCTCGGCAGCCGCAGCTACAGCACCTACCGCTTCAACATGCACCAGAGCGTACTCAGCGACATCATCGAGGGCGCCAGCGAGGAGGAGACGATCCAGCGCATCAACGCTGCCAAGCTGACCTTCCCGCCGAATATGCGCGCGGTCGTGCTCAAGCCGAGCTATTTCAGGGGCAACGAATACCTCTACGACGTGCTCACGCCGCGTGTCGCGGAGATCCTGCCGGCCTCGCCGCGCGTGTATAAGAAAAACGCGATTGTCACATTCGTCGGCGTGGACAATGCGGGCGCGCTCCCGGAGGAGACGCGCACGGCCATTGAGACCCTCGCGGCTAACGGGCAGATCCTCGTCGGCGTGAGCAATCTGTTCCGCAAACCGTCGAAGCTCTACGTTTACTATCAGCAGGCGCTGCAGGCCATGTCCTTTTCGCGGCGGCTGTCGAACACCGGCGGCGTGTTCTTCTTCTCGGACTATGCGTTTTACATCATGCTCGACCGCATGGAGGATAAGCCGCTGCTCGAACAGTGCCGCCATCCGGTGCTCGCCAGTCTGGAAGCCTACGACGCGGACAAGAACACCGAGCTGTACGAAACGCTGAAGATCTATACCAAAACCGGCTTCAGCAAAAACCGCACGGCCGAGCTCATGTTCATGCACCGCAACACGGTCAATTACCGCATCCAGCAGATCGAGAATCTGTTCTCCGTGGATTTTTCAGACCCGTCGCTGCTGTTCAAGCTGCAGTATTCCTTTTATATCGACGCGTTTTTGAAAAACCGCTATTCCGATCTTGCAGCACTGCCCGAAAAACAGGCAGGCGAATGACTCCGACGGCGCAGGCGCGGCAAAACTGCCGTGCCCGCGCCCGTCGCGCCCGTTTTCTTCTTCCAAAATACAGAAAAGAGCACCTCCCGCCCGGGAGGTGCTCCTGTTATTTGTCCAGATGCGGCTCTGCTCAGTCGTCGTAGCCCTCGAGCGCCTTGAACTCGGCGTCAAGCTCTTCGTCCTTGCGCAGGTCGGCCTCGATGCGCGCGAAGCGGTCGCGCAGCATCTGATGGGTGTGCACGTGCGGGTGCACGTAGAGCTGCTCGTCCTCCATGGCGCGGAACAGACGCGGGCCGACAAAGCGGGGGTTGTAGCCCTGGTTCTTGATGCGGCCTTCAAAATTGGCCTTGTAGTCCTGATAGTCGCCGGTCGCGTAGAAGGGGTCATACGGCTTCTGGAACTTCTCGGGGCGGCGCTTCTCGCTGTCCCAGATCGTGGTGTTGACGTATTCCGGGCAGAACGCAGTCACGCCAATGTACGGCGCATAGTTGACGGCATAGTCCTTCACGCTCTCGGCAAGGCTCATCGCCGCATGCTTGGACGCAGTGTAGGCCGACTGGATGCGCATACCGGGCTGCAGGCCGCCGATGGAGACGGTGAACAGGAAGTAGGCGTCGGTGCCCTGCTTTTTCATGATGGGCAGCACTTCCGTGACGTAGTAGGCCATGCCGAGGAAGTTGACGCTGGTGATCCAGTCCCAGTCCTGGGCCGGAATGTTGCCCAGCGTGCCGGCGCCGGCGACACCGGCGTTGCTGAAGAACACATCGATGCGCTCAAATTCCGCCATGATGCGCTCGACGCTCATGCGGACCTGCTCGTACTCGGACACGTCCACAGTGATCGTGACGACTTTGGGCGCGCCCAGCGCTTCGCATTCCTTCTTGACCTCCTGCAGCCGGTCGCCTTCGATGTCGATCAGCGCAAGGTTCATGCCGCGGCGTGCGGCCTCCAGTGCGAAGGCTTCGCCGATGCCGTTGGCGGCGCCGGTGATACCGGCTACTTTTCCAGCAAATTCTTTCATTGTAGTTACCTCCGTTTGTTCAGGATGATCTTTTGAAAAATCGTCTTTCTTACTGTGGCATCATCATAACACACGCGCATCGTTATTTCTTTAGCAAATATAACAAGAACTGCCGCTGCAACTGTGCATGCAAGACAATTTCGCCCCAGGGGACAGTTTTGCGCATAGGGTTTCTTTTGACAGTCATTTTATCAAGCACACCTTATTGTATTCTCTTTAGAATCGGCAGAATAAGTGCAAAGTTCTGTCAACATGCGTAAATTGAAATGTAGACACACAAAATCATGCCCAGTGGATGTGGTCATCGTATACTATGCGAGCCGCATAAAAGTCACGCATCGCAGACGCACCGTGGCTGACGTCGAGCGCGAGGAGCAGCTGCACGAGAAGTACGCGGCCCTGCAGAAATGTTGATCTGAGTCCTTTTTTTACACACGACCCAAAAGCCCCGCCGGAGTGAACAGAACCAGTAAAAACGGACAATAGACAAAACACCCCCTGATGTAGGAAAA
>CAVFZY010000034.1:0-4427 GCA_963627135.1 Bacteroidaceae bacterium | reverse complement strand
AATAACTGCCTTCGTGTAGGTGGAACCTACGTCGCATCCGCCAAAGTATTTCATAAAGATATTCCTCTCTTCTTTCATGTTGTTTCCTGGGGGCGGCACCTGATCCGCCCCCAGGCCTCATATGGCTTACCCGCGCAGATAAGCGAAAACTGTAAATAAGGGGGCTTGCATCCCTCGTTACAGGATGAGGTGAAATTTGTGGGGCTCAGACGTTGTACTCGTAGTTCGGCTTGTTCATCTCATACGGCATTTTGGTCATGTCGCGGCGCGGCATGTTGTCGTAATGCATTTTGAGGGTGGGCTCGACCACGTAGAATAGCAGCTTGCCGTCGAGGTCAAAGAAGAAAACGGCAAACAGCGCGACGTTGACGCCGAGCGCCATGAGAAGAGCTTTCAGAATTTTTGCTTTCATATCGTTTTCTCCTTCCTTACCACGTCATCGAATCGTCAAACTCCAGCAGCGACGGATCGATCGGCTGCTCGTGCATGACGGTGGTCATGTAATCGCTGATGAGCTGGCGGATCTCCATGCGGGACACGGTGCGGCTGTCGGCCAGCGCGTGCGGGATCCAGATGGCGTGGATGTTTCTCTCGCGGAACTCATCCTCAAACAGGCCGTGCACGCCCTGCATGCCGCAGCACTGCAGCTGGTCGTACATGGCGACCATATCGCAGTTGAAGCGCTCCATGTTCTCCCACAGCTCGAAGATGTGGTGCAGACCGCCGACGGCCATGCGGCGCATCGGTGCCCACATGTGGTACTTGGCCATGTCCATGATGCAGTTATCATAGCTGTCGGTGCGGATGGTCATGTTGAACATCAGAGAGTCCATGTTCATGATGACGTTCAAGCCCCAGCAGTTGTACGCCCAGGTGCACCAGTTGGAGTAGTAGATCGGCGCGCAGGACCACGCAATGACGCGGTGGCGCGTGTCGGGGAAGGTGTTGATCTTTTTCCTGACGCACTTGTTGAGGATGCGGCGCACGCGGCGGTCGGTGATGTGCCACATCGGATCGTCGCCGTACTGGGACGAATAGATACGGTAGAGCGCCTGCGCCACGCCGTTGATGGGATAATAGTTGGTGTTGGCCGCGACCTCCCACTTTTCACGTTCGAACTCGGTCAGCTCGTTCTGGCGCTCGATGCGCTTGACAAGCTGGTTCCAGTCGAACGGCACGCCGGTCTGTTCCTCGATGAACTTCCAGCACTGCTCGATCTCGTCGGCACAGTGGCGCTGAACGAGCGGATCGTCAAACTGCATCGGCTGCGGCATGGCGAACAGCGGCTTGTCAGAGAACCAGTCCTGCAGGATGGACGTAGCGACGGAGGCATCGCACGCCTCGTTGGTCGTGATGAGAAACGGGCTGTAGTCGGGCATATCGTCGAGGACAAACAGGCCGGCCTCGGCCTTGCACATCGGGCACGGATCACTCGGCAGGCCGATGGCCTCGACCGCGTCGATGTAGTTGAGCACGGTGTGACTGTTGACGTGGCAGGTGACGAAGTACGGGATCATCTCCATGGCGACGTTGCGGAAGTGATCGCCCCAGGGATAGAACACGCCGCCCCAGACGGTCTCGTTGTGGGCGAAGGTATGATGCCAGGCATCGTTGTGCTTGCCGTCGTGCAGATTGCCGTCGGCGACGAACATGCGCATGAACTGGCGGATGGTCATATGTACCATTGCGCGGTAGTGCCACGCGGAAGCATACAGCGCCTCACCGCGCAGGCCCTGCAGGCCGCGATCGAACCAGTGCAGCACCGGCAGGTACGTCTGGCCGACCCAGCGGTAGCGCATGACGCCCTTGATAAACGTCACAATGCCGCCCTCTTTGATGAGATCTGCGACCATGGCGCCGTAGTTATACAGCCAGATGTTGTAGAAGTAGTACAGCGTGTCCTTGACGCCGCGCCACTCTCTGTGCTTGTAAAGGCCGGTCTTGTCCTCGTACAGGTCGCCGAGCCGGCGCTCGCTGGCGGACTTGCCGCACCAGAAATCCCGGACGAGCTTTTTCATATCTTTGTTCATGCCTTGCCCTCCTGAATCTTCTTGATCTCGATGCTCTCCACAAAGGCCTGGAAGCGGGTACGCAGCTGGCCGGAGGTGCCGTTGATGTACTCTTTCTCGATGGAGCAGACGGGGATGCCGAAGTCACGCGGCATGACGATCGTGTCGATCGTGCGCTCATAGCTCCAGTACTCGCAGAATTTGTTGGATGTGACGATGATGCCGTCGGCGTTATACGCCTGCACAAGGTCAGCCAGACGCTGCTTGCGCTCGCGCATGGCGTCCTGCGGCATGAAGCGCGGACAGTCGCTCGTGTCGAGATAGTGGCGGGCGATGGCTTCGACCGGGGTCTCACCGTCGCGGACCTCGATGGGCGCGCGCGTTTCGACGGCACCGTAGCAGTACCGGTCGCAGACGACCTCGGCACCGCAGCCCTCGATGAGCTTGGTAAACTCCGGGTCATCGTTTTCCGAGCCGGCCAGAACGACGCGGCAGCGGAACGGGTTGGTCTTGTCCGGCTTGCGGGACTTTATCTCCTTGGCCGTCTCGCGCAGGTAGGGCAGGATGAGATGCTTCGGGCACACGAGTGAGCACAGCTGGATAACGTGGAACTCATAGCCCGTGATGGTCGGGTTGGCGAGCTTGCGGTAATCACCGATCTCGTTGATGAGGGCGCTGACCTCGTTGTGCAGATCAATGGCCTTCATGAGCGCGTCGTCCGAGATGTCGATGCCGAATTTCTCGTGCAGCGGCTCGAGCACGTGCGCCTGCAGCTGGCTGGCAAAGTGGCGGATGCTGTTGGCGTTTTTCTTAAACGGCACGTCGCTGAACGAGACGAAAAAGTCCGGATTCTGGATGACGTCCATGTAGCCGAGGTGCTCCTGGAAGCGGCAGGTGCCGGTGCAGGTCTCGGTGGCCATCTGGGCGTCGAGGAAATTGTAGCCGCCCTCGAGCGCACGCTCGAAGAGGCTGCGCGCGTAATGGCACACGCGGGCAGACATGTAGTACGTGGCGATGTCTGGCGAGGTGCACTTCGGCGCGCGCAGACGCACGGCGAAGCAGCCGGGCAGGTCGAGCAGTGCTTCGGGCATGAAATAGCAGGTGTAGCCGAGTGCGCGGTATCCCTCGTCCTTGGCCTGCCGCACCAACGCGTTGTTGGCTTCCTGAAGCAGATCCTCAAAGAAAATCAGGTGTTTCAGATCTTTCACGGTATCCTCCTCTTACATTCAAAAAATCGGCAGCAGTTATCCCCCTTGTCAAACTGTTGTCATGCTGATTTTACCGCAGATGATGCTGTTTGCGGGTCAACAAAGTGTCGATTTTGTGGCACAGGGATACAAAACCGGCGAACTGTGGCGTATCCGTGCGCAAAAACCGCCCCCCGGCAGCGCCGGGACGCGGTTTCCAAGGAAGGGTGTAGGAATTTTATTTATTCTTTTGCTGAAGCTCGAAAGAGCGGACCACACCAAGGGCGGTCTGGCGGATGATCTCACGCGAAAAGCGCATGTATTCGTCCGGCGGCATGCACGGCTCCTGCGACAGCCACCAGACGTAGCCGTCAAAGCAGGCGTTCATATAGCGATCGACGACGAAGTGCGCGATCTGCTCGTTCGGGAACACCGGGCCGAAATCGTTCATGATGAGCGGGTGCAGCTTGCCGATGCAGAAGTCGCGGAACGAGTTCTGCCCGCCGAAGGCGAACGCCTTGGCGAAAAACGCCCGGTCGTTGTACAGGTGGCGGCAGATGTCCGGATAGTAGTCCCAGATGGTCTTGTCCGGCCGCACCTCGACGTACTGGCAGAACTCATCGTTGTAGATCCAGCCGAGCAGGGCATACTTGTCCGGAAAATGCCGGTAGAACGTGCGGCGGCTGACCTCTGCGCGCTCCAGAATATCCTCAACCGTGATCTTCTGGAACGGCTTCTCGCGCATGAGCGCTTTGAGGCTTGCGCCCAGCAGTTTTTTCGTTGCATATGCCTGTGACACATCCATCCCCCCAACTCCGTGTTGATTAGCTACATTTTAGAGGATCTGTGCCATATTGTCAAACATTTGGCGCGCGGAAACGCCACACTTTCCGCAAACTGTAGCGCCGTCAGTACCGCAGCTCGCGGATGCGCACGTCCTGACCGCCGAGGACGGTCTTGTCGCGCGAACCGCAGCGCGGACATTTTCCCTCCCGGCGGATGAGGTCATAGACGGCGTGACAGTCGCTGCACAGCGCCTCGCTGCGCACGGTGTGCAGCTCCAGCGCGGCGCGGGCAGCGTCGTGGCCGAGTCGGCGCTCGTGCCGCAGGGCAAGATCATCCCACCGGAGACGCTCGTCGCGGGCGTGCCCGCAAAGCCGCTGCGCGAGCTGACCTAGAAAGACCGCACCGACTGGCGCGAAACGAAGGACTGGTACGTGCACATGACGGC
>CAVFZY010000033.1:0-53603 GCA_963627135.1 Bacteroidaceae bacterium | reverse complement strand
CGTTCACGGGCTGCAAGTAGCAGAACTCTCGCGGCTGGCAGATCGTACTTGCACGACGTGACGTGCAAGCTAGTAACAGAGGGCTTTGCCCGTCTATGAAAAACCGCCGGCTAGGCCGGCGGTTTATTATTGCTGCTGCCGGAACTGCTCTGCGCTGGCATCGGACGCTGCTGCGGCTTGCGCAGCGCAGCGCTGCTCCGCCGGACACAACGGAAAAAGCGCCGTGCAGATGGCTCTGCACGGCGCTTTTCCGCTGGAGGAAAAATGAAGATGGGAGAAAGAAAAAAGAGGATTGGTAGATTTGCGGCGGCGGGGCGGTTCCCGCCGCCGGTGGACGATAGAGAGGTGCGCGCTTATTTCGTGCTGTCGCTGGCGCGGTCGAACGTGACGGTCAGCTTCAGCGTCTCGCCGTTGCGTGAGACGGTCAGTGTGGCGCTCTCACCGGCGGAGTACCCGCGCAGGGCGCTGCGCAGCGTGTCGCTGGAGGAGATGGCTGTGTTGTCGATGGCGGTGATGATATCGCCCGCCTTCAGGCCGGCCTTCTCGGCGCAGCTGCCGCTGTTAACGGCGTTGACATACGCGCCGTTTGGCATGTTGTAGTACTGCGCGGCGCTCTCCGGGATGGTCTGCAGCGTGATGCCGAGCTGGGCGCGGTCGGTCACGGTGCCGTTTTTCATCAGGTCGTTTGCGATGGCCACGGCGTCATTGACCGGGATGGCGAAGCCAAGGCCCTCCACGCCGGAGGAGCTGTATTTCGCGGTCACGATGCCGATGACCTGACCGGAGGTGTTGTACACCGGGCCGCCGGAATTGCCGGAGTTGACGGCGGCATCGATCTGGAACATGTTGATGCCGTTGTCAGAGCCGTCGGAGGTGGTGATCGTGCGGTCGAGCGCGCTGATCATGCCGCTCGTCATGGTGAACTCCAGCTCGCCGAGCGGATTGCCTACCGCGTAGACCGTGTCGCCGACGGCCATGCTGTCGCTGTCGCCGAAGGTGACGGGCGTCACGCCGGTGGCGTCGATCTTGAGCAGGGCAATGTCATTGTCCTCGTCCACGCCAACGATGGTCGCCTGATAGGTCGTGCCGTCGTAGGTGAGCACGGACACGGCGTAGCCGTACTGGTGCGCGGTGGAGATGACGTGGTAGTTTGTGAGCACATAGCCGTCTTCCGTGATGAAAAAGCCGCTGCCGCAGCTCGCCTGGGAGCTGGTCTGGCCGAAGTAGTTGGTGTAGGTCACTTCCGTCGTGATGGCGACGACCTGCTCACACGCCAGACTGTAGATGGCCGAGGCGGAGGTCGGATCGGAGCTGACCGGCTGCGTCACGAGCGTGCCGCCGGAACTCGAGGCGGAGCTGCTGCCGGTCCTGCCGGATCGGGTGATGAGCCCCGCAATCGCGCCGCCGCCGAGGCCGCCGAGCAGCGCACACACGAGGCACAGGCACGCGATACGTGTGATGAGCCGCTTCTGCTCCGGCGTGCGCACGGTCTTGGGCTTTTTCGGGTGGTGCTTGTGCTTGGGCTTCTCGGCCCAGGCGTCGTCATTCGGCGTATAGTAGCGCGGTGGGGTGCTGCCCGCGCTGTCGCTGGGGTGGAAGTTCGCGTCCTCGTAGCTGCGCTCGGCTTCCGGCCGGACGATGTGATACGTCACGTCCTCGCTGCCGTCGATCTTTGCGCCGCAGCTCGTGCAGAAGCTCGCGCCCGGCTCGAGCGCCGCGCCGCACTGCGGGCACACGCGGCCCGGTGCGGTGCCGGTCTCATTTGCCGCTGTTTCCGCCTGCGCGGCGGTGTTCTCGGCATTCGCCTGTGTGGAAGTGTTTTCGGCTTCCGGCTGTTCGTTTTCGGGGAAATTGGAAGCGTCGTTCATGTTATCTGCCTCCCGGCTGATTGGTTTTTTGAAGTGTCTATATCGTAGCCGATATTTGTAACAGAGACATGAACAAAGGGCAAAGAATTTTCGAATATTCCCAAAAGCATTTGTGAACACTGCGTCTGATTTGTGAACGCGCGGCAAAAGCCGCCCGCACATCGTCGGATGTGCGGGCGGAGGATGCGGTTGTGCGGGGGATTACTGGCCGAAGACGTCGTCGTCCACGTCGTAGGTGTAGACCGGCTCGCCATTGTCGTATTTCACGGACTGGCCCTCGAGCAGCGGCTCGATGCCGTGCGCGCGCAGCCACGCGAGCGTGCGCGTGGAGTCCGTCAGCGGGGTGTAATCGATGTTGGCGGAGTCGCTCTCGCCCGTCGCCGGGTCGTACTGCGCGAGCTGGTAGTTGATGTTCACGGCGTAGGCCGTGCTCTGCCGTGTGCTGCTGTCGGTCAGCCAGGCGCGGCCCATGGTGCCGTCCGCGCAGTCGGGCACGATGGCGTTTTCGTACAGGTCGAGCGCCTGCTCGGCCGTCAGCTCGACCGAGACATAGTCGCCGCTTTCCACCTCGTAGGCGATGTTGGCGTACGTGATGTGCTCGAGCGTCATGGGCAGCTCCGGCGTGTTGCGCGTGGTGCGGGCCTCGTCGCTGTTGAGCACCTGCTCGATCTGTGTCAGGCGCGCGCTCGTGCCGGGGAGCGTGTATTCGCGCATCATCACCTTGCCGTTCGTGAGCTTGTAGGTCAGCTGCAGGGAGGTGACGCCGCTGCTGTCGTCCGTGATCTTTTCACGCTCCGATACGACGGCGCGGTGGATGTTCTCCACGGCCTGAATGTTTTCCGCCTCGGAGAGCGTGGAGCTGTAGCCGTCGCAGAAGATCTGCACGCTCGCGACCTGCCCTGCATCTGGGATGCGGCGGGCGTAGCCCGTGAGGTCGCACTTCGCGCCGACCACGACAAGGCAGCACACGGCCGCCGTGACCGCGCAGCCGCGCCAGACCGTGCGCGGGATGCGCAGGGACTTGCGGATGGCCATCTCGCTGATGACAAAGCCCAGCGCCGCGCCCAAAATCGTCAGCAGCAGGAACGGCACCACATGTGCCCGGTAGGCCGGCACGTTGAGCAGCATGCTGTACACGCCGACCGGCAGTGCCAGCCCGGCGAAGAGCGCCACGATGTACTTCAGCACCGGCTTGAGCACCGGGATGGCGACCGTGTCGCCCGCGCTCTCCATGCGGCGGCGGCGGTAGAGGTGGCCCGCGCACACGAGCAGCAGCAGCGCGAACACGAACCAGATGAGGATGTTCGTCCAGCCGGAGAAGCTCAGGGCGGCGAGTTCGGCGTCCGTGCCGCCGCTGATCGGGCGCGCTATGAAGTCATTGTTGATGTGCGTGTGTGTCATGAACAGCACCAGCGGGGAGAGCCAGTCGACCGGCAAATCTGCCATGCCCGACATGCCGTACACAAACGTGTAGAGCACGGCCTCAATGAGCAGCTGGAAGCCCACGGCGACGAAGTTCACGAGCAGGTACAGGCACGGCAGCATGACCGCGTGGCCGGTGAACATGGCGCACAGCACGGCGATGGCGTAAAACACGACCGTCTCGAGCGCGAGCACGCCGAGCCAGATGAGCAGCGGCTGGATGACGAGCACGAAGCGCGTGGCCTCGATGAGCACGGCGAGTGCGAACACCACGACCTCGGCCGACAGCAGCATCACAAGGCCCGCCAGCAGGTGCGTGCGGAACATGCACCCGCGCCGGATCGGCAGCGAGGCGGCCAGCCCCGCGCTGCGCGGGCTGTACAGATAGCCGAACATGGCGGCGGCCGCCAGCAGCCCGGCGCACAGCGCCGTGACCGGCAGCAGCATCTGCGTTTCGCTGATGATGACGTTCGAGAGGTAGGCGATCTGCTCAGTCGATGCATACGGCGTCATTGTGTGCGCGTTGAGCAGCACGCCCGGCAGCATAATAAACAGGATCACGCCGTAGAGGACCCACAGCGGCCACCAGCGCGACAGGCACTTGCGCAGTTCGGTCCCGTTACAGAAGGATGTCTTTGACGGCATAGTCCGCACCTCCCAGTTCATAAATAAAGATCTCCTCGAGCGTCAGCGGCACCACGTCGAGGTACTGCGGCTGCGCGGTGGACAGCCGGTTCGTGACCTCGGCGGCGTCGCCGTGCACGATGAGCGTGTACAGGTGGCCCTGACTGCTCTGGTGCAGGATGTCGAGCCCCTCGGGCAGAGCGCTTTCGTCCGGCAGAGCCACGAGCACCTTGACGATGTTGGCCTGCAGCTCCGCGAGCGGATGCTCAAGCAGGACCTTGCCGCCGTTCATGATGCCCACGTGGTCGCACACGTCCTCGAGCTCGCGCAGGTTGTGCGACGAGATGAGCACGGTCGTGCCGTTTTCGGCCACGTCGGCCAGCACAAGGTTCCAGACCTGGCGGCGCATGACGGGGTCGAGCCCGTCGACCGGCTCGTCGAGGATGAGCACGTCCGGCCGCAGGCTCATCGCGAGCCAGAACGCGGCCTGCTTCTGCATGCCCTTGGACAGGCGGCGGATCTGGCGCTTCGGGTCGAGCCGGAACACCTCGCCGAGCTTCTGATAGCGCTCGGCGTCAAACTTCGGGTAGATGCCGCGGTAGTAGCGCATCATGTCCGGGATTGTCGCCTGCGGGAAATAGAACACATCGTCCGGGATGTAGGCGATGCGCGCCTTGACGGCCGGGTTTTCGTACACGGGCTGGCCGTCGATGTCGATCGCGCCGCTGTCCGGGCGGTAGATGCCCGTCAGGTGGCGGATGAGCGTGGACTTGCCCGCACCGTTCGGCCCGACGAGGCCGTACACCGCGCCGCGCGGCACGGTCATGGTCACGCCGTCGAGCGCGCGGAAGCCGTCAAACGTTTTGACGACGTCTTTGACTTCAATCATGGTTCGTTCCTCCTTCGGGAATGCGGCGGCGCAGCTCCTCACTGCGCATGCCGAGGTACAGCAGCTCCTGCACGGCCGCATCGAACTGCTGCAGCAGCGCGACCTGCCGCGCGGGATCGTCCGGGATCTGGGCGCAGACGTAGCTGCCGCGCCCGGCGACGGAGCAGATGTAGCCCTCCGTCTCCAGCTCGCGGTAGGCGCGCTGGATCGTGTTCGGGTTGATGGTCAGCTGCGTGGACAGCTCGCGCACCGAGGGCAGCTTTTTGCCCAGCGGCAGTGAGCCGGACACGATCAGCCGGCGCAGCCCGTCGCGCACCTGTTCATAGATCGGCCGGGAATCGCGGTAATTGATCGAGATCGTAGTGCAACACCAACTTTCTGTAGCGTATTAACTGTATTAACCGTGTTGGTACAGTTAAGTTACCATGCGCCGGCGCATCTGTCAAGGGGTAAGATGGATTTTGGCATAAAAAGTTCCCGGACGGCTGTTGCCGTCCGGGAATGGAGAATGTCGAATATCTGCGCTGGGGTGCAAGAATACAGAGCAGCGGGGGAGCTCGAGGGGGCAAAGCGCCCGCCTCGAATGGGATCTATACGCGAATGGCGCAGGTCTCCGCGCCATTACGCGTTCCCGGACGGCTGTTGTGCCGTCCGGGAACGATACTTATCTTATTTCTGCCCCTCGCGGCTCTCGAGATAGACCATGAGCGTCGCGATGTCGGCGGGGGAGACGCCGGAGATGCGGCTGGCCTGGCCGAGGCTGGCGGGGCGGATGTCGCTGAGCTTCTGCCGCGCCTCGAGCCGCAGGCAGGACACCTGCCCATAGTCGAGCTCCGGCGGCAGCAGCCGCTCCTCGAGCCGGGTGAACTCCGCCACCTGCCGCAGCTGGCGCTGGATGTATCCTGCGTACTTGAGCCGGATCTCTGCCTGCTCGGTCACGACGCGCGGCAGCTCCGGCCGCGCGGGGTCAAACGGCGCGAGGTCGGCATACGTGATCTGCGGCCGGCGCAGGAGGTCGGCCAGACTGACGCCCGAGCTCGTCGGCGCGGTGCCGCGCGCGGTGAGCATCGCGGCGAGGGCGTCCGACGGGGCGAGGTGCGTTTTCTCCAGCCGGGCGCACTCGGCGTCCACCAGGCGGTATTTTTCCTGCACGGCGGCAAAGCGTTCGTCCGATATCAGCCCGATGCGGTGGCCGATGGCGCTCAGGCGCTCGTCGGCGTTGTCCTGCCGGTGCAGCAGGCGGTACTCCGAGCGGGAGGTCATGATGCGGTACGGTTCGTTCGTGCCCTTGGTCACGAGGTCATCCACGAGCGTGCCGATGTACCCGTCCGAGCGGCGGAGAATCATCGGCTCCCGGCCCAGCAGCTTCAGCGCCGCATTCACGCCCGCGACGAAGCCCTGCACGGCCGCCTCCTCGTAGCCGGACGAGCCATTGAACTGCCCCGCGCCGTAGAGGCCGGGCACCTTCTTGGCCTCAAGCGTCGGCAGCAGCTCCGTCGGGTCTACGCAGTCATACTCGATCGCGTAGGCGCAGCGGGTCATCTCCGCGTGCTCGAGCCCCGGCAGCGTGTGCAGCATCGCGACCTGCACGTCCTCCGGCAGGGATGAGGAGAAGCCCTGGATGTAGAGCTCTTCCGTGTCCAGCCCCATCGGCTCGATGAACAGCTGGTGCCGCGGCTTGTCGGGGAAGGTCATGATCTTCGTTTCGATGGACGGGCAGTAGCGCGGGCCGACGCCCTCAATCACGCCGGAGTAGATCGGACTGCGGTCGAGGTTCGCGCGGATGATTTCATGCGTGCGCTCATTGGTATAGGTCAGGTAGCACACGGCCCTGTTTTCGACCGGGTGCGTGGTGGAAAACGAGAACGGCTCAATCTCCGCGTCGCCCGGCTGCAGCTCCATGCGCGAGAAGTCCACCGTGCGTGCGTTCACGCGCGGCGGCGTGCCGGTCTTGAACCGGCGCATACGCAGCCCCAGCGCCCTGCAGCACTCGGCCAGCGGGCCGGCGGCCGCCAGCCCGTCCGGCCCTTCGTTGCGCAGCACGTCGCCCACGATCGTGCGCCCGTGCAGATACGTGCCCGTCGCGAGCACGGCGGCGCGGCAGCGATACACGGCGCCGTTTGCCGTCACGACGGCGCTGACGCGGCCGCCCTCCGTCTCGACGGCCACGACCTCCGCCTGCTTGACGCGCAGGTTTGGCTGCAGCTCGAGCGTGTGCTTCATCACGGCCTGATACTTCCGCCGGTCGGCCTGCGCGCGCAGCGAGTGCACGGCCGGGCCCTTGCCGCGGTTGAGCATCCGGTACTGGATACAGGCCCGATCGGCCGCACGCGCCATCTCGCCGCCGAGCGCATCGAGCTCGCGCACGAGGTGGCCCTTGCCTGTGCCGCCGATGGCGGGGTTGCAGGGCATGTTGCCGATGGCGTCCATATGGATGGTAAAGCAGACGGTGTCCAGTCCCAGCCGTGCGGCGGCCAGCGCGGCCTCAATGCCCGCATGGCCCGCGCCGACGACGGCGACGTCACAGCTTCCGGCGTCATAACGCATGACGAGATCCCTCCGGATTCTTATTAGAATAACAACAATGTTTTATTCTACCCGTTTCGCGCCCCGAATGCAAGAGCGGCGGCGCGTGCGCGGGGGCAAAAACGGTTGTGCAGCATCCGCACAACAAAATGTGAAAAAGGGATTGCTTTATCGTGCTAATGTGATAATATAACAGTGTGCTAACAAGCAAAAAAGAAATTTTGAGATATGAAGGAGAAACGACATGAAAAAGATGACCAAAGTGATCTCGCTGGTGCTCGCGCTGGTGATGTGCTTGGCGCTGTGCGCCTGCGGCAAGAAGGACGCAAACTACAAGATGCTCGACGAAAAGGTCTCCACCGAGCAGTACGCCATCGGCTTCAAGAAGGGCAACACCGAGCTGCGCGACGCCGTGCAGGCCGCCCTCTTCCAGCTCTACAAAGACGGCAAGGTCGAAGAGATCGCCAAGAAGTATTCCGACTACAACCTCGACGCGATGCTCTGCCTCGACAAGCAGACCGAGACCACGTTTGACGCCGCCCAGGCAAGCGACGAGTTCAAGGCCCGCACGACCTTCACCGTCGGCTTTGATGCCGAGTATCCCCCGTACGGCTACATGGGCGCGGACGGCGAATACACCGGCTTTGACCTCGACCTGGCGCAGGCCGTGTGCGACATCTACAACTGGGAGCTCGTCAAGACCCCCATTGACTGGGACACCAAGGACGTCATTCTCAACGCCGGTCAGATCGACTGCATCTGGAACGGCTTCACGATGACCGGCCGTGAGGACAGCTACACATTCAGCGTGCCGTACATCGACAACAGCATCGTCATCGTCACGCTCGACAACTCCGGCATCAACTCGCTGGCGGACCTCAAGGACAAGACCGTTGTCGCGCAGGCCGGCTCCTCCGCGCTGAGCGCACTGGAAGATCCGGACGGCGCCAAGGAACTGGCGGACACCTTCAAGGAACTGCAGCAGACGCCCGACTACAACACCGCCATGATGAACCTGAAATCCGGTCTTGTGGACGCGGTCGCCATTGACATCGGCGTCGCCCAGTACTACCTGAGCCAGCAGGGCTGAGGACTTTCAACACATATCAGAATCTGCTTCAGAGGACGGCGAAGGCACTTCGCCGCCCTTTGCTGCGGTTTCGAGAAAGGTAGGAAACCATGTCATTTTCCATGATCTGCATCCAGCTGCTCAAGGGCCTCGGCTCCACGTGTCTGATCTTCGCGCTCACGCTGCTGATGTCGCTGCCGCTGGGCCTTCTGGTGTGCTTCGGGCGTATGTCCCGCTTCAAGCCCCTGCAATATGTCGTTCGCTTCTTGATTTCTATCCTGCGCGGCACGCCGCTCATGCTGCAGCTGATTGTGGTGTGCTTTGCGCCGTATTATGTCTTTGGCATGAAGCTTACGGCGGGCTGGACGTTTGCCGCGCTCATCATCGGCTTCGTCATCAACTACGCGGCCTATTTTGCCGAGATCTACCGCGGCGGCATCGAGTCCATCCCCGTCGGCCAGTATGAGGCGGCTGAGGTGCTCGGCTACACGCGCGGGCAGACCTTCGGGCGCATCATCCTGCCGCAGATGGTCAAGCGCGTGCTGCCGCCGGTCACGAACGAGGTCATCACCCTTGTCAAGGACACGTCGCTGGCGTTCGTGCTGTCCTATGCCGAGATGTTCACCATCGCCAAGCGCGTGGCCAACTCCATCAGCAGCGTCATGCCGCTGTTTGTCGCGGGCCTGTTTTATTTCGTGTTCAACGCGATCGTGGCCTGGGCGATGGAGAAGATCGAAAAGCGCCTGAGCTATTATCACTGATCGGAGGGAGACACCATGCCTGTATTGGAACTCAACCACATCCGCAAGCGCTTCGGCGACCTGGAAGTGCTGCAGGACATCTCGCTCTCGGTCGAAAAGGGCGAGGTCGTGGCCATCATCGGCCCGAGCGGCAGCGGCAAATCCACGCTGCTGCGCTGCGCCACGCTGCTCGAGCGCATCGACTCCGGCGAGGTCTGCTTTGACGGGCACTACGCCGCGCGCACGGGCGACGACGGCGCCGCCGTCTACGTCGACAAGGCGGAGCTCAAGCAGATCCGCAACTATTTCGGCCTTGTTTTTCAGCAGTTCAATCTCTTCCCGCACTACTCCGTGCTCAAAAACGTCATGGACGCGCCCATCTGCGTCCAGAAGCGGGACCGCGCGGAGGTCGAAGCGTCCGCGCGCAAGACGCTCGAGAAGATGGGCCTCGGCGATAAGGCCGACGCCTATCCGTGCCAGCTCTCCGGCGGCCAGCAGCAGCGCGTGGCCATCGCCCGCGCGCTGGAGATGAACCCCGAGATCCTGTTTTTCGACGAGCCGACCTCCGCGCTCGATCCCGAGCTCACGGGCGAGGTGCTCAAGGTCATCCGCGCGCTCGCCGAGGAGCACATGACCATGGTCATCGTCACGCACGAGATGGCTTTCGCCCGCGCCGTGGCCGATAAGGTCATCTTTATGGATGGCGGCGTCATCGTCGAGCAGGGCGCACCCGAGCAGGTCTTCGGCGACACGCAGCAGGCGCGCACGAAGCAGTTCCTCGCACGCTACAATGAGCAGCCGTGACAAAAATGTAAGAGAAAATTCAGCTTTTCCCTCTTGCACGGCTGTGTAAGATTCGGTATGATAAAAAGCGCATCGGGTCCCGGTGCGCTTTTTTGATTTTTCATTTTGGGAGGGCTTCCCTTGAAGCATACAAAACGGATCGCGGCGCTACTGCTCGCGCTCGCGCTGTGTTTTTCCTGCACGGCGTGCAGCAAGACGGTCGGCAGCTACCGAGTGGTCAAGACGCTCGGCACGGAGCAGTTTCGCATCGGCTTTCGCGACGGGGATCAGGCAGCGGTGTATGTCAATGCCGCGCTCAAGGTCCTCGCGGCCGACGGGACGATTCACAGCCTCGCGCTCAAGTGGTTCGGCACGGACGGCACGACCTTTGACAGCGACGCCAATGCGCTCGACGCGCTCGGCGACATTCCGCAGCGCACGTTCATCATGGGCCTGAGCGAGGATCGCTTTCCCATGAGCTATGCCGACGGCGACAGCTACAGCGGCTTTGACGTTGAGCTCGCGCAGACGGTCTGTGCCCGCCTCGGCTGGACGCTGCAGTATCAGCCGATCTCAAACCAGAACGCCTATGTCGAGCTCTCGAGCGGCAATGTTGACTGCGCCTGGGGCGGCATGGTGCTCGAACAGACTGACAGTAAGAGCAAGCAGAAGCTGACGCTCACCGCACCCTATCTCGAAAATGCGCTGCAGCTCATCGTGCGCGGCGACTCAAAATACCGCACAGCGGGCAGCCTCAAGGGTACGACCGTTCTGCTCGGCACGGATGAGACGTACATGACCGCTCTCTCGGCCGACGAGAAGCTCATGAAAGCCTTTGGTGCTGCGCAGCGCGTCACCGGCGGGTCAAAGGCCTGCTTTGAGGCGCTCTCGGCCGGGGAGTGCGCCGCCATCGTGGCTGACAGCACGGCGCTCGCTTATTACACGCACTGACGTCTGGCCGCCCGCGCGGGGCTCTGCGCGGGCGGTTTTTGTGTCATGACCGCGCTTTTTCGCCCCGGTTTGCAAAAAGAGCTCCCGCTTTTGCGTCAACTGTGCTATACTGACTATGTCCGTGCCAGCCGAACAGGCGGAAATTTTTTACTTGCGCGGGCAGAAACACAGGTACGCCTATGTCGAACAGCAATAAATATAAAACCCTTGTATCCAACACCATGCTCATCAGCCTCGGCACCTTCGGCAGCAAGCTGCTGGTGTTTTTCATGGTGCGCTTTTACACGAGCTATCTCACCCCGGCGGACTATGGCACTGCCGATCTCATCACGCAGACGGCGAATCTGCTTTTCCCGCTCATCAGCCTCGGCATCACGGACGGCGTGTTCCGTTTTGCCGTGGACCACACCGAGCAGCGGCGCAATATTTTCTCCGTCGGCGTGTATACGATCCTGGCGGGCGCCGTGTTGCTCGTGGCCATTTTGCCGCTGCTGGGGCTCTTCCCGCAGTTTGACGGGTTCCTCTGGCTGATCGCGCTCTACACGATGTGCTCGTGCTTCCACTCGCTGTGTGCGCAGTTCGTGCGTGCCGAGGGGCACACGGTGCTCTATGCCGTGCAGGGCATGATCAACACCGTGCTCGTCATTGGGCTCAATGTGCTCTTCCTCGTCGGCCTGCGCATGGGCATCACGGGCTACGTGCTCTCCGTCGCGTTGGCGGATCTGGCGTGCACGCTGTTTTTGTTTGTGCGCGAGCGGCTCTGGCGCCGGCTCATGCTCCGTCCTGGCTGGGCGGCCGCGCGCGAAATGCTGGCCTACAGCATCCCCATGATCCCGACGACGGTGTTCTGGTGGATCACGAGCGTGTCCGACCGCTACATGGTCACGGCCTACCTCGGCGCGGACGCCAACGGTATCTACGCCGTGTCGTACAAGATGCCGACGATCCTGTCGCTCGTGTCGAGCATTTTCATGGAGGCGTGGCAGTTTTCCGCCGTGTCTGAGGCGCAGGGCAGCCGGCGCGAGCACATCCGCTTCTTCTCGAAGGTCTGGTGCTCGTTCCAGTCGGTGATGTTCCTCGCCGGCGCGTGCATCGTCGCCTTTGCCGTGCCGGAGATCCGTGTGCTCACGACCGAGCAGTATTACGGTGCGTGGCTGTATGTGCCGGTGCTCGGCATGGCCATGGTCTTTTCCGCGTTCGTGAGCTACCTCGGCAGCGTCTACATGGTCGAAAAGCGCAGCAAGCGCACGTTCGTCACGTCCATGATCGGCGCGCTGCTCAACATCGCGCTCAACTTCCTGCTCATCCCGTCGAAGCTTGGCGTGCAGGGCGCGGCCATCGCCACGTGCGCGAGCTATTTTGTCGTGTTTGTCATCCGGGCAGTGGATGCACGCAAGTTCATCCCGTTCCGGTTTTATGTCGTCGGCGTCACGGAAAACTGCATCCTGCTGACGGTGCAGACGCTTTTCATCGTCCTGCAGTTCCCGGGCTGGAAGATCGCGCAGGCAGTGTGCATTGTGCTGCTGCTCCTGCTCAACCGCAAGCCGCTTCTGGACGGCGCGGGCAAGATCGTCCGCTTTCGCCGCTGATGTTCTGACGCAACTATTTGGAGGATTTTAATTTGAAGATTTGGAACAGCCTGTTTGGAAAGATCATCATGACTTTCCTCATCTCCATGGTGCCGGTGCTTGAGCTGCGCGGCGCGATCCCGATCGGCGTGGCGCACGGCCTGGATTACCGCATCGCCATCGCGGCGTCCATCCTCGGCAACCTTGTGCCGGTGCCGTTCATCGTGCTCTTCATCCGCAAGATCTTTGCCTGGCTGCGCACGAAGAGTGAGCGGCTCAACGGCTTTGTTACGCGCATGGAGGAGCGCGCGCTCAAAAAGTCGGACACCGTGCGCCGCGCGCGCTTCTGGGGCTTGTTCATTTTTGTGGCCATCCCGCTGCCGGGCACCGGCGCATGGACGGGCTCGCTTATCGCGGCCATGCTGGATATGCGCGTAAAGGAGGCCTTTCCGCCGATCGCGCTCGGCGTCGTCGCGGCCGGTATCATCGTTGCCGTTGTGACATATGGCGCGGCATCGCTGCTGTTTTGACCCGTGCAAAAGATCCCGCTGTCCAATCGGACAGCGGGATCTTTTTATGTATGGGTTACTCGGCGAACGCTTTTTCCAGCGCCTCGAGCTCCTCACGCAGCTCGTGCGGCAGCTTGTCGCCGAACTGCTCAAAGTATTCGCGGATGCCCGCGCAGTTTTCGCGCCAGCTCTCGGCGTCGAGCATCAGCAGCTCCTTGAGCGTCTCGACCATCACGCCGCTGCCGTCGAGGTTGATGTCCTCGGGCTTCGGCTCGTAGCCGATGATGGTCTCGTCCGCGCCCACTTCGTCGAAGCAGCGCTTGAGGATCCACTCGAGCACGCGCAGGTTGTCACCGAAGCCGGGCCACAGGAAGCGGCCGTTGTCGTCTGTGCGGAACCAGTTGACGTTGAAGATCTTCGGCGCGTTCGGCAGCTTCTCGCCCATGTCGAGCCAGTGCTGCCAGTAGTCGGCCATGTTGTAGCCGCAGAACGGGCGCATGGCCATCGGGTCGCGGCGCACGACGCCGACGGCGCCGGTCGCGGCGGCCGTCGTCTCGGACGCCATCGTCGCGCCGACGAACACGCCGTGCGCCCAGTCGCGGGACTGGTAGACCAGCGGGGCGGTCTTTGCGCGGCGGCCGCCGAAGATGATCGCGCTGATCGGTACGCCGGTGCCCTTGAAAAACTCCTCGCTGATGCACGGGCAGTTCTCCGCCGGAGCGGTGAAGCGGCTGTTCGGGTGCGCGCCGCGCGTGCCGTCGCTGCCGTCCCACGCTTCGCCCTTCCAGTTGCGCAGGTGGCCTTTGGGCGGCTGCTTGGTCATGCCCTCCCACCAGACGGTCATGTCATCCTCGTTGAGCACGACGTTCGTAAAGATGGTGTTCCTGCTCGTGGATGCGAGCGCGTTCGGGTTGGATTTCTGGCTCGTGCCGGGGGCGACGCCGAAGAAGCCATTTTCGGGGTTCACGGCCCAGAGGCGACCGTCCGGGCCGACACGCAGCCAGGCGATGTCGTCGCCGACGGTCCAGCACTTCCAGCCGTTTTTGCGGTAGCCCTCGGGCGGGATGAGCATGGCGAGGTTTGTCTTGCCGCACGCAGACGGGAACGCGCCCGTCACATAGCGAACTTCGCCCTTGGGGTTCTGGATGCCGAGGATGAGCATGTGCTCAGCCAGCCATCCCTCACGGCGGCCGAGCACAGAGGCGATACGCAGCGAGAAGCACTTTTTGCCCTGCAGCACGTTGCCGCCGTAGTTGGAGTTGACGGAGATGATCTTGTTCTCCTCCGGGAAGTGGACGATGTAGCGGTTGTCGGGGTCGAGCGTGACCTTGGAGTGTACGCCGAGGATGACATCGTCGCTGTCGCCGAGCGCGTCGAGCACCTTTGTGCCGATACGCGTCATAATGGCCATATTCAGCACGACGTAGATCGAGTCCGTGACCTCGATGCCGTACTTGGCAAACGGGGAGCCGATCACGCCCATGGCGTAGGGGATGACATACATCGTGCGGCCGGCCATGGCGCAGCGCAAAATCTCGTGCAGCTTGGCCTTCATCTCGTCCGGGTCCATCCAGTTGTTCGTGGGGCCGGCCTCTTCGCGGGTTTTTGAGCAGATAAATGTCCGGCCCTCGACACGCGCCACGTCGTTGACGTCGCTGCGGTTGAGATAGCAGCCGGGCAGTTTTTCTTCATTGAGTTTGATAAGCTCGCCGGTTTCCACGGCGATCTTGCGCAGGGATTCGAGCTGGGCCTCCGAGCCGTCGATCCAGACGATCTCTTTCGGGGTCGTGAGTTCGGCGGTTTTCCGCACCAGCTCCAGTACGGACGGGTTTTGCGTCAGTTCCATGTTGTCAGGTTCTCCTTTTTGACTAAAATTTCTCGACCTTGATCCGTATCTATACTACATTTCTCTGAAAACACCTTACACCATCCCGCCGCGCCTGTAAACCCCAAAACGGAAACTTTTCCTGTGAACCTTTTCACACAGGCGCATTTGTGCTACAATGCGCGCAGATATCTCTGACCTGAAGGAGGTGAGTCCCATGTGGAAAACCGTGTTGCCGGCGGCGGCGGTGCTGGCGGCCGAGGCGGTCATCCGCCGGCGGATCAACGCCCTGCCGGCCGAGACTTTCCCGCTGCGCATCGGGCAGCGCGTGCAGCTGCGCCGGGCGCACAACCGGGGCCTGCTGTGCAGCAAGCTCTCGCAAAAGCCAAAAGCGGCCGCTGCGCTGCAGACCGTGTCCGCCGCCGCGCTCGCGGCCATAGCGGCCGTGTGCGTCTGCCGCCGGAGCGGTACGGCGCTGCAGATCGGCATGGGCCTGATGCTCGGCGGCGCGCTGGCCAATCTCATCGAGCGCTGGGCGCGCGGATCGGTCACGGACTATGTGTACCTGCTGCGGGCGGTCATTCCGTTGTTCCGGCGCATCATCTGGAACGCGGCCGACCTGAGCGTCCTGACCGGCTGCATCACGGCGGTGATCGCGTTGCTGTGCGAAGGGTTATAATTATGTAAACTTAATTATGTAAACTATTAGGACGCTATAACAAAACAACCTCTTGAGGAAAAATGTGCGATACTGTGCTTTTAGAAGGATAAGGTGTTTGTTTCGCCAATGCATATCAAACATTATGTAAACTAAAATTATGTAAATAAGCCGGATGCAGTGACAAAGCCTTCTCATCCTCTTCAAGGAGAAGGTGGCGCGGCGCTGTGCGCCGCGACGGATGCCGTGTTTGTTTTGTTATCGCATATCATAACTTATGTAAACTTGTATTATGTAAATAAATTGGACATGGTGAAAAAGCCTTCCCCTTGAGGGGAAGGTGGCGCGGTGCTGTGCACCGCGACGGATGAGGTGGAAAGGCTGCACTTCTCTCCGGTGCTTTCGACAGTGCGGCCGGTGCGCTTCCTGCTGTCTTACATTCCATAAAGTATCTGAGCAGCAGGGGAGCACGAGGGGGCAAGGCCCGCCTCGTAATGGATTTGGCTATCTTTTTGTCTTTCAGACAAAAAGATAGCCCCTTGCTCCAACATCGGAACAAGGGGCTATCCTGCCGTGTTCGGTTCCATCACCCGAACCTCCTTTTGTTTTCTTTTCCCGCCGTGTGCAGAGGCCTTTGCGTTGCACGCGGACTCCGACCGCTGTGAAGGGACATGCGTTTGCAAGATTCCGCACCACTGCGTGCCGTCTCCGGAGTTACAGAACCCTGTCTGCTTCCGGACGATTCAGTACATTGGACTCACCTCCATCGATTGCGCTGAACCTGTATTCTAAAGGCGCTGCCCCTCGCGAGGGGCTGCTGCTCTCCTTTGGTTCTGGCTACAGTATAGCAGTTCACCTCCTTTTTGTCAATCATTTATTAAACAAAAATAGAGCAAGATGTTCAGCAAAACGCCGAATTTTTCACTGCCTCGTGCCAACGCCCCTGTATGCGGGGCGCTGGCAAATCCTTCGCGCTGCGCGCAAAAGGAAAACCGCCGTGCGTGTCCGTCAGCGCACAGCGGCAGCAGCTTCGGTTCAGCGGTCGCTCGGGGCGGCGCTCTGGCCGCCGAAGATCCAGTCGTCGAGGTCCTGGCCCATGTGTTTTCACCTCCCGGATGATTCGCATACGGCCATTCTATGCGCATTGGTGCGAAAAAATGCACGAACCGGCGCCGTGGAACTAGAAAGAACTTGAAACCGTCGGCCGTTTGCGCTATAATCTATGCATATTTTCCGTAAGCGGAGCCTGTCTCCGCGGGCAACACTATTTTCAAAGGATAAGGTGAATCACGAATGAGTGCATCCCAGGACAAGAAGCGCCGCGTAGACGAGCGTGCGCTGGGCACGGAGCGCCGCCAGGTCGCCTCACAGAAGGAAGCCAAAGAGCGCAAGCAAAGCAAGATCAAGTGGACGGTCGGCTCGATCATCGTCGTGCTGCTCGCTGCCGCCATTCTGATCGGCAACTCCAGTCTCTTTTACACCGCGCGGCCCGCGCTGCAGGTCGGCGATGTGAAGTATTCCTCGGCTGAGGTCAATTACGCCTACCGCACGGCTTACCTCTCGTTCTGCAACCAGTACAGCAGCTACCTGACCTATATCGGACTCGATACCAGTACAGCGCTCGACGAGCAGGAGTGCGGCATCAGCGATGACTATGACACCTGGGACGATTATTTCAAGGATGCTGCCAAGCAGAATCTCGTGCAGGTCACAGCGCTGTGCGATGCCGCCGAGAAGGCCGGCATCTCGCTCGATGAGGACGATCAGAAGGAGGTCGATGAGCAGTTTTCCTATATCGAGCTCGCTGCCAAGCAGTATAACTACAGTTCCGTCAGCAAGTATCTCCAGGCGGCCTACGGCAACGGCGTGACCAAGAAGGTCGCGCGCCACATGCTCGAGCTGAGCCAGCTTGCTACGAAATATTCGCAGCAGCAGTATGACAGCTACACCTACACGTCGGAGGAGATCGCGGCCAGCTACGCCGAGAACAAGGACAGCTACGACGTGTTCAGCTATCAGTACTACTTCGTCCAGGCCGACACGGAAGACACTACGGATGATGACGGCAACACTTCTTCCGCGACCACGGACGCCACGATGGCGGCCGCCAAGGCCACGGCCGAAAAGATCGCCGCCGCCACGCATGACGCGGAGAGCTTCACTGCTGCCGTCACGGCCAACGTTCCCGCCGAGGAGTCCGAGGACGGCACGACCACCGCGCCGAGCGTTACGGACAATGCCGACACCAAGGGCTCGGGCTTCAGCTCCGCCGTGTACGCCGACTGGCTCTACAGTGCCGATCGCGTCGCTAATGACGTGACTGTCGTGGAGCAGGAAAACAGCGGCTACTACGTTGTGCTCTTTGAGAGCCGCGACGACAATACGTACAACACCGTCAACGTCCGCCACATCCTCATCAAGGCGGAGGACAGCGACGGCGACGGTACGTATTCCGATGACGATAAGAAGAAGGCTAAGGATGCGATCGACGATGTCTACGAGCGCTGGACGCAGAGCGACCAGACAGAGGACGACTTTGCGCAGCTGGCCAATTCCTTCAGCCAGGACAGCGGCTCGAACACCACGGGCGGCTTGTACGAGAACGTCTACAAGGGCCAGATGGTGCAGGAGTTCAATGATTTCTGCTTTGACCCCGCGCGCAAGCCGGGTGATGTGGGCATTGTCTTTAACGAGAGCGATTCCTACTGCGGCTACCACCTCGTGTACTATGTCGGCCAGGGCGAGCGCTACTGCGATTACCTCGGCGATCAGGCGCTGCGCACGGCGGACTTCAACGAGTGGGAGAGCACATTCTTCGACGACTGGACCAGCACCGAGCTCAAGGGCATGAAGTACGTTGGATAAATCAGACACGCGAGACACATGACAGAGCCGCCCGGCGGGCGGCTCTGTTTCTTCACCACGGAGGGATCACCATGACCAGAACAAAAACACAGCGCTATGACACGACCGTGCTCGATGCGCGCGCGCTTGCCGACGCGCTCGAAACCGAGGAGAAAGCCGGCTGGGAGGTCGCCGAGGCGGGCTATGACGGCACGGACTTCGTCGTGACCTTCGAGCGGGAGGGCGCGCTATGACCGAGCAGACCATCCGCACGCAGATGCTCCTCGGCGAGGCTGCGCTCGCGCGTCTGCGGGGCAGCCGCGTGGCGGTGCTCGGCCTCGGCGGCGTGGGCAGCTGGTGCGCCGAGGCTCTGGCCCGTGCCGGCGTCGGCGCGCTCACGCTCGTGGACGAGGACACCGTCAGCGAGAGTAACCTTAACCGTCAGTGCTGCGCGCTGCACTCCACGATCGGCCAGCCGAAGGCGGCCGTCATGGCCGCGCGCGTGCACGATATTGACCCCGGCATTGCCGTCGATGCGCGCACCGAGCGCTACGAGGCAGCCACGCGGGAGCGGTTTTTCGACACAGAGTATGATTACATTGCCGACTGCATCGACCTTGTGTCCTGCAAGGTGGACCTGATCCGCACCGCGCACGCGCACGGCATCCCCATCGTGTCGGCGCTCGGCACCGGGAACAAGCTGGATGCGAGCCGGTTCGAGCTCTGCGACATCAGCCAAACGAGCGGCTGCCCGTTCGCGCGCGTCATGCGCCGCGAGCTGCGCAGCGCCGGCATCACGCACCACGCGGTCGTATTCAGCCCCGAGCCCGCCATGACGCCGGAGACGCTCTGCGCCCCGCCGCCGGGCCGCCGGAGCGTGCCCGGCTCGTTGCCGTGGGTGCCGGCCAGCGCGGGATTGCTGCTGGCGCAGAAGATTGTGCTCGATCTGTGCGCCGCACCGGAGGAACGGATATGAAACCTGTCTGGATCGTCCCGCTGTGCCTGCTGGGCGCGGCGGTGCTGGTGTGGCTGCTCGTGTGGTATATCGAGCAGCGCGTGCTGGCAAAGTCGCTCGGCCGCGTGCCGGAGCGCGCGGACGCTCAGGCCGCGTGGGAGCAGCACGTCCTGCGCAAGCAGGGCTGGACGGCCGAGTCCGAGCAGGGCATGGCGGCGCTCGCGCGCGTCCGCGCCGGCGTCACGGCCATGCAGGAGCAGCTGCACGAGGATGTGTTCACCCCTGCGCCGGACGGCACACGCCTGCACGCGCGGCTCTACCGCGTGCCCCACGCGCACGCTACGGTCATCCTCTGCCATGGCTACCACAGCCACGCCGAGCATGATTTCAGCGCTCAGTTTCCGGCGCTGTACGCCTCCGGCGGCTGCAACCTGCTGCTCATCGACGAGCGCGCGCACGGCCTGAGCGAGGGCAAGTGCCTCACGTTCGGCCAGCTCGAGCGCTATGACATCGCCCAGTGGGTGCACTGGGTGCGGGAGCACTCGCGCGTGCAGCGGCCCATCGCGCTCTACGGCGTGTCCATGGGCGCGGCGTCGGTGCTGCTGGCGGCGCAGCTCCGGGAGCTGAAAGGGGAGCTTGCCTGCGTCGTGGCCGACTGCGGCTACTCCAGCTTTGAGCGCGAGGTCGCGGACGCCGTGCGCCACGGCACGAGGGCACCGCGCTGGCTGCAAAAGCCGCTCGCGCGCACCTGCGTGCGCATTCTGCGCCGCAATGGGCTGGACTTCGCAGCCGTCGATACCACACCCGGTATGGCGGCGCTCGACCTCCCCATCCTGTTTTTCCATGGCGACGCGGATACCTTCGTCCCCCTGCACCACAGCGAGCGCAACCTCGCCGCCTGCAGGCGTGAGCAGCGGCTCGTCGTCATCCCCGGCGCGGAGCACGCCATGTCCGCGCAGGTCGACCCCGAGCGCTACCGGCACGAGCTGCTGGTCTTCCTGTGGCGCAATACGAACTATCTCTGGGCCGAGCGCGACAAGCCGCTCAAATGAGCCCGCAGGCAGAAACAGAGTCAGAAAAGAGCACCGGACGGTGCTCTTTTTGCGCCTGAAAATATTTTATATTTGATAATAAGTAAAATATACTCGACATTATAAATGGTAAGTGATACACTGCGCTTGAACAAAAAAGGAGGTTTGACTATGCACGATCTGTCAAGACTTTTGGGCGTTGCCGTCGGTGTGACCATTGCGGTCGTCATTTGGGTCGTGGCTGTTTCCCTACGCAAGAAGCGGAGCGGTGACGCGCCGCAGTTTGACGAGCGGCAGCTTGCCGTGCGCGCCAAGGCGTACAGCAGCGCGTTTTTCACGCTGCTGGGGTATCTCGCCGTCGTGGCGCTGCTCGATTCGGTCGCCGGGGTGCGCTGGTGCGATCTGTACACGGCGTGTTTTTTCGGCATGATGCTCGCGCTCGACGTGTTTGTCGTCGCGGCCATCCGCAGTGACGCCTATTTCGGCATCCATGAGCGTCCGGTCGCGTCGATCGTGCTGTTTGCGTTCGTGGCCGTGCTCAATCTCGGCGTGGCGATCGCCCGCTTCGCGACCGGGGAGCCGCTGCTGGAAAACGGTCTGCTCACGCGCGAGAGCAGCATGAATCTCATTCTGGGCATCGCCTTTGTGCCGGTCACGGCGGCGTCGATCGTGTCGGCCGTGCGCGCCCGCCGGGAGGACAAATGAAGAATCTGAAACTCAAGGCGGCCCGCGCCGCACGCGACTGGTCGCAGCGGCAGCTGGCGGACGCCGTCGGCGTGTCGCGCCAGACGATCGTCGCCATCGAAAAAGGGGACTATAACCCCACGATCCGCCTGTGCATTTCCATCTGCCAGGTGCTGGGCTGCACGCTCGACGCACTCTTCTGGCCGGAGACGGAGCAGCGATAATTCCCCACTTACGGTACAATTTTTTGCTTTATTCGAAAAAATATCACCACTTACGCGCAAAAAAGCCGGATGTCACAGACATCCGGCTTTTTCTGCCTGATTTCAGCCCTGCAGCAGGGACGCGGCGGCCGTGCCGATGGCGGAGGCGTTCGACACGGGCTTGCACACGCAGTAGCGCTGGTGCTTCTGCACGAGAAACGCCTCGAGCTCCTCGCTGACAGCCGGGCGCAGCAGCGTCGAGTAGCGAAACAGCGACCCGTCCACGGCCACGACCATCGGGCGGTAGCGGTTTTTTGCGCCGTCGGTCAGAAAGACAATGGCCGCAATGTTTGCAACGATGGCCTTTGCCGCGCGGCCGAACACGCTCTGAATGACCATGGCGGCGGCCTTGCGGTCGGCGTCCGTCGCATCGTTCAGCGCCGTGATGGCACCGCAGTCCGGGTCCGCGCCAAAGGCGTCCGCGTCGGCGGCGGTCAGCACATCAAGCGCGCAGAGCTTGCTTGCTGTCTCGGGCGCGAACAGGCCATCGCTCGCTGCGGCGATGAGCGCCAGGCGGCTGAGCTCGCCGAGGTAGCGGCCGCTCGTCATCTTCTCGAACCGGTACGCGCCCGGTGCGGCCGAGGCCGCGTCGAGCGCCTGGTCAAACGCACTCTGCGGCACGTCGGTGAACGAGCCGGACTCGAGGTTGACGAGCATCTCGCCGTCGGCATCGCGGCCGAGCTTTTCGATCGCGCGCACCGGCAGCAGGCAGCACGTGTTCGTGCCCGTGCCGTTGACGAGCCCGGCAAAGCCGTTGGCATAGTTGTTGGCGATGGTGGTCGAGCCGCTCAGGTACGTGGCCGGGGTGTCGTTGATGACCGTGATGGGTAGCTTCGTGCAGCCGCGGCGTTCGAGCTCCTCGGCCAGATCTGCGCCCACGAGGTGACCCTCCCACCCGGTCAGCTGCACCTCTTTGGTCATGCCGAGCACCTTCGCGTCCAGCTCCGGCGTGTTTTCCGCCGGGTAACTGAAGCAGATGCCGATCTGCGTGACCCGGTCGAGCAGCGGCTCGAGCGCGTCGGCTGCCAGCCGGATGAAGTCCATCCAGTCGGCGTCTTGCTCCGAGCCGGGCATGGGCAGCGTGCGCTCGTTTTCGATGATCGGCTGGCCAAACTCATAGTGCACGGTGGCGACGCGGAAGTTCGTGCCGCCGGCGTCGATCACGGCGACGCGCTTGCCCTCCGGGGCGGCGACGTGGCCGTGCGGCGCGAGGTAGGCCGGCAGCATCGGCAGACCGCCCGCCTCACCGCGCAGGCCGCGCTGCATCGCGGCGAGCAGGGCGTCGGTGAGCTTCTGCGTGTCGAGCTGGTCAGGCGCGGCATCGTACTTGCGCAGGAAGGCGAGCACGCGCGCGTCGATGTGGATCGCGGGCACAGGCACGTCCTGCGCCGGTGCTGCGAAGGGGAACGGGGCGCGCGGCGCGGCCGGGGTCTCCGGAGCTGGGGCGGGCTTATTTTTCTTCAAAAACGGAAGCTTCATATGTGTTCTCTCTCTTTCTCACCGAAAACCCCGCGCCGGGCCCGGCGCGGGGTCGGTGTAAATTCAGCTGCGGATCAGGCCTTCGGGGCCTCGCCCTTGACGCTCTCGACCAGACCGGCCGCCAGCGCGGCAACGCCCTGGATCTCGGACGGGATGATGATCTTTGTCGCGCGGCCGTCGGCAGCGGCGGCGAAGGCCTCGAGACTCTTGAGCTTGATGACGGCGTCGGACGGCATGGACTCGTTGATGAGCCGGATGCCCTCAGCGGTCGCGCGCTGCACGGTCAGGATGGCCTCGGCGCGGCCCTGCGCCTCGAGGATCTGCTCCTGCTTTTTCGCGTCTGCGCGCAAAACGGCCGACTCCTTCTCGCCCTCGGCCAGAAGGATGGCGGAGCGCTTCTCACCCTCGGCGCGCAGGATGGCCTCGCGGCGTTCGCGCTCGGCCTTCATCTGCTTTTCCATCGCATTCTGGATCTCCTTGGGCGGGAGAATGTTCTTGAGCTCCACGCGGTTGACCTTGATGCCCCAGGGGTCGGTGGCCTCATCGAGGATCTGGCGCATTTTGGTGTTGACGATGTCGCGGCTGGTCAGGCACTGGTCGAGCTCGAGGTCGCCGATGAGGTTGCGCAGCGTCGTGGCCGAGAGATTCTCGATCGCGAGGATGGGCTGCTCGATGCCGTAGGTGTAGAGCTTCGGGTCGGTGATCTGGTAGTAGACGACGGTGTCGATCTGCATGGTGACGTTGTCCTTCGTGATGACGGGCTGCGGCGGGAAGTCCGCGACCTGCTCCTTGAGCGACAGACGCTTGGCGACCGACTCGATGAACGGGATCTTCAGGTGCAGGCCGACGCTCCACGTGGTCTTGTAGGCGCCGAGGCGGGTAACGACATAGGCCTGTGCCTGCGGGACGATGCGGATGTTGCGCACGAGGATGATGAGCGCGATCAGGATGATTCCGTAGAGAACGTATGGCATGGCGATTCCTCCTTATTCTTTTGCGCCTGCAGTCACGCAGGCGGGTGTGACAATGAGCTTGACGCCCTCGATGCGCAGTACGGTGGCGGCGGTCCCGGCGGGGATAGGGACGTCAGAGTCGGCGCGGGCGGTCCAGACTTTCCCGCCGATGGCGACGGCACCGCGGCCGGTCAGGTTGTCGATATCCTCCGTGACGAGGCATTCCTGCCCGATGAGCATATCGGCATTCGTGGGCTGGGTGCGGCTGTTGATATATTTTTTCACCAGCGGGCGCGTCGCGGCGAAGGCCGCGATCGACACGGCGAAAAACCACACGAGCTGCAGCCACAGCGGCGCGTGGAACATGGCAGCTATGAGCGCGGCGAGCGCGCCCACGGCAAACCAGATCGTGACCAGACCGGCGGTCAGGCCCTCGATGATCAGAAAGATCACGATCAGGCCGATCCAGATGGCCGGCATGGTGAAGGGAATCCCGGCGATGACCATAGACAAAACCTCCTCTTGCAATGGGCGGTGGGATGCTTGCGGCAGCAGTTTGCTACAGAAATATCATACCTGATTTATAGTATAAAAGCAAGTAAAACACCTGTCATTCCGACGTATGAAATTTCCGGGCAGTTTTCCTCTTTACTTTCCTAAATAATTAGAGTAGAATAGTGTTCGAAAAATCGTGTTTCAGCATCCATATATCTGATGAGAAATAAGGAGCGCATATGAATAAACAGCATAAAAAACCGCGCTGCGATGACATGTACCGTGCCATCCTGACGCTCAAGACCGTCGACGAGTGCAAGCAGTTTTTCGATGACCTGTGCACGGTCACGGAGCTGCAGGCCATGGAGCAGCGCTATCAGGTGGCGCAGTATCTGGATGCGGGCCTGATCTACAACGACATTCTGGAAAAGACCGGCGCCTCGAGCGCGACGATCAGCCGCGTCAACCGCAGCCTGCAGTATGGCACCGGCGGGTATGAGATCGTGTTCGGCCGGCTCAAGGAGCAGGCTGAGAAATCTTCGGAGGAGCAGGCGTGAGCGCTTACGGCGCCCTTGCCGCGTGGTACGATGCGCTGACCCGCGATGTGGATTATGCCGCGTTCGCGGACTTTTATGAGCAGTGTTTCCAGCAGGGGCGCGGCGCATGCCACACCCTGCTGGATTTTTGCTGCGGCACCGGCACACTCACGCGCCTGATGGCCGCGCGCGGGTATGAGATGATCGCGACCGACGGCTCGCCCGATATGCTCATGCAGGCGCAGGCGCACAACGCTGACCTGCCTGCGGAGGCGACAGCGCCGCTGCTGCTGTGCCAGGAGGCATCCCAGCTCGATCTCTACGGCACGGTCGATGCGGCCTACTGCTCGCTCGACGGGTTTGACTACCTGCCGCCGGAGGAGCTGCCGGAGGTGCTGCACCGGCTGCACCTGTTCGTGCGTCCGGGCGGGATGCTCATTCTGGACATCCGCGACCCGGCGTCGTTTTGCGCGCTTGACGGCGGCACGTTCGTCGACGAGACGGACGATGTCCTGTGCCTCTGGCGGGCGGAGTTTGACGCAGCAAAGCAGACCATGCACTATGGCATGGATCTGTTCACGCGTGCGGGCGAGCTCTGGTCGCGCGCGTCGGAGGAGCACATTGAGTATGCGCACACGCCGGAGCGGCTCGTGGAGCTGCTCACGCAGGCGGGCTTTCTGGACGTGACCGTCCGGCGCGACGGCCCGCAGGCGGACGCCGGGCGCATTTTTCTCACGGCAATGCGCAGTCTGGAATACGGTATTTGAACCGTGGGGAAACTCCCAATGCGGCAAGATGCAATGCAATGTTATCAAAATTTTGAGGTGAAAACAATGGATGAGATCATCCGCGCCGTCTCGAAAGACGGTTTTGTGAAAATTTCGGTCGTCACTGCGTGCGACGCGGTGCAGCGCGCCAACGCCATCCACCATTGCAGCCCGACGGCGATCGCCGCCCTCGGCCGCAGCCTGTGCGCGGCGTCGATGCTCGGCGACCTGCTCAAGGAGGAAAACGGCACGCTCACGCTGCGCATCAGCGGCGGCGGAGGTCTTGGCACCATCATCGCCGTGTCGGACAGTGAGGGCAATGTGCGCGGCATGGTCTCGAACCCCGCGTTCGACCTGCCCACGCGCCCGGACGGCAAGCTCGATGTTGGCGGTGCCGTCGGCAGGGACGGCATGCTCACCGTCAGCCGCGACATCGGCCTGCGCGAGCCGTATGTCGGCAGCACGGAGCTCGTCAGCGGTGAGATCGCGGAGGACTTGTCCGCCTACCTCGTCGAGAGCGAGCAGATCCCGGCGGCCTGCGGCCTTGGCGTGCTCGTCGATACTGACCACAGCGTCAAGGCGGCCGGCGGCTTTCTCGTGCAGCTCATGCCCGGCGCGCCGGAGGAGCTGGTGGCAAAGCTCGAGGACAACATTTTCATGATGGACCAGCTCACGACCATCCTCGACGAGGACGGGGCGGACGCCATCCTTCCGCAGGTCATGCGCGATCTCGAGCCCGAGATTGTCCTGCGCCACCCGATGGCCTATCGTTGCGCGTGCTCGCGTGCGCGCGTGGAGCAGGCACTGCGCCAGTGCGGCGTGCAGGAGCTGCAGGACATGATCGCCGAGGGTAAGGACACGCAGGTGCACTGCCAGTTCTGCGACGCGGAGTATGTCTTTACCCCGGCGGAGCTGCAGACGCTGCTCGACGCCGAAAACGCTGACACCGCAGCGGATTGACCGTGTTCGGGGCGGCGCTGCCGCCCCGAAAATGTACATTTGCCGAAAAAATTACCGAAAATCCCTTGACAATTTTTTTGGCGTCTTGTATAATGAGCAAGCTGTGAAACGGGAGCATAGCTCAGCCGGGAGAGCACTTGCCTTACAAGCAAGGGGTCACAGGTTCGAGCCCTGTTGTTCCCACCAGTTTTTTGAATTGCATATGCCTCTGTAGCTCAGTTGGTAGAGCAGGGGACTGAAAATCCCCGTGTCGTTGGTTCGATTCCGACCGGAGGCACCATTTTGCGGGCATAGCTCATTTGGCAGAGCGCCACCTTGCCAAGGTGGAGGTAGCGAGTTCGAATCTCGTTGCCCGCTCCATTTTTTCGGCGCCATAGCCAAGTGGTAAGGCATGGGACTGCAAATCCTTGACCCCCGGTTCAAATCCGGGTGGCGCCTCCAAAAAAAGAGACACGCGAGAGCGTGTCTCTTTTTTTGGAGGCGCCGATGGCGACGATCAGGCCGTTTTCGTGCGCCATGTCGGCCACGGCCAGACATTCGTCGATGCTGACGCTGCGCTCACCGGCCTTCTTTTTCAGAGCACCGTAGAAATTCAGCCCGAAGCAGGTGTTGATCGGGTTGTCGCAGTGTCCCTGCACG
The DNA here is from genome assembly GCA_963627135.1 of Bacteroidaceae bacterium. Lineage (GTDB taxonomy): Bacteria > Bacillota > Clostridia > Oscillospirales > Oscillospiraceae > CAG-103. The sequence continues at coordinate 26,565 of CAVFZY010000033.1, read as the reverse complement.
GTCCGGCACACGCAAGGGGAGACGGCGATGTCCGTTGTGCTGCGGATGATGTCCTTGGCCACCTCAATCGGCACCACGACGGAGTTCGTGTGGATATAGCGGTAGTGCCACTCGAGCGATTTGCGGATCAGCGGCCCGATGACAGGCTTGACGGCGAGCTTGCCCATCATGTAGGAGAAGCGGACAACATCCACTGTGTTATCCAGGTGCTTTTTCAGGAAGTTGCGGCGGAAGGCCGCATCGCTGTCGTAGAGCGTGATGCCGTCGACCTGCACCTTGCGCGAGGTGTATTTTGTCTCCGGCGTGAGCGGCTGCACATAGCCGGTGCGGTTGAAATTTTCGTATGAATTTTCTGCCGTACTCTTATCCTCCATTTCCATATTTGCCTTTCCGATTTCATGGTAGCAAATTCCGTACAAAAAAGATAATATTTTGTCAGGCGACTTTCATAGCCGCACCTCGCTATCAAGGTCATAACCTATTGGTTATTAACACCAATCCTCGCCTGCGCCTATAATGGTGTGCAGAGAGGGGAGGGGTACGATGGAGCTGAAGGATCTGCGCTATTTTTGCCTGGCGGCGGAGCTTGGCAGCATCACAAAGGCGGCGGAGACGCTTGGCGTGTCGCAGCCGTTTGTGACAAAGGTCATCGGCCGTCTGGAGCAGGAGCTTGGCACGCAGCTGTTTGACATTCAAAAACGCCGCATCGTGCTCAATACCAACGGGGAGTTTTTCTATCGGGGCGCGAAGGATATCATCACACGGGCCGATACGCTGGTCGGGGACATGCTGGCCATGCAGGATCAGGCGGAGTTTACAACGAGCCTGCTGTATAACAACGCGGGCTATCTCAGCGCGCTCAACAGCGCGTTTATGGCGAGCTTTCCAAAGAGCGTGCTCTCCGAGACGTTTGCCACGCGCCGCGACATCCTTGAAAAGCTCAATACCGGCGCTGCGGATTTTGCCATCGCACTGCCGCCGATCACGCGGAAGAATCGCGCATGATCGAGACGGTCACGGTCCTGCGCGACACGGGCAGCATCATGGTACCGCCGGATCATCCGCTGTTTTCCAAAGAGGTGGTCACGCTGCAGGACATTGCGCCCTACCCGATCGTGATCGCGCCCAAGGGCAGCGGCATGCGCGACACGATCGACGCGATCTATGCCCGCCACGGTCTGACGCCGAACGTGGTCTATGAGACCAACGACATGGATCTGCAGCAGTGTGCGGTGCTGGTGGACAAGCGCGGCATTGCGTTTATGTCCGCCATTCATGTCAAGGATCCGCTCATCAGCCGCTATTGCCGCAGAACGCAGACCGATCACGCCTTCGGCACCGTGGGGCTGAGCTACAACAAGTTTCGCCCGTTCACGGTCAGCATGAAAGAGTTCCGCGATTTTGCCGTCGCGTTCTTCGCGGACCTGCAAAAGCAGATCGATGCGGTCTGAGTTGTAGAAAACCGGCGCCATGTATGGAGGCGCCGGTTTTCGCTTATCCCAATTTGTATGTCGATCTTCTCTCGAATGCCGTACGGCCATCCGCATGAAAAAACTGCGCACCGCCGGGTGCGCAGTTTGCGAATATGCGAATTTGCTCAGCATTTCCGGTGCCTCTGCAGCAGCATGGGCGCGCACTCGGCGCCAGCGGCGCCGCCGAGGATGAGCACTGCGCCGAGCGCTTGCAACGGCTGCATCGTCTCATGCAGCAGCGCGGCCGCAAACACGACGGCCGACAGCGGCTCCAGATAGCCGCACACGGCGACGGTCTGCACCGGCAGGCGCCCCATCGACGAGAAGTAGCCGTAGCAGCCGAGGCCGGTGTTCACCGCGCCCAGCAGCACGATCCATGCCCAGTCGCCCGGGCGGACGTCGATGGCGAACCCGCGGTCACGGATGCCGACGAACACGGCCACGGTCAGAAAGCAGAAGAGCATCTGCAGCAGCGCGTTTTCCAGGCCCGTGATGTGTTCGGCGCGTTTGTTCGTCGTGACCATCACGGCGTAGAGCACCGCGCTCGCCGCGCCGCACAGCAGCCCGACGGTGTCCATGCCGCCGCCGCGCATGCCGCCGTTAATGAGCAGTACGCCTGCAAACACCGCCGCGAAGCCGGCGATTTTCGGCCACGTCAGCCGCTCATGAAACAGCAGGGGGGAGAGCGCCATCACGATCACCGGCCCGCAGTAATACAGCAGCGATGCCATGCCCACGCCGATGCGCACAAAGCCCTCGAACAGGCATATCCAGCTCGCGCCCATGGCCGCTCCGGACAGGGCAATGTCCAGCAGCTCCCGCCGGTGCTGCAGGCAGGCCAGCCGCTGCCGCCGCAGCGCAAACAGCACCGCCAGCACGATGCACCCGATGCCGGCGCGCAGCAGCACGATCTCATAGCTCGAGAGCGCGATGCGGCTGGCCACGATGCCGTTGGAGCCGAACAGCAGCAGTGCGGCCAGATATTTCAGATAGTCTTTTTTCATACGGCGGCCCTCCCGGTTGCAAAAGGAATAAAAATAGTGTAGTCTTGGTGTGGATATATGAAAAGCGAATGTTTCTCATAAATTACATGATAAAAACGGATGGATAGACGATGGACAAAAATCTGCAAAAATATGCCGCCTTCGTCAAAACGGTCGAGACGGGCAGCTTTACCCGCGCGGCCGTGCTGCTTCACTATTCGCAGTCGGGCATCAGCCGCATGATCGCGGACCTGGAGCAGGAGTGGGGCGTGACGCTGCTCGAGCGCGGCAAGGCAGGCGTTGTGCTCACGGGCGACGGGGCGCTGCTTTTGCCGCACGCACGGGCGCTGTGCGCGGAGTATGCGCGCCTTTCGGCGGAGGTGGACGCGCTGCACGGCCTGCAGTCGGGCCACATCCGCATCGGCACGTTTTCGAGCGTGGCCACGCACTGGCTGCCGTACATCCTGCGCGCGTTCTCGCACGACTATCCGGGCATCGACTATGAGCTCTTACTCGGCGACTACTGCGAGGTTGAGGACTGGCTCGCCTCCGGGCAGGTGGACTGCGGCTTTGTGCGCCTGCCGACGCGGCCGGAGTTTGCCACGATCTTCCTGCAGCGGGATGACCTTGACGCGGTCCTGCCGGCGGATCACCCGCTCGCCGCCGGGGACACCTGCCCCGTGCAGGCGCTGGGTGCGGAGCCGTTCATCCTGCTCGATAAGGCCGGAAACCACGAGACGTCCGAGGCGCTGGCGCAGTGCGGTGTCACGCCGGACGTGCGCTTCACGACGTGGGACGATTACGCCATCATGGCCATGGTCGAGTGCGGGCTGGGCGTCAGCCTGCTGCCGGAGCTGATTTTGCGCCGCGTGCCGTACCGCATCGCCATCCGCAAGCTCGACACGCCGCTCTACCGCGACCTCGCCCTCGCGCTGCCCGGTCAGGCGCATATTTCGGCCGCAACGCGCCAGTTTCTGCGCTATCTGGACCGGCGCGACGCACCGGCGGCACCTGCCGGAAGCACGGGATTTGACAATCGGCCGTGATTTGTGTATAATCACTACAAAATCTCTGATTTTTTGTGAATTCTGTCCTCCGGCCTCCGGAGACAGGGAGGAAAGCAACGTGACATACACTGTGGACGACACGATGAAAAAGCTGCTCGGCGCGCCGGAGGCGGTCGCGGTCCTCGAGCGGTTTTTCCCCAAGATCCTGAAGAATCCGGCCCTGCAGATGACCGCCGCCATGACGCTGCGCCAGGTGGCCGGGTTTGCCCAGTCGGGCCTGACGGCCGACTCGCTCGCGGAGATCGACGCGCAGCTGCGCGCGCTCCCGTCGTCCGATGGCTGAGCCATTTTCACGCGCCCCCGGTGCCTTGCCGGGGGCCGTCTGCTGTACACCATTATAAAAGGAACCGAGGTCATCCTATGGACAACACGTTACCGCCGCTCAAGCGCATTGCCGCCATCCACGATCTGTCCGGGCTCGGCAAGTGCTCGCTGACCGTGGCGCTGCCGGTCATCTCCGCCACGGGCGTGGAGTGCGCCTGCATACCGACGGCCGTGCTCAGCACGCACACGGGCGAGTTCACCGGCTGGACGTTCCGCGACCTGTCGGACGATATGCTGCCCATCGCGCGCCACTGGCAGCGCATCGGTGCGCGGATCGACGGCGTGTATTCCGGCTACCTCGCCTCGCCCGGGCAGGCGGAGCTGCTCGCGCAGACGCTCGACTGCATCGCCGTGCCGGATACATTGGTCGTGATCGACCCGGTCATGGCCGACAACGGCAGCTATTATTCCAAGATTGACGAGCGCATGTGTGCAGCCTTCCGCCGCCTGCTCTCGCGTGCGGACGTCATCACGCCGAACGTCACGGAGGCGGCGCTGCTGGCCGGCCTGCCGTATGAGCCCGGCACGCACAGCGATGCCTATCTTGCGCAGCTGTTTCAGGCGCTCGGCGCGCTCGGTGCCGGCGTCGTGACGGTCACCGGCGTGCGCCCGCGGCCGGACGTGATCGGCAACGTTGCCTGCGACTGCCGCACGGGGGAGGTGCACGCGAGTATGCGCCCGGCGCATCCCGGCGTGTTTTACGGCACGGGGGATGTGTTCGCCTCTGCGTTCGCGGCACTGCTCGTGCGCGGCGCGCCGTTGAGCGCCGCGCTCGAAACGGCCACTGCGCTCACGGACGAGAGCATCTGCCGCTCGCTCTGGCGCGATACGCCGCGCCGCTTCGGCGTGGACTTTGAGGGTGCGCTGCCGGCGTATATCCGCCGCGTGGAAAAGATCTTTGAAGCATGAAAAAAGTTACAAAAGCCGACCGATCAGAATGAAACTTTTCGTTTTGATTGGTCGATTCTTGTTACCGTTTTCCGACACAGTTTTGAAAGAATATGTTACCTGGCAGCGCGAGGGAGCAGAAAAGAATAAGCGGTTGTTTTTTTGACAAAATGTCTGAGTTCTTGCGGAATCTGCGCGAAAATGCGCGCATTTGCTTGAGATTATGGAAAAAAATTAAGGAAAATCGCGGGAAAATCCGTTTTCGCGGTTGACATCGTGTTTGGGATATCGTATGATACAAAAGAATCCGTAATTGTTTATGTTAACTTTGCGCAGTTGCACCCGAAAAGAACGGGAAAACACATTTTGTTACTGTTTTTTAACTTTTGATGTAACTAGTTCCGACCGGATGCGCAGAGAGATCCCGGGCGGTGGAGCCGCCCGATGAGGGGCTGGGGTATGAAGAAATCGTTTATGGAGCGCCTGGCGGCGTTCATTGTGGACAAACGGCGGCTGTTTGTGGTGCTGTTTGCTGTGGCGTGCGTGCTGTCGATCTTCTCAGTGAACAAGACGGACGTCAACAATGAGCTGACCGATTATCTGCCGGACTCCACGCAGACGCGCCAGGGGCTGGAGATCATGGACCGCGAGTTCATCACCTACGGGGATGCGAAAGTCATGGTGTCCAACGTGACGCTTGCGCAGGCGGAGGAGCTCGCCGAGATGCTGCGCGGTGTGGACGGCGTCAAGAGCGTGACGTTTGAAAAGGACACACACCATTATAATAGTGCGTCGGCGCTCTTTGAGGTTACGTTTGACGGGGAAAAGCTCGACGAGGTCAGCGTTCAGGGTGTGAAGAACGTCCGCACGGCGCTCGACGGCTATGATACTTACATCACGACCGAGGTCGGCAATCCGACCGGCGAGATCCTCGAGCACGAGATGCGCATCGTGCTCATCATCCTCATGTGTTCGATCTTCGTGGTGCTCCTGCTCACGAGCCGGACTTACGCGGAGGTCCCAGTGCTCATCATCACCTTTGCTGTGGCCGTCTGGATCAACAAGGGCACGAACTACTGGTTCCATGAGGTCTCGTTTATCACCAATTCCATCGCGGCGGTGCTGCAGCTCGGCCTCGGCATTGACTACGCGATCATCATGTGCCATCACTACACGGAAGAGCGCGAGCATCTCGCGCCCCGTGAGGCGACGATCCGCGCGCTGACGCTGGCCATTCCGGAGATCTCAGCCTCGAGTCTGACGACGATCTCGGGCCTGCTGGCGCTCTCATTCATGAAGATCAAGATCGGCGAGGACATGAGCCTCGTGCTCATTAAGTCGATCCTGTTTCTGATGCTGACGGTGTTCTTCCTGATGCCGGCGCTCATCATGTACATGAGCCCGTGGATCGACAAGACGCACCACCGCCAGTTCCTGCCGCGCATCGACGCACTCGGCCGCTTTGCCATCCGCAGCCGCTACATCGTGCCGCCGGTCTTTCTGGTCATCATCATTGTGGGCTTTCTGCTCAGCAGCAAGTGCCCATACGTGTTCGGCTACAGCACGCTCGACACCATCAAGCAAAACGATTACAAGATCGCCGAAAAGAAGATCAACGCCACCTTCGGCGAGACGAATCAGGTCGTGCTCATCTTCCCGTTCACGGACTTTGAGAGCGAGGCAGATCTGCTTGATGACCTCAACGAGCTCAAGAGTGTTGACCATGTGCAGGCGCTCGCGGGCGAGGAGGCCAAGGACGGCTACATGATCACTGACTCGCTCACGCCGCGCAAGTTCGCCGAGCTCACGGATATCGACATCGGCGTGTCGCGCGCACTGTACACGGCCTACTGTACTGCGAACGACGATTACACGAAGGCCCTCGGCCAGCTCGTGGACCTGAGCAATATCGACAACTGCTCCGTGCCGCTCATCGACATGTTCAAGTTCCTGTATGAGCAGCGCGATATCTACCGCTCGAAGATCGACGCTGCGACCATGAGCGACCTTGAGGAGATGTATGACCGCCTCATCGACGGTGAAAAACAGCTCCACTCCGAGGATTACTCGCGTATGATCCTCTACCTTGATCTCCCGGTCGAGAGCGAGGAGACCTACGATTACCTGACGGTCATCAAGGGCGTCGTCGGCAAATACTACGACGAGTCCTATTTCGTTGGCGAGACAGCCAAGGACAAGGACTTTTCCGATGCATTCAGCACGGACAACACGCTCATCAGCATCCTGACGCTCGTGTTCGTCATCCTCGTGCTGCTCATGACGTTCAAATCGGTCGCACTGCCGCTGCTGCAGATCCTCGTGATCCAGGGCAGTGTGTGGATCAACTTCTCATTCCCGACGATCCTGCACAACAATCTGTATTTCCTGGCGTACCTGATCGTCAGCTCCATCATGATGGGCGCGAACATCGACTACGCCATCGTCATTTCGAGCCGGTACCTCCGGCTCAAGGAGGAGATGCCATATAAGGAAGCCATGATCGAGGCGCTCAACCAGGCGTTCCCGACGGTCGTGACCTCCGGCACCATCCTCGCTGCAGCCGGCATGTCCATCGGCTTTTTGTCCTCGGAGAACACGGTCGCGTCCATCGGCATCTGCCTGGGCCGCGGCACGCTGATCTCGATGGTCCTGGTCATGTGCGTCCTGCCGCAGATCCTGCTGCTGGGCGACTCTCTGGTCGAAAAAACATCCTTTACGATTGGCCACCACGCCGCGCAGCAGCAGCTGCAGGGGGCCATGCGTGTCAATGGGCACGTGCGCGGCTATATCAACGGTTACGTCGATGCGGAGATCCACGGTCGTGTCAGCGGCACGGTCAGCGCATCAATCGATATCGGAAATGTGCAGATGGAGGAGGCTCCGGCGCAGACTGTGCCGGCGGCGGATCTGCACGGTGAGGAGGATTCCGATGAAAAGACATAATGTGCGCCGTCTGCTTGCGCTGGTGCTCGTGGCGGCCATGTGCCTGCTCTGCGGTGCGGCTGCCCAGCCGAACGACAAGGAGATCCACATCTACTCTGCGGACGATCTTGTGCAGCTGAGCAAAAGCTGCAAGCTCGACACGTACTCGCAGGGCAAGACAGTCTATCTGGACAACGATGTGGACCTGAGCGGGTCGGACTTTGTGCCGATCCCGACCTTCGGCGGCACGTTCGAGGGTCAGAACCACACGGTCAGCGGGCTGGAGCTCTCGGGCGATGCGTCCCATATGGGCCTGTTTCGCTATGTGCAGTCGGTCGGTACGGTCCGAGACCTGAAGGTTACCGGCAATATCGACGCCGCCGGTACCCTCAGTGAGATCGGCGCCATTGTCGGCACGAACTACGGCACGATCTCCGGCTGCTCGTTCAACGGCACGATCTCCGGCGAGAATAATGTCGGCGGCATCGCGGGCACGAACGAAGGCAGCGGCATGATCTATAACTGCAAGACCGAAGGCTCTGTCGAGGGCGACCATTACGTCGGCGGCATTGTCGGTCAGAATCTCGGCACCATCTCTTACTGTTCGAACACCACGGGCGTGAACATCAACGCCAGCGAGGCCGTTGACAGCACGGAGAATCTCGACTCTCTGACGCTCCCGACCGCATCGGACGACGAGGATGATGACACGCCGAAAAAGGCCAACACCTCCACAGACGTCGGCGGCATCTGCGGCTTCTCGTCCGGCGTCATCATCGGCTGCACGAACTGGGGCGGCGTCGGCTTTGAGCACGTCGGCTACAACATCGGCGGCATCGTCGGCCGCCAGAGCGGCCTAGTCTCCGGCTGCACGAACTGGGGCACGACCTCCGGCCGCAAGGACGTCGGCGGCATCTGCGGCCAGATGGAGCCGTTCATCACGCTGGATGTGGAGTCCGGCTCGATCGGCGCCATGGCCAAGGAGCTCAATACGCTCCATGATCTGATGGATACCCTGCTCAACCACACGGGCGCCGCAGCGTCGTCGCTGGCCGCCACGGTTGGTGTGCTGAGTGACAGTGCGGCCCGCGCCACGGAGAGCGCGCGCTATGTGGCCGAGCGCACCACGGACTATGTGGACGACACGGTCTCGACCGTCAACGAAGTGTTCATCCGCATCAACACGGCGGAGAAAATGCTCGCCCCCGCGATCACGGAGTTTTCCACGGCGGCCGTGTCGCTCGACAAGGCGATCGATTACTTCAACAAGGGCTTTGATTATCTCGACATCGTCGACGAGATGACCGAGGCCGACAAGACGGCGTTCAAGGACGCGGCCAAGGACCTGAGCGTCTCGTCCGACCAGCTCAACGCGGCAATGGACTACTGCGCCTGGCTCATGAAGGTCATGGACAACGCCTACGGCACCGGCTCCTATGACCTGATCGCCAGCCGACCGGACAACTGGCAGCAGATGTCCGATAAGTACGGCTACGAGTACAACCCCGACAACCTTGGCACCTATGAGACGCAGCGCGACGCTCTGCTCAAGGGCACAGGCGACGCCGCCAAGGCAATTGGTGCGATCTCCGGCGACGTTTCTACAATGACGAAGATCATCAACACCTACTACCTCACCGAAGACTCCACCGGCAACACCCGCATGGATTACATGAGCGCCGCATTTAAAAACGCGTTCGACGCGCTCAAGTCCTCGAGCGGCAACTTCTCGACCGGTATGAGCTACCTCGACCAGGTCACGAAATACCTCGCCAGCAACGACCCGCTCAACCTGCCCGACATCAGCAGCGATTACCGTACCGCGATGGAGCAGATGTTCGACGATCTCGGCAGCATTTCTTCCGGCCTGTCCCGCCTGAGCGTGGAGACGGCTACCTACAGTAACCAGATCATCAGCGATATGAAGGCGGTCAACGACCAGTTCAACGTCGTCATGATGCGCCTGTGCGATATCCTCGAGCTTGCCCTGAGCAAGGACAAGGACGACATCATCCAGGACGTCTCGGAGGAAGAACTCTCGAGCACGACGGACGGCAAGGTCTATAACTGCGATAACTACGGCAAGGTCGACGGCGACGTCAATGTCGGCGGCGTTGCCGGTACGATGGACATTGAGTACGATTTTGATCCCGAGAGCGACTCCAATGTCATCAAAGACTCCACGCTGACGGCCAAGTACTTCACCAAGTGCGTGCTGCTCGACAGCAAGAACTACGGCAATGCCACCTCGCGCAAAGACTGCGTCGGCGCCATCTGCGGCTATGCGGATCTGGGCGTCATCAGCGGCTGCGAGGGCTACGGCACGGCCGAGAGCACGGCGGGCGACTACGTCGGCGGCGTCGTCGGCCAGTCAAAGGGCTCCGTGCGCAGCAGCTTCGCCAAGTGCGAGCTGACCGGCCGCAACTACATCGGCGGCATCGCTGGTTACGGCATGAACGTCAGCGGCTGCAACACGCTCGTGAATCTCAACGGCTCCGGCAACTGCGTCGGCACCATCGCGGGCGAGATCGATCCCGATGGCAGCGCGGCCGACAACTACTTCGTCCACGAGACGGAGGCCGGCATTGACGGCATCAGCTATGCGGGCAAGGCCGAGGGCATGAGCTATGAGGCCTTTATGGCGCGCAACGGCATCCCGGCGGAGTTCTCCAGCTTTGCCGTCACCTTCACGGCCAACGGCGAGGTCGTCAAGACGATCACCTTCGCCTACGGCGGCTCGATCGACGAATCGCAGATCCCCGACTGCCCGACGGTGGAGGGCAACTACGGCTCCTGGCCGGAGCATGATTACAGCCACCTGACCTTCGACCTCGAGGTCAAAGCGGAGTACACCGCCGTCTCGACGGTCGTGGCCGGCGACCTGTATGCCGACAATAGCCGCACGCCGATCGTTCTGGCCGAGGGCGTCTTTGACCCGGCCACGGATGTGCACATCACGTCTGCCGAGGCCGACGGCCCGACGCTGCGCGGCAACCAGCAGCTGTACATGAAGTACAACGTCGAGATCCTCAACGACACGGTCGAGGACGACACGGACAACACCGTATCCCTGCGTGTCTATGCACCGGATACCGGTGCGAGCTACACGGTCTACACCTACCAGAACGGCACCTGGGCGAGCACGTCGAGCAGCCGCGACGGCAGCTACCTTGTCTTTAAGACCATGGACCGCGACCTGCAGTTCGCCGTTACGAAGGCGCACCACGGCCCGCTGTTCTACATCCTCATCGTGCTCATCGTGCTGGCCGTGATCGTCGCGGTGCTGCGCCTGCTCTACTGCCAGAAGCTGAAGAAGGCAGTCGCGGCAGGGACCATGACCGAGGAAGAAGCGGCAACGCTGCGCAAGCAGGGGCTGCGCATGTGGCTGGGCGAGGAGCACGCGAAGCTCCAGGCCAAGCACGCTGCCGCCAAGGAGGCCAAAGAGACCAAACGCGCCGCCTCAGCGGAGGCGAAGGCGGCTGCCGAGGCGGAAGCTGCGGCCAAGGCCGCTGAAGAAGCGGCGGAAACGGCGCCGGCGGACAACGCCGAGGCAGTGGAAACCCCGGCCGAGCCGGACGCTCCGGAAGCGGAAGCCGAAGCCGAGCCGGAAGTGACCGCTGAGGGCAATGCCGAAGCGGCCGAAGCCCCAGCGGACGAAGCGGACACGGAAGAGACGGAAGTGGAAGACTCCGACGCACCGCAGCATCCCTGACGCGAACGATCCCTTACCCCATAAACTGCGAAAATCCCCGATTGGGTTTCCAATCGGGGATTTTTGTGTGCACGGACGCAAAACCGCCCCGGCCATTTGGCTGGGACGGTCGTTGGGTGTTCGATATGGTACGCCGGTTTATGCGCGCTTCCACTTGACGCCCTGTGGGGTGTCCTCGAGCACGATGCCGGCGGCCTTGAGTTCGTCGCGGATGCGGTCGGCCTCGGCCCAGTTTTTGGACTTGCGGGCGGCCTGACGTGCGGCGATCTTCTCCTCAATGGCCTTTGCCTCGGGGTCCTCGCTGCTGTCGGAGCCGAACGGGATGCCCAGCACGTCGCACAGTTCGAGGAAGCGGTCGAGGCACGCCTGCGCCAGCGCCTTGCTCGGGTCAGCGGCAGGAGAGACGGCGGTGTTGATCTCGCGCACCATCTCAAAGATGACGGAGATCGCGTCGGCGGTGTTGAAGTCGTCGTCCATGACGGCGTCGAACTTCTCGCGGTACTGGTCTAGCCCCTGCACGAAGGCGGCGTCCGCCTCGTTCAGCTCGCCGTCGCGGCCGTTGGCGATGAAGAACTCGAGGTTGCTCTTGGCGGTGCGCAGGCGCTCGAGCGCGGCCTTGGCCTGCATGAGGATCTCGCCGGAGTAGTTGAGCGGGCTGCGGTAGTGGCTCATGAGCATGAACATGCGGATGCAGTCGTAGCCGTAGACGGCGGCGGCCTCGCGCACGGTGAAGAAGTTGCCGAGCGACTTGCTCATCTTCTTGTTGTCGATGTTGATAAAGCCGTTGTGCAGCCAGTAGTTGACGAATTTGCAGCCGTTGGCGGCCTCGGACTGGGCGATCTCGTTCTCGTGGTGCGGGAAGGCGAGGTCGCTGCCGCCGCAGTGGATGTCGATCGTCTTGCCGAGGTAGCGGTTGGACATAGCCGAGCACTCGATGTGCCAGCCGGGACGGCCGTTGCCCCACGGCGAGGGCCAGAACGGCTCACCGGGTTTGGCGGCCTTCCAGAGCGCGAAGTCGAGCGGGTTCTCCTTGATGTCGTTGACGTCGATGCGTGCGCCGGACTGCAGGTCCTCGATCGGCTGGTGGCTGAGCTTGCCGTAGTCCTTGAACTTCAGCGTGCGGTAGTACACGTCGCCGTTGACCTCGTAGGCGTAGCCCTTGTCGATGAGCGTCGTGATGAGGTCGATGATCTGCTGGATGTTTTCGGTGGCCTTCGGGTGCACGGTCGCCTCGCGGACGCCGAGCGCGTGCGCGTCGGTGAAGTACTCGGCGATGTATTTTTTCGCGACCTCCTCGCTGGAGATGCCCTCCTCGTTGGCGCGCTTGATGATCTTGTCATCCACGTCGGTGAAGTTCTGCACGAACGTCACCTCGTAGCCGCGGTACTCCAGATAGCGGCGCAGCACGTCAAACATGATGATCGGGCGCGCGTTGCCGACGTGGATGTAGTTATACACCGTCGGGCCACAGGCATACATGCGTACTTTGCCCGGCTCGATCGGCACGAACGCTTCCTTCTGCATGGACATGGTGTTGTACAGTTTCATATTCAGGCTCCTTTGAGACGTATTTGCAATAAAAAAAGCGCCTCCATGCCGTTCCGGCATGAGAGGCGAAGTCCTTCGCGGTTCCACTCTCGTTTCTCGCTCGCTGCACCGTAACGCGGTGCCTTCGGGCGGGCATTTCCTCCCGCCGCGCTCCCGGACGCACATTCCGCCCCGCCGGACAGCACCCTCGCAGCGTCTGGGCGCCTCTCTGAGACCGGGTAACAGGCGTACTCTTTCCGTTCATCGCACCATCATCTTAGCATATGTACCCGGCAATGTCAAGGTTGCGCGCCGCGCGCCGGTGTGGTATGCTGGGAAAAACGCGGCCGGCGTCCAAGCGCGGCCGCACAGGAGGCATTGCCATGAAGCACAGGAAGAAATATCTTTCGCTCCTGCTCGCGTGCGTGCTGGCGCTGGCGCTGCTGTGCGCCTGCGGCAAGAGGGACGCGGCGGAGCAGACCCCAGCGCCGGAGACACCGCCGACGCAGACGGCCACCACCGGCGGCGTGGATACGTCCTGCAAGCTCTATTTCCCGAACGACACGGCCGACGACCTGCGCGCCGACACGGCGCAGCTCCCAGATACGGAACCGGCCGTCGCGGTGGCGTATGCGCAGGCGATCGCGGAGCAGCTCATCGCGCATGATGCCCTGCCGAAGGGCAGCCAAGTGCTCGCCATCTCGAAGGACAGCGACGCGCTCAGCCTCGACATGAACGAGGCGTTCCTCGCCGGCCTGCGTGAGAGCGGCTCGACGGGCGAGCTTATGTATATGGGCAGCCTTGTCAACACATTCCTCGATAACTTCAACTGCACGACCGTGCGCGTCACAGTCAATGGGCAGTCGTTCTCCACGGGCCACTCGGAGTATGACAAGCCGCTGCAGGCGTTCACGTTCTGAGGGGAAAACCAAAAAGCCAGCGGGTCATGCCCGCTGGCTTTTAATATGTTTCAGGCGGCTTTCTGAAACACGTCGTGGTTCTTCACGAAGTACTCCACGCCGGAGTACACCGTCGTCACGACGATGACGACCCAGCACACGGTGTTGAGCCAGGGAATGTTCCACAGCAGCATCAGGCAGATGGCCACCATGGTCGAGGCGGTCTTGATCTTGCCGGACCAGGCGGCGGCGATGACGCGGCCGTTGTCCACGGCGATGAGCCGCAGGCCGGTCACGGCAAACTCGCGCGCGACCACGAGCAGCAGCGCCCATGCGGGCATCTGGTGCTGCTCGACGAACAGCAGCATGGCTGCCACGACCAGCAGCTTGTCGGCCAGCGGGTCCATGAACTTGCCGAAGTCCGTGACCTGATTGTAGTGCCGCGCGATATAGCCGTCGACGAAATCACTCAGGCTCGCGAGCACGAACACACCGAACGCCCAGTACGTATGGCCGGGGAAGCGCAGGTACATCAGCACCAGAAACACGGGAATCAGGATCACGCGGAAGATGGTAATTTTGTTTGCAGTCGTCATGTCAGCACCTCATTCATTGATTTGTTCGCCGGCGAGATCGCCGTCGTCGCAGCCGGTGATATGCACCGTGACCATGTCGCCGGGCGCGGCCGTGCCGGTGAAATAGACCGTGCCGTCGATTTCCGGCGAGTCGGCGCAGGTCCGGCCGGAGCACATGCCGCTTTTCGCCCGGTGCTCGCACAAAACGGTCATGTCCTGCCCGATGCAGGCGGCATTGTAGTCGTCCATGATGCCGGCCTGCAGCTCGAGGATGAGATCGGCGCGGCGCTGGGCCTCGTCCGGCTCGCAGCGGTCGGTCATCACGGCAGCGGGCGTCCCCTCCTCGGGGGAGAACGGGAACACGCCCACGCGCTCGAGCCGCACCTCGCGCAGCCACGTGCACAGCTCCTCAAATTCGTCCTCGCCCTCGCCGGGCAGGCCCGTGATGAGGCTCGTGCGCAGCACGAGACCCGGAATGCGTTCGCGCAGCTTCCGGAACAGGGCGCGGATGTCCGCGCCGGAGCCGCGGCGGTTCATGCGGCGGAGAATGTCGTCGTTGATGTGCTGGATGGGAATGTCGAGATACTTGACGATCTTGTCCTCGTCCGCGATGAGGTCGATGAGCTCGTCGTCGATGATCTCGGGGTAGAGGTAGTGCAGGCGGATCCAGCGGATGCCGTCGATCTTCACCAGCTCCCGCAGCAGCCGCGCAAGGCTCGGCCTGCCGTAGAGGTCCATGCCCCAGCGGGTGATGTCCTGCGCGATGACGATCAGCTCTTTCACGCCGAGATCGGCAAGCTCTTTCGCCTCCTGCACGATGGCGTCGAGCGTGCGGCTGCGGTAGCGGCCGCGGATGGCGGGGATGGCGCAGAACGCGCACCAGTTGTCGCACCCCTCGGCGATGCGCAGGTACGCCCAGCCCGGCCCGGTCGTGACCACGCGGCCGATCTCCTCGATCGGGCCGCTCTTGTCGCCGAAGTACAGCGGTTTTCCATCGTGCATCACGTCTTCGACAGCCTCACAGATCTGGCCGAAGCTGCCGGTGCCGAGCATGCCGTCCACTTCCGGCAGGCTCTCCAGAATGTCGTTTTCGTACCGCTGCGACAGGCAGCCGGTCACGAGGATCTTCTTCAGCCCGCCGGCCTTTTTCACTTCGGCGAGCTGCAGGATCTGGTCGATGGCCTCGCTCTTGGCGCTGTCGATAAAGCCGCAGGTGTTGACGATGGCGACGTCGCACCCGTCCACCTCGCCGACCACCTCATGGCCGGCCTGGTTGAGCAGATAGAGCATCTGCTCGCTGTTGACCTGATTTTTCGCACAGCCGAGCGAGATCAGGCAGATTCGATATGGCATGGGTCAATACTCCTCAAAGTTATCCTGATAGCGCGCGATGGCCGCGCGGATCTCGTCGCGCCCGAAGCCGCGACGGTAGAGATAGTCCGCCGCGCGGCGCAGCTCGTCGCGGTCGGGCGTGCCGCTGCGCAGGCGGCGGCGCAACAGCGTGTCGATCTGCGCGTCCTGTTCCGGCAGCTCCTGCAGCGCGTCGTCCCACAGCTCGCGCGGGATGCCGCGGCGGTAGAGCTCGCTGCGGATGCGTGCGGCACCGTAGCCTTTGGCGGCGTAGTGCCGCACGCACATGGCGGCGTACTGCGCATCGTCGAGCAGGTGCATTTCCTGCAGCCACGCGGCGGCGTCCTCAGCGTTTTCCGGACTTTCGCCCTTTTCTTTCAGCCGGTCGGTCAGCTCTTTGACCGACATGGCACGCGCACCGATGATGCGCAGCGCCCGCTGCCGACAGCGCGAGCGCTCGGAGGCCGCACGCAGCGCGTCGAGCTCGGGCAGCGTCAGTTCTTTTCCGTTGCGCAGGTGGAAGTCTGTCACGACGGCGAGCGTCGTGCGCAGTTCCTCGCCGGTGTCAAACCGCGCCAGAAAGCGCTCCGGCGCGGTCTGCTTGAGCTCGATGAGCCGGGCCATCAGCCCTGAAAGTCATCGGCTGCCACTTCGATGGCGCGGCCGGAAGCGATGGCGGCCTTGCGCGCCTGCGGGCTCAAGAGCTTGTGGGCATTGGCGCGGATCTCGCTCTCGATCTTGTCCGAGACGTCGGGGTGCTCGCGCAGATATTCCTTCATACTGTCGCGGCCCTGTACGCGCACATCGCCGTAGGTGTACCATGCGCCGGCCTTGTCGATCAGGTCAAGCTTGACGCCGAGGTCCACGATCTCGCCGATCTTGGAGATACCCTCGCCATAGATGATGTCAAACTCCGCCTCCTTGAACGGGGGCGCGACCTTGTTCTTGACGATCTTGGCGCGCGTGCGGTTGCCGATCATCTCGCCGCCGACCTTCATCGTCTCGATGCGGCGCACATCGATGCGCACGCTGGAGAAATACTTCAGTGCGCGGCCGCCGGGCGTCGTCTCGGGGTTGCCGTACACGACGCCGATCTTCTCGCGCAGCTGGTTGATGAACACGACGATGCAGTTCGTGCGGCTGACAGTGCCGGCCAGCTTGCGCAGGGCCTGGCTCATCAGGCGTGCGATCACGCCGACGGATGACTCGCCCATCTCGCCCTCAAGCTCGCTGCGCGGCAGCAGCGCCGCCACGGAGTCGACGACCACGACGTCGAGCGCGCCGGAACGCACGAGCTGCTCCGTGATCTCGAGTGCCTGCTCGCCGGTGTCCGGCTGGGAGATGAGCAGATTGTCGATGTCCACGCCGAGGGCGCGGGCGTAGGCGGGCTCGAGCGCGTGCTCCACGTCGATAAACGCGACCTCGCCGCCCTTCTTCTGGGCGCTGGCGAGGATATGCAGCGCAAGCGTCGTCTTACCGGACGATTCGGGCCCGTAGATCTCGACGATGCGGCCGCGGGGCACACCGCCGATGCCGAGCGCGAGATCGAGCGACAGGGAACCGGTGGAGATGGCCTCCACGTTCACGGGGATGTCGTCGCCGAGGCGCATGATGGCGCCCTTACCGAAGTTCTTCTCAATCTGGGCGAGGGCGGTCTCAAGCGCTTTTTTCCTATCCTCCGGCTTGACGGGACCGATGGAAACGGGTGCGGATTTTTTCTTTTCAGCCATAGTGATTCACCTCTGAGTATCAGATGCGGCCGACGACGACGCGCCGGATGCCGGCGGTGTCCTCAAGGGCGGTCACATCGGTGTATTTTTCTTCTTGCATCAGCGCCATGACGGCGTCCGCCTGATCCTCGCCGACCTCGAACATGAGCCAGCC
The DNA here is from genome assembly GCA_963627135.1 of Bacteroidaceae bacterium. Classification (GTDB taxonomy): domain Bacteria; phylum Bacillota; class Clostridia; order Oscillospirales; family Oscillospiraceae; genus CAG-103. The sequence continues at coordinate 8,962 of CAVFZY010000033.1, read as the reverse complement.
GCCGGGGCGGAGGATCTGCGTCCAGTGGCGCACGATCGCGTGGTAGAACATCAGCCCGTCCTCGCCGCCGTCGAGCGCGCCGAGCGGCTCATAGTCGCGCACGGAGCTGTCGAGCGTGAGGATGTCCATGCTCGTCACATACGGCGGGTTCGACACGATGAGGTCGAATGTGCCGATGCCCATCGGGGGCTTTTCGAGCGCATCGGCCTTGAGGCAGATGGTGCGGTTCTGGTGGTTGCGGCGCAGGTTTTCCTTGCTCACGGCGAGGGCCTCCTCGCTGATGTCCACCATGACGACGCGCGCGGCCGGCAGCTCGTGCGCCAGCGCGCAGCCGATACAGCCGCTGCCGGAGCAGAGGTCGAGAATGCGGGCGTTCATCTTCCGGCCGACGAGCACGCGCAGCGCCGCGTCCACGAGCACCTCGGTGTCCATGCGCGGGATGAGCACGTCGGGCGTGACCACGATCGGCAGCCCGTGAAACTCCCACTCGCCGATGAGATAGGCCAGCGGTTCGCCGGCGATGCGGCGCTGCAGCAGGGCTGCGATCTTCTGTTCATTTTCGTCGGAGGTGTACAGGCGCAGGTCGCGCACGAACTCCTCCTTCGTCTTGCCGACGGCATAGGCCACCAGCAGCCGCGCCTCGAGCGCGTAAGCCTCCACGCCGGCGCTTTTCAGCGCCGTGCGCGTGGCCAGATACAGGTCGTTATAGGTCTTTGGCATCTCTCTATCTTCCAGTCCTTTGCTGACGGATTACCAGGCGTCGCTGCCCTTCTGCTCCGGGATGACAAGCTCGAGCGCGCGGATGGCGCACTCGATCATGCTGTCGTCCGGCTCGTTGGTGGTCAGGCGCTGCAGCCACTTGCCCGGCGCGGACAGAATGCGCGAGCAGAGGTTGTCGTGCCGGCCGACCCAGCGGTTGATCTCATAGCTGATGGACACGACGACCGGCAGCAGCAGCAGCCGCAGACCGACGCGCACCCACGGATTGTCCCACAGCCCGACGCGCAGACTCACGAGCGAAAACACCAGAATGCTGATGACGACGACGACGAACAGAAAGCTCGTGCCGCAGCGGGGGTGGAAGCGTGACTGCGGCCGCACGTTCTCGACTGTCAGCGGCAGGCCTTTTTCGTAGCAGAAGATGGTCTTGTGTTCCGCGCCATGGTAGGCGAACATGCGCTCGACGTCCTTCATGTGTGCCACGCCCCATAGATACAGCAGGAAGATGACGATGCGCAGCAGGCCCTCAAAGAGGTTGCGCACGACGGGGCTGCGGATGAAGCTGTCGGTCAGACCGGCGAGCAGCGTCGGGATCAGGATGAACAGCACGATCGACAGCGCGATACCGAGCACCACGGCCGTGCCGATGATGATGTCCTTGGCCTTCTCTTCGCCGAAGTGCTTTTCAATCCAGAGATCGATCTTGCCGGGCTCCTCCTGCTCATCCTCGGGCAGCAGGTCGGCCGAATAGGTCAGCGCCTTCATGCCCTTGATCATCGAGTCGAGAAACACGACGACGCCGCGGATGAGCGGCCAGCCGAGGATCGGGTGCTTTTCCCGGACCCAGTGCAGTTCCTCGACTTTCTCGACCATGCCGTCCTGCGTGCGGCAGACGATGGCCTGCTTCGTCGGTCCGCGCATAAGGATGCCCTCAATGAGCGCCTGCCCGCCGATGGATGTGCGGAACGAAACATTGGTATCGGGTTTTGCGGATTTGGTTTTGCTCATATGGTTACCTCGGTTACAATGAAATACGAATTTAATTGCTGCCCTCCGGCGCGAACGGCAGGCGCACCGACACGAGCGTGCCGCCACCGGGTGCGTTGGCGATCGTCAGCGTACCGCCGGAGCGGGTGATGATCTCGTCGCACACGGCAAGGCCGATGCCGCTGCCGCGGGCCTTATGCTTCTCGCCCTTAAAGAACTTTTCCTTCACGTGCGGCAGCTCGTTTTCCGGGATACCGGGCCCGTGGTCTCTGAACTGAATGATAGCAGCTTCACTGTCCGAAAAAACGGACACTTCGATCGCCTTGCCGTCGCGTGCATATTTGGCGGCGTTGTCGAGGATGTTGAGAAACACCTGCTTGAGACGCTCCGGGTCGCCGGGCACGAGCGGGATCTCCTCCTCGGGCGGATTGTAGATGAGCTGCATCCCGTCCTGCCGCAGCAACTCCTGGTAGGTGAAGATGGTGTCCTCGAGCTCGCTCTCGATGTCGAGCAGCTCCATGCTCAGGTTGAAGCGGCCGTCCTGGATGCGGGTGAACTCCAGCAGTTCTTCGACGAGGCTCGTCAGGCGCGCGGCCTCTTTAGAGATGATGGCGATGCCCCGGCGGGAGTCGCCCTGAATGGCGGTGTCGAACATGAGCGTCTCGCTCCAGCCAGTGATGGCGGTCAGGGGCGTGCGCAGCTCGTGCGAGATCGACGAGATAAACTCCGACTGCATTTTTTCGCTGCGGCTGATCTCCTGTGACAGCTCGTTGATCGCGGTCGTGAGGCGGCCGAGCTCATCGTCGCGCCGCACCGGCAGTTCCGTGCCGTAGCGCCCGCCGGCGATCGTGCGCGTGACCTCCGTGATCTGCTCGACCGGGCGTGACACGCGCCGGCGGAACCACAGCGCGCAGACCACGGCACCGGCGGCCGCTGCGAAGATGCCCAGCACGATGCCCAGCGCGGTGCTGACGCGTCCGGCACTCAGACCGATGGCCGCGCCGATGGCGACGCACAGCGCCGCGTGCACGCACTGGCCGATGGCCATGCGCGAAAACAGGCCGCGGAAGGTGCTTGTATGCTTGTGTTCGCCTGCGGGGGTGGGGGTGACGTCCTGCATGGTCTCAGTAGCCCCACTTATAGCCGTAGCCCCAGACGGTGGTGATGTATTCGGGTTCGGTCGCGTCATCCTCGATCTTGATGCGCAGGCGGCGGATGTTCACATCGACGATCTTGACCTCGCCGTTATAGTCCGCGCCCCAGACGGCGTGTAGAATGTCCTCGCGCGAGAGCGCGCGGCCGGGGTTTTCCATGAACAGCTTCATGATGGCAAACTCCGTCTGCGTCAGGCGGATGTGCTCGCTGTTTTTGTCGAGCGTGCGCGAGCGCAGGTGCAGTACGAACGGCCCGCTCGAGAGCACGTCCTCGGTGTTCTCGCTGCCGCCGATGCGGCGGTAGAGCGCGTCCACGCGCGCGAGCAGCTCGGCGGGGGAGAAGGGCTTGGTGACATAGTCATCCGCGCCGGTCATGAGGCCGGTGATCTTGTCCATCTCCTGGCTCTTGGCGCTGAGCATGAGGATGCCCATCTTCGAGCCGGTCGCGCGGATCCGACGGCAGACCTCAAAGCCGTCGATGTCCGGCAGCATCACGTCGAGCAGCGCGACGAGTGTGTCCGGATTCTGCTTGAGCTTTTCGAGCGCCTCCTCGCCTGTGGCCGCCTCAATGGGCTCGTAACCGGACCGGCGCAGGTTGATGACGACGAAGCTGCGGATGCTGGGCTCGTCCTCAAGTACGAGAATTTTCTTCATGTAATCCATATTCCTTTCCAAAGGCGGTGTGTGGGCGCCTTCGCGGTTAGTGGCGTCTGCTTTCCGGGAAAGCAGGAGCGTGCAGAAATATTCATTTCAGTATATCACACAATTTACAATAGTGGTAGCAAAAAATTACGAATCGTGTTATTCTGTGACACAGGAAATGAGGTGGGCCATATGGAGCTTTTCTGGACGCAGATCACGGATGCACAGCCGGCGTTCCCGGCGCGCACGAAGGCGCACGGGAGCGCATGGGGCGTGTCGCTGCTGGCGTATGCGGTGCGCGCGGTCTGGGGCATCGACCTGCCGGAGACGGCGGAGCTGCCGGGTGGCAAGCCGTATTTCCCGGCGCACCCGCAGCTGCACTTTTCCGTCAGCCACACGCGCACGGCGGCGCTCGTGGCCGTGTCGGCCGCGCCGGTCGGCGCGGATGTGGAGCAGATGCGCCCGCTGCACCCGGCCATGGCGCGGCGGCTCACGCAGGCGGACTGCGGCGATCTGCAGCCGTTCGAGCTCTGGACGCTGCGCGAGAGCTGGTTCAAGCTCACGGGCACGGGAGACCTGCGCACGATCCCGTTCCGGCGTGCGGATGGGGTGCTCGTCCCGCCGGAGGCGGGGGCGCTCTGCCGCGTGTATGCTGATATTCCCGGCTGCGCGGCCGCCGCGTGCTCACGCGACGAGCAGCCGCCGAAGCGTCTGCGCTTTGTGCCGCCGCGCGAGATTTGCACTTGAAATGTGTACCCGGCTGTTGTATAATCAAATCGCCGAATTTGCCGGTGTGATGGAATTGGTAGACGTGCTTGACTCAAAATCAAGTGCCGCAAGGCGTGCCGGTTCGAGTCCGGCCACCGGCACCACAACGTCAGAAGAAGCCAGCACTGTTCCGTTTCCGCCTTGCGGCGAAAACTGTACTATGCTGGCTTCTTCCTTTTAAATTGCGCCCCGCTGCGCCGGGCTCACAGTTTGAAGTGAAACCAGGGGAAATATGGAGATGATGAATATGCCAGAAAAATATGTTTTTCCACTTTTGATGTTAGCTATATGGCCTGTCCATATGGGTATTAGTTCTGCCGCTTTGGATTCCGGAATCAAGAAAATGGCTACACCTAACATTAAAGGAGCAACTAAGGGTGGCATAAACGGCACAGCAAAAATGGAAGAGAAAAAAAGAATTAAACAAGCAATTGAAGAAGTGAAAATAGGGCCTGGCCGTTCTCGAAGCTGGATGCCGTGGGGGTGAGTATTTTGCGGTGTAATAAAGAGAACGGAGATATCATTGGCCTTGCGCCCGATTTTAGCGGATGGGCGGGAGTGATCACGGCAATCGTTGGAACGGTCATTCTCGTTGTCATATTTGCGTTTTATCGAGACGGGCTTAGTGAATATGGTATCGGTATGGGCGCAGCATCGGCGGTTGGCGTGGTTTACCTTCTGTGGAGTTGTCCGGTGACATATCGAGTTGATTTTTCCGGTATTACAAAACGGCGTTGCGGCATTCCGGTCCATTTTGTGGCATGGGAACAAATTTCTCAGATTGGGCATGCACAACTTGGCAGAGGAGAGTGCCTGGTCATTACACTTGTGGGATGTGAAAATTTTTCGTACCGCAAGGGCGATTCCGAATCCTATTGGGCAGAGAACTATTTAGTTCGGCACATGAGGAAAACACTATGTATCCAGAATGTAAAAGTTGGTATCCCAATCATAGAAAAATACTATGGCGCTCTGGATTATGACTATATGCGCGATTAATCGAGCAATATGAGATAGTTAAACTGCGATACTGCAAGAATCGTGATGTAAGCGGGCGGTGCTAATGCACCGCCCGCATTTTGTTTCTTTGGCGGGGTCGTGTTCCTGCCAAGAAAAGCAGACAAAAAGGAACAAAACTCGTTGACACGCCCACGGATTCTAGGTAAAATTACACAAAGCCTGCGCGAAAGCTGGCGAGTTTTGTGTGACATTTGCAAAAGTGGGGCAAAGAACCATGAAAGAAGGCGTAAAGAAGAGCATATCCCTCATCCTTGTGCTGACGCTGCTGGTGCAGCTGCTGCCGGTGGTGGCATTCGGCGTCGGCGACGAAACAGACGATCTGGACGTCAGCACAGACAGCGAAGTGGTGTCCATGAAGGACGACGATGCGGAGATCGTCGGCGAGGAGGACGCGCTGCGCGAGGAATCCGTCAAGCATTTCCGGCTGCAGGATGGTGCCTACATGCTGGTAGAGTACGAGACGGCAGTGCACTACCAGACGGCGGACGGGTCCTGGGAGGAGATCGACAACACGCTGCAGGAAACCGGTCAGCAGTATGTTGCCCAGGCGGGAGACATGACGCGGAAATTTGCCGCGTCGCTCGACAGCGGCTTCCTGTTCGAGACGGCGTATCAGGGGCAGAGCGTGTCCATGTCGCTGGCGCGGCGCAGCAGCCGCGACGTTGTGGCGGCCGCGCCGGACGTTCCGGCAGCGGAGGAAATGGCAGCCCCCGAAGAAACAGTGGCGCCGGAGACCGCTGACCAGCCGCAGGAAGCAGAGCAGACGGAGACGGACCAGATGCAAGCGCCCGCGGAAGCCGCGGCGGAGACGGATGCGCCGCAGCAGGAGACGGCAGAGGAGCTGCCGCTGCTGGACGACGCGGCGTATACGCTGGTCACGTCCACGGCGGCGGCCAGGGTGGAAAACCCGGAGGCCAAAGTGCGCACGTTCAGCAAGCTGGCGGAGAAAGACAGGATCCAGCCGCAGAAGATCCGCTCCAGCGTTGCGTTCGATGGCGTGATGGACGGCGTCAGCCTGCTGTACCAGAACTATGGATATAACGTAAAAGAGAGCATCCTCATCGAAAAGCCGCAGGCGCAGTATGCCTACTCGTTTATGCTGAACCTGCAGGGCCTGACGCCGACGCTTGAGGCCGACGGCTCCGTGCTGCTGCGCGGTGCCGACGGTGAGCCGGTCTACGAGATCCCGGCGCCGTATCTGGCGGATGCCGACGGCGCAACGTCGCTGGAGGACGCCGCCTACAAGCTCGAGCGCATCTCGGGCGGTTATCTGCTGACCGTGGAGGCGGACCCGGAGTGGATGAACGCGCCGGAGCGCGCGTATCCCGTGACGCTCGACCCGACGATCCTGCTGCACAACAAGGGCAACGTCCTGACGACGTTCATCCGTTATGCATCCCCCAATTCTGTTGCCCCGAATGCGGCAGATCAGTATATTGGGTATCATGCCGGGGCGGCCTACGGTGTCTGCGAGGTGTATGTTCAGTTCGCGAACCTGCCGGAGCTTCCGCGCAACTGCGTTCCGGTCGGGGCACAGCTGGCAATGTATCATGCGGGCTTTTTCGCCTCGAACGCGATCGGCGGCTCTGCACCGGGCGGAACGCTGACGGTCGAGGCACACGAGTGGCCCGCAGCGGTCAGCAGCGCATCCGGGGTGACCTGGAACCAGGTATATTCCGGCGCGACGCCGGTCAGCGACGAGGTGCTGGATTTCCAGAAGCTGAGCAAGGGCACACTGAACGAATATGCTACGTGGGACATCACGCGCACGGTCATGGCGTGGTACCAGAAGCAGAGCAATGGCGACACGAGCGGCGGCCGCGGCGTGCTCCTGCAGACACTCGATGGCTATGCAAAGAGCCGCGCGGCAAACCTGATCGGCAGCGGCTACCACGACTACAGCCCGTATTTCGCGGTGTACTACCGCAACCCGGTCGGGCTGGAGAGCTACTATACCTACCAGGAGGCATCAGCGGGGAAGGCCGGTGACCTCTCCATCCACAACTTCACGAACCAGTTCACGCTCGACCGCGCGGATGTCTCCCTCTCGCTGGAGCCGGTGTCCTATGCGCTGCGCCATATCTACAACAGCGCCGCCTCCGGCATCGAATTTTCCAATAACGAGGCGGGCGGCCTGCACACCTGCGACTACACGTCCATGCAGGTCGGTGTCGGCTGGAAGCTCTCCGCGCAGCAGACGGTGGTGGAGTGCAAGGTCGGCGACGAGACGTATCTGGTCTACAACGACGAGGACGGCACCGAGCATTACTTCAGCAAAACGGCGACCAACACGTATGAGGACGAGGACGGCCTTGGCCTGAAGATCGTCAAGTCCACCAGCGGCGGCAATACGATCTATACCATGACGGATATGGACAAGTACCACACGTGGGTGTTCCACAACGGCTACCTGATCTCCGTCACGGACAACAACAGCAATACGATCTATTTCGCCTACAACGCAGCGTACAGCAGCGGCAGCAGCGCGTGGAAGCCGGTCAAGGGTTCTGCGAGCAACCGGCTTGTGCAGATCGTCATGGACATCAGCAGCAGCACGAATGCGAGAACGCTCCAGACGGTCGCGAACCTGACCTACAGCGGCAGCCGGCTTTCCCAAGTGACGGACTACGCCGGGCGCGCCACGAACTACACCTACGACTCCGGCGGTCACCTGACGCAGGTGACCTATGCGGACGGCACGTCCGTGTCCTACGAATATAACGGCAGCGGCGGCCGCCTGTCGATGCTGTATGACGCCGAGAGCCAGTACGGGCTGGACATTACCTACACCTACAACCTCGGCGTCGTGTCCACGTTCGGCGTGCAGGAATTTGCCTACACCCCGTCGGCGGTGAAGCAGACCGGCAGCGCGTTCCATGCCTACCGCAACGGCATCCACCAGACGTCGTACCGCTTCTACGGCCCGGACCACACGGCGGGCAATGCCGACGACACGGTCATGACCTGCGTGCTCGACCACTTCGGCAAGACGATCTGCACCTATGACAGCAGTACGGACTATTCGGAGATCATCGGTGCCAGCGCCGCCAGCTACACGGACAACAGCAGCACCAGCAAGACGAACAACCGCCTGACCGGCGCGGCGGCCATGGGCACGGTGGCGCTGAACCTGCTGCCGAACGCGGGGCTGGAGCAGTGCACGAACGATGTGTCCGACGGCTGGGTATCCCTGCCCTTCAGCCAGAACGCGGCCGCCGGTGTCATTGCGGACAGCAGGACGCGCATCGGCCGCGCCTCGCTCAAGACTGCGGCCAGCGGCAGCGGCATGTACCACGAGGTCGCGCTGCAGGCGGGCACGACCTACACCTTCTCGGGCTACGTTAACACGCGCGACATAACGGCGTTCCAGCCCGGCGGCGGCGTCTATCTGGCCGTCCTGACGGCGGCGCAGCGCAGCAGCCTCGCCGGTGTGCGCGCGTCGGCATGGAGAAGCGAGCTCGTCAACTACACAACGGCTCCCGAGGTGGACGCCGGCTGGGAGAAGATCAGCGTCACGTTCACGCCGGACACGTCCGGCACGTACAGCCTCGCGTTCGTGCAGGATGCGGCGGACGGCGTCGCTTACTGCGACGACATGCAGCTCGAGGCGCACGCGGCGGCGTCGAACGCGAATCTGGTGCAAAACGGCACCTTCGCCAGCGGCGCGCCGG
>CAVFZY010000032.1:9186-93862 GCA_963627135.1 Bacteroidaceae bacterium | reverse complement strand
CGTTCACGGGCTGCAAGTAGCAGAACTCTCGCGGCTGGCAGATCGTACTTGCACGACGTGACGTGCAAGCTAGTAACAGAGGGCTTTGCCCGTCTATGAAAAACCGCCGGCTAGGCCGGCGGATTATTATTGTATGTGTTGTATGCGTTTGTACCGAGTCAGTCCTCGAGATGCAGCGGAATGTTTTCCACCTGCGCGATGACGGAGACCATGGCGCGGATCTGCGGCGTAAGCACCTTGTCGCGGTGATGCACCAGCTGGCTCCACTGTTCCATGTGGCAGTCCGCGACCGGCAGAATGACGAGTCGGCCCTCTTCTGCGCGGCGTCGCGCCGTGTAGCGTGGCAGCACGGACAGATAGGGGTTGCGCTCGAGCAGCTGCATGACCATGCTTGTGCTCTCCAGCTCCAGAAACGGCCGGATCGACAGTTTCTGGTGTGCCAGCTCCATGTCAAACTGGTAGCGATAGCTGTTGAACTGCGGCATGAGCACGAACGGCTCGCTGACGAGGTCGGCCAGCTTGAGCTGCTTGGCCGCAGCGAACGGGTGCTTGGGGCTCGCGACGATGACGATCTCCTGCGGGCATTCGAAGAGCTTGACGCGCTGTGCGTCATAGCCCATGTCGTCGAGCGTGTAGATCAGGTCAACTTCATTGTGCATCAGCATATCCGAGAGCGTTTTCGTGTCGCCCTCGACCAGCTGTGTGTTCACATGCGGACAGTGCTCATGATACAGCGGCAGGATCTCTCCGAAGCTGGCCGTCATGATCGATTCGATCGTGCCGATGCGCAGCGTGCCGGTCAAATCGCGCTCCTGCACCGTGAACGACACGGCGCGCGCCGCAGCCGACACGACATCGCGTGCGTAGGGGATGAACTCCTGTCCGTAGTGGGTAATGGATACGGTTTTACCGATGCGGTCGAACAGGCGCACGCCCAACTCGTTTTCAAGCTGCTGGACCTGTACCGTAACGGCGGACTGGGAATAACCCAGGGACTCTGCGGCCTTGGAGAAGCTCTGCAGCTGTGCAACCTTTAAAAATGTGGTCAGCAAACGAAGTTCCATAGGCGATGCCTCCTTATTCCGGTTTGGTTCCGTTTTTTTCTCGAATTTATAATACGTCGCAAATCCGGCCTGCGTCAAGCATTTTTTCGGCTATCCAACAGATAGCAGGGAAACATTGACGGAAAAATATCAATTTCACGAAAGAATATCATCGAATTGTTGCATTTAATCGAAAACGCAAAACGTACCTTTCGGAATTGTGAATTTTACAACAGGCAAACGATATGCTATCATGCAACTGTAAGCGAGGGGACCGGAAACCCCCCTCGGAACCAAAAAATTCAGGAGGTAGCTGCTATGAAAAATATTTGGCTGAACATTCTTGCTTTCGTTGCGTTCCTCGCGATCGAGATCACCGCTGTCTCCCTTATGAGCACGTATTCTGCCGGCTCCACCGCGATGGCGCTGCTGGGTGTGCTTGTACTCGTGATCGGCGGCATCTACACGGCCCTGCTTGGCAGAGACATCGTGAGCATTCAGCGCTGATTTCATCTTTCCTTTGCTATTTTTCATCCATTTCTGTTTTTTCTCCATGGTTTCCGGGAGTAACCGCCTCCCGGCGACCGCCCCCCAACGTGCGGTTTCTCCACGCACGAAAAAAATCTCCTCCCGTAACCGCCGGGAGGAGATTTTTTTACTCACGCCATGGCCGGGAAGGGGATTTACAATCGCGCCGGGGTGTGGTATACTACACACATAACTGCATACTGCGCAGTCTTTGCCGCTTCGGGCGGCAGGGGGAATGTGGGTGCAAAGCCCCGCGAGTCGGTCACTGTGAAGCCGCCGGAAGGCGGATGAGTCAGAATACCCGGAGACTGCAGGCATTTCCGCCGGAACCGGAAACTGCATGGCTGAACGAAGCGATCTCGTTCGGCCGGTTTTGTTGCAGCTGTCCGCCGGTCCCGGCGGGCAGAATTTTTTTGTTTTAGGAGGAAGCAACATGAAAAAACGGTTTTTGGCATTGCTGCTGGCGCTGACACTGGTCTTCAGTCTCATGCCGGCGGCACTGGCTGTGGAAGTGGAAACCCCGACGAGCGTGACGGCCCCGAGCGGTGTGACGGATCCGTCGGCCCCGTCGAGCGTGTGCACCGTCACCTTCCAGCTGTATACGGACACGGACACCTGGATCCAGTCGACTGCAGTCAGCGTTCCGGCCGAGGGCACGACGGTGTTCGACGTGTTCCAGCAGGTGCTCGCGGACAACGGGTACACGTATGACTATAACGCCAACTACAGCTATCTGCAGGCAGTCACCGCGCCGGACGGCACCAAGGTCGCCGAGCTCAGTAAGGGGCAGAACTCCGGCTGGCTCTATCGCGTCAACGGCGATATCCCGGATGTGACCATGAACGCCTTCCAGCTTGAGGACGGCGACGAGGTCGAGGTGTTCTTCACGGCCGACTACACGCAGGTGTCCGGCATGTTCCTGCCGTTCACCGATGTGTCGTGGGATCACTGGGCGTATACCGCCATCAAGCGCATGTATACCCGCAGCCTCATGGTCGGCGTGGACGACAAGACCTTCGCACCCGACCTGACGCTCACCCGCGCCATGCTCGCGGTCATTCTCTATGCCAGAGCCGGTGAGCCGGCGGTCACGGCGGAAAGCAAGTTCTCGGACGTTCCGGCCGGCCAGTGGTATACGAACGCCGTCATCTGGGCGGCGGAAAACGGCATCGTCGTTGGCTGCGGCGACGGCACGTTCCGGCCCGGCGCCGCGGTCACGCGCGCACAGGCGGCCGTGATGATTTGCGGTTTTGCGGCCTTTGCCTGCGATGACGTGACGGCGCGCGCTGACCTTGCCGCCTTTGGCGATGCGGCGGACGTTCCGTCCTGGGCGCTGGCCGAGATGCAGTGGACCGTTGCCGAGCGGCTCATCTCCGGCCGCGACGGCAAGCTCCTCGCGCCGAACGACGCGATGACCCGCGCCGAGATTGCCTCCATCCTCAGCGCTTACATCCGCAAATAAGCATTCCAATCAGCGGCATCCCTGGACTTTGAACTGCACCCCATTTGTTAGACATGCGGTATTATGTCTAACAAATGGGGGGGGTAACTATGCAACAACGTTCCTTGCAAGGAGTTGCAGAAACCACCCTGCGTGCTCGGTTCCAGCGCACAAGTGGTGCAATCGTCCGGCGTCTGGAGCGCCCCGGAGAAATAATGAAATGATGATTCCCCGGCGCGCGGTATTCATCGCGCGCCGGGGAATCATCATTTCATTATGCGTATGCGTTTATTTGAAAACTGAGTCAGGTTTTGGCCGCGGATGGCGCAGATAGAACCGCTGCAGTTCTTTGATCGTGTAGTTGGTGCCGAATTGTCGGTTGATGAGATTGCGCGCCATACCCCAGTTCCAGCCGTGCTCGCCAACGAGCCGGTACAGGACGTCGCGTATTTCGGGCTGCATATCGGGTCATCCTTTCTGATTCTGCAAGTTTTCCGGCCGCATGGTCCGCAGCGGTGCAGCGCCGATAGGAAGTGTCCCGAAATCCGGCACTGCCGCCGTGAGAAAAGATAGCATATTTCCGGAGAAAATGCAAGGAAATAGTAAAAAATCTTGTATAGATGAGATGAAGATCTGAAAACGCCCCCGGCCGGCGGCAAAATCCGCTGGACGGGGGCACGATTTTGTGCCGCTGCAGTTATTTGCCGAGGGTCTTGACCCAGTCGGCAACTTCCTGCTGCGTGACGGCGGAGGCAAAGCGCTTGCCCGTCTGCCAGTCGCCGGTGCCGGCGAGCGCCGCAAGCTGCGTGCCGCTCTCGCCGATGTCGCTGCTGCCGGAGGTGCAGAAGGGGATGACCGTCTTGCCGGTGAAGTCATTGGCCTTGACGAACGTGTCTACCGGCCATGCGGCAATGCCCCACCAGATCGGGTAGCCGATGTAAACGGTGTCATAGTCGGCCCAGTTCGCAACGGTTGTTGTCTTGAGCGCCACATCGCGCAGCGTTTCATCGTCGTGCTCGCGCGAGACGCGGCTGTCGGCGTTGTTGTAGTCCAGATCAGCGCTCGTGTACGGCTCGGCCGGTTCGAGCTCCAGCAGGTCGCCGCCCGTCGCGGCGGCGATGGCCTCGGCTGCGGCCTTCGTGCTGCCGGTTGCGGAGAAATAGACGACGAGCGTCTTGCCGCTGGCGGCGGGGGCCGTGGTGGTCTCGGGCGCGGTGGTCTTGCTGTCGCAGGCAGCGAGGCTCAGAAGCATCAGCGCGCTGACCAGCAGGGGGATGATTTTTTTCATGACGGTACCTCCTCAGTCGTGGATGGCCGCGATCCAGCGGTCAATGGTTTTGTCCGGCGTGCGCAGCGTCGTGTCGTCGAAGTGCACGTCGAGGCCGGGCTTCACGTCCGCACCCGGGCACAGCGCCGCAACGTCCTTGAGCGTGCGGCCGAGCCAGCCGCCGTTCGTGGCGAAGGGGTAGACGGTCTTATCGCTCAGATTATGCGCGGTCAGAAAAGCGCGTGTGGCCGGGGCGCAGGTGTACCACCAGACGGGCGTGCCGAGCACAATCGTGTCGTAGCGGCTCAGGTCGATGTCCATCGGCTTCAGCTCCGGCAAAAAGCCCTGCTTGACCTCTCGCTCGCCCTGCGCGACCACGTCGTCATACGAGCCGGTGTAGGGCACGACGGTGTCGATGCGGGCGATATCGCCGCCGATGACGCTGCGGATGAGCTCGGCGATGCACTGCGTGTTGCCGCGGTAAGAATAGTAAAGGATCAGAGATTTCATATGGCTTGCCTCCATTTCATGTTCTTTATGGCCATCTTACTCCCTGAAGTTGACTTTAGGTCAAGGGATAAGTATGAATTTTTCTTGAATGTAGTTTAAGAGGACGCAAAAGCCCCGCACCGTGCCGGTGCGGGGCTCTGTTCTTTTTATCCCAACTGGTCAAGCTCTGCCTGCCATACGGCAGCGCAGGCGTCGCTGGGCATGCGCCAGTCGCCGCGGGGACTGAGCGTGACCGAGCCGATCTTCGGCCCGTCGGGCAGGCAGCTGCGCTTGAACTGCTGCGCAAAAAAGCGGCGGTAGAAATTTTTCAGCCAGTGCAGCAGCACGTCGTCCGGGTACCGGTCGCCGAGCGCGTGGCGCGCCAGCCGGTAGATCTTTGCCGGGCCGAAGCCAAAGCGCAGCACGTAGTACAGGTAAAAATCGTGCAGTTCATAGGGCCCCACGAGCGACTCCGTCTGCTGGGCGATCTCGCCGTTTTCGTTCGCCGGCAGCAGCTCGGGGCTGACCGGTGTGTCGAGAATGTCGAGCAGCACGGCGCGCAGGGCAGCGTTTTCCGCCGCGTCGGCCGCATAGCGCACGATGTGGCGCACGAGTGTTTTCGGCACGTCGGCGTTCACGCCGTACATGCTCATGTGATCGCCGTTGTAGGTGGCCCAGCCGAGTGCCAGCTCACTCAGGTCGCCGGTGCCGACGACGAGGCCGCCCGTGCGGTTGGCAAGGTCCATGAGCTCGAGCGTGCGCACGCGCGCCTGGCAGTTTTCATACGTCACGTCGAGCACGGCTTCGTCCTGCCCGATGTCGGCAAAGTGGCTGTGGACGGTGCGCGCGATCGGGATCTCCTGGAACGTCACACCCAGCTCATCGCAGAGGATTTCGGCGTTCGAGCGGGTGCGGTGCGTCGTGCCGAAGCACGGCATCGTCACGGCCAGCACGTCCTGCGTCGGACGGCCGAGCTGCTGCATCGCGCGCACCGCCACGAGCAGGGCGAGGCTGCTGTCCAGCCCGCCGGAGATGCCGATGACGGCGGTTTTCGCGTGCGCATGGGCGATGCGCTTGGCCAGCCCGTCTGCCTGCATGGCGAGAATGAGCTCGCAGCGCTCGGCGCGGGCGTTATCGTCGGCCGGGACAAACGGCGTCGGTGAGACGGGCCGCGTGAGCGGCACCTCCCGGAGCGGCAGATGGAACATGACCGTTTCGTACCCATCGTTCTCCGGTTCGAACGTCGTGCTGCGGCAGCGCTCGCTGACCATGCGGCCGAGGTCGAGCTCCGTGCAGGCATAGCCGGGGCCGAAGGGCCTGGACTCTGCCAGTAGCGAGCCGTTTTCGCAGATGAGGTCGTGCGCGGCAAAGACCATGTCGGTCGTCGATTCCCCGTAGCCGGCATCGGCGTAGAGATACGTGCACAGCAGACGCGCGGACTGCTGCCCGACGAGCGCGCGGCGATAATCGGCCTTGCCGATCGTCTCGTCGCTGGCCGAGAGGTTCGCAATCACGGTCGCACCCGCGAGCGCGTGGTGCGTGCTCGGCGGCAGCGGGGCCCACAGGTCCTCGCACACCTCGGCCGCGAGGCAAAATTCCGGCATCTCGGCGCAGCGAAACAGCAGCTTTGTGCCGAACGGCACTTCCTGTCCGGCAAAGTGCAGCGTGCGCACACAGGCGGGCGCGGGATTGAACTGCCGCTTTTCGTAAAACTCACCGTAGTTCGGCAGGTATGTTTTCGGCACCAGACCCAGCAGCTTCCCGTGGCAGACGACGGCGGCGCAGTTATAGAGCTTACCGTCCACCGCGACGGGCAGGCCCACGAGCGCGACGAGGTCAAGCTCCGCGCTCGCCTCCAGCACGGCGGCGAGCCCTTGAGCTGCTGCACGCTGGAGCGGCTGCTGAAAAAACAGGTCGCCGCACGTGTAGCCGGTCAGCCCCAGCTCGGGAAATACCGCCAGCTGCGCGCCGTCCGCCGCTGCGCGCTGCATGGCGGCGATGGTCTGTTGCGTGTTGAACGCACAGTCGGCCACGCGCAGCGCGGGCGAGACCGTGCAGGCTTTGAGAAAACCGTGGATCATAATGCGTCAGTCCTTTCAAAAAGCAATCGCCCGGCGCGGCAAAACTTGCCTGCGCCGCAGATCGGAATCGAGGCGGGCCTTGCCCCCTCGAGCTCCCCCGCTGCTCAGAAATCTGCACAGCGGAAAAACGCCTTTTCTGCAATCTGAATCGGCAAAACCCGGAGCGCAAAGCGCTCCGGGTTTTGCGGATGCTATATCATACCACGGTTATCGTGGGAAGAACAAGTGGCGGTATGCAGAAAATGTGTGCTGAGAAGCCCAAATTCACGGGCTTTGTGCACAGTTGGCGTCGAGCGCTGCGTATTCCGCGTCCGTGACGGGCTCCAGCCACTCGTTGCTCGTCTCCTCGCCGGGGCACTCGATGGCGATGTGGCTGAACCAGCAGTCCTTCTGTGCGCCGTGCCAGTGCTTGACCCCGGCCGGGATGGTCACAATGTCGCCGGGGTGCAGGGCCTGCGCGGGCCTGCCCGTCTCCTGATACCAGCCCAGACCGTCCGTGCACAGCAGCAGCTGGCCGCCGCCGGACTTCGCGTGGTGGATGTGCCAGTTGTTGCGGCAGGCGGGGGAGAAGGTGACGTTTGCGAGGAAAACGGTCTTGGTCGGGTCGGTCAGCGGGTTGAGGAAGCTCTCGCCGGTGAAATACTGCGCATAGGCCGTGTTCGGCTTACCGAGGCCGAAGAGGCCGCCGTTTGCGTCCGCGCCCTCGTCGGCGTAGACCTCCTTCGCCTGCCGGAAGGCAGCCCAGGCGTTCGGCCAACCGGTGTAGAAGGCGAGGTGCGTGAGGATCTCGGCCATTTCGGTTTTCGTCACGCCGTTTTGCTTCGCGGTCGTGAGGTGGTAGGTGAGGGAGCTGTCCGTGATGCCCTTGCTGATGAGCGCCGTGATCGTGACGATCGAGCGCAGCTTGCGCGGCAGCTGCCCCTCGCGCGACCAGACCTCGCCAAAGAGCACGTCATCGTTGAGCGCGGCAAATTTGGGTGCAAAATCATGCAGGGCGTCTCTGCCCGCAGTCTGTTTGACCATGATGGTGCCTCCTTATTTATTTCAGATATCGACGGTAAAATGCTTCGATGCGGTCGAACGGGATGATGTCCATCCGGTCGTAGAGATCGGTGTGCACGGCACCGGGGATGAGCAGCAGCTCCTTGTTGCCGCCCTGGAGCTTGGCGAAAGCGTCGCGGCTGAAGTAGCACGAATGCGCCTTATCGCCGTGGATGACGAGCACGGCGCTGCGGATCTCGCCGGCGTAGGCGAGGATGGGCGCATTGACAAACGACAGGGACGACGTGGTGTTCCAGCCGTCGGTGGAGTTGAGCGAGTGCGGGTGGTAGCCGCGCGGGGTCTTGTAGTAGTCGTGGTAGTCCTTGACGAAAAACGGCGCATCTTCCGGCACGGGGTCGACCACGCCGCCCGCGCGCTGATACGTGCCGGCCTTGTAGTCAGCGGTGCGCTGCGCGTTGAGCGCCTGACGCAAGGCATAGCGGGCGTCCGGATTGTCGTCGGCGTCGAAGTAGCCGTTGGCGGTCACGCGGGTCATGTCGTACATCGTGGACGTGACGGTGGCCTTGATGCGCGTGTCGATGGCGGCGGCGTTGAGCGCCATGCCGCCCCAGCCGCAGATGCCGAGGATGCCGATGCGCTCCGGGTCCACATCATTGCGCACCGAAAGGAAGTCGACCGCGGCGGAGAAGTCCTCGGTGTTGATGTCGGGCGAGGCGACATAGCGCGGCGTGCCGCCGCTCTCGCCGGTGTACGACGGGTCAAAGGCGACGGTCAGAAAGCCGCGCGCGGCGAGCTCCTGCGCGTACAGGCCGGAGCACTGCTCCTTCACGGCGCCGAACGGTCCGCTCACGGCCACGGCGGCGAAGGGGCCCTGCGCGCCCTTCGGCTTGTAGAGATCGGCTGCGAGCTCGATGCCGAAGCGGTTGAAAAACGTGACCTTGCAGTGGTCAACGGCGTCGTTTTGCGGGAACGTCTTGTCCCATTCCTGCGTGAGCGTCAGCTCTTTTTCCATGGTATGTCGCTCCTTTTCGCGGCTTGACACGGCCGCTGTGATCTGATACCATAAGCATACAACCTGAAGCTGACTTCAGGTCAAGCACTTTTTTGTGAATTTTTTTCGAGGTGATCCCATGTATACGATCGGTCAGGTGTCGGAGCGGTTTGATCTGCCGGTCTCCACGCTGCGGTATTATGATAAGGAGGGCCTGTTCCCGGACCTCACGCGCACGTCGGGCATCCGCCGCTTCGGCGAGCAGGAGCTCGAGGCGCTGCGCGTGATCGAGTGTCTCAAGCGCTCGGGGCTGGAGATCAAGGAGATCAAGCAGTTTATGGCCTGGTGCGCGCAGGGGAGCGAGACGTACCCGCAGCGGCACGCGCTCTTTGTGCAGCAGGCCGAGCGGGTGGAGGCCGAGATCGAGCGCCTGCAGAAATCTCTGGACATGATCCGCTTCAAGTGCTGGTACTACGAGCAGGCCATGCGCGACGGCAGCGAGGACCGCGTGCACGCCATGCTGCCGGACCAGCTGCCGCCGGACATCCAGCCGATCTATGACCACGCGCACGAAACGTAACCATACAATACGATTCAGAAAGGATGGCGACCCATGAAACAGCGAACGATCCTCTCGACCCTTCTGCTCTGCGCGCTGCTGCTGACCGGCTGCGGCACTGCGGCCCAGACTCCGGACGCGACGCCCACCCCCGCACCCGAGGCGGCGGCCACGCCGACACCGACGCCCGACCCGCTGAGCACCCTGCCGTATACGGACGGCCAGCTCTATGCCGCGGCCTACCTCGGCTATCAGGCCCCGACGGATCTGGACTTCTTCCAGCAGACGTATTTCGGCGGCCGCGAGCTGCCGGTGCACCACATCTCGGACGGGGACTTTTATCTCATCATCCCGCGCGACCCGAACGCGACCGTGCGTCTGTACAAAAACGATATGGCCACCGACTCCAAAACGCTTTTTTATGAACAGACGAACGGCGATGCCTTTGTCATCGGCTGCAACGTCAGCGACATTTTCCCGGACGTGACGGTTTCAGTCACGTCGGGCGGGGAGACGGTGGACTTTTCGCCGTTTATCTCGCTCAAGGACGGCAGCGTGCAGGTCGGCGCGCGCGGGCTGAACGTCACGCGCATCTCGACTTCGTCATGACGAATTGAGAAAGCAACCCCGGGTGCGATTTGCACCCGGGGTCGCTGCTTTATGCGAGCGTCAGCTCCGTGCTCGCACACACAATGGCGCCCACGCGCTGCATATCGGCGAGATTTGCCGCCTGCACGGCGTCGGTGACGGAGGACGTGCAGTCCGAGAGCACGACGGCGTCATAGTCGAGCGAGATGGCGTCATAGCACGTCGTGCGGATGCAGTTGGGCGTGGTCGTGCCCGCGAGCAGGACGGTCTGCACGCCGAGCCGGCGCAAAATGAGGTCAAGACTTGTTTGGAAAAACGCCGAGAACCGGGGCTTGACGAGCACATAGTCCTGCGGCAGGACGGTGAACGCGGTCGGAAACGCATCCGACATGTGCGCGGCGCAGTCTTCCGAGAGCGGCTTGCCGCCGGAAGTCCACGCGGCCGCGCGCGGCTTTTCCACGTCGGTGCCGTCGGCCCGGTAGTGCCGCACGGCGTAGATGACGGGAACGCCCGCTTCGTGGCAGCGGTCGATGAGCGCCGCGCACGCGGGCACGGTCCCCTCCGCCGCCGGGATGCACAGCGGGGACGCGCTGTCGAGAAAGCCCCGCTGCATGTCGATCATGATGAGTGCCTGTTTGGGCATGGTGCTGCCTCCTGATGGTTGAGATGCTCCCATGATAGCGCCCCGCGCCGGATTTGGCAAGCGCGGCCCGGTATGCTGCCCAAATCCGCCCCTTTCTTTTTTCCTGCAAATCTGGTATGCTATGCTCCGGAGGCGATCGGCATGTACCAGAAGAAACTCGAACAGGACATCCGCTGCCCGCTGGAATACGGCCTGAGCGTGTTCGGCGGCAAGTGGAAATCGCGCATTCTCTGCGTGCTGGCCGCGCAGGAGACGCTGCGCTACAGTCAGCTGCGCAAGGAAATGGTCAACATCACGGACGCTGTGCTGGCCACGACGCTCAAGGAGCTGATCGCCGACGGCATGATCGCGCGCCGGTCATATGACGAGATCCCGCCGCGTGTCGAGTACACCCTGACGGACAAGGGCCGCTCCGCCGTGCCCATCCTGCAGAGCATCTGCGCCTGGTCGGGCGCATTTTATAAAGACGACAGCGCACACACCATGACGCAGTGCCAGCGCTGTGACCACCGTTAAACCAGAGGACCAGGAGCGAACAACATGAGCAGACAACTCGAACCCTATCAGCTGATCGAGCGCAGCATCCAGAAAAAATTCCACAAGGTGCTCTGGACGCCGTTCATCACCGCCATCAAGCAGTACGAACTCATCTCCCCCGGCGACCGGATCGCGGTGTGCATCTCCGGCGGCAAGGACTCCATGCTCATGGCCAAGCTCCTGCAGCTGCTGCAGCGGCACAGCGACGTGCCGTTTGAGGTCGTCAACCTCGTCATGGATCCGGGCTACAACGCCGTCAACCGGCAGAAGATCGAGAGCAACGCGGCGCAGCTGCACATCCCGGTCACGATCTTTGAAACGAACATTTTCGATGTCACGAGCGGCATCGGGCAGTCGCCGTGCTATCTCTGCGCGCGCATGCGCCGTGGCTATCTCTACAGCAAGGCGCGCGAGCTCGGCTGCAACAAGATCGCCCTCGGCCACCATTTCAGTGATGTGGTCGAGACGACCGTCATGGGCATGTTCTACGGCTCACAGCTGCAGGCCATGCCGCCGAAGCTGCGCAGCCGCAATTTCCTGGGCATGGAGCTCATCCGCCCCATGTACTGCATCCACGAGGACGACATCATCGCCTGGCAGCGCTATAACGGGTTGGAGTTCATCCAGTGTGCCTGCCGCTTTACCGAGCGCGCGGCCGCGCACGGCAACGATGGCAGCAGCTCCAAGCGGCAGGAGGTCAAGCTGCTGCTGCGCGAGCTCCGACGTAAGAATCCGGACATTGAAAAGAGCATCTTTCACAGCATCCACTCCGTCTGTCTGGATACGATGGTCGGCTATAAATCCGGCGGCGTAGAGCACACGTTCGCCGATTGTTACCGCGAGCGCGGCGAGCTGCCAAAGGAGGATGCAGAATGATGGAGATTGAACGGATGCGCCCGGAGGATTTTGACGCGGTTTTCCGCCTGCTTGCCCGGAGCTTCCCGGCCGGGGAGCGGCGGGACGCGGCGGGGCAGCACGCACTGCTGAGCGACAGCGCCTATCGCGTCGATATCCTGCGCGCGCCGTCCGGCGGCGTGCAGGCACTCATGGCGTCGTGGGACTTTGACAGTTTTGTCTTTTTCGAGCACTTTGCCGTGGACCCCGCCTACCGCAGCGGCGGGGTCGGCGGGCAGATGCTTGACGAGCTGCTCTCGCGCTCTCATAAGCCCGCCTGTCTGGAGGTGGAGCTGCCGGAGACGGAGCTGGCCGCGCGGCGCATCGGGTTTTACGAGCGGCATGGCTTCACGGTCAACGCGGCCTACCCCTACTTCCAGCCGTCGTTCCAGCCGGGCGGCAGGCCGATCCCGCTGTACCTGCTCACGACCGGCGGCGCGCGCACGGCTTCCGAGCTGCGCGCGATCGAGACGCTGCTGCACACGCGCGTGTACGGCCAAACGCTCGCCGCGCCGGTATAACAGAAACAGAAGATCAGCACGCCCCTGCACGGAATGCGCAGGGGCGTGCCTTTCTCTATTTTGGAGGAAGAAAGGAAGCTGATTTATTGTCCGGGACGGCTGCCTTTGCCGCCGGTATCGTCAGGGGGCGTGCCCATGCTGCCGCCGCCGGTGCCATCGGGCGGGGTGCCCATATCGCCGCCGCCGGTGCCGTCGGGCGGGGTGCCCATATCGCCGCCGGGCTGACCGCCCATGCCGCCGCCCATACCGCTGCTGCCGTAGATGAGGCTCTCGAGCGTGACGTCGGTGCTCTGGCCGCCCATGGTGACAGTATAGGTGCTCCCCTGCGTGAGCGCCGGGGTGCTCACGACGACGCAGGTATAAGCCTTCGCGGGCGTGAACTCCACGAGCACATTGCCGCTCGCGTCCGCGACGCGGATGGGCTCGGTCGAGGTGCTCTGGCATGTGAGCAGGATGCTGCCCTGTGTGGAGTCGGAGCCGAAGTTCTGCGCCATGCCGCTGTACCCGGCCGCAACGACGGTGCCGCCCGTGATGGTGGCCGCGCCGTCATAGTCGAGGGCGCTGTCGCCGTCATTTGTCGGGCCGGAGACGTAGATCTCGCCGCCGGAGACGTTCAGGTCGCCGTTGGAGTCGATACCGTCACCGCTCGCGTCGATGCGGATCGTGCCGCCGGAGATCGTGATGTAGCAGTCGGAGCTGCTGCCGAAGCTGTCGGGTCCTCTGCCGCCGAAGCCGCTCTGGTCGGCGCCGCCCGCGGCGTTGAGCCCGTCGTCGCTCGAGACGATGTCAATCGTGCCGCCGGAAATGTTGATGGTCTGGCCCTCGATGCCCTCGTAGCATTTGGAGATGTTGAGCGTCCCGTCCGTGATCGTGACGGCCTCGTCCGCATGCACGCCGTCGTCGCCGGTCGTGATGGCGAAAGTGCCGCCGGAGATGGTCACATTGCCGTTTGCGTGCACGCCGTCGTCCGCGCAGTCGAGCGTGTAGCTGCCGCTGCGGATGGTGATGTCCGTGCCGGCCTTGATGCCCTTGGCGCTCGTGTCGTCGGCGAGGCTGGCGCTGCTGCCGCCGCCGGAGGTGATGGTGCCGGTGGTGTCAAAGAGCGTGAGCGTCGTCTCCGCCTGAATGCCGTCCTCGCCCGCCGTGAGGGCGAGCGCAGACGCGCCAATGAGGATGCAGCCGAGGGCACTGTCACTGTCGTTGGTGGAGCGCAGTGCATCGCCGCCGCTCGTCACGGTCACGTCCGCCTGCTTGAGCACGAGGCAGTCCTTGCCGTTGACGCCGTGGTTTGCCGTCGTGACGTTCACGGTCGTACCCTCGATCTTCAGGGTGTCCTTGCCCGTGATGCCGTTGTTGGCGTTGCCTGTCACGGTGAGCGTGCCGCCGCCCGCGATGACAAGATCGCTCTTGGAGTACAGGCAGGCGTTCGGCTCTTCATCATCGGCGGAGGAAAAGCTGTCGCTGTAATCATAGCTGCTGCCGTCGGTGAGGGTGCTGACCGTGCCGTCCGGGAGATAGACGAGCACACCGGACGCTTTATAGATATAGAGCGCGCTGCTGTCCGTGCACGTGATGTCGGCATCCTGCAGCACGAGCGTCACGTCCGCGCCCGGCGCGTTGACGAGCACGCGCCCGTCTGTGAGTGTGCCGGTGAGCACGTATACGCCGCCGTCCGTGATGGTCACATCATCGGTCCCGGAGAGCGTGATCGCCGTTGCATTTGTGAGGTCCGGCGCGGTCACGTCCTTGTCATAGAGCTGCTGCGCGATGGAATCGTCATTTGTATCGGTGTCGGTGCCGGCGCCGGTGTTTTTCCCGCATGCGCACAGCACGCCGATCAAAAGGGCCGCGCACAGCAGCACGGCCAGGATGCGCTTGGCTTTTTTCATGTCGTTGGCCTCCTTGTTCGTTTCTGGCGTCAGCATACCCCGGCAAGCTAAAGGCTGCCTAAAGGAAAAACGGAAATTTTCTTTAGGTTCTCTTTAGGCGGCGGGGGTACGCTACAGGCAGAAAGGGGGCCACCGACATGGCCGATACCATGCAATACAGCTTCG
This sequence comes from Bacteroidaceae bacterium, assembly GCA_963627135.1. Lineage (GTDB taxonomy): Bacteria > Bacillota > Clostridia > Oscillospirales > Oscillospiraceae > CAG-103. The sequence continues at coordinate 79,224 of CAVFZY010000032.1, read as the reverse complement.
CGCGCTACGAGCAGAAGTACTTTCTAACGCCGGCGCAGCAGGCGGCTCTGCTCGCACGCACCGCGCCCCATATTCAGCGCGACGTGCACGAGCGCTACACGATCTGCAACCTTTATTATGACACGGACGACTGGCGGCTCATCCGCGCGTCGCTCGAAAAGCCGGTCTATAAAGAAAAGCTGCGCGTGCGCAGCTACGGCGTCCCGGCGGACGGCGACCGGGTCTTTGTCGAGATCAAGAAAAAATATGCCGGCGTGGTCTATAAGCGTCGCATCACAATCCCGAGCGCGGATGCGGCGGCGTTTTTGCGCACCGGGAAAAGCGCCGCGCCGCTCGGACAGATCGGCCGCGAGATCGCGTGGTTCCAGCACACGTACCGCGCGGAGCCGAAGGTGTTTCTCGCCTATGACCGCACGGCGTTCGCCGGTGTGGACGACCCGGCTGTGCGCATCACGTTCGATACGGATATCCGCTGGCGCACCACGGCGCTCGACCTGCGCCGCGGTGACTACGGTGCACCGCTGCTGCCGCCGGGGCAGATCCTCATGGAGCTCAAGCTCCCCGGTGCCTGCCCGCTGTGGCTCAGCCGCACGCTGACGGACATCGGTGCGCGCCAGACGTCGTTTTCCAAGTACGGCGCGTGCTACAAAACGTGCATTCTCCCCACCGAATCATTTTCAAAGGAGGCGCTCTGCAGTGCTTGAATCCATCCTTGCGTCCGGGATCACGCTCCCGGCCTTCCTCATCTGTACGGCGGTGTCGCTCGTGCTGGGCATTGCCACGGCATTCATCAGCATGTACCGCACGAAATGCAGCCAGAGCTTTGCCGTCACGCTCGCGGTGCTGCCCGCGATTGTGCAGATCGTCATCATGCTCGTCAACGGCAACGTCGGTGCGGGCGTGGCCGTCGCCGGGGCGTTCAGTCTGGTGCGCTTCCGCTCGGTGCCCGGCACAGCGCGGGAGATCGGCGTGATCTTTCTCGCCATGGCGCTTGGTCTCGCGACCGGCATGGGCTACGTCGTGCTCGCGGCGATGTTTTTCGTCATCATCGCGGCGGTGCTCCTGCTGCTGACGAAGCTAGATTTCGGCACCCGGCGCACCGACGAGCGCCTGCTGAAGATCACCATTCCGGAAAACCTCGACTACGACGGCCTGTTCGACGATCTCTTTGACACCTACACCACCGCGCACACGCTCGAGCGTGTCAAGACCGCCAACATGGGCACGCTCTATGAGCTGCAATACCGCGTCACGCTGCGCGACGCGCAGGTGCCCAAAGCCTTTCTCGACGCTCTGCGCTGCCGCAACGGCAACCTGAACATCACCTGCAGCCGCGAGCAGACTTGCGAGGCGCTGTGAAAGCGCTTGCTTTCCGGACAAAAATCTCCTAAAATAGGGCCGGGTGATGAACCATGCGTCTGCTGATCGCAGAGGACGAGCGCGACCTCGCCGAGGCGCTGAGCGTCTTTTTTGAGAAAAATCAATTCACGGTCGATACCGTCTACAACGGCTTCGACGCCTACGAATACGCCGTCACGGGTGACTACGACGCCATCGTGCTCGACGTCATGATGCCGAAGCTCAATGGTGTCGAGGTGCTCGAGCGGCTGCGCGCCGAGGGCGTGCGCACGCCGGTCATGATGCTCACGGCCAAGGCTGAGAAGGACGACCGCATCACCGGCTTCAACGCCGGGGCGGACGACTATCTGCCCAAGCCCTTCGCGCCCGATGAGCTCATTTGCCGCGTGCGGGCCATGTTGCGCCGCGGCGGCGAGTACCGGCCGACGGTGCTCACGTTCGGCGACGTGGGGCTCGACTGCAGCACGGGCATGCTCTCGTGTGCGGGGCAGAGCGTGCGCCTGAGCGGGCGCGAGTTTCAGGTCATGGAACTGTTTCTGCGCGCACCGAAGGTCGTGCTCTCTGCCGAGCGCATTTTAGAGCGCGTCTGGGGCTGGGACAGTGACGCGGAGATCAATGTCGTCTGGGTCCACATCTCGAACCTGCGCAAGAAGCTCAAGGGCATCGGCTCGACCGTGACCATCCGCGCCAACCGGGGACTGGGCTATGTGCTGGAGGTCGGCGATGATTGAGCGGCTGCGCAAACGCTTCATTCGCATCGCGACGCTGGCCGTCGCGGGGGTTTTGCTGCTGCTGTGCGTGACGGTGAACGCGGCGAACTACATCTCCGTGAACCGGCAGCTGACGCAGATGCTGCAGATGATCTGCGACAATCAGGGCACGGTGCCGCACTTTCCGCCCGACGGGGGCAAGCCCGGCCAGAAGCCAGATGGTGCTTTTACGCCTGAGACGCCGTACTCCACGCGCTACTTTGTCCTGCGCTATGACGGCGACGGCGACCTGGAGCAGGCGGACCTGACGCACATCGCCGCCGTGTCCGAGGACGACACGGCGCAGTATCTCACCGCAGCGCTGCGCCACGGCGCGGGCTTCGGTTACACGGCGGGGTATAAATACTACGTTGTCCACACGGATACCGACCGCTGGATGGCCATCTTTCTCGACAGCTATCAGGAGCTGCACGCAGTCATGACGTTCGCATGGATGTCGCTGGCTGCTGCGGCCGTGTGCGTAGCGCTGGTGTATTGTATCATCGTGCTCTGCTCGCGCCGGGCGATCGCGCCGGTCATCCAGGCGTCCGAGCGGCAAAAGCAGTTCATCACCGATGCCTCGCACGAGCTCAAAACGCCCATCACCGTCATCGCCACGAGCCTGAAGGTGCTGGAGATGGAGGTCGGGCAGCAGAAGTGGATCGACAAGGCAGAAAACCAGACCGAAAAGCTCACGGAGCTGGTCAACGAGCTCGTCACGCTCTCGCGCATGGACGAGGAGGCCTCGCCCCTGCAGATGGCGGACTTTCCGGTCAGCGACGCGCTCACGGAGACGGCGGAGTCGTTTCGCGACTTCGCAGCGTCCGCCGGCCACGCGCTCGACGTGCGCGTGACGCCGGGGCTGACCTACTGCGGCGACGAGTATGCCATCCGGCAGCTCGTGTCCATCCTGCTCGACAACGCCGTCAAGTACGCAGCGCCCGACACGCCCATCGTCTTTTCCCTGGCGAAGGGGCGGCGCGGCGTCGTCATCCGCACGGAAAACCGGTGCGACGCGCTCGACACGGCCGCACTCGGCCGGCTCTTTGACCGCTTTTACCGCGCAGACCCCGCCCGCAGCGCCGAGACCAACGGCTTCGGCATCGGCCTGTCCATCGCGCGCAGCATTGCCGAGGGGCACCGCGGCACCATCCGCGCCGAGAGTCCCGACGGGCGCACGATCGTGTTTACGGCCGAACTGAAATAGAGCTTGACAAACGAGAAAGATGTAGTATCATCCATTTCGGATGACGCTACATCTTTTTTTGTTCCGGAGGGGCCTATGGACATCACAAAACGAAAGATCACGAAGATCGCGCGCGAGGTGAGCAAGTTCACCGTGCGCACGCTGCGCGCCGATGGAATCGGCCCGGGCGAGTTTGACGTGCTGCACGCGATCCGTAAAAACCCCGGCATCATGCAAGCGGGCGTGTGCCGCATCACGGGCTTTGACAAGGGCGCGGTCGCGCGCCAGACGGCGAGCCTGGAGGCCAAGGGCTACCTGCGGCGGGAAGCCAATCCCGCCGACGGCCGCAGCCGCTGCCTCTATGCCACCGCGCAGGCCGAGCGGCTGAAAAACTCAAAGGCCGCCGTCGAGACGCAGTTTTATGACTGGCTGCTCGCCCCGCTCGCGGAGCCGGAGCGCGCGGAGTTCGCGCGCATGCTCGACGTGCTCTATCAGCGCTGCAAGGCGGAGAGCAAGGCGGGCTTTCCCAACGTGGCGGCCAGAATGCAGGAGGGGATGACCGATGGAGAATAAGCAGAAACGGAAATACTCGCAGGCCATGGCGTTCGTGCTGCTGTTCGGCATCGTGAGCCTGTTTTCCGACATGACGCACGAGGGGGCGGCGAGCATCCGCGGCGCGTATCTGACGCTGCTGGGCGCCTCGGCCGGGACGATCGGCTTCATCTCCGGCCTCGGCGAGCTCGTGGGCTACTCGATGCGCTATGTGTTCGGCAGGCTCACGGACAAGACGAAGCATTACTGGACGATGACGATCGTCGGCTATGTGCTCGATGTGCTGGCCGTGCCGGCGCTCGCGCTCGTCGGCGAGCACGGCTGGGTCTGGGCGTGCGCGCTGCTCGTTGTCCAGCGCATGGGCAAGGCCATCAAGAAGCCCGCAAAGGACACCATCCTGTCCTTTGCCGCCTCGCAGGAGGGCGTCGGCAAGAGCTTCGGCATCCAGGAGGTGCTCGACCAGATCGGCGCGTTCCTCGGACCGGTGCTGCTGTGTCTGGTGATGCTTTTTCAGACCGACGGCACGACGTTTCAGGTCTATTCCACGTGCTTTGCGGTGCTGGCCATTCCGGGCGCAATCACGCTCGTGCTGCTGCTCGTGACGAAGCGGAAGTTCCCGAATCCCGAGCACTTTGAGCCCGAACCGAAGGAATACGTGCCCTTCAAAATGAAAAAAGAGTTCGTGCTCTATATTGCGGGCATCAGCCTGTTCGCCTTCGGCTTCATCGACTACTCGCTCGTGCTCATGCACGTCTCGCGCACGTACACGCACCTCGCCTCCGGTCTTGCGGAGACGTCCGCGCTCGTCAGCAGCGGGTCGCTGCCGCTGCTGTATGCCGGGGCCATGCTGGTCGATGCCGTGGCGGCGCTGCTGTTCGGCCTGCTGTATGATAAAAAAGGCGTGCAGGCACTCGTGTGGTCGACAGTGCTGTCGGCACCGTTTGCGGTGTTCGTGTTCGCGTGCCGCAGTGTCGGCGCGCTGTTCGTGGGCGTTGCGCTCTGGGGCATCGGCATGGGCGCGCAGGAGTCGATCTTGAAGGCCGCCGTCACGCAGATGGTGCCCAAGGCCAGCCGCGCCACCGGCTACGGCGTGTTTGAGTGCGCGTTCGGCGTGTTCTGGTTTCTCGGCAGCTGGCTGCTCGGTGTGCTGTACGATGTGAGCATCCCGGCCATGGTGTCGGTGTCGGTGGCGGCGCAGCTGGCGGCCATCCCGCTGTATCTGCGCTCGGCCAAGCTCCATCGCGATGGGTTGAAAGGAGAAAACGCATGAAGCATATCCGCATACTGACTTTCCTGCTCGCACTCGCGCTGCTGTGCACGGGCTGCGCCGCCGGCGGCGCGGCGGAGACCACACCCGCCCCGGACATGAGCGACCTCCCGCTCGACGGGGGCTATGCCTACCTGCGCGTGGAAGTGCTCTCGCGCGACATGGACGCGAAAATGCTGGAGGTACGGGTGCTCGATTTCGGCGACGCCGACGGTGTGAACGTCGGCGCACTCCCGGCCGGCGCGCAGGGGACGGTCGACTGCACCGACCTGCTGTCGATGGCGATGATGATCGACTCCGGCGAGTGGATCATCACCTACGCCGACCTCGGGCAGCAGGCGTTCCCGCTGCGGCTGACGTCGATCGAGAACCCGGAGCACTTCTCCGAGCGCACGGGGAAATAAAAAATCACCGGCTGAGATTTCCTCGGCCGGTGATTTTGTCACCAGAATTTTTTCTTCTTGCACACCCACAGGCTGATGCCCACGGTCACAATGCTCACGATGACGATGACGGGGTAGCCGTACTTCCACGTCAGCTCCGGCATGCCGACAAAATTCATGCCATACCACCCGACGAGCAGCGTCAGCGGCAGGAAGATCGTCGTCACGATCGTCAGGATCTGCATGATGCGGTTTTGCCGCGTGTCGATCTCGGCCTGAAACAGGCTCTGCAGCTGCGCGCACGATTCGCGCAGCAGCTGCGACTCTTCGCGCAGGCGGATGACCCGGTCCTCAAACATGCGAAACAGCAGCTGCTCGCTGTCGGTGAAGAAGCCGTTTTCGTTCTCGCGCAGCTCGTACGCCACGTCATCGAGCTGGGAGTAATAGCGAAACCACGCCATGGTCTCCTTGCGCAGCGCGGTCATCTGTGCGGAGAAGTCGTCCAGCTCGTGCGCCAGCACCCGATCCTCGAGCGCCTCGATGCGGTCCTCGATCTTTTCGAGCTGGTGCAGGTCGCGGGCGATGAGCTGCTCAAAAAAGTCGTAGAGGAACCGGCCGACGCTGCCGTTGGTCCAGCGCTTTTCCCGGGCGATGCGGCGCAGTAACCCCTGCAGTGTGCTCTCGTCGTCCACGAGCACGACGCGCGTGCCCGTGACGAGGTAGCCGCAGGCGAGCGGCTTGCCGTCTTTGCCCTGGCGCGGCAGCACGAGCGTGCCCGCCAGACAGTCCGAGCGAACCTCGGCCTTGCACACGCGCGCGTCGCGTGCCGGCGGTGCGTGGTGCAGCGTCCGCTCCAGACCGGGCAGCGCCGGCTGGTGCGACAGCTCTTCGGATGTCAGCAGCACGACGGCGGGCTGCTCCGGCGCGGGCGCACGCTCCTGCTGCGTGAGCGTCTGCCCGATGGTATACCAGTACAAATGCGGTCCCTCCCATAAGTTGCGGTCTTTTTCCAATTGTAGCACACCGGGCGCGCGGACACAACGTCCGGCTGGAAATCGGGGTGTGGGTGTGCTATACTGGGCAAAATCATACTTTTGGAGGAGCACCATGATCGTCTATTACACCGGCACCGGCAACAGCCGCTATGTTGCCCAGCGCTTCGCCGCCGCCCTCGGCGACAATCTCATCACCGCGAATGAATACATCAAAAACGACACGCCTGCAGACCTGCACGCCGACCGGCCGTGGGTGTTCGTCTCGCCGACGTACGGCTGGCAGATCCCACACATTTTTGCGGACTTTCTCCGCTGCGGCCGCTTCACCGGCAGCCGCAAGGCCTACTTTGTCATGACCTGCGGCAGCGAGATCGGCAACGCCGGCAGCCGCATCGCGGCGCTGTGCGCGGACATCGGGCTCGATTACCAGGGTGTGCTGCAGGTCGTCATGCCGGAAAACTACGTCGCCATGTTCTATGTGCCCGGCGCGGAGGAGGCGGCGCAGATCATCACGGCGGCGCAGCCGTCCATCGACGGTGGCATCGCCTGCGTGCAGCGCGGGGTAGCATTCCCGGCCCCGAACGTCGGCCCGCTCGACCGGTTCAAGACCGGCCCGGTGAACACGATCTTTTATAAATGCTTTGTCAAGTCCGGGCCGTTCACGGTCTCTGACGCGTGCATCGGCTGTGGCAAGTGCGCACTGAGCTGCCCAGTCAACGGTATCGACATCGTCGAGCGCCGCCCGCGCTGGAACGGCGCATGCACGCACTGCATGGCCTGCATCTGCGGCTGCCCGGTATCCGCCATCGAGTACGGACACAAGAGTCAGGGCAAGCCCCGCTACCAGTGCCCGGAATATAAATAAGAAACGATCCCCGCACCGAAAAACCCGGTGCGGGGCTTGCGCTTGTCAAAGGACACGGATGCATGCAGGTCCGAGCGCATCTTCGCTGTTTTGCAGCGTGGGAAGAGGAGGTGTGCTCCGGGGCAAAGAAGCAGGAATTGCCCTTGCAGGAAACCGGAGAGCTTCGCCGCACGGAAGTTATCGGAAAGCGTGTTAAATTTTTGATATACTGTTTTTCGAATTCTGGTTGACAATTTGCTCTGAAAAATATAAAATGACTTTGTGTTCATATGCATGGCTGCGCAGCCAAACGCAAAGCTACGAATGTAGCTTTTTCCTTACGTCTTATTTGTCAGACAATAAGATAATCAGAAAGGATGATGTGAGAGCGTTACATGGGAAAAGGGAATATCATCAAAAATAAGGAGGATACCAATGAAAAGCGCAAGTAACAGAACAAAATACTTTTTGGCTGTCATTTCCCTTGGCTTCGTTTATGGTTCGATGTTCAATCTGGCCTACATGAAGTACATCTTTTACGATGCAATGCTGGAAGCAATGCAGTGCACAAACACGCAGCTCGGCCTTCTGATCACGGTCTATACCATCGTGAGCTGCATCGGTCTTCTGCCCGGCGGCTGGATTGCGGACCGTTGTAAAACGAAGGGCATTATCGTTGTATCCGCATATCTGCAGGCTGCAGTCAGCATTTTCTTCGCATTTACGATGCGCAGCTATGCGTGCGCAATGATCACATGGATCATTTCCGGCATTGCCAGTGTTACCGCATTCTTTGCTGCGATTCTCAAGGCGGTTTCCATGGTCGGCGGCGAGGATGAGCAGGGCCGTACATTCGGTTATTATGAGGCATTCTGCGGCCTGTCTGCCACGATCACAAACGCGGTTGCCCTTTGGGCTTTCTCCTGCATGGACAGCTCCGTCACTGCCCTCAAGACCGCGGTCATCGTGATGGGTGTCATGAGCTTTATCGGCGGTCTGCTTGTTCAGATCTTCTTTGATGAGAAGATCACAGAAGTCCACTACAGCGCTGCAGTAAAGAAAAAAGTCGATATTAAGGGCACTTTTGCCGTGTTCAAGCTCCCGAAGTTCTACCTCAGCTGCATCATCATCTTCTGCTGCTACGGCTTTTACACCTGCCAGTCTTTCATCACGCCGTACATGACCAACGTGCTCGGAGCAACGGTCACGTTCGCGGGCTTCCTGGCGATTCTCAAGAGCTACGGCCTGAAGCTGATCGGCGCGCCCATCGGCGGCGTGCTGGCCGACAAAATGAAGTCCGTGTCCAAGTTCGAGATCATCGCTTTCGGTGCGATGTTTGTGATCACGCTCTACATCTCCCTTGCAAAAGGCGGCTCTTCGCTTGTCACGATCTTTACCGTGCTGACACTTGTCCTTGCAACCGTTTGCTTCATGGCACGCGGCGTCATGTGGGCCTCTGTTGACGAGGCAAGGGTACCGAAGGAGATCTCCGGCACCGCAATGGCCGTGGCGTCCATTGTCGGCTTCAATCTGCCGGACATCTGCCTGCCCACGATCATTGGCAATTGGCTCGACAAGTACGGCAACGCGGCATACTCCAGAGTGTTCACGCTGCTGTGCGGCATGTGCATTGCTGGTATGCTGGCAGCACTGGCCATGGTGCTCCTCAATAAAAAAGAAGCCAAAGCGGCGAACACCTGAGTCAAATTGAATTTATCGGAAATATTCCCCGGGGAAATGTGCCTGCATTTTCCCTGGGAATATGGATTTCAAGTTTATCACTGGAATTGGAGATTAAAATGCAGGAAAAAATCATCATCAATCATGAACACTGCAAGGGCTGCGGCCTTTGTGTGAGCGTATGCAGAAAGGGCGCGCTGAGCCAGTCGTTCGAAATGAACAAGAGCGGTTATCGCTATGCAATAGCCAACCCCACCAAATGCGTAGGCTGTGGCATGTGCTACAGAATGTGCCCCGACTACTGCATCGAGATCCATACCTGAGGAGGCGGAGAAATGGAAAAAGTATTGATGAAAGGCAACGAAGCGCTTGCCGAGGCGGCGCTGCGTGCCGGCTGCAGATTTTACAGCGGCTATCCGATCACGCCTCAGACCGAGATTCTGGAATATCTCTCGTGGAGAATGGCGGAGGTTGGTGGTCAGTTCGTTCAGACCGAATCCGAGCTTGGCGGCGTGAACATGCTGTATGGAGCGGCAGCGACCGGCGCAAGAGCGATGACCAGCTCCTCTGGCCCGGGCTTCGCGCTGCAGCATGAGGGCATTTCCTATTTGTGCGCGGCGGATCTGCCGGCAGTGCTGATCGATGTCATGCGTATCGGCAACGGCCTCGGTGACATTGCGCAGGGGCAGGGCGACTACTGGGCCGTCACACGCGGCGGCGGCAACGGCGACTACCGGACCATCGTCCTCGCGCCAAACTCCGTTCAGGAAGGCATGGATCTTGTCCGCGACGCATTTGATCTTGCGGAGAAGTACCTTCACCCCGTGATCATTGCCTCCGACGCTGCGATCGGTCAGATGATGGAGATTGTTCAGCTGCCGGAGATGCACGAGCACGACATCAACGCCTATGACTGGTCGGTCAAAGGCAGCAAGATCGGCGAGCAGCACAAGGTCATCAGCAATGTCTGCTTCTACGGCCACAAGAACTATGAGGAATATCTTTCCGGCAAATACCAGACCATCACCGACAACGAGCAGCGCTGGGAAAGTTATATGACCGAGGATGCGGAGGTCATCACGGTGGCATTCGGCATCAGTTCCCGTATTGCGAAAGAAGCCGTGAGAATGGCCCGCGCGCAGGGATTCCGTCTTGGCCTGATCCGTCCGATTACGCTCTGGCCGTACCCGAACAAGGCGTTCGAGCATCTTGCGCCCGACTTCAAGGGCTTTGTATGCGTCGAAATGAATATTCTCGGCCAGATGGTCGATGATCTCAAGCTTGCGACCGACAGTCGTTATCCGATCGACTCCTACGGCACGTTCTTTGATGTTCCCGATCCCGAGGTCATTGTGAAGAAAGCCCGCGAGCTTGCTGGAAAGTGAGGAAAAGTTATGATACTCAAAAAGCCTGACAGTCTTACCTACCCCGGCTCTTCCTTCTGCCCTGGTTGCGCCCACGGTATTTCCGACAGAATCATTGCCGAATCGGTGGAAGCACTCGGCATGCGCGAAAAGTTCATTCCCACGGTCGACGTTGCCTGCGGCGCATGGAGCATGGACATTTGGGATTTTGACACCGTCATGTGTGCGCACGGCCGCCCCATCGCTGTAGCCGCCGGTATCAAGCGTGCACGTCCGGATGCACTTGTCGCCGCTTATCTTGGCGACGGTGCCGCTTACTCGATCGGGACTGCCGAAACCGTTCACTGCGCTCTGCGCAATGAGAATATTGTCGCCATTGTTCTGAACAACGGCGTGTTCGGCATGACCGGCGGCCAGATGGCACCGACCACGCTTCCGGGTCAGAAGACCGCCTCTTCTCTCAAGGGCCGCGATCCCAAGACGCAGGGCGGTGTTTTTGACATTACCAAGACCATCGGCTACATGGACATCGCATACCTTGCCCGCGCCGCACTGGACAGCCCTGCTGGCGTCATCAAGGCGCAGCAATACATCCAGAAGGCGTTTGAAAAGCAGCTTCGCGGTGAGGGCTTCTGCCTTGTCGAGCTGCTGGGTGCCTGCCCGACCAACTGGAGCCTCAGCCCGGCCGCAGCATGTGAGCGCATCCGCAACGAGAGTCTGAAATACTACGAGCTCGGCGAGTTCATTGATAAGAAGGAGAAATAAATATGACTGAAATTATCTGCGCCGGATTCGGTGGACAGGGAGTTTTGGTTGCCGGCAACATTCTTGCTTTTGCCGGCATGGAAGCCGGAAAAACAATTACTTGGTACCCCTCTTACGGTTCTGAAATGCGCGGCGGCACTGCAAACTGTAACATCAAGATCAGCGACGAAGAGATCGCGAGCCCTTATGTCAAGGCACCCGATGTTCTCATCTGCCTCAACGAGGTCTCCATTGGCAAATTCATGGACACCATGAAGCCAGGTTCCATCCTCGTTGTCAACAGTTCCCTGTGTAGTCCGGACTATGCGTTCAGAGACGATATCCAGGTGGTTCGTGTCCCGGCGAGTGACATTGCAAATGAACTCGGCAATCCGAGAGGCCTGAATATTGCGGCGCTCGGTGCAGCTGTTGCTGCTTCCGGTATGTTTGATTGCGCGGACTTCAAGGGCTACATTGATAAGTTTTTTGCCCGCAAAGGCAAGGTCAATCCCCAAAATGGAATGTGCTTTGACGCGGGCGTAAAGAGCGTCACCGGCACAAAGTAAAAAACTTTTGGTGGTTGTGTGGAAATGAGAACGATAGATTTTTGCTTTATTGGAATATATCTTGTCGCAATGCTGGCTATCGGTGTCTTCGCCAACCGGAAGGACAAAGGCACAGAAAATTACTATGTCGGCGGGAGAAAGCAAAACCCTGTTACAATCATGTGTCTATGGGTCTCCTGCTGGATCGGTGGTGCATCCGTGATCGGAACCTCGACAAAGGGTTACGATATGGGTATTACCGCCGTGTGGTACGTTGGCATGACTGCGATGGGATGCCTACTGTTCTCCCTGCTGCTGTCAGAAAAGATCAAGCGCATCGGAGACAAGCTGCAGCATATTACATATCCCGAATTTATTGAGAGTCGTTATGATGGCCGCGCACGCCTTGTTGCCACTATCTGCACGCTCTTTGGCATGATCGGTGTCACCGCTTCACAACTTGTTGCGGCCGGCGAAATTCTCAACACCCTCACGCAGCTCGGCCTCGGAAAATCCTTTCTGATCGCCTCCGCCGTCCTGATCGCCTATACGGCGCTCGGCGGCTTCATGGCCGTTGTCTATACTGACTGGGTGCAGGTGGGTCTGCTTGTGCTCGGCATTGTGATCGGCGTGCCCTTTGCCGCAAAGGCGACCGGCGGCATCAGCGCTGTCCGCGCACTGCCGGCGAGCTACTTCGACCTCGGCGCATGGGGCTGGCCGACGATCATCGCGTTTGCGGTATCCACGGTGCTGTCGTTTTTCACCACCATGGATAGCTACACCCGCTGCATCTCGGCGAAGTCGCCCGCGGTTGCAAAGCGCGGCGGGATCTATGCGGCTTTACTCATCATTCCTCTTGCTTTCTGTTCTACTTATGAGGGCATGGCCACCAAGCTCCTGATACCGGATCTGCCTGCCGGCACCAACGCCATGACGAATCTGATTCTCATGACTTTCCCGTCCGGTATCAAGGGAATTGTCATTGTTGGTATTCTTGCTGCGATCATGTCCTCAGGCGATGTTGCCATTATCACCGGCTCGGCCAACATCACGCGAGATATCTACCTGCGCTATATCAACCCCAATGCCTCTGAGCAGAAGATCTCGCGCCTTAGCATCATCGCATCTGCTATCATCGGCATTACCAGTGCGCTGATCGCATGGTTTATGCAGGATATCATGAATATTCTGTTTCTTACATTGACCATCCTCTCTGCCGGCCTGTTTTTCCCGACCGTTATGGGTTTTGTCTGGAAGCGCGGCAATTCTCAGGCCGCATTTTACAGCATCCTTGTGGCAACGGTCACGGTCATCGGTTGGTATATCTGCAAAAGTTCCGGCCTAGGCGGCGTTTTTCAGATTGACTGCCTCTGGCCCGGCCTCGTTGCCTCTGGTGCGATCTATTTCCTCGTCTCCATTTTCGGCAGGCAGAGTGACGAGGAACGTACCCGGGTTGAAGGATTTCTCTCCATAGGCAGGGCACAGGAAGAATAAGCACAAAAAATGTCATCCCGCTTTTGTCGGGATGACATGCAAAAAGAGGCTGCTCTTATAGTTCGTTCTCACCGAAGAAGTAGCTCGTCTGGCGCCTGATATCTTCCTGCGTGAAGTCAAAGTGACGGTTCAACCATTCGGCTGCGGCGTTCATATCGCGCGCACATATGGCGTTGTACAGTTCTGTGTGGATCTTGTATGATTCTTCGATCTGTCCTTGATCCTCGACGACCTGGTGCGAATAGCAGATATCCTTCGAGTATACGTCGTTGAATGAGCTGAGCATATATTGATACAGCGTGTTTTTCGATAGCGTAACAAGCATACTGTGGAAATTCATGTCGTAAAGCTGGTGCTCGTCGGTCGTGCTGCTGTTGAGATAACGATTCAGGCAGTCGCCGAGCTCTTTGATCTCATCATCGGTGGCACTGTTGATCACCTCACGTACCGCGCCAAGCTCAATGGACTGACGCAGCTGGGTCAAATCGTGCAGTGTGCACCCCTGCAGGCGAAAGTACATCGAAAGGCTGTCCGTCATGGAGGATAGCAGGTTGTTCACGACAAAGCTGCCACCGCCTTTACGCGACTCGATAAGCCCGTACACTTCGAGGGCCTTCAGGGCCTCTCTCACGGAGGATCGGCTGACACCGAATATTTGCGTCAGTTCACCTTCCGTTGGGAGGCAGTCACCAACCTTGAGTTCTCCGGATATGATTGCCTGCTTGATTTGATTGATGATATTTTTGAAGTTCCTCTCCTGATGAACGGATGTGAACAAAACATTTTCACCCTTTCCCGCTATGTGATGGTCAAGATTATAACACGCAAAAATCTGTAATGCAAACATACAAATACGCCACGGAGGTAAAAAATGACCGAAAACATAAAAATGCCCCTCGAAGGCATAAAAGTGATCGAGTTGGCGACCGTTGTTGCCGCTCCTACCGCCGGACGGATGCTGAGCGCATATGGCGCCGAGGTCATCAAAATTGAAAGCCTTGCCGGCGACGACTATCGTGTGGCTGGCAATTTTGAACGCGTTGTCTGTGAGGACTATAAAAATCCGCTCTTTACGATCCAGAACAGCGGCAAGAAGCTCACATCTATCAACCTGAAGCATCCCGACGGAAAAGCGGCGATGCTCAAGCTGCTTGAGGATGCGGATGTGTTCCTTACGAATGTTCGTGTCGGCGGCCTCCAGCGCCTCGATCTCGACTACGAAAGCCTGCGTGATTGCTATCCGAAGCTTGTATATGCGCACTTTTCCGGTTTCGGCCCGAAGGGCCCTGTTGCTTCAAATCCCGGCTTCGACAGCACTGCGTTCTGGCTGCGCTCCGGGCCGATGGCTGATTGGCAGGTGCCGGGCAGTTTCCCGTTTAACCCGACCTATGCCTTTGGTGATATGTCTACCAGTTCTGTGCTTTTTTCCGGCATCCTCATGGCTCTGCTTGGCCGCGTACGTACCGGCCGCGGCACATTGGTCAACACCTCGCTTTTTGCCAGCGGTATCTGGTGCAACGCAGTGTCCGTCGTATCGCATCAGCCGCAGTTTGGCGGCAAGCGCCCACTGGATCCGCTGCGCCCTGCGGACCCGTTCTCACAGTATTATCTGTGCGCGGACGGGAAGTGGATCGGCATTTTTGACAACGAGTATCAGCGTGACCTGCCGAAGTTCGCCAAGCTGTTTGACATGCCGGATGTGACTGAAAATCCCAACTATGCATCGCTTGGTGCGCTCGCCGAAAGCGATGCGATCGTGGAGTTCGTCGAGCGGCTCAACAAGCTGTTTTTGACGCGCACGAGCAGCGAATGGCGTGATTATCTCAGCAGCAACAGCGTTTCCTGCGAGGTCATGCACTGCACGCGCGACGTCAGCACCGACGAGCAGGCGCTCGCCAACGGCTATGTGCAGGAGCTGGAGTTCAAAGACGGCCTGAAGGTCATGATGCCCTGCCCGCCCGTGCATTTTTCGGACTATGAGCAGCGCAGTTATACGCCCACCGGAAAGATCGGGGAAGACACCGACCGTGTATTCGCGGCCCTAGGCTATACGGATGAAGAAATCGCGTGCATGCGCGAAGAGAACGCCATTATCTAAAGGCAAAGGAGAATTAAAATGAAAGTTGTATTTACAGAGGCCCCTGCAACAAAAGACAGAGATATGAGCATCGAGTTTTCCGTGCTGCCAAAAGACGCTGAGACCGCGATCGCCGTGTTTGACGAGCACTCCGAGCACAACGAGCAGTTCTACACAGACATCGCGGACGCTGACGTCGTCATCAACGGCTATGTCTACCTCGGCAAGAAAGAGATAGACGCCATGCCCAAGTGCAAGGTTATCTCCTTCCAGTCCACCGGCTTCAATGAGGTCGATATCGATTATGCCACCGAAAAGGGCATCGCTGTCGTTTCGATCGAGGACTACTGCACACAGGAGACGGCGGAAAATGCAGTGGCGCTGATGCTGTTCCTGCAGCGCGGCCTGCGCATCTATGACCGGAGCATTCAGCAGGACAAGCAGTGGATCTACGACGCGGCCAAGGGGCTCAAGCGCATCGAAGGGCAGACCATGGGCATCGTTGGCCTGGGGCGTATTGGCCGCTCGGTCGCCAAGAAGGCCAAAGGGTTGGATATGCACGTCATTGCCTACGATCCGTTCCTGCCTGCCGAGGTCGCAGAGAGCGTGGGCGTGGAGCTCGTGGATATGGACACCATTCTTGAGCAGTCGGACGTTATCTCCATCCACATGAACCTTACGGACGACAATTATCACATGTTCAACAAGGAACTGTTTGCCAAGTGCAAAAAGCAGCCGATCATCATCAACGAGGGCCGCGGCGCAATGATCTGCGAAGAAGATCTGGCCTGGGCGTTGGACAACGGCCTGGTTCGCGCCGCCGGTCTGGATATGCTGGAGTCCGAGTTCCCTGAGCTTGACAAGTGCCCGCTGCTTGGCCGGGATAATGTCATTATCACTCCGCACAGCGGCTTTTTCTCCGACACTTCCATGGACCTGCTGTGCAGACTCTCTACCATCAACGCACTGCTCTGCTACGAAGGCCGCTACAAAGAGGCCCACATCGTCCGCAACGGCATTGGTCTTGACTGATCGGAACTTTACATCATCACAGCCGCAGGCCGCTGAAAGCAAGCGCTTTCAGCGGCCTGTTTTCAATCGCCGGGCATTATGAGACAAATTGCGCCCCGCGCCGGGGATCCGGCGCGGGGCCTGCATTTTTTCGCTTTTACAGATAGCACTCCGGCCGCCGCTGCTTGAGGTACGGGCGCTTCTGCTCGCGCCAGAGCCACGCCTCGGCGAGGTCGAGCTCCTGCACGATGAGTTGCTCGCGGTCGTCGGCTTTGCAGATCACGTCGCCGCTCGGGTGCACAATGAGCGACTCGCCGGCAAAGTCCATCCCGTCCTCGCGTCCCACACGGTTGCACATGGCAACGAAGATCTGGTTCTGCATCGCCTGCACGCGGATCTCCCACTCGAAGAGCTCCATGGGTTCGGCTTTTGTGTTCGCCGTCGGGATGATGACGAGATCCGCCCCCTTGAGCGCGCACGTGCGGATGCTCTCCGGCAGGTGCCGGTCAAAGCAGATCACGATGCCGACGCAGCCAAACGGCGTGTCGAACACGAGAAAGCCGTCCTCAGACGGCGTGTAGTAGTCGCGCTCGTAAAACTGCGCCGCCTGCATGATGTGCACCATCTTGGCCACGCCCGCGCAGTCCCCCTCCGGCGTCAGCCAGAGGGAGGCGTCATAGCGACGGCCCTCCTGCTCGAGGTACATGTTCGGCGAGAGGTAGAGCCGGTGCTCCTTCGCCTTGCCTGCGAAGGCCTGAACCGTCGGGCTGCCCGCCGGGACGACATAGGCGCCCACATTCCTGCCCGCATACTGCGGGAAAAACGGCGTGAGCTGCACCTCCGGGAAAAACAGCAGGTCGCTGCCCGCAGCGGCGTCGCAGAAGGCGAGGGACTTTTTCAGGTTTTCGTCCATGCTTCCGCTCATGGACATCTGCGCCATGGCAAGCTTCATATGGCGGCTCCTTTCATGCATCCTGCACGGTCAGGCGCAGCACGTCCGGCCGCGCGTAGTGGCCGCACACGTCGAGCTCCATGCGGCTCGCGGGCACGCGCTGCATGTCGAGATCGGCGTAGAGAATGTCCTCGGTGTCCCACAGGGGCTGCACGATATAGTGCCCGTAGGGGTCGACGATGCAGCTGCCGCCGCGGCAGGGAATGTCGTTCAGGCGCGCAATTTCGTCCGGGCAGTGCAGCCCGGCGGGGTAGTCCGCGCGGCGAAAGACCATGTCGCAGTTGATGAAGTAGCACCGGCCCTCGAGCGCGATGTGCTGCACGGTGGCCTGCCACTCGGGATTGTCGTTCGTGTTCGGCGAGATGTAGAGCGTCACGCCCTTTTCATACAGCGCCGTGCGCGCCAGCGGCATATAGCTTTCCCAGCAGATGAGGCTGCCCATCGGGCCCCACGGCGTGTCCACGACCGGGAAATACCCGCGGTCGGCGTCGCCCCATACCACGCGCTCGGCCCCGGTGGGCTTGAGCTTGCGGTGCACGGGGGCGAGCGTGCCGTCCGGGCAGAAAATGAGGTTGGAGTTATAGAGCGTGCCCGTCACGCCGTCGCGCTCCGACACGCCGATGCTCACATACGCGCCCGCGGCCTTCGCCGCCGCGGCGAGGCACTCCGTCTCCGGCCCGGGCACGACGATGGAGTTGTCGCAATATAGCTGCCAGTCCTTGCGCCCGTCTTCGTTGCGCGCGCCGACCGTGAAGCCGAACGTCATGCCGTACGGGTAGCCGGGGATGAACAGCTCCGGGAACACGATGAGCTCCGCGCCATGCTGCGCGCACTCCGCGATCAGGCGCACGGCCTTGTCCGTGCACGCGGTCTTGTCAAACAGCACCGGCGCCGCCTGCACCACGGCGATGCGGCACGTCGGTTTGAGATCTTTCATATGCCTGCCTCCCTGAATCTTGTTTCTGTCCTTAAAATAACACGGCTTTGCTGGGAATTCAAGACGCAAAAACGCCCGCACATCATGCGGGCGTTTCCAGCCAGGCAATTTTTGCAAAAGGCTCAGGCGGCCTTTGTTTTGTCCGGGACGATCTTGTGCGCGATCAGGCACAGGAGCATCGTGCCGGCCATGTCGGGCAGCGTGTTGCCGACCGGGATGTCCACGGTCATGAGCACGCGGTAGAGCACGAAGCCCAGCACCCAGACGACGGCGCTGCACACATCGAGCTTTCCGCTCACGCCGCCGCGCCGGAGCAGGAAGAAGTCCGTGATCTGGATGGCAATCATTGGCGCGAACACGGAGCCGATCAGGTACAGGAAGTTCGTGATGTCGTCCATCGGGAAGCACATGGCGCAGACCGTGCCGATGACGGTCACGATGAGCGCGGCATACTTGCCGTTGATCTTCTTCGACAGGGACTCTGCCGAGATGCCGGCGCTGTACGCATCGAGGAACGTCGTCGTGACGGTCGAGAGGATGAGGATGAGCAGCGCGGCCACGCCGAGACCGGCCTTGACCATGATGAGCGCGATGTCGCCCTCGCCGGTGAAGATGGCGGCGCCCATGCCGATGACGTACATCCAGCAGCTCACGACGCCGTAGGTCAGCGTGCTCGAGAGCGTGGCGGCGAATGGCTTTTCGGCCTCGCGCGTGTAGTCGGAGATGAGCGGCAGCCACGACAGCGGCATGGCCACGGCCAGCTCGACCGCCGCGCCGAAGCTCAGGCTGTCGTCCGGCGCCGTGACGGGCGTGCCGCCGCGGAACACCACCACGCACAGCACGATCGAGAGGATGAACAGCGCGGCCATGGCGATCTTGTTGATCCAGCCGAGGTTCTTGATGCCGACGGCGATCCACACCACGATGAGCCCGCCGATGACGAGGCACCACACCCACTTGCCGATGCCGAGCACGGTGTTCGTCGCCAGCGCGCCGTCATAGATCATGATGGCTGTCCAGCCGACGAGCTGCAACACGTTGAGCGCGGCGAAAAACAGGCAGCCGATGCGGCCAAAGCTCAGCTCGACCGTGCCCATGGCGCTGCGGCCGGTACGGCCGCCGATGAGGCCCGCGAAGAAGAACATCGCGCAGCCGATGACGTGGCCGACGAGGATGGCGAGCAGGCCCTTCGCGAAGCCGAGGGGCGCGAAGTATGTGCCGGTAAGGATCTCCGCGATGGACACGGCCGCGCCGAACCAGATGAGGCTGTTTTGAAATGCAGATGTTTTTTTCACGTTCAGGCCTCCTGCCGGTATTCCGGCTTCAGGTCGAACGCGTGATCTATCGGGCCGGCACCGGCGCCGAGGTCGAGCATGGCGGCCAGTGCGCCGGAGAGGTAGTCCTTTGCGCGGCGGACGGCCGTGTCGAGGTCAAAGCCCTTGGCGAGGTTGGCCGCGATGGCGCTTGAGAGCGTGCAGCCGGTGCCGTGGGTGTTGGGGTTGTCGATGCGCCTGCCGTTGAACCACTCGTAGCTGCCGTCGCGGTACAGGAGGTCGTTGGCGTCGTTGAGCCGGTGTCCGCCCTTGCACAGGACGGCGCAGCCGTAGCGCTCGCTGATGGCTTTTCCGGCGGCGATCATGTCGTCGGGGGAGGCAATGGTCAGAGCCGAGAGCACTTCCGCTTCCGGGATGTTGGGCGTGAGCACAGTGGCAAGCGGCAGCAGCCGCGCCTCGAGCGTGGCGATGGCATCCTCGGAGATGAGCCGCGCGCCGCTCGTGGCGACCATCACGGGGTCGACGACGATGTTCGTCGCTGCGTAGTGCTGCAGCCGCTCGGCAATGACCTCAATGAGGCCGGAGGACGCGACCATGCCGATCTTCACCGCGTCAGGCCGGATGTCGGTAAAGACGCTGTCGATCTGCTGGCCGAGAAATGCCGGGCTCACTTCAAAAATACCCTGTACGCCGGTCGTGTTCTGGGCGGTCAGCGCCGTGATCGCACTCATGGCAAATACGCCATTCATGGTCATGGCTTTCAGATCGGCCTGAATACCGGCGCCTCCGC
Organism: Bacteroidaceae bacterium; assembly: GCA_963627135.1. Classification (GTDB taxonomy): domain Bacteria; phylum Bacillota; class Clostridia; order Oscillospirales; family Oscillospiraceae; genus CAG-103. Next base: position 59,021 of record CAVFZY010000032.1, on the reverse strand, counting down.
TGGAATCGCTTCCGGCGATCGTTAATGCTGTTTTCATATTCTGTCTCCTTTTCAGCATCAATTTTGTTGAGCGACGGAAAGTGGTGCCCCCGATCCGCCGCTATTTTATTATCTTGTCTGCGCCCGCGCGCAGGGGGTCACAGGTCCAGCGCCGCTCGCACGGCGGCTTTGAGCGCGCGCGTGGCGGCGGGGATGTCCGGCTGCGCGAAGATTGCGCTCACGACGGCGACGCCGACGATGCCGCTGCCGGAGAGTTGGGTGACATTGTCCTTCGTGATGCCGCCGATGGCGATGACCGGGATGGACACGGCCGCGCAGATGTCACGCAGAGTGTCATAGCTCACGGCGTCGGCGTCGGCTTTCGTCCCGGTCGGGAATACGGCGCCCACGCCGAGATAGTCCGCGCCCTCGCGCTCGGCCAGCAGCGCTTCCTCCACCGTCTGGGCCGACACACCGAGGATCTTGTCCGGGCCGATGAGCGCGCGCACTTTTCCGGCCGCCATGTCGCTCTGGCCGACGTGCACGCCGTCGGCGTCCGTTGCTATGGCGAGCGCCACGTTGTCATCGAGCACGAACGGCACGCCGTACTGCCGGCACAGCGCCTTGAGCGCGATGGCTTCCTCTTGAAAATGCGCCTCGTCGAGTTCCTTTTCACGCAGCTGTAAAAACGTTGCGCCGCCCTGCAGCGCCTGCTCTGCCTGCTCGTAGAGCGTCTGGCCGTGCAGCCACGAGCGGTCGGTCACGGCATAGAGCAGCAGAGACGCGTTATCGCAGTTCATACTTGGCCCCTTCCTCCAGCGCGTCGCCGGTCATGTTGAAAATGGCGTCGATGATGCGGTTGCGGTAGGTGCTGTTGCCGTCGCCGGGCTGCATGTTGGCCCAGCCAATCTCGCCCGCGAGTCCCATCATGCACACGGCGGCCGCCGCGGCCTCGAGCTTGCGGTCGGGATTTGCGACCAGAAACGCCGTCATCAGCGCCGAGAGCTGACAGCCCGTGCCGGTGATGCGGCTCATCTCCGCGCGGCCGTTGCGGATGCACCAGCAGCGCGCGCCGTCGCTCACGAGGTCAATCGCGCCGGTCACGGCGATGATGCAGCCGGCTCTCTGCGCGAAGGTCTTGACGAGCTGCACGCCGTCGTCAAGATTTTCCTCCGTCACGGCGTCGACCGCGTCGGCGTCCACGCCCTTGGTGCTGCCGCTGCCGGTGCAGAGCGTCTTGATCTCGGAGATGTTGCCGCGCACGGCGTCAAAGCGCACTTCCTGCATGAGCCGGTTGGCCGTGTCGGTGCGCAGGCGGCTCGCGCCCGCGCCAACGGGGTCGAGCAGGACGATATGGCCCAGCTCGTTTGCCTTCTTCCCGGCGAGGAACATCGACGGGATGGTGTTTTTGTTGAGCGTACCGATGTTGATGTTCAGCCCGCCGCAGATGCTCGTGATGTCCTCGACATCGTCGGCATCGTCGGACATGATCGGCGAGCCGCCGGCCGCCAGCAGGACGTTCGCCACGTCGTTGACGGTGACGTAGTTTGTAATGTTGTGCACGAGCGGCGTTTTCGCGCGCACGTTCTCGAGCGTGGTCTTGAGCACTTGCTCCATAAAAATGACTCCTTTCTTCCGGGGAATATCTGCACGAAAAAACAGCAGCGCCCGTAAAGAGTGCTGCTGTTGTGGTCCGGCAGTATGAATCCCTACGTTGGCATTGTCCAAATCAGGTGTGCGGGTCTAAGCGGATGCTTACTCTCAGCCAAAGCGGCTCCCCGTATTTGTCGCATTTATCATAGGCCTCCCGGTGCGGCTTGTCAAGGCGGGAATGTAAAATCGTCGATACTTTACCGCACAGGAACTTTACATACCCGCGGTTTCAGACTTTACACGCGCTGTGTAAAACAGGAGCATGAGCTTGTAAGAGCCAGAATCTAGAATATTACAGGAGGAAGAGATGAAGCACACGAAACGCATCGGGTCCCGCCTGCTGTCGCTGCTGCTGGTAGTGGCGATGGTGCTGGCCCTGAGCGTGCCGGTTTTCGCTGCGCAGGATGCGCAGAGCGAATCGGATACCGACACGCTGAAGATCGCCGTCATGTCCGACGACCACTACCTGTCGCCGTCCATGATCTGCGACACGGAGGATTATCAGACCGCGCTCAACAGCGACCGCAAGATGTTTGCCGAGAGCGATGCCATCCTTGGCACACTGCTCGACGCCGTGCGCCAGGACAAGCCGGATGTGCTCCTGCTGTCCGGCGACCTGACCAAGGACGGCGAGCAGGAGTGCCACAAGGCGCTGGCGCAAAAGCTGCAGCAGCTGCAGCAGGAAATGCCGGACATGAAGATTTACGTTATCAACGGCAACCATGACATCCGCAACTCGGACGCGCTGAACTTCAACACGCCCGACGGCAAGGCGGTGCCCGCCACGCGCACGGATCCGGAAGATTTCAAGCAGATCTATGACTTTGTCTATTCCGACCCGACCGTCATTGCGACCTATACACCTCCGGCCGGCAAGGAAGCGGGCGGCCTGTCCTATGTGGCCCGCCCGGCGGACGGCTTCACCCTCGTCGTCGTCGACACCGGCCGCTACAGCTCGGACAACACCTCCACCGGCGAGGACGAACACGAGACGAGCGGTGCCATCAGTGTCGACCTCGAACAGTGGGTCATCGCCCAGATCCAGGCCGCCAAGGCCCGCGGCGATGTCGTGCTCGGCATGCAGCACCACGGCCTCGTCGCACACTTTGACGTCGAGCCGACCATCCTGCCGATGTACCTCGTGAACGACTACGAGCGGCTCGCACAGGAGTATGCCGATGCGGGCATGAGCGTCATGTTCACCGGCCATATGCACGCGGTCGATATTGCCGCCAAAACCACGGACGCCGGCAACACCATTTATGATATCGAGACCGGCTCCGGCCTGACCTACCCGTCGCCGCTGCGCTTCGTGGAGGTCCGCCGCAGCACGGACGCGACAGTCGTTTCCACCGGCACGCGCACGCACTTCGGCCCCATCAGCTATACGGATCCTCTGACCGGATCGGCCAAGACCATCGATGATCTCACGGAGTACGGCCGCGCGCACGGCTTCTCGACCGATATGCTCAAGACGGTCGCGGGCAGCTTTATCAAGTCGTTCTTCAGCAAGTTCCTGCCGGAGAACACCTGGCCGGTCACGAAGATCGTGGCGAACATCGACCAGATCATTGATGATGTGGCCGTTGTCCCGATCGCGGAGGGTAAGAACCTGCTCGACTTCGCCAACTGGATCTACCAGTGCAACCTCGCCGGCGAGGACGACGGCAATTATCCCGCCTGGGTGCAGTCCGGCGTCGATCAGCTTAAGAGCGGCGCCCTGCTCGATCAGGTGCTCGACATCGTTGCCAGAGACACCTTTGGCCGCGGCAGCGTGCTCTTTACGAAGTTCCAGGGCCTGTTCACCAAGTACCTCAAGAGCCAGCTCAACGACCTGCTTGTGAAGATTGTCGTGTCCATGAGCGTGGACAACAACTGCCCGAACGACAATGACATGACGTTCCTGATCGAAAACAGCGGTGACGCGCAGGTTCGTCTTCTGCCCGTCAGCGGCAGCAGCACCGCGACCACGCAGGCGTACGTGCAGGGCAGCACGGCGACGGTGTTCCTCACCAGCCGCCAGCTCCGCGCGGCCACGGACGCCCAGTCCGGCGCGACCGTGACGGTCGACGCCACCGATCCCGCAGCCGACACGGTCATCCTCGCCGGCCGGTCGATCATCAACGCGCGCAATGCGGGCGTTGCGGCCCTGCAGGTACAGTTCGCAGCCGGCACCGTCACACTCGACAGCGACGCGCTTGCGGCGCTCGACCTGCACAAGGATGTTGCCGTCTCGCTCACGGGGGCCTCTCTCAACGCTGCACAGCAGCGTGCCCTCGGTTCGCAGACCGCCACGGCGACGCTTGCCAGCGCCTCCGTCACCGTCGACGGCGCAGCGGCAAGCTACCCGGCCGGCAGCGTGCGCGCCAGCGTCCCGGTGCGCGCAGCGGATGCGCTCACCGCGTGGAGCCTTGCCGAGGACGGCACCATCTCCGCCGTCGGCGGTGCATTGGATGCGCAGCAGCAGACCTATGCCTTCGATGTCGTCTCCGGAGTGACGGCCATTGCGCGCTTCCCGTTCACGGATGTGCCCGCCGGCAGCTGGTACTACGGCGCGGCGGCCTATGCCTACAATAACGGTCTCTTCGCCGGCACGACTGACACGACCTTCGCCCCGGATGTGACCATGACCCGCGCCATGCTCGTGTCCGTGCTGTGGCGGCTCGCGGGCGAGCCCGCACCGAAGGGTGTCAACACGTTTGATGATGTGCCGGACGGCGCGTGGTACACCGATGCCGTCACCTGGGCGGCGGAAAACGGCGTGGTCGCCGGTATCGGCAATGGCCGCTTCGATCCCAGCGGCGCCGTCACGCGCGAGCAGACGGCCGTCATCCTCTTCAACTACGCGCAGAGCAAGGGCTATGACGTCAGCGCGCGCGCCGACCTCTCGGTGTTCCCGGACGCCGGCAGTGTGTCTGACTGGGCACAGTCTGCCCTCGCGTGGGCCAATGCATCCGGCCTCGTCAGCGGCGCGGTGCGCGGCACGCAAACGATTCTCGACCCCCAGGGCAGCGCTTCCCGCGCCCAGGTCGCCAGGATCCTCATGGGCTACGTCGAGCACGTGGTTAATGCTTGAATCCTCTTTTTCATACTTTCCCGGCACAGCAATTTCCCAGCGGGGGCGGCAAATGCCGCCCCCGCACACTTTTTGGCTGCTTCTTGGGCATCTGCCATACGCCGGGGCGCAAAAAAATGCGGAATTTGTGAAAATTTGCGGTTGACATTTGTGCGCGAAGTTTTTATACTCGAACCATCAAGATTTTTCATCAGAATCGGAGCAAATATCATGAACCGTAACTACTTTTTTGCATACGCTTATTACTTTACTATGACAATATAGTAAGGCTGATTTGTGATGCAAAAATAGCTCGGATTCCGAGAATGTTTCATGCGGCACAGGTTGAGCCTGTGCCGCATTTTTCTTTTGAAAAACAAAAATTCAGGTAAATACATCGGAGGTAATCATCATGATCGTCGTACTCAAACATGGCGTGGACGCAGCAAAGCGCGAGCAGCTCATCGACTGGCTCAAGGGTCAGGGCCTGACCATCCACATTTCCGAGGGCGAATACCAGACCGTGCTCGGCCTCGTCGGCGATACGACCCGCGTGGACATGGACCTGATCGCGAGTCTCGGCATCGTCGACAGCGTAAAGCGCGTGACTGAGCCCTTCAAGTGCTGCAACCGCAAGTTCCACCCGGACAATACCGTCATTGACGTCGGCGGCGTGAAGATCGGCGGCGGCAACTTCGTTATGATTGCCGGCCCCTGCTCCGTCGAGTCCGAGGAGCAGATCGTCGCGGTCGCGAAGGCCGTCAAGGCCTCCGGTGCGAACATCCTGCGCGGCGGCGCGTTCAAGCCCCGCACTTCGCCCTACGACTTCCAGGGCCTGAAGGCCACCGGCCTCGAGCTGCTCAAGATCGCGCGGCAGGAGACCGGCCTGCCCATCGTGACGGAGATCATGGGCGTGGAGCACCTGCCCCTGTTCGAGGATGTGGACATCATTCAGGTCGGCGCGCGCAACATGCAGAACTTCGACCTTCTGCGCGAGCTCGGCAAGCTCCGCAAGCCCATCCTGCTCAAGCGCGGCCTTGCCAGCACGCTCAAGGAGCTGCTCATGAGCGCCGAGTACATCATGGCCGGCGGCAACGAGCAGGTCATTCTCTGTGAGCGCGGCATCCGCACGTTCGACGATTACACCCGCAACACGCTCGACCTCGCGGCCGTGCCCATGCTCAAGGAGCTGACGCACCTGCCCATCATCGTCGATCCGAGCCATGCGACCGGCATTGCCCGCCTCGTCGAGCCGATGGCGCTCGCCGCGACGGCCTGCGGCGCGGACGGCCTCATCATCGAGGTGCACAACGACCCCATGCACGCCCTGTGCGACGGCGCGCAGTCCCTGCGCCCGGAGGTCTACGACGACCTCGCCAAAAAGGTGCGCAGTATCCGTGAGGTGATCGCGAAATGACGGTCGGCATCGTTGGCCTGGGCCTGATCGGCGGCTCCTTTGCCAAGGCCTATCAGGAAGCGGGTGCGACCGTGCTCGCCTGGAACCGCAGCCGCAGCGTGCTCGATTTCGCCATGATGAGCGGCGCGGTGGATGCCGAGCTCACGGAGGACAACATCGCCGCGTGCGACCTCGTGCTCATCGCGCTCTACCCGCAGGCGACCATCGACTGGTTTCGCCGTATGGCCCCGCACATCGGCGCTCACCCCGTCGTGCTCGACTGCGGCGGCACGAAGCGCACCATCTGCGCCGCGTGCTTCCCGATCGCAAAAGAACACGGCGTCACGTTCCTCGGCGGCCACCCGATGGCCGGCACGCAGTACTCCGGCTTTAAGAACGCAAAAGCGAATATGTACCACGGCGCACCGATGGTCATCGTGCCGCCGGACTTTGACGACGTGCTGCTCTTTGACCGCGTCAAGCAGCTGCTCCAGCCAGCGGGCTTCTCGCACTTCTCGTTCACGACGGCGGAGGCGCACGACGAGATGATCGCCTTCACGTCGCAGATGGCGCACGTGGTCTCGAACGCGTATATCAAGAGCCCCACGGCATCGCAGCACAAGGGCTTTTCCGCCGGCAGTTACAAGGACATGACCCGCGTCGCATGGCTGAGCCCCGAGATGTGGGGCGAGCTCTTTCTGGAAAACAAGGATAACCTGCTCCATGAGCTGGATATTTTTATGGCGCACCTGGGCGAGTACCGCGACGCGATGGCGCGCGATGACCTGCCCGCGCTCACGCGTCTGCTCGACGAGGGCCGCCGGCGCAAGGAGGAGGTAGACGGCTGATGACGACCATCCACGTGACTGCCTCGCGCGACTATGATGTGCTCGTGCAGCCGGGACTGCTCGACGACGCGGGCGCGCAGATCGCGCAGGTACTCGGCACGGGCCGCACGGCGGCCATCGTCACGGGCGAGACCGTGGCGGGGTTGTACGCCAGGCGGATGGCGGCGTCGCTCACGCGCGCTGGCTTTCGCACCGTGACGTTTCCCTATCCCGGCGGCGAGCACTGCAAGACGCTCGCCACCTACGCGGCGCTGCTGGACTTTTTGGCCGCGAACCGCCTGAGCCGCAGCGACCTGATCGTCGCGCTCGGCGGCGGCGTGACCGGCGACCTCGCGGGCTTTGCCGCCGCGACGTACCAGCGCGGCATCCCGTTCGTGCAGGTGCCGACGACGCTGCTCGCCGCCGTGGACTCCTCCGTCGGCGGCAAGACGGGCGTGAACCTCGCGAGCGGCAAAAACCAGGTCGGCAGCTTCTATCAGCCGAGCCTTGTGCTCTGCGACCCGGACACGCTGCACACGCTCCCACCGGAGGAATACCGCAACGGCTGCGCCGAGGTCATCAAATACGCCGTGCTGCGCAGCGAGCCGTTCTTTTCCGAGCTGCGCGCGGCTCCGGTCAGCGCGCAGGTGGAGCACGTCATCGCGACGTGCATCGCTATGAAGCGCGACCTCGTCACGGCCGATGAGTTCGACCGCGGCAGCCGCCAGCTTTTGAATCTCGGCCACTCGTTCGGCCACGCGGTCGAAACCTGCAGCGACTACGCCGTGCCGCACGGCTGCGGCGTGGCCATCGGCATGGCCATCATCGCACGCGCGGCTGCCAAGCGCGGCATCTGCACGGAGGACACCTGCGCGCAGATCATCGCGCTCCTGCGGCAGTACGGCCTGCCGACGGAGACGGACTTCACCTGCGACGCGCTCACGGACGCCGCGCGCTCGGATAAGAAGATCGCCGACGGCAAGCTGCACCTCATCGTGCCGGAGCGCATCGGCCATTGCCGCATCGAGACGATCCCGGCGGCGGACATCCGCGCCTGGCTCGCGGACGGAGGCATCGCATGAATCAGACCGTTTCTCCCGGGCCGCGTACGGGCCGCGTGCGCATCCCGGCTTCCAAATCGCAGGCGCACCGTCTGCTCATCTGCGCCGCCCTCGGCGCGCAGCCCGTGGCGCTGCGGTGCGATGGCGTTTCGGCCGACATTGCCGCCACGGCGCGCTGCCTGTGCGCCCTCGGCGCGGACATCACGGATGACGGCGCGGGCACGCTGCGCATTGTCCCCATTGCCGGGGAAATGCCCGCGCACGCTGATCTTTTCTGCGGCGAGAGCGGCTCGACGCTGCGCTTTCTGCTGCCGGTCGTGGGTGCGCTCGGCGCGGACGTGACCTTCCACATGGAGGGCCGTCTGCCGGAGCGGCCGCTGTCCCCGCTCGACGCGGTGCTCGCGGCGCACGGCATGACCGTCCGGCGCGACGGTGCGCTGCTGCACGTCAGCGGGCGGCTGCAGCCCGGCGCCTATGTGCTGCCGGGCGACGTGTCCTCGCAGTACATCTCCGGCCTGCTCATGGCGCTGCCGCGCCTGCCGGTGGAGAGCACGCTCGCCGTGACGGGCAGGCTCGAGTCCGCGGGCTATATCGCCATGACGGAGGACGCGCTGCGCCTGTCCGGCATCTGCTTGCAAAAAAATGAGCGGACGTACACCATCCCCGGCGGCCAGACGGCGCGCCTCCCGGCGCAGTGCCATGTGGAGGGCGACTGGTCGAACGCCGCGTTTTTCCTGTGCATGGGCGCGCTCTCGCCCGCCGGCGTCACGGTCACGGGCCTTGCGTCCGACTCCGCACAGGGTGACCGCGCGGTGCTGGATGTCCTGCGCCGCTTTGGCGCGGACGTGCGCGAGACGCAGGATGCCGTCACCGTCCGGCGCTGCGCACTACACGGCATCACGATCGACGCCGCGCCCATCCCGGACCTGATCCCGGTGCTGAGCGTCGTCGCCGCGCTCGCGGACGGCCAGACGCAGATCGTCAACGCTGCCCGTCTGCGGCTCAAGGAGTCTGACCGGCTCGAGAGCACGGCCGCCATGCTGCGCGCGCTCGGCGCGCAGGTGGAGGTGCATGACAGCGGCCTGGCTGTCACCGGCCGGCCGGCCCTCACCGGCGGCACGGTCGACCCGCAGCACGACCACCGCATCGCCATGGCGGCGGCCACCGCCGCTTGCGGCTGCACAGCCCCCATCACGGTGCAAGACCGCGCATGTATTGAGAAATCCTACCCCCGCTTCTGGACGGATCTTTCCGCGCTGAAAACCGTCCCTGCGGTGGAGAAAACAGAACTTGAATAAGGAGCTTGACCATGGAACTTAGTGACTATCGCCAGCAGATCGACGACATCGACAGCCAGCTGCTCGCCCTGTTTTACCAGCGCATGGAGGTCGCGGCGCAGATCGCGGGCTACAAGAAGGCGCACAACCTCCCGGCACTCGACGCCGGACGCGAGCGCGCAAAGCTGCAGCAGATCGCAGACGCTGCGCCGGAGGATCTGCGCGAATACGCCGTGTCGCTCTACTCGCTTATCTTTGAGCTCAGCCGCAGTTGCCAGAACCGGCTGCTCGGCGTCACGAGCCCGCTGACCGCCGAGATCGGGCAGGCCATCGCGCACACGCCGCCTCTGTTCCCGGAGCATCCGGCCGTCGCATGTCAGGGTGTGGAGGGTGCGTATTCCCAGCTCGCGTGCGACCGCCTGTTCACAATGCCGAACGTGTTTTACTGCGCCACGTTCGAGGCGGTGTTCGCCGCCATCGAAAAGGGCCTGTGCCGCTACGGCGTCATCCCGCTGGAAAACAGCACGGCCGGCTCCGTCAACGCCGTGTACGATCTGATGATGCAGCACAACTTCCGCATCGTGCGCAGCGCGCGCCTGAAGATCGACCACTGCCTGCTGGCCAAGCCCGGCACGAAGCTCTCGGATATCAAGGAGATCTATTCCCACGAGCAGGCTATCAGCCAGTGCGGCCGCTTCCTGCAGAGCCTGCCGGGTGTGACGGTCGTGCGCTGCGAGAACACTGCCGTGGCCGCTAAACGCGTGGCTGAGTCGGACCGCACGGACGTCGCGGCGCTCTCGTCGCGCGCGTGCGTCGGGCTCTACGGGCTCGAGAGCCTGGCCGCCTCCGTGCAGGATCAGGGCAATAACTACACGCGCTTTATCTGCATTGCCAAGGATCTCGAGATTTATCCCGGCGCCGACCGCACGAGCCTCATGATGGTGCTGCCGCACAAGCCCGGCTCCCTGTACAAGGTGCTCTCGCGCTTTTATGCGCTCGGCATCAACCTCAACAAGCTTGAGAGCCGTCCGCTGCCGGAGCGCGACTTTGAGTTCATGTTCTATTTCGACCTCGAGACGTCGGTCTATTCGCCGCAGTTCCAGCAGCTCATGGGCGAGCTGCCGGGCCTGTGTGAGGAATTCTCCTATCTCGGCAGCTATCGTGAGGTGGTGTGATGATGCGGTGCGGACTTCTGGGCGAAAAGCTCGGCCACAGCTACTCGCCGGCCATCCACGCGCAGCTCGCGGACTATGCCTACGGGCTCTATGAGGTCGCGCCGGAGGACCTGCCGGCGTTTTTGACCGGCGGCGATTTTGACGCGCTCAACGTGACCATTCCGTATAAGAAGGCGGTCATCCCGTACTGCGCCGAGCTCTCGCCGATCGCGCAAAAGCTCGGCAGCGTGAACGTGCTCGTCCGCCGGGCGGACGGCACGCTCTACGGCGACAATGCCGACGCCTTTGGTTTCGAGTACCTCGTGCGTCACAGCGGCATCGACGTCGCGGGGCAGAAGGCGCTCGTGCTCGGCAACGGCGGCGCGTCCGCGACCATTCAGGCCGTGCTCGAGCAGCTCGGTGCGCACGTGACGGTCATCTCCCGCCACGGGCCGGATAATTACGAGAATCTCGACCGCCATGCCGACGCGCGCGTGATTGTCAACACCACGCCGGTCGGCATGTATCCGAACACGGGCAGGGCCGCCGTCGACCTGCGGCAGTTCCCGCAGTGTGCGGGCGTGCTCGACATCGTCTATAACCCCGCGCGCACGTCGCTGCTGCTGCAGGCGGAAAGCCTCGGCATCCCGTGCGCGGGCGGACTGTACATGCTCGTGGCGCAGGCCAAGCGCAGCTGCGAGATGTTCACCGGCACGGTCATCGACGATGCGGAGATCGTGCGCATCCACCGCCTGCTGCGGCAGGAGATGGAGAACATCGTCCTCATCGGCATGCCCGGCAGCGGCAAGAGCACCATCGCGGCGATGCTCGCCGGGTGGCTGCACCGCCCGGTGCTCGACAGCGATGCGCAGGTCGTCGAGACGGCGGGCATGTCCATCCCGGGCATCTTTGCCGCCGGGGGAGAGGACGCCTTCCGCGCGCGGGAGACGGCCGCGCTCGCCGAGCTCGGCAAGCGCTCCGGCGCGGTGCTCGCGACCGGCGGCGGCAGCGTCTGCCGCGAGGAAAACTACCCGCTCCTGCACCAGAACGGCACGATATTCTGGCTCCAGCGCGACCTCGCGCTCCTGCCGAAGGACGGCCGCCCCATCTCCCAGCGCAGCGACCTCGCCGCCCTCTACGCACAGCGTGAGCCGCTGTATGCCCGCTTTGCCGATGCGGTCATTGACAACAACGGCACGCTGGAGGAGACGGTACGGCAGATCCTGGAGGTGCTGGCATGAAGCTTCTCGTCATTAACGGGCCGAACCTGAACCTGCTCGGCCTGCGCGAGCCGGCCATCTACGGCAGTCGGAGCTTTGCCGCGCTGCAGGACTTCATCCGCGCGGCCGCAAGCGATGCGGGCGTGGAGGTTGCGCTGTTTCAGTCTAACCACGAGGGCGCGATCGTTGATGCCATTCAGGCGGCCTACGGTACGGCGGACGGCATCGTCATTAACCCCGCCGCCTATACGCACACGAGCGTCGCCATTCTCGACGCGCTCAAGGCCGTGGCGCTCCCGGCGGTGGAGGTGCACCTGTCGGACGTCAGCGCCCGGGAGGATTTTCGCCAGATCTCCTATGCCGGCATGGCATGCGTGAAAACGTACATGGGCCTCGGCTTCGAGGGCTACCGGCAGGCGATTTTGTACCTGAAGCAGTATCTGGAGGAGGCAAACGCATGATCTCGAAACAAATGATCGACTGGGGCGAGAGCGGCTGCTCCATCCGCGAGATCGCGGCCTACGGCGAGCGACGCGCGGCCGAGATTGGCCACGAAAACGTCTATAACTTTGCCATCGGCAACCCGAGCATCGACCCGCCGGACTGCGTGCATGCGGCTGTCGAGCGCCTGCTGCGCACCGTGCCGCCCACGCAGCTGCACGCCTACGCGCCCGCGCCGGGCATGGCGTCCGTGCGCGAAAAAGTTGCGGCCTACCTCACGCAAACGTTCGGCGAGGCTTACCGCGCGCAGGACATTTACATGACCGACGGCGCGTCGAGCGCGCTGGCCATCCTCACGCGCGCGCTCATGAGTCCGGGGGGTGAGGCCATCGTATTCGCGCCGTATTTCCCGGAGTATGCCGTCTATGCCGAGGCGGCGGGTGGCAGCGTGCGCGTCGTGCCGTGCCGGGCGGACACGTTCGCGCTCGATCTGGATGCACTTGCGGCTGCGGTGACGGAAAAGACCGCGCTGCTCATCCTGAACTCGCCGAATAACCCCTCCGGTGTCGTCGTCTCGCGCCCGGAGCTCGAGGCGCTCAGTGTCCTCCTGCGCGAAAAGCAGGCGCGCTACGGCCACCCGATCTACATCATCGCCGACGAGCCGTACCGCGAGCTGGTCTACGGCGGGGTGGAGGTGCCATTCCTGCCTGCGATCTATCCGAACGCGATCTACTGCTATTCCTACAGCAAGACGCTGTCCCTGCCCGGCGAGCGCGTGGGCTTTCTCGCCCTGCACCCGGCCATGGACGATTATGCCGCCGTGCACGCGGCCGTGCTCGGCGCGGGGCGCGCGCTGGGGTATATCTGTGTGTCGTCGCTGTTCCAGCTCGCCGTGGCGGACTGCCTCGGACAGACGGCGGACATTTCGGCCTATGCCGCCAACCGTGAGCTCATTTACGGCGCGCTCACGGACATGGGCTATGCGTGCGCACGGCCTGACGGTGCGTTTTATCTCTTCCTCAAATCGCCGGAGCCGGATGCCAAGGCGTTTTGCCGCCGCGCGATGGACTATGACATCCTACTCGTGCCGGGCGACGATTTCGGCTGCCCGGGCTATGCGCGCCTGGCCTACTGCGTGGCGCGCAGCCAGCTCGAGCGCTCGCTCCCGGCGTTCCGGAAGCTGGCCGAGAGCTACGGACTTTCCAAGTAAATTCCGCAAATGGAAGCGGCGCCCCCGAGACTTCGGGGGCGCCGCTTTTGCGTGGATGGTGTCAGGCGTACATGGCGTTGGTGTTCATATAGTCATAGATGACCTTGCCGTGGTGCTGCTCCTGCTTTTGAATGTCGTTGAGCACGCTGCGCGCGTTGGCGTCGCCAAATTCAAACACGCACGTGTCATACAGATGCGAGGCGTGCTTTTCCATCGCGAGCACATCCGTGCACAGGTAGCAGTCGTTTTGCTTCTGCTGTGTTTCGGTGTTGTTGTAGGTCGCCGTGAACGCCGTCGGCACGGTCGCGGAGTCCGCCGGGGCGGCCACGGTGCCGCGCTCCATCTGCGTGATCGCGTCGAGATGCTGCTGCTCGACCTGCGCGATCTGTTCGAACAGGTTTTTCAGTTGCGGGTCATTGGCGCTGGCGGCGTGGCGGTTGTATTTGTCCACGCACAGCTGCTCCTGCCCTTTGAGATCTTTGAGTAAACTGGCCTCTTTTGGGGTCAACTGCATAAATATCACCTCAGTGCCAGTATGCCCACCGTGCGGCGGGGTATACACCGGCGGGAAAAAAGCGGTGGCGTCCGCGTGGAAAATCGGTTATAATCGGGCTGACCCTATGGAAAAGAGAGATGCAGCTATGGCAAAGATCTATGATATCACGGACTTTTCCGCGCCGGAGCTGGATGTGTACGCCCGCCTGACGGAAAATCAACTCGTCAACCGCGCCGACCCGGCGAACGCGCTTTTCATCGCCGAGAGCCCGCTTGTGATTGGCCGCGCGCTCGATGCGGGGTGCGTGCCGGTGTCGTTTTTGATGGAGCGCCGCCATGTGGGCGGCAAGGCGCGCGAAATTCTGGCGCGCTGCCCGGAGGACATCCCGGTCTATGCGGCCGAGCTCGACGTGCTCACACAGCTGACGGGCTTTCACCTCACGCGCGGCATGCTCTGCGCCATGCGCCGGCCGGCACTGCCGGATGTTGCCGCCCTGTGCGCGAACGCTGCGCGCGTGGCCGTGCTGGAAAACGTGATGAACCCGACAAACATCGGCGCCATCTTCCGCTCGGCGGCGGCGCTCGGCGTGGACGCCGTGCTGCTCACGTCGGCGGGCAGCGACCCGCTCTACCGCCGCGCCGTGCGCGTGAGCATGGGCACGGTCTTTCAGGTACCGTGGACGTATCTGCCCGAGGACGCCGACTGGCAGGAAACGCTGCACGCGCTCGGCTTTCAAACGGCGGCCATGGCGCTGCGGGACGATTCGCTGCGTATTGACGATAAGCGCCTGCGCGCCGTGCCGCGCCTTGCCATCGTGCTCGGCACAGAGGGGGACGGGCTGGCCAGCAGTACGATCGCTGCGTGCGATTACACGGTGCGCATCCCCATGACGCACGGGGTCGATTCGCTCAATGTTGCCGCGGCGAGCGCCGTCGCGTTTTACCAGCTCGCGCTGCTGCGCGGCCGCGATGCCTGAAAATGCAGATCCCCGGCTTCCGAAACGGAAGCCGGGGATCCTTTTTGCGCTTACATGTCGAACCGGTCGTAGCTCCCGGCGCAGTCGAGGCACAGCTTCTGCCCGCCGACGAGACGGATCCAGTTGGCGCCCGTCACCTCGCCGCAGCACGCGCACGGGTAGGAGTCGAACAGCCTGGCTGGCTCTGGCAGCGGGATGGTCGCCGGCTTGACATCGAACAGGTCGGCCGGCTCCTGCGCCTGATAGTAGGCGAAGGATTCCTCACGCGTCATCCCCTCCGGCCGCGGCCGGAGCACCAGGCGCACGGACTTGCCCGTGACGCGGTTATAAAACGAGAACGCCTGCTTGCCGCGCATATGAAACAGCAGGTTGCCCTTGCCGATGCTGCACCCGAGCAGCACCTGAATGGCGTCCACGCCGCAGGCGTCGTTTTCCGCGATGCACACGACCTGCTCGTCGCCGGAGAAGGTCAGTTCCAGCAGCTCGGCAGCGTAGCACGCGGCCTTATATCCGATCGTCAGCCCGCCGCAGGCGTGGCCGTGAAATTGTACGCAGGTTTCCCAGTTGGTCATGATCTTGTCTCCTTTTCTTCGTCATCAATGAGCACGAGCTTGTGCCCCTGCACATCCACGATGCTGCCCGTCACGCCGTAGACGTCCCGCAGGGCGTCGGCGTCGAAGATCTCCGCGCCGCCGTAGCGGTACACCTCGCCCTCGCGCAGCAGCAGAAAGCGGTCGCAAAACCGCAGCGCAAGGTTCAGGTCGTGGATGACGATCATCGCCGTGAGGTTCCGCTCGCGGCACAGATCGCGCGTGATCTGCAGCACCTGATATTGATTGCGGATGTCGAGATTGCTGGTCGGTTCGTCCAGCAGCAGGAGCGTCGGCTCCTGCGCCAGTGCGCGGGCGAGCATGACCTTCTGCCGCTCGCCGCCGGAGAGCCGGTTGAGGAACCGGCCGCGCATGTCCTCCAGATTCAGATAGCGCATGGCCTCGTGCACGACATGGTGGTCGTGCTCCGTCACGCCCCAGGTCATGTAGGGCCGCCGTCCGAGCATGACCATGTCGTGCACGGTCATCTGTGTGTCGGGCACGTGCTGTGCCACGAAGGCTACGCGCTTTGCGATCTCCCGGTGGGAGAGCGTGAGCAGATCCTCGCCGTCGATATGGCAGTGCCCGCTGTCGGCCGTGAGGATGCGGTTCATGCACTTGAGCAGCGTGCTCTTGCCGACGCCGTTGTTGCCGAGCACCGCCAGAAAGTGCCCGGTCTCCAGTTCAAAGCTCACATCGCGGAGGATCGGCTGACCGCCCTTGTAGTGATAGCAGAGATGGTCCACACAGATCATGTCCGGCCCCTCCCCTTGAACAGCAGGTACAAAAACAGCGGGCCGCCGAGAAACGCCGTCAGCGCGCCGATCGGCAGAATGACCGGCATGATGATCACGCGTGCGGCCAGGTCGCTCAGCAGCAGCAGCGCCGCGCCGGCGAGCACGGAGCCGGGGATGAGATAGATATAGTTGTTGCCGACGACCATGCGCACGATGTGCGGCGCGACAAGCCCGATGAAGTTGATGAGGCCGACGTGCGATACGATCACCGAGCAGACAAGGCACGTGAGCACGACATTCGTCAGCGTCAGCTGCCGGACGTGGATGCCGAGACTCAGCGCCGTCTCCTCGCCGGAGAGCAGGGCATTATAGTCCCAGCGGTGCAGGTAGCAGTAGACGATCAGCAGCAGTACGGCCAGCACCATGCCGCGCAGGGACTGCCAGTCCGTACTGCCGAGGTCACCGAATGTCCAGAACACGAGCGATGAGAGCGCGACCTCGTCGGCAAAGTATTGCAGCAGCGTGGTCGCGCCGGTCAGCATGGAGCTGATGGCGACGCCCGCGAGCACGATGCCCTCCGAGGAGATCTGCTTGAACTGGCTTAGCCCCAGGATGACAGCCGCGACGAGCAGCGAGCCGAGAAACGAGCACAGCGGAATCGCCCAGCTGCCGGTCTGGCTCAGGCCGAGGCCGATGATGGCGACGGCTGCGCCGAACGTCGCCCCCTGCGACACGCCGAGCGTGGAGGCCGAAGCGAGCGGGTTGCGCAGCACGGCCTGCAGGATACACCCGGCCAGCCCCAGCCCGGCGCCGGCGACCATGGCGGTGCAGATGCGCGGCAGGCGGTTATTGCGGATGACGAGATTGATCTTCGCGTCCGACGCCCGGCCGAAGATGCCCCGGATGAGCTCGGCGGCCGGCGTGTTGTAAGACCCTGCGCGCAGCGACAAAAAGAACGCGAGCGCCAGAATGGCCGCCAGCAGGACCAGAAAGCGGATGCTTCTGGCGCGGTTGCGGCTGTAGTCGGAATCGTGCGGCTTATGCGCCGAGTGTGATGGCACGGAATGCATACCCGGCCTCCTTCAGATCGGGATAGGGGTTGGAGCCGAGCAGCTCCGTGAAGATCTCGCCGGCCTTGGCCTCGGGGTCAATGTCGGCAAACTGCTCCGGATACAGCACGCAGGCGGCATAATAGGCGTCGGCCAGCGCCGTCTCCAGATTGGAAGCCGAGGAGCGGAACGAGATCTGCGAGTAGACCTTGCCGCTGCGCACGGCGGTGAGGCTGTTATAAAATGCGGGGTTTGCCTGATAATCTTCGTTGATCAGGGGCATACCATTGAAGTCCAGGAAAATCACATCCGGGTCCCAGGCGAGCACCTGCTCGGTGTCGATGTTGAACGCGCCGGTCTGCCCGGTCGTGTCGGCGAGGTTGACGGCATGGATGAGGGCGAACGGGCCGTAGCCGGCCTCCGTGCCCTCAAAGCCGTGGTTGCCCTTGAAGGACACGCCGCCGACGTAGACCGTGGGCTTTTCCGCATCGGGAATATCGGCCGTGCGCGTGTCGAGATCGGTCTGGATGCCCTTGAGGTAATCCGTGAGCGTCTGCGCGCGCGTTTCCAGCCCGTAGAGCTCGCCGAGGATGCGGATGGTCTCATAGGCTGCGTCGTCGAGCGTGGTGTCGCTGCCGGGCACGACGACGACCGGGATGCCGGTCTTGCCGGCCAGCTCGTCCGCGTCGCACGAGGCGTAGGCGCTCATGACAATGACCTGCGGCGCGACGTCGATGATCTGCTCGACGTACGGTTCGCCGTTCGTACCGGTGACGGGCAGGTCCTTGAATTTGTCGAAGTTCACGTAGTTATACAGGCGGCTCATGCCGGCCTTGGTCTCGTAGTCCTCCACGCCGACCACGCGGTCAGCCGCGCCGACATAACAGCTGTAGCGCAGCGCGCCGACGCCGACGCACACGATGCGCTCCACCTTGTCGGGAATGGCCACGGGGCGGTTTTTGCCGTCCGTGATCGTGCGGGTGCCGGCGGTGTCGCCGGTGTTTGCTTTCCCGCCGCAGGCTGTGCAGGCCAGCAGCATCAGGACTGCCAGCAGCAGGCAGATGATGTTTCTTTTTTTCATACGTTCCATCCTCATTTCCTGTTGTTTGCTCCGTTTCCGGAGCACTGCCACCAGTATACAGGACGGCTCTCCACCGCGTAAGCACCCTGGGGGGATGAAAAGTTGCACAGTTTTTTTCACAATTTTTCGCTGACGGCCAAATGGGATCTGCCTGTTTTTCAACACAAATGAAGAAAGCAGCATATAAATGTGGAGAAATTTACGTCCTGCTGCGGCATTTTACAATTTTACACGCATTTTACATAAGCGCTCTTTTCGTTTTTACATCCCATGCTTATCCTGTGAAGCGTAGGGAACAAAAAACCAAAATCAAAATCGAAGTTCGAAAGGAGCACTTCATCTTGAAAAAGATCATTCCCATTTTGTGTGCCGTCGTCATGGCGCTCTCGCTGTTTGCGGGCTGCGGCCAGGAGGCGGATGACAACAACACGGCCGCTGCCGGCGGCACGGTCGCGACCGACGGTTCCACCTCGATGGAAAAGGTCATCGGCGCGCTCGGCGAATCCTTCATGGAAGCGAACTCAGGCACGACCTTCACCTATAACCCGACCGGTTCCGGCTCCGGCATCCAGGCCGTTTCCGAAGGCCGCTGCGACATCGGCCTGTCGAGCCGCGCGCTCAAGGACGACGAGAAGGCCTCCGGCCTGAAGGAGACTACCCTTGCCCTCGACGGCATCGCCATCATCGTCAACACCCAGAACCCCGTTCAGGACCTGACCTTGGAGCAGATCGCCAAGATCTACACCGGTGAGATCACCAACTGGAAGGACGTCGGCGGCGACGACGCGGAGATCGTCCTCATCGGCCGCGAGGCCGGCAGCGGCACGCGCGACGGCTTTGAGTCCATCACGAAAACGGAGGATGCCTGCCAGTACCGTCAGGAGCTGACCTCCACGGGCGATGTGATCACCACTGTATCCCAGAACCCGAACGCCATCGGCTACGCCTCTCTGGCCGCCGTCAAGGACAGCGTCAAGGCCCTGACCGTCAACGGTGTGGCCCCGACGGAAGCGACCGTCAAGGACGGCACTTATCTTGTGCAGCGTCCGTTCGTCCTTGTGACGAAGGAAGGCGTTGCCCTGAGCGAGACCGCGCAGAAGTTCTTCGACTTCGCGACCTCTGCGGACGCCGCGTCCATCATCTCCGCGGCGGGCGCAGTCCCGGTGGCCTGAGCCACAGACAAGCGTACAGGCGGCTGGTGAGCAGCCGCCTTTCGCATATACAGAGGTGCTGATATGAAAAAGAGATCTCAAGTTCTGGAGACGGTCGTGCATGGCGTGTTTTTGCTCCTTGGCCTCATTACCGTCGGGTGCGTGCTGCTCATCAGCGTGTACCTGATCGTCTCCGGCATCCCCGCCATCCGGAAGATCGGGCTCGTCCCGTTCCTGTTCGGCAAGACGTGGGCATCCACGGCGGCAGAGCCGTCGTACGGTATTCTGCCGTTCATTCTGACAAGCATATACGGCACGGCCGGGGCCATCGTGCTCGGCGTGCCGCTGGGCTTCCTGACGGCCGTGTATCTGGCGAAGGTCGCCCCGCCGCGGCTCAAGACCGTGCTCGAATCGGCTGTGAGCCTGCTCGCCGGCATCCCGTCGGTCGTCTACGGCCTTGTGGGCATGCTTGTGCTTGTGCCGGGCATCCGCAAGGTGTTCCATCTGGCCGACGGTGCGAGTTTGTTCGCCGCCATCATCGTGCTGGCAATCATGATCCTGCCGTCGATCATCAAGGTGTCTGTCACGGCGCTCGAGGCTGTGCCGCCCGAGTATGAGGACGCGTCGCTCGCGCTCGGCGCGACGCCGATCGAGACGTACTTCAAGGTTTCCGTCCCGGCGGCAAAGAGTGGCATTGCCGCCGCCGTCGTGCTCGGCGTCGGCCGCGCCATCGGCGAGGCCATGGCCGTCATGATGGTGTCGGGCAACGTGCCGAATATGCCGACGCTGTTTCAGAGCGTGCGCTTTCTGACCACTGCCGTCGCGAGCGAAATGTCCTACTCCAGCGGCCTGCAGCGGCAGGCGCTGTTTTCCATCGCGCTGGTGCTGTTTTTGTTCATCATGCTCATCAACGCCACGCTCAACTTCTTCCTCAAGCGCAATAAGGAGGGGGACAAATGAAAAAGGAAGCCATTTCCGGCAGCCGCAGGGCCTATATCCTCACCATGCGCATCCTCATGGGCGCGGCGGCCGTCATCACGGCGGCGCTCGTGCTGTTTCTGATCGCCTACGTGCTCATCAAGGGCCTGCCGAACGTGTCGTGGACGCTGCTGTCCACCGCGCCGAGCTACCTGTCGGACCGCATCGGCATCCTGCCGGACATCCTCAATACGCTTTATATCGTCATCGCGACACTGCTCATCGTCCTGCCGCTCGGCGTGGGCGCGGCCATCTACCTGACCGAGTACGCCACGAACCGTCGGCTCATCGGCGTCATCGAGTATGCGGCCGAGACGCTTTCCGGTATTCCGTCCATTATCTACGGCCTTGTGGGCATGCTGTTTTTCTGCCAGTTTCTAAACATGAAAACATCGCTGCTGGCCGGCGCGCTCACGCTCGTCATCATGAACCTGCCGACCATCATGCGCACCACGCAGGAGAGCTTAAAGACCGTGCCGCAGAGCTACCGCGAGGGCGCGTTCGGCCTCGGCGCGGGCAAGTGGCGCGTCATCCGCACCGTGGTGCTGCCCGGGTGCGTGGACGGTGTCATCACCGGCTGTATTCTGACCGTCGGCCGCATCCTCGGTGAGTCGGCTGCGCTGCTGTTCACGGCTGGCTTTGCCCACGCGCTCAACGGTTTCTTTGAGGGGCTGAGCAGCGCAGGCGCCACGCTCACCGTCGCGCTTTACGTCTACGCCAAGGAGCAGGGTCAGTTCGATGTGGCCTTTGCCATCGCCGCCATTTTGATGATCCTTACGCTGCTCATCAACGGCGCGGCCACGCTCGTCGAGAGATACTTCAGGAGGAAAAGAAGTCTATGAGTGACATTATGACAGTCCAGGGCCTGAACCTCTGGTACGGGGACCATCAGGCACTGCACGATATCAGCATGAACATTCCCGAAAAGAGCATCACGGCGCTCATCGGGCCGTCCGGCTGCGGAAAATCCACGTTTCTCAAAACGCTCAACCGTATGAACGACCTCATTCCGGGCGTGAAGATCACGGGCGATGTGCGCTACCGCGATCAGGACATTTTTGCCCCCGGCACGGATGTCAACGAGCTGCGGCGCGAGATCGGCATGGTCTTTCAGAAGCCGAACCCGTTTCCGATGAGCATCTACGACAACATTGCCTACGGCCCGCGCACACACGGCATCAAAAACCGTGCGAAGCTCGACGAGATCGTTGAAAAGTCTTTGCGCGGCGCGGCCATCTGGGACGAGGTGAAAGACCGCCTGAAGAAAAACGCCCTCGGCCTCTCCGGCGGCCAGCAGCAGCGTCTGTGCATCGCCCGCGCGCTCGCGGTCGAGCCGGAGGTGCTGCTCATGGACGAACCCACGAGCGCGCTCGACCCCATCTCCACGTCGAAGATCGAGGAGCTGGCCATGCAGCTCAAGGAGCAGTACACGATCGTCATCGTCACGCACAACATGCAGCAGGCGGTACGTATCTCCGACCGCACGGCGTTTTTCCTGCTCGGCGAGCTCGTCGAGTGCGACGACACGCAGCAGCTGTTCTCGCAGCCGCAGGATAAGCGCACGGAGGATTACATCACAGGGAGGTTTGGCTAATGAGAAGCCGGTTTGATGAACAGCTCGCGCTGCTGAACAAGGAGATGATCGAGATGGGCGCACTGTGCGAGGAGGTCATCGCGCTCGCATCCAAGGCCCTCACGGAGGCGGATCCGGAGCTGGCAAAGAAGGTCGCGCCGCTCGATGCCGAGATCGACCAGAAGGAGCGCAACATCGAGTCGCTGTGCCTCAAGCTCCTGCTCCAGCAGCAGCCCGTCGCGCGCGACCTGCGCCAGATCTCGGCCGCGCTGAAGATGATCACGGACATGGAGCGCATCGGCGACCAGGCCGAGGACATTGCGGAGATCATCCAGTTTCTCGCCGGCCGTTCGGCGGAAAATGACGACCTGCTGCGCGAAATGGCGCTCTCGACTATCCATATGGTTACAGAAAGTGTTGACGCCTACGTTCAGCGTGATACAATGCTGGCAGAGACGGTCATTGCCGAGGACGATGTCGTGGACAATGCCTTCGACGAGGTCAAGCACCGGCTGATCGACAAGATCGCCGCCCACCCCGACGACGGGGAGTACGCGCTCGACCTGCTCATGATCGCCAAATACTTCGAGCGCATCGGCGACCACGCGACGAACATCGCCGAGTGGGTGATCTTCTCGGTCACCGGGGTGCACAAGGAGGGGTAAGCCATGATCTGGTGTGTGGAGGACGATGCCAGCATCCGTGACATTGAGGTCTATACGCTCTCATCCACGGGGTTTGATGCCCGCGGCTTTGAAGACGGTGTCTCGTTCTGGTCGGCGCTCCAGACGGAGAAGCCCGATCTGGTCGTGCTCGACGTGATGCTGCCCGGCGTGGACGGCATCGATTTGCTGCAGCGCATGAAGGCGTCGGCGGAGCTGCGCACCATCCCGGTCGTCATGGCCACGGCCAAGGGCGCGGAGTATGACAAGATCCGCGGCCTCGACCTCGGCGCGGATTACTACCTTGTCAAGCCGTTCGGCGTGATGGAGCTCGTGTCCTGCGTCAAGGCGGTGCTGCGCCGCTGCCAGCCGGAAAAAGCTGTGCATCTGCTGCGCAGCGGCGGGCTCGTCGTCGATCTGAACGCACACACGGTCACGGTCGACGGCGCACGCGTCGCACTTACGTATAAAGAATTTGAACTCCTGCGTCTGTTTCTGTCCCATCCGGGTATGGCGTTCACGCGTGACCAGCTCTTTCAGGAAATCTGGGGCATGGACTACTGCGGCGAGACCCGCACGGTCGACATGCACATCCGGACGCTCCGGCAGAAGCTCGGCCCCTATGGACGGCGGATTGAAACGGTGCGCAATGTTGGATACCGCATGGAGGCAACGACATGACCAAAAAGATTTTTCAATCGATCCTGCTCGTGGCCGGGTGCGTGCTGCTGGCGAGCCTGCTGATCATCATGGGCTTTTTGTACGATTACTTCGGCGGCGTGGAGGAAAACCAGCTGCGCGATGAGCTGAGCCTTGCTGCGGCCGCCGTTGAGGACGGCGGCACGGACTACCTGTCCCGGCTGACGGCCGACCGCTACCGCCTGACGTGGATCGCGGCCGACGGCAGCGTCCTGTACGATACCAAGACCGATGCCGAGATCCTCGAGAACCACGCCTCGCGCGCCGAGATCAGCCAGGCGCTGGCCACCGGCACCGGCGAGAGCACGCGCTATTCCTCGACGCTCATGGAAAAGACCATGTACTATGCCCAGCGCCTGGACGACGGTACGGTGCTGCGCATCTCCATCAGCCGCGCGACGGTCGGCATGATCGCCGTCGGCATGATCCAGCCGCTGCTGATCGTGCTCATCGTGGCGCTCATCCTCTCCGGGGGGCTTGCCAGACGGCTGTCGCGGCGCATCGTCGACCCGCTCAACAGCCTCGACCTCGAGCATCCGCTCGATAACGATGCCTATGAGGAGCTTTCCCCGCTGCTCAAGCGCATTCACCGCCAGCACGTTGAGATCCAGACGCAGCTGCGCGAGCTGCGCGAAAAGACCGATGAATTCACGCAGATCACCGGCAGCATGCGCGAGGGCCTCGTCCTGCTCGATGAGCATGGCAGCATCCTGAGCATCAACGCAGCGGCGCAGTCGCTCTTCGGCGCGGACGCGCAGTGCGTGGGCCGGGACGTTCTCACCATCGAGCGCAGCCACGAGATCAGCGCCGCCATTCAGGCCGCCGTCACGGACGGCCACAGTGAGGTGCGCGCCGAGCGCGCGGGCCGCGTGTATCAGTTCGACATCAGCCGCATCACGTCCGACGGGAAGCTGCTCGGCACGGTCATCCTGGCCTTCGACATCACGGAGCAGGAGTTTGCCGAGCAAAATCGCCGGGAGTTCACGGCAAACGTCTCGCACGAACTCAAGACACCGCTGCAGGGCATCATCGGCAGCGCCGAGCTGATTGAAAACGGCATGGTCAAGCCCGACGACCTGCCGCGCTTCGTCGGCCACATTCACGCCGAGGCCGCGCGCCTCGTCACGCTCATCGACGACATCATCCGCCTGTCCCAGCTCGACGAGGGCGACGCCATGCCGATGGAGCCGGTCGACCTGCTCGCCGTGTCGCAGGAGGCGGCGGAGAACTTGCATGACGCCGCGGCCGCGCGCGACGTCACAGTCAGCGTCACGGGCCAGCCGACCGTCATCCCCGGCGTCCGCCGCCTGATCTATGAGATCGTCTATAATCTCTGCGACAACGCTATCAAGTATAACCGCGACGGCGGGCGCGTGGACGTGACGGTCGCCGCCGATGCCGGCGGCAGCAGCATCACCGTTGCCGATACCGGCATCGGCATCGCGCCGGAGCATCAGAGCCGCGTGTTCGAGCGCTTCTACCGCGTGGATAAGAGCCACTCCAAGGCGTCCGGCGGCACGGGCCTCGGATTGTCGATCGTCAAGCATGCCGTACAGGATCACCACGGCCGCATCGAGCTCGAGAGCACGCCCGGCACGGGCACGACCATCCGTGTCGTGTTTCCGAACGCGTGACCCGGCAGAGAAAAACAGAGCGGACTTCCGGCAACGGAAGTCCGCTTTTTTCTGCCTCGCGGGGGTTGACATCCGGGTGGGTCGGTGCTATCATGCACTCGAGATTAAATATATCTAACCGATTGGCTTTTCAAGGAGGTAATCCCATGTATCAGATCACACTGGGGATCGACGGCATGATGTGCGGCATGTGCGAGAGCCACATCAACGATGCGGTGCGCAATGCCTTTCCGGTCAAGAAGGTCTCGTCCTCGCACAGCAAGGGCCAGACGGTCATCCTCTCCGAGACGGAGATCCCGGAGGCGGAGATGCGTCCGGTCATCGCCAAGACCGGCTACGAGCTCACGAGCTACGCCTGCGCTCCGTATGAGAAAAAGGGCCTGTTCCACCGGCACTGAGCATAGCCCGGTGAGATAAGCGGCACGCGGCGGTCATTTGACCGCCGCGTGCCGCTTTCGTTATTTCGGTTCATAGCCGTGCTCCATGCAGTACACGCGCAGGATTGCCGCCTGCGTTTTCGCGTCCGGGATGCGCCCGGCCAGCACGTCGCGTGCCAGCTCGTCGAGCGGCACGGCCTGCAGGTTGAGAAATTCGTCGTCGTCGAGCTGCTGCTCGCCGAAGGTCAGGCCGCGGGCAAGGTACATCCAGATCACCTCGTCCGAGTACGCCGCGGCGGGGTAGAACGGGCCGAGCGGGAGGAATTCGCGCGCCGTGATGCCGGTCTCCTCGCGCAGCTCGCGGCGCGCGGCGGCCTCGGGCGCCTCGTCGCGGCTGTCGCGCTTGCCGGCGGGGATCTCCGTGATGACCTCGTTCACCGGGTAGCGGAACTGCTGCTCGACGATCACGCGGCCGTCGTCGAGCAGCGGCACGATGCACACCGCACCCACGTGGCGCGACAGCTCGCGCGGCGCGGTGCCGCCGTTGGGCAGGCGCACGGTGTCGCGGTAAAAGTCGAGAATGCAGCCGCTGTAAATTTTCTCGGATGTGAGTTTTATTTCGGTCAGGTTGTCCATGGTGCGCCTCCTCACAGGCCGAGGATCTGCAGCGTGCGCGTGTCGGGCTGACCGCCGAAGAATTTGTCGAGCACGGCGGAAAACACCGGCTCGTCCGGCGCGGCGGCCGCGAAGAGCGTCATGCTCGAGCGCAGCTTCAGATCGTCCGGAAAGCCGAACACGGCCGATGGATCGCTCTCGTCGAGCGCCAGCAGGGCATTGCTGATCTCCAGCAGGTGCGCGCGCAGCGTCGGCTCGCGCAGATAGGCCCGCGCCTCGTCGAGCCCGGAGATGGCATAGTACTGCGACGTGCTGCTCATGCCCAGCCCCGCGACCTGCGGGAAGATGTACCAGATCCAGTGGCTGCGCTTGCGGCCATTTTGGATCTCGTGCAGGGCGGTGGCATAGTCCCGGCTCTGCGCGGTGAGAAAGCGGTTGAGATCATACATAGAGAAACCTCCTCAGAAGCGGAAATAGATGAACGGATTGAACGTCGCGCTTACGGAAAAGACAATGCACACGGCCAACAGCGCCAGACACACGACGTTGCGCACGAGCTCGGCACCATAGCTCTCGCCGAGGTGCACATGCCGGCAGATGGGCATGGAGAACACGAGCGCGGGCAGCATCCACAGCAGCGGCGGGACGATGCTCACATCTGCCGCGAGCGACTGCGACAGCGCCACGTGCGTGAAGCTGAACATCCGTGCAAGCGCGCAGCGCATCTGCACAAAGTCCGTGAGGTTGAACATCACCCAGCCGATGCACACGATCATCATGCACAGCAGCCAGCGCAGCGCCTTCGGCAGGCGCTCGAGATACTTGCCCAGCCAGAGCTTTTCGATCAGCAGCAGCACGCCGTAGTACAGGCCCCAGAGCAGGAAGTTCCAGTCCGCGCCGTGCCACAGGCCGGTCAGGCCCCAGACGACGAGAATGTTGCGCACCCATTTTCCCCGGGAAACGCGGTTACCGCCGAGCGGGATATACACATAGTCGCGAAACCAGGTGGACAGCGAGATGTGCCACCGCCGCCAGAACTCCGTGACCGACAGGGAGATATACGGATAGTTGAAGTTTTCGAGGAAGTGGAAGCCGAACATCCGGCCGAGACCGATGGCCATGTCGCTGTAGCCGGAGAAGTCGAAATAGATCTGCAGCGTGTAGGCGACGGCGGCCAGCCAGTACATGAGCGAGCCGTAATTGGCGGGATCGCCGCTGTAGACGATGGTGGCCACCTGCGCGACCTGATTGGCCAGCAGCAGCTTTTTGGCCAGACCCACGACAAAGCGCCGGAAGCCCTGCGCGAGATCGTCCATGGTCACGCTGCGTTCCCGGATCTCCTGCTCGACGGTCTCATAGCGCACGATGGGGCCGGCGATGAGCTGCGGGAAGAAGCTGACGTACATCAGCAGGTAGAAAAAGTTGCGCTGCAGGGCGATCTTGCTGCGATAGAGGTCGATGACGTACGACAGGATCTGAAATGTGTAAAAGCTGATGCCGATCGGCAGTGCGATGCCGGGATCCGACAGGCCGAGAAACGAGAACGTCCGGCACAGGAAGTTGAGATACTTGAACACGACGAGGTTGCCGAGGATGACGACGACCGTTGCGACCAGCACGGCCTTTTTCGCGCGCGGCTGCGCCTCGAAATGTACGATGGCAAAGCCGCTGCCGTAGGCGATGAGCGTCACAAGCACCATGAGCACGACCATCTTCGGCTCGCCCCAGGCGTAGAAGATCAGCGACGCGATGAGCAGCAGGGCGTTTTGCACGGGCTTCGAGCGGATGAGCACGCACAGCCCCGCCAGCGGCAGGAAGAAAAACAGAAATGTCTGACTGCTGAATACCATCGCTCAGTCCTCCACCAGGAAGGCATCCGACGTGAAAAACGTCATGCTGCCGATCCAGAGCACTTTTGTGATCTCATGCTCGCGCAGATACTCTGCCAGCCGGAACGGCTGGCCCATGTCCTGCTCATAGCTGCGCAGATCGACGCTGTAGACCCGGTCAAAGTGCGAAGCCATGAGCTTGAGGATGGCGTTGTCGTATGATTCCCCGAGCATCAGCAGGTTTCCGCGCCCGGTCGTGCCGGTGTCGAGGATGATCTCGCCGTCGTCGTTGCCGTAGACGCCGCCGTAGCTGGCGTCCGTGAGCTGGCCGCTGAGCGCGGCGCCCTGTCGGCCGTAATCGGCCGCCGGTTCTCCGGCGATCGTCACGGACATCTTCGGGAAGGCAAAGCGGTAGACATCCATCGGCTCGAAAAACTGTGCCTGCGCGCCGATAGACAGGGCCTTGGAGCCGGAAAAGTGATCGGATACGCGCACCGCCTCCTGCGGCTCAAGCAGATCTGTGCAGCCGAGCATGGTGGCCGCCTCACGGTAGCCGCGGTAGGAACCGATGTTATTCCAGTGGTGGTCGGTCTGGTAAAAATCGCGTTCGTAGGTCTCCAGATCATCCACGGCAAATTTCTGCATCTGCGCCGCCGGGAGATTCACCCGGTCGGACAGGTATTCAAATGCGTCTGTCTTGTTGCCGGTCTCGAAGAAATCGTCCGTGTCGCGCTCAATATAATAGATGTAGAACGACACGTCCGGGTGCGCGGCGATGAGCGCATTGTCATTCTCGGCGCGGCGGTCGAGTGCCTCCGCCTGCTCGGTGAGCACGCGCGGCTGATACGCCAGGTATTTTCCGCCGTAGACGCGAAAGCCGTCGTACTGCACGGCCTGATCGGGATATGCCTGCGACAGGCGCAGCATGACATCGTAGCGGATGCCGTTTTGCGCGTCGTTGTAGGCTTTTTTCATCGTCTGTGCCAGCGGGATCTGGTCGCTGAGCGCAGCCTCTATCGCATCCTGAAACGACCCGTCCAGCCAGCCGGACACGGTCAGTGGCGCAACGGTGTTGGCCGGGCGGTTTTCATAGAGGTTCACGTCCTTCGGAACCAGCAGTGTGCGGCCGAGTCCGACCAGCAGTACCAGTGCGGCACAGCAGAGCATGACCGCGTTGCACAGATCCCGGATATGTTTGTTTTGATCGGCTCGTTTCACGTGCGATTTCTCCCAAATCAGAAAATCTTAAAAGACTGCTTTTGATTATGCCCTCCGTAGCCCGGATTGTCAAGCACTGCGGCTGCCCAGATTTGGTTTTACAACGCGCGCCGTCTGCGTTACAATGGGCCTGCTGAGAAAGGAGCGTTCCTATGAAAATGACATTGGAGACCATTCGGGCGGCGCATACGCGCATCGCCCCTTATATCGTGCAGACACCGCTGCTGCGCCTGCCGGCGCTCGACGACGCCCTCGGCTGCGAGGTGTATGTCAAGGCCGAGTGTATGCAGCGCACGGGCGCGTTCAAGCTGCGCGGTGCCATGAATATGATCCTCGCCCTGACGGATGCCGAGCGTGCCCGCGGCTTTGTCGCGGCCTCGTCCGGCAACCACGGCCGTGCGGTGGCCTATGCTGCGCAGCGCTTCGGCACGCATGCCTGCATTGTCATGCCGCGCACGGCCCCGGCCGTCAAGCAGGCGGCCATTCGCGCGCTGGGTGCGGAGCTCGTTCTGTGCGATGCGGCCGAGCGATTTGCGGTTGCGGCGCGCCTCTGCGCCGAGCGGGGTGCGACGATGGTGCCGCCGTTCAATGACGAGCTGGTCATGGCGGGGCAGGGCACCGTCGGTCTCGAGCTCCTCGCCCAGTGCCCGGAGATCGACGCGGTCGTCGTCCCGGTCAGCGGCGGCGGGCTCATCGGCGGCGTGTCCACGGCCGTCAAGGCGCTCGCGCCGCGCGTGCGCGTCTTCGGTGCGGAGCCGGCTGTGCTCCCGCGCTATACGGAGAGCCTACGCGCCGGGCATCCGGTGCAGGTGGAGCAAAAGCGCTCGGTCGCGGACGCGCTCGTCGCGCAGATTCCCGGGGATGTGTGCTTCCCGTATGTGGCGGCGAACGCCGACGGCTTTGCGGATGTGGCGGATGCCGACATTCTCCGCGGCATGAAGCTGCTGCTCTTGGAGGGCAAGCTGCTGTGCGAACCGTCGTCCGCCATCGGCATCGCTGCCGCGCTGCGCGGCCAGCTCCCGGTGCGGGAAGGGAACAAGGTCTGCTTTGTCATCAGCGGCGGCAGCGTCGCGCTCGAGCAGCTGCACCAGCTCGAGGACATCGAACTCTGATGGATATAGGAAAACTCCGCTCCTGTTTGAGGAGCGGAGTTTTTCGTATCTCGTTACCAGATGCCGAGCACGTGCTGCATCAACAGGCTCATGCCCGCGATGCCGACCCAGCAGCAAAAGCCCATGATGAGCGGCTTGCCGCCGGTTTTGACGAGCTTGACGATGTTCGTGTTCAGGCCGACGGCGCACATGGCCATTACGATCAGGAACTTGCTGAGCGTCTTGAGCGGGGTGAAGACGCTCGCCGACACGCCGGCGCTCACGCAGACGGTCGTGACCACGGACGCGAGCAGGAAGTAGAGGATGAACATCGGGAAGATCTTCTTGAGATCGACCTTCGTGCCGTCGGTCTTGGCGCGCTTCGTGCGCACGAAGGCGAGCACGAGCGTGATCGGGATGATGGCGAGCGTGCGCGTGAGCTTGACGGTCACGGCCTTGTCGAGTGTCTGGCTGCCGAGCTCGTAGAGCGAGTCCCACGTGGAGGCTGCGGCCGTGACGGACGACGTGTCGTTGATGGCCGTGCCGGCGAAGATGCCGAACGCCTCGCCGTTCGTGGTCGAGAAGCCGAGCAGCGCGCCGAGCGCGGGGAAGAAGATGGCTGCGAGCATGTTGAAGAAGAAAATGACGGAGATCGCCTGCGCGACTTCCTCATCATCCGCGTCGATGACGGACGCGGTCGCCGCGACGGCCGAGCCGCCGCAGATCGACGAGCCGACGCCCACAAGCGTCGAGATCTTGCCCGGGATGTGCAGCAGCTTGTGCAGCAGCCACGCCACGACGAGCGACGTCGTGATCGTCACGAGGATGATCGGCAGCGACTGCTTGCCGGTCTGCCAGATGACGGACAGGTTCATGCCGAAGCCGAGCAGGATGACGGCGTACTGCAGCACTTTTTTCGACACGAATGAGATGCCGGGCTGTGCCGCGCTCTTGTCGTGCCAGAGCAGGGTGACGATCATGCCGGCGAGAATGCCGAACACCGGGCCGCCGACGATCGGAAACCGCTGCCCGAGCAGCCAGCAGGGCACGGCCATGACGAGGCACACGAGGATGCCTTTCCAGTTTTTCTGAATGAAGTTCATAGTGGGTTGAGGATTCCTTTCTCTCCATGCGTTGTTTGCAAAGAGCATCATATCATAACCGAACGATAAAGAAAAATGATTTCTATTTATCAAATGATAATTTTGTGTTATCATTAGCTGTGAAATCAAGAGAAAAGGGGGGACGCCCATGCTGGATTTTCGCGTCGAGACATTTCTGGCCGTGTGTCGGCACATGAATTTTACGAAGGCGGCACGCGAGCTCAATATCACGCAGCCTGCGGTTTCGCATCACATCCGTTATCTGGAACAGGTGTACGACACGGCGCTGTTCCAGCACAACGGCAAACGCCTGCAGCTGACCGAGGCGGGGGAGATCCTGCGCCGCACGCTGATCACGATGAAGCATGATGAGCAGCACCTGCAAAAGCGCATGCAGCAGGCAGCCTCGGGTACGCGCGACTATTCGTTCGGCGCGACGCTTTCGGTCGCGGAGTTCATGATTAACAAGGCGCTCGGCCGGTTTTTGCAGCTGCACCCGGACAGCCGCATTCAGATGCAGGTGGCGGACACGAAGGTGCTGCTGAGCAAGGTCGATTCCGGCGAGCTGGATTTTGCGGTCGTTGAGGGTGACTTTCCGAAGGCGGAGTATGATTTTTTCGTGTTCGGCACGGAGGAATATGTCGCCGCCGGAGCCCCGGAGAAGGCTGCGCGCTACCGCGGCCGGCCCCTGACGGAGCTGCTGGGGGAGCCGCTGCTGCTGCGTGAGGAGGGGTCGGGCACGCGCGTGATCCTGGAGTATTACCTGAAGGAGCACGGCTTGGCGGCGGCGGATTTCGCCCGCACGGTCGAGATCGGCAACATCGGCGCGATCAAGACGCTGCTCAAAAGCGGCTACGGCGTGTCGTTTCTCTACCGCGCGGCCATCCGCCCGGAGGAGGCGGCAGGCACGCTCAGCGTGATCGAGCTGAGTGACTTTCGGCTCCGGCACGACATCATGTTCCTGTTTCCGAAAAACAGCAATTTCCGCGCCGACTACACGGCCATTTTCCGCGAGCTGCGCGCCTGCGCCGAAGAAACCGGCGGCGCGTGACCCCGCCTCGCCGCAGCAAACAGCCACCGCAGCGCATCGTGCGCCGCGGTGGCTTACTAAAATGTTTCGTCAGTTTTTGACTGGCGCGCCAAACACACACGGCGTGTGTTTTGGCATAGAAAAAGTACCATGTGGATGCATGATGCTAGCCGTATATTTTGAAAAGGACACCAATATACAGCTCCAATTGCTTTTCCCCCTTGGAAGCTTCTCTTTGCATAGCTTGACTTATATCTGAGTAATCCTATCTTTCAATTTCTTTGAAATTGTTGAATGAACCATATTTTATAGTTTTATAGAATTACACTATAATTTGTTATAATCAGAGCATGAATATATCCTCCCCAAAATCCATGACGTACTCAAGATGCTTTATAGGCACTTTCGTGTCTACCATTATTTTATCACTTCCCGGTTGATCGGCTGCCTCCGTCTTTTACCTGTGGAATCGAGTTGACGGCGGCAAGGCAGCGTGTTATGCTGAAGGCATGGAATGAGAATGCACCCTTGGAAAAGGTGCGAAATGGAAAAAGGAGAAAAAGAAATGAAGTATCGGACTGCGTATTTTTGCGGCTATGCCAAGCTGCCGTCGGCCCTGCCGACCACGACAACAAATGGAAGCATCACACTCGGACTGAAAATTGATCTGGAGACCGCCTGCATCGAGGATGTGTCGGTCACGTTCCTGTCGAATCTGGCGCTGTGTATGTGCCGGGAGTATTTTGTTGGCAAGAATGTTTTGCGCGATTATGATGAGATCGTCGAGGAGATCGGCTATCGGCATCAGGGCGCAGCGGCCAAATCCATCATTAAAGCGTTTGGGGATATTCACCGCAATTATATTGAATACATGGAAAAAAACGGGCCGTATCTGCGCGCGCACGGCTGAGTGGAGCGAGCCGGAAAGGAAGATACCGGGACGACAATCCTGTGAAAATGCACAGCTTTTACACAAAAATTTCGTGCATTTATCTGAAATTCATACAAAATCTTGCTTTTTGCAGGGGAACGTGCTACTTTGAATGCGTAGGAAGCAAATCGCAATTACATAGTTTATGAGTTGTTTGATTGTCAGCGTCTCTCTCCCGAGACGGAATCGACTTTCCAAGACCAACTGCAAGAGATTGTAGTTGGTCTTTTTTTATCTGGAGGGAAAAGCTGGCGGCGCAGCTGGAGCCGGCACCTGATTGCGTTTTGCCGCGAGAAGAAATTGAAAGAGAATAGGAATTGGAGTGTAAAAAGTGAAAAAACAACAAAGAAACCGCCTGATCGTAGCGGCTGTCCTGACAGTGCTCTGCGCGCTGCTGGCTCTGGTGCCGTTTACGGGACTTGAGGCACAGGGAAAAGGTGTGCTGATCGTTTTCGTGTGGGCGATCCTGATGTGGATCGTCCGGCCGATCCCGGAGTATCTGATCGGTGTTCTGGCTGCGGCCATCCTCGCAATTTTCTTTGGCATGAAGACCAATGTTGTCTCCGGCTTTTCCAGCTCCGGCTGGTGGCTGTGCCTGTGGGCCGGCTTCATTGGGTCTGCCATCAAGTTTTCCGGTCTGGGTGAGCGCGTTGCCTATTGGATTCTCGTAAAGATGGGCAAAACGGAGCTCATGGCAAACTACGCGACCTCGATCGCCAACACGGTCCTGTCGCTGATGATCCCCTCCAACACGGCGCGTGGCGCCGTCATGTCGCCGATCTGCGACAACATTTGCGAAGGCATGGGCTACAAGCGTGGCGAGCACAAGGGTGACGCGGCGATCATGCTCTCGAACCTCTTTACCAATACCACCAACACCTGGCTGTTTTACACGGCTGTCGGCGCCAATGCGATCGGCATGGCGCTCGTGACCGAGGTCACCGGTCAGGAGATCTCCTGGACGGGCTGGCTGCAGGCCACATTCATTCCCGCAGGCATCACGCTGCTGCTGATCCCGATCCTGTGCCACCTGCTTTTCGGATCCAAGAAGGGCGAAAAGCGCGAGATTGACATCACGTTCGCGAAGGAAAAGCTCAAGGAAATGGGCCCCATGAGCAAGAATGAGAAGAAGGCGGGCCTTTATTTCCTGCTGACACTCATCGCTTTCTGCACGAACAAGTGGCATCACGTCGCGCCGGACTATGTTGTGTTCGTGACGATTTTCCTGATGCTCTGCCCGGGCATCGGCGTGTGCACGTTCAAAGATCTCAACGGCACGTTTGCCTGGCCGGCTTTCCTGCAGCTCGGTTTTGCGATGTCGCTGGCGACCTGTGTGAACAAGACCGGCGGCTTCCAGTGGCTGGTCGATGCGATCTTTACCACCAACCCGGCGTTTGCTGCGATGAACATCAACACGTTCCTCATCATCTGGCTGAGCTTCGTGGTCGTGCTGCACATTATCTTCGCCGGTATGAATGCGATGGAAGCGGTCATGGTCCCCGTGAGCATGACAATGGCCTCCGCGCTTGGCTTTGACCCCTACACAATGGGTCTGCTGACCGTTATGGCGATCTCTGCCGGTGCGTTCTTCCTGCCGTTCAACAGTGCGCCGAACCTGATCTTCTATTCGACCGACCGCTTCACCACGGCACAGGAGCTCAAGGGCGCGATCCCAATCGCACTGCTGATCATTATCGGACTGATTTTCAGCGTGAAGGTCTGGTTCCCGGTCATCGGTATCCTGTAAGCTTTCGTTTATGATCTGACCTATGAACCGAAAGAAAATCTGGCTGATTATCGGCCCAGCGCTCTTTGCGCTCAGTTTTATTCCTTATGGCGGTCTGGAGCAAAACGTGCGGCTCGCTTTGGGAACGGTTCTGTGGATGGGCGTCTGGTGGGTGGCAATGCCCGTGCCTCCGGCAATCGCGGCGTTTCTGCCGGTCGTCATCAACGCGGTCTTTGCCCTCACCGACATGTCGAGCGTTACGAACTGCTATTCAGCGGAGTTGGTATTCCTGCTGGCGGGCGCGGACATTATCACCATGGTCTGGGAGATCACCGGCGTAGATAAGCGCATTGCCGCGCACGGTCTGGCGCTGGTCGGTACCTCCGTCAGACAGCAGGTAGTGATCTGGTTTTTGATCGCTACGGCGCTTTCGGCTGTGCTGCCGAATACGGTGGTCGCGGCCGTGCTGTGCTCCATTGCGATGGCGATGCTCAAGTTCGTCGGCGAAGGCGACGTGGAAAAAAGCAGCGCCGCGAAGCTCGTGCTCCTGGCGATCGTCTGGGGCGCCAATAACGGCGGCATGTTCACGCCGCTCGGCGGCGCCATGAACCTGATCACGGTCTCGTATATCGAGGAGTTGACAGGTACGGAGTTCCTTTATACCGATTGGGTGCGGGCGCTCTGGCCGTTTGCGCTGGCGGTAACGGCGCTGACGCTTGTGTATCTGCTTTTGCTGCCTTGCAAAAAGAAAACCCTTGAGGGGTCGAAATCCTATTTCGGTGCTCTGTGTAAAGATCTGCCGAAGCTCAGCCGTGCGGGCCGTATCTCGCTGATCGTGTTTGCGGCGGCTGCGCTGCTCGCGTTCACACGGCAGCTGTATCAGCAGCAGTTCCCGGTGCTCAAACCCGGCTTCGTGTTTCTGATTGGCGGCTTGGTCATGTTCTTCCTGCGTGATGAGGAGAAAAAGCCCGTCATCACGTGGGAGCACGTAGAGCAGAACCTGATGTGGGGTATGTTCTTCCTCTTTGCCGGTGGCACTGCACTCGGCGCACTTGTCAACGGCAGCGGTGCATCAGAGGTGTTTGCCGGACTGATCGCCCGGTTCCCGGTGCACAATACATTCCTGCTCGTCCTGATCATTGTGACGCTCAACGTTGTCCTCTCGGACGTGATCAACAATACGGCCTGCGCCGCTGTTACGATCCCAATCGTGATCGGTATCGCGCAGGGGCTCTCTCTGCCCGTGATTCCGTACCTCTGGGTCGCGACCGTGGCGTATAACCTATCCTATACGCTGCCAACGTCGATCCGCTCGATCCCAATCGGTTATGGCCTGAGTCCGCGGTATATGTTTGTGCGCGGCATCATGCTCACGGCCGTCATGATTTTGGCGGTATCCGCCATCGGTTGGGCGCTCATCACATTTTGGCCCGGATTCAGCGTGCTCACCAACGTTGGATAACATCTGCGTGGAACCAATTTCATATCTGCTTGGCGTATTTTGGCGGCGCGTTCCCGCGCGCAGCATAAGAGATATGCTTCCGGCAAAAAACAGTCTGCTCGTTTTCGGTATCAGGCTGGCTTTTGCCGGATTTTTTTATCTGCAAACCCTTCAATTTTTGAGAAAACGAGGTTATGGCTTATGAGTATGCAAAAAGTAAGCAACAGCGGCCCGAAGCTGATGCAGGGCAACGAGGCCTGCGCGGCCGGCGCGTTGGCAGCGGGCTGCCGCTTTATGGCGGGCTATCCGATCACTCCAGCAACGGAGATCCCCGAATATCTGTCCGACAAGATGTTCGCCGCCGGCGGTGTGTTCATGCAGATGGAAGACGAACTCGCCTCCATCAATGCGGTCATCGGCGCCAGCTGGGGCGGCGCACGTGCTATGACGGCCACGTCCGGCCCGGGCTTCACCCTGATGCAGGAAGGCATTGGCTACGCCATCGTCTCCGAGACGCCGCTGGTCATCGTCAACGTCATGCGTGGCGGCCCGGCGACCGGCCAGCCGACCTGCACGGCGCAGGACGCCGTCATGCAGGCGCGCTACGGCGGGCACGGCGACTATGAGATCATCGCCCTCACGCCGTCATCCGTTCAGGAGACGTTTGACTTCACGGTCCGCGCCTTCAACCTAGCGGATAAGTACCGTGTGCCGGTGTTCGTGCTTTCTGACGAGACCGTCGGCCACACCCGCGAGAAGCTCGTCATTCCCGACGAGGTCGAGATCTTCGACGAGAAGTTCGAGGGTAAGTGCACTGCGTATTTCCAGCCCGACGAGCACAAGATCCCGCCGCGCATCCGCTGCTTCGAGGGCCACAACGTCCTCGTCGACGGCCAGCTGCATGACGAGCGAGGTATCCGCGCCGGCACGGATCCGAAGGTCTGCGCCGCTGCTATCCACCGTTACTGCGACAAGATCCTTGACAATATTGACGATATCACGTCCGTGGAAGGCTTCTTCCTGGATGATGCCGAGACCGTGGTTGTGGCCTATGGCTCCGTCAGCCGCAGCGCTCTGTCCGCCGTTCGCCGCGCACGCGACGAGCAGCACAAGGTTGGCCTGCTCAAGCTCAATACCATCTGGCCCGTTCCGGAAAAAGAGATCCGCACTGCCTGCGCCAGCGCCAAGCGTGTGATCGTTGCGGAAATGAATGTCGGTGACTATGCCCGCGAAGTGCAGCGCATCGTCGGTTATGACAAAGTGGAGACGTTCAGCTCTATCGGCGGTGTGTTCCCGGCGCCGACCGCGATTTACAATCAGATTGTTGAGGTGAAGTGATATGAACAGCATCGCAGAAAAATACATCCGTCAGGAAGCACTTCCGTTCATCTTCTGCCCCGGCTGCGGCCACGGGATCGTGGTCAACAGCTTCATCCGTGCGATCGATGAACTTGGCATAAAGGAAAATGAAATGGCGCTCGTCAGCGGCATCGGCTGCTCCTCCTGGAGCCCGGTGTACCTGAAGTTTGACTGCCTGCACACTCTGCACGGCAGAGCACTCGCGCAGGCCGAGGGCCTCAAGGCGGTCAATCCGGACAAGCGCATTGTTGTGTTCTCCGGTGACGGCGACTGCGCCGGTATCGGCGGCAACCACCTCATCCACGCAGCCAAGCGCAACGTGGACATGACCGTCATCATGATGAGTAACTATATTTATGGTATGACCGGCGGCCAGCGTGCCCCGACTACGCCCTACGGTGCCACGACCAAGACCTCTCCGCTTGGCAACGAGGAGCACCCGTTTGATATGTACAAGCTCGTGACCGGCGCCGGTGCCACGTTCTATGCCAGAGCGAGCGTTACCAATCCCGTTCAGCTCGAGCGTATTATCGTCAGCGCCATGGAGCACAAGGGCTTCTCGTTCATCGAGGTGCTCAGCCCGTGCCCGACGACTGCCGGCCGCAACATTTTCAACTTCAAAACCCCGACCGAAATGTACGACTGGTACGCGGCACAGGTCTGCAATGCCAAAAACGGCGAGAGCGTGTCCGAGGACGGCAAGATCACGCTCGGCGTGCTGTATGAAGATACGCACAAGGAAGAGCTCTGCGACGTGCAGGCGGAGAAACAGGAGGCAGCGAAGAAATGAAGATCACGATCGACAGCAAATGGTGTAAAGGCTGCGCACTGTGTGTGCGTGCGTGCAAGAAGGGTGTGCTTGCCATTGGTGAGCAGCGCAGCAACGGCGGCTACCTGATGCCGTATGCCCAGAATCCGGATGCCTGCATTGCCTGCAAGATGTGCGAGCATACCTGCCCCGATGTCTGCATCGAGGTCACTAAGGAATAAGAGGAGGACAGAACCATGCGTAAGGATTTTCGATTCGGCGGTTCCGGCGGTCAGGGCGTTATCTCCCTGGCGGTGCTGCTGGCAAACGCTTATGGTGTGCAGAACAATTACGAAGTTGCGCAGACGCAGAGCTATGGCCCCGCTGCCCGCGGCGGCGCCTGCAAGGCGGAACTCGTCGTTTCCGACGAGCGCATCGACTACGTTAAGGCCGATAAGCTCGACTCGTTCGTTGCGTTCAACAAGCCCAGCTTTGATAAGTTCAAGGGCGATATCAACCCCGATACGCGCCTGTTCGTGGATAGCACGTTCGTCACTGCGGAGGACGTTTCCGGCACGCCGGCCAAGCAGGTCTTCCTGTTCCCAGCCACGAAGTATGCTGAGGAAAACTTCCGCGTCGTGTGCACGAACATCGTCATGATGGGTTACATCGTGGCGCACAACCCGGACATCTCGCTTGAGAATGCGCAGAACGCCATCCGCGCGGTCATGAACCCGAAGGTGGTCGATCTCAACCTCAAGGCGCTGCAGTTCGGCTACGAGCACGGCAAGGCGGATCTTGCCTGATCTGCCGGGCTGTCAACGAATTCAACAATCAGGAGGAACCTATGGAAAGAGTACCGGAACTCTTGAAGAGCAAGATCATGTCCGCGGACCAGGCGGCACAGTTGATCCGGACCGGCATGACCCTCGGTGTGAGCGGCTTTACCAGTGTCGGCTACCCGAAGGCCGTTCCCGAGGCACTGGTACGCTCCGGACACGCGCGCGATCTGACCATCTGTGTCGGCGCCGCCGTCGGCGACGAGATCGACGGTGCGATGGTGCGTGCCGGCTTGGTCAAAAAGCGCTACGCCCACCAGTCGCATAAGGACCTGCGCAATGCCATCAATGCAGGCACGGTCGGCTACAGTGATGTGCACATTTCGCATTTTCCCATGCACATGAATCAACATACCGGCCCCAAAATCGACGTGGCTGTGGTAGAATGTACGGCGGTGAGCGAGCAGGGGCTGTACTTGGCCGCTTCCGGCGGGAGTGCAGACGCGGCTGTGCGCAACGCCGATAAGGTCATCGTGGAGGTCAACGAAACGCTCCCGGAGGGCCTGGTCGGTATGCACGACATCTTCGAGATCGGCCTGCCGCCGCATGCGCGTATTATCCCGATCACGAAGTCGGACGACCGTGTCGGCACCCCGTACATCCCGTGCCCGCCGGAGAAGATTGCGGCGATCGTTCTCACGGACCGCCGTGACGAGCCGCAGAAGTTTAAGCCCTATTCGGAGGCGACCAAGACCATCGGCGAGAATGTCGTCAAATTCCTCAAGCAGGAGATTGCTGCCGGCCGTCTGCCGGAGAATCCGGGGCCGATCCAGTCGGGCGTTGGCTCTGTCGGCAACGCGGTGCTCAGCTGTCTGGCCTCGAGCGGCTTCCATGGCCTGAGCATGTACACCGAGGTCATGCAGGATTCTGCGCTGAACCTGATCGAGCAGGGCGTGTTTGACTTTGTGTCCACCAGTTCCATTGCGCTCGGCGAGGAAAACCGCCGCCGTTTCTATGAGAACATTGATTACTTCAAGGATAAGATCCTGCTGCGTCCGCAGGAGATCACAAACCATCCGGAGGTGGTGCGCCGTCTCGGCGTGATCTCGCTCAACACCCCAATCGAAGTGGATATTTATGGAAACGTCAACTCCACGCACATCATGGGCACCAAGATGATGAACGGCATCGGCGGCAGCGGCGACTTTGCGCGCAATGCACGTGTGTGCATCTTCGCGACAGAGTCTGTTGCCAAGGGCGGCCTCATCTCCTGCATCGTGCCGATGGTGTCGCATGTGGACCAGACCGAGCACGATGTGCAGGTCATCATCACCGAGCAGGGCATCGCCGATCTGCGCTGGAAGACCCCGCGCGAGCGTGCCGAGCTCATCATTGAAAACTGCGCGCATCCGGATTACCGGCCCATGCTGCGCGAATACTATGAGCACGCGCTCGACGTTGCGGCCGGAAAGCAGACACCGCACGATCTGGCTCAGGCGCTGTCTTGGCACCAGCGGTTTTTGGCCACAGGCACCATGAAGCCCTGAGCAGGCGCGGTGACCAAACGAAAGAAGAAAACAGAACAGAAACAGAAAGAAAGGAATGGAAAACCTATGTCGAACGTAGTTCTTTATTGTGAAAAGCTCCCGACGGAGGGCATGGAGACACTGATTTCTGAACTTTGCCCGAAGGAACTGGATCTCCGATTCCTGTACCCCGTGAAGAACGGCAAAAAGGGCGATTTTGAGGACGCCGACTACATCCTGGCCTCGATCTGCAAGATCGGCAAGCTGGAGATGGACCGCGCCAAGAATCTGAAGCTCATCCATGTCCCTGCGACCGGCTATAACCATGTGGACATTGCCTATGCCAAGGAAAAGGGCATTCCGGTGTGCAATTCCGCCGGTGAGAATGCCTCCACGACCGCGGAATTCACCATTGCGCTCATGCTCGCCTGCATGCGCCGCCTGAGCATGATCGACCGTCGCTGCAAGCAGGGCGAGTGGCATAGCTGGACGTGGCGCCATGACAGCTACGAGCTGCGCGGCAAGACGGTCGGCATTATCGGCGGCGGTGCCATCGGCCGCATGGTCATGCAGCGCCTGCAGGGGTGGGATTGCAAGCTGATCTACAGCGATCCGTACCGTATGCCCGAGGAAATGGAGAAGAAGCTCAACTGCGAATATGTCTCGCTCGAGACGCTGCTGCGCGAGTCCGATGTTGTATCCCTGCACTGCCCGCTGACCGAGCAGACCCGCGGCATGATCGGCAAGGAGCAGTTTGCCATGATGAAGCCGAATGCGATCATCGTCAATGAGGCGCGCGGCGCCGTCATCGACGACAAGGCGCTGGTCGAGGCATTGCAGAATGGCACTATCTGGGGCGCTGCCATCGACACGTGGGAGAAAGAGCCCCTCGATCCCAATGATCCGCTCGTGAAAATGGAAAAGGTTATCACCACGTCTCACCTTGGCGCGGCGACCCGCGAAACTGTCATCCGCTGCTTCAGCATTGGTTATCAGAACATTCTCCGCCAGATCCACGGGGAGGAACTCGTCAACCGCATCGTGTAAACGGTGCCAAATAGTCTTATTGCGATATTCTCTCGAATCTCTCCTCTTTACTTACATTTTCTCTGTTTTGCATTTTTGACGAGCCTCTCTGTTTTTGCGAGAAGCGCCGGCCGCAAGGCCGGCGCTTTTTTTGCGCGCTGCGGCCTGTTTACATTTTTGTGCCGCTGCGGTAAACCGATACGTTGAGCGAATATCGCAACAAGGGAGGAAGAAAAGGCTGTTAACGCATGCACCTTCATATCATGTTGAAAAAGGTATGCACGAGAGAGATGTCAAAAACGGCACCTATCACAATGGCCGCTATGATAAGAATCCCACGGCTAAAAACATCAATGATATGATCAACGGCAATTATATCGGTAGCAAAACCACAAATATTGATATGCCATATGTCATTGACCTGAAAGGGAACATCATCCTCGGCAAAAGAAAATCGTAATTGTAAACAAAGCTGTTCCCTTGTTTTAGCGCTTTGTTCGGTACGCCGTCCCAGCCACCCAACCATAATAAACGCACGCAGCGTGCGTTAAAACATCACAGAAACACACGGCGTGTGTTTCTGGCATAGAAAAAGCACCGTGCGCCCGCACGATGCTTAAAGCTCTTTTGCTATTTCTTCAAGGTCTTTGAAAAAGGCATCAACAATGATGTTATCCCTCGATTGGCTAATGTCCAATGCCAGTAGCGTAATCGTTTCCGAAGTCACATCATCATTGCTGTTGATAAACTCAATGATTTCGCCGCGTTCTTCATCATCTTTCAAGTGCGAAAGAACGCCCGTGACGAATTCCTTATCGTTCCAAATGCCGCGCAGATTTTTGACAAGCTCTTTTTCTATTTCAGTTAGTTTTCTCATGGAGCATCACCATATTTCATCAAGATCACCAGCGTCAATAATTGTCTTGTCAATGATTCTGTAATTCCCAAAACCATTGTTTTCGACAGTATAGACGTAATTGCCTCACGCAACGCGATTGATTGAAGCCGGTATCAGCCCAAAGACCGTTCAAGATCGGCTAGGACATCAAAATATTGAAACGACGCTTCAAACCTATGTTCACAATACTGAACAGATGGAAGAAAACGCGGTTGATGTATTTGAAAAAATAGCAACTGGCGTTTGACCACAATTTGTCCACCAAGTTAAAAAAGCGTGGACAAGACGTGGACAAAACGCCAATTTTTACGCGCTAAAAGCACTGAAAATCCTTATTTGTCAACGGTTAGCGACACTACAATTTCTATATGGCCGGTGTGCGGGAACATGTCCACCGGCTGGATGCGCGTGACGCGGTAGCCGTGCCGGGTGAGGTAGCCCAGGTCGCGCGCGAGCGTTTCCGGATTGCACGACACGTACACCACCCGCTCCGGCCCGACGGCCGTGATGGCGGAGAGAAAGCGCTCGTCGCTGCCGACGCGCGGGGGATCGAGGATGATGACGTCGGCGTGCTCGCCGGCCTTGGCCATGCCCTGCAGGAAGTCGCTCGCGTCGGCGGTGTAGAAACGGACGTTGTCCGCGTGGTTCGCCTTCGCGTTGCTGATCGCGTCGCGCACGGCGTCACGGTTATTCTCCACGCCGATCACGCGCGCGGCATTCCGGCTCGCAAAAATGCCGATCGTGCCGGTGCCGCAGTAGGCGTCCACGACGGTCTCCTTGCCGGTCAGCCCGGCGTAGTCGAGCGCCGTGCGGTAGAGCACCTCTGTCTGCACAGGGTTGATCTGATAAAACGCGCGTGGCGAGATGCGGAACGTGAAGTCTCCGAGCTGCTCGTGAATATAGCCCGGGCCGTAGAGCACCTCGTTGTGCTGTCCGAGTACGAGACTCGTCTGCCCGGCGTTGATGTTCTGCACGATGGTCGTGATGTCCGGGTGCCGCTGCAGCAGCGCGCGCACGAAGTTGCGCTTGCCGGGCAG
This sequence comes from Bacteroidaceae bacterium, assembly GCA_963627135.1. Classification (GTDB taxonomy): domain Bacteria; phylum Bacillota; class Clostridia; order Oscillospirales; family Oscillospiraceae; genus CAG-103. The sequence continues at coordinate 15,388 of CAVFZY010000032.1, read as the reverse complement.
CATACCGTGCGCTGTCACGAGCACGACGAGGATCTCCCCGCTGCGCCAGCCGCGCCGCACGAGCACGTGCCGCAGCGTGCCGCGGCCGGTGTCCTCGTCATAGGGACGGATCTTAAAGCTCTTGAGCAGGCTGCGGATCGTGACGATGATCTGGTCTGCGACCGTGTCCTCGATCATGCAGTCGCTGACCGGCACGATCCGGTGCGAGGCCGACTGGTACACGCCCGAGATGATCTGCCCCTGCCGGTTGACGCCGAAGGCGGCCTGCACCTTGTTGCGGTAGTGGTAGGGATCTTTCATGCCGATGATCTCCTCCACGTGGCCGAAGTGGCCGAGCAGACGGATGGCCGCTGCCTGTTTGAGATGCAGCTGCTCGTCGTAGGACAGGTTCTGCAGCTGACAGCCGCCGCACTTTTTCGCGAGCGGGCATACGCGCGCTGGGGTGTTTGCCATGGTCATGACCTCCGGTCTCACAGATCGAGTAGATAGAGATACGAGTCCCGATCCGGGTAGGTATAGGGCGCGGGGAGCTGCGCCGCCGTGATGCGGCGAAAGCCCGCCCGCTCATAAAAGCGGTGCGACGCCCGGGCGACGGACGGCGTGTCGAGCACGATGTGCCGGAAGCCGTTCGCCTGCGCGAAGGCCAGCAGCGCCTGATAGAGCGCGAGCCCAACCTTCTGCCCGCGAAACGCGCAGTTCACAAAGAACTTTTTGAGCACACAGCAGTCCGCGTTCAGCGGCAGCAGGCCGATCGTTCCGGCAACGTGGCCGTGCTCCACGGCGAGCCAGAACTGCCCGCCGCGCGCCTGATATGCGCCCGGAATGTCCAGCAGATCCGGCTGCTGCGTGAGCGGCAGCGCGATCTTTGCCTCGTCGTTTTGTATGTGCAGGATCAGGTCGATGACCTCCTGCTGAAACTGCGGCTGATAGGAAATGAGCTCCATAGTGTCACCTCTCGGATGTTGCTGCCTTTATCCTAGCACATCACTCGTCGCTTTTCCACACGGTTTTTGCGCGCGGCAGGTTCCACGCAAAGTGCGCCGCAGCGCAGCGGATGGCGATGACGACGACCACACCGGCCAGGATCGCGCCCGGGCCCTGCCAGACCTGCCGCAGGAGCAGATAGAGAATGCCGCCGGCGATGGACGCGCTGGCGTAGATGTGCTTGCGCAGGATGTAGGGCATATCCCCGGCAAGCATGTCGCGCAGCACGCCGCCGCCCGTGCCGGTCAGCAGACCGACGAACACCAGCAGCAGCGGATCCGTGCACCCGGCGAGGGTGATGGCGGTGTTCATGCCCGTGATCGTGAAAATGCCGAGCCCGGCCGCGTCCATGATGAGCATGAGCGCGTCGAACACGCGCTTGCTGCGGCCGATGATCCGGCGCACGAACGGGAAAAACAGTACGACCGATACGCCCAGCGCGACGAGCAGATAGATCGGGTCCTGAAACGCGCGCGGCGGAGTCAGCCCCACGACAAGATCGCGCAGAATGCCGCCGCCGACGGCCGTCGTGATGCCCAGCAGCCCCACGCCGAAGATGTCCATATGCTTTTCGATGCCGAGCACCGCGCCGCTGACGGCGAACGCGACCGTCCCGGCCAGCTCGAGCAGAAAGAGAAAGGCTTCCATCGTCATGACCTCCGAAAAAAGAGTACACCCCCTGCCATGGTGCAGGTGTGTACTCTGTCCTTTTACCTGAAAGATTGGCCGTGCGGCCTTGCTTCTTCGGTGCGGAATCGTCTCTCCAGAGCTCCGTCAGCTGCCGGTCCTTTTGCCTGAGAGTGTCACTCCTTCGGCGGCCGCAGCGCTCTCCCGGCGGCATCTTACGGCGTATATCTGTCGACAGTATAGCAGATGCGGCGAAATTTGCAATGCCGAATTTTTTCGTGTACACTGTTTGCAGAAAAGAACGGGAGAGAGCTGCAGGAAACATTTGGCGTCTACGCATCGTAAAGCTGCGCGCCCTATTCCGGGCGCGCAGCCGCTTCGTTTTATCTTATGCGCGGCGGACGCCGGATGCCGCCGTGGTGTGCAGCAGCGCGGCCTGCGCCAGCAGCTCCATGCCGTCGATTGCCTGCGGGTAGTGCGCGGCGAGGCCGAAATGCGCGAACGCGGCGCACAGCTGTGCGCTGTCGAGCACGACGCTGTCGCTGCCGCGCGCAAGCTCCAGCTCAATGATCGAGCGCAGCACCTGCTCGCTGCACGCTTTCTCCGGCTGCACGCAGCCGAGCAGCGCCTGCACGGGCGCGTCGGGATAGCAGCAGTGCAGCCCGTAGCGCCGCGCGGTGAGACCGTAGACATTGGCGGCGCGCACGCCGGGCGTGCACAGCACGCTCGCGCGCTGCCGGAGCTTGCCGACGAGTTGCTGCAGCGCCGGGCCTGCGGTGCCCAGCACCGGGATGCCGGCGGCCGCCGTGAGCTGCTCGCAGAAGGTGCCGGCACTGTCCGGCGCGGCGATGACTGTGCAGCCGGAGGCGGCCAGCACCTCCGCCGCGGCGCGCAGCTTTGGCAGGGGCGGCTGCGTGGACGCCCCGCACAGATACGGCTCGCAGTCGGGCACGGCCGCCGGGCTCAGCGGCAGCAGGGCGGCGGGGTCTCCGCCCAGCGCCTGCACGCGGCGCAGGAACTGCGTGACGGCGGCCGGGTCCGCGCTGAGCACGCCGATGCGAGGAAGATCGTTTGTCTGCATGATGGGCATCTCCTGACGAAAAAAGTCTCCGCGAAGCGGGTATGGCCCCATCTTAGCGGAGACTGTGATCCGTCCGGCAACGCTTTGGCATCAAAACGGCATCATTGGGCATTGAAATAGAGCGTATTTTCCACGCACCACGCCGGCAGGGAAAAGGCCGTGTCGGCGTCCGGGTCGTAAAACTGCAGGTAGTCGGTGATGCTGCTGTCCATGCCGTCGTTGTAATTGCCCTCGGTTCCGGCATTGAGCAGCTGCAGGGGGACGGTGTTCGTGCCGCGCGCGCGCAGGCCGAGCATTTTCTGCGCTGCGTCCGGCATCGGGATCTCCACCTCGTCGTACGGCGAACCGAGCGCGGCCGCGACCGTGGCGCCGATGCGGTTTTCAAACACGCGCAGCAGGTAATCCCACAGGCCGTTTTGCCGGACTTGGAAGGCAAAGCTGTCGGAAAACGTATAACCGAGCGCCAGAACGCAGCCGGTCGCGTCGTCGAGCAGGAACGATGCCGTGTCGCCGCGCGGATTGCTCAGCGCAATGCCCCAGAGGATGAAGCCGCTGCCGTAGCTCGCGTACTGGACGGTCGCGCCGTCCTCCACGGAAAAGTCGCTGCCGAACAGTGCGCTGTCCTTTTCCAGCGCGCCCAGGAGCTCCAGCGCGTACTGCGTCATCTCGGCCAGCGTGTGCGCCGCGGCGCTCTCGTCGAGCTCGACGGGGTCTTCGGTGCCGTAAAACAGGTTCTGCATGCCGTCGGTCAGCTTCCGGCGCAGGATGCTTGCCGCGCCCTGCTCGCTGCCGGTGCTGAGTGAAAACGCCGCGTCCTGATTGGCGCGGTCGAGCCGCGCGGCCACGAGGTTCGGCAGGAAGTAGCCGCCCGCCGCGATCGCCAGCACGAGTGCGGCGGACAGCGCGGTGCGCATCCATGGCTTCATATGCGGCCTCCTTTCAGTTCCACGGTCACGACCGTGCCGTTGCCGACACGGCTCTCAAACTGCATCGAGCCGCCGTGCAGCTGTACGATCTCATTGCACAGCGACAGGCCGAGGCCCGCGCCGCCCTGTGCGCGTGAGCGCGACTTGTCCACGCGGTAAAACGCCTCCGTCAGGTGCGCGAGTGCCTCCGGCGGGATGCCGCGGCCGTTGTCGAGCACGCGCACGCGGCAGCCGTCGGGCAGCAGCTCTTGCCAGACGTAGATGTTGCCGCCGTCGTCGAGCGCCTTGCGGGCGTTGTCTATGAGGTTGACGAGCAGGGTCTTGAACAGGTCGGGCTCCAGAAAACACATGCCCTCCGCCGTGCGGTACTGCAGGGCGATGCCCTTCTGAGCATACACACGTTTGAGGTGCTCCAAAAGTCCCGCCACGAGGTCGGCCGGGCTTGCGGGCACGAGCTGGAGCTTCGACCGGTCGAGCGAGAGCATATCCAGCAGCTTCAGCCCCAGCGCCTCGAGCCGCCTGCCCTCGGAGAAGATATAGTTGGCCGCGTCCATCTGCTCATCGGGGGTGAGCACTTGGCTGCGCAGCAGGTCGGCATAGCCGATGATGGAGGTCATGGGCGTTTTCATCTCGTGCGAGAAGTCGGCCATGAACCGCTCCTGCAGGTCCATGGTTTCCTGAATGCGGTTGACGTTCTGCTCGAGCTGCCTGGCCATGCGGTTAAAGTCGGCCGCCAGCTGCCCCACCTCGTCGCGCGAGCGCACCTGCGCCCGGTAGCTGAGGTTTCCGCGCGCCAGCTCCCGCGACGCGCGGGAAAGCGTGCCGAGCGGGCGCGTGAGCAGATAGGACGTGAGCCATGACACGGCCGCACCGAGCGCGATGAGGATCACGAACGTTGTGTGATAGGCGCGCTGCTGCGTCTGGCGCACGGTGTAGGCCTCCGTCACATCGAACGCGAGGATGACGGTCGTGCCGTCCGTCGCAGCGCTGAGCATGAGATAGTGCCGGTCGTTACCGGCGCTTACGATGCGTGTGACGCCGTCGCCGCCGTTGACCGGCTCCGGCGCAGTGTCGAGCAGAGCTGCGTCGCCTGCCTCGATCGTCTGTGTGCCGAAGCGGATGCGCGCCGCCGTGCTCGGCCCGCTGCCGCTGAGCTGCTGCAGCACGCGCGTGACGGTGTTGGCCGTCGTGCTGGCCGAGGCGTTCTCGCCGAGGATGTTCAGCACGTCCACGACCATGCGGTAGGTCCGCTCGGCGGAGCTGCGTTCGCGGGCGATCGACGCGGAAAACGACTGCGCGATCATGAGGCTGCCGCCGATGCCGTAGGTCAGCGACAGCAGCAGCACCATGGCAATCGTGAGCTTTGTGTGAAACTTCATGCGCTCATACCTCCAGCCGGTAGCCGACCTTGTTCACGGCCAGCAGCCGGTTTTCCCAGCCGACCTTTTTGCGCAGCCGCTGGATGTGCAGGTCCACGGTTTTGCTGCCGTAGCTGTACTCGCCGCCCCAGACGTGCTCGTAGATCGTTTCGCGGTAAAGTGCGGTGCCGGGGTTGCGCGCGAAAAACAGCAGCAGGTCGTATTCCTTGTGCGTCAGGCTGATCTCCTCCGCGCCGCGCCAGACCTGCATGGCGCGCGTGTCGATGCGCAGCCCGCCGATCTCGATCACGGCGTCGGTCTTGTTGTAGCGCCGCAGCACGACGTCCACGCGCGCGAGCAGCTCTACGACCTCGAAGGGCTTGACGATATAATCCTCCGCGCCCATGCGCAGGCCGCGCACCCGGTCGTCGACCGAGCCGCGCGCGGTCAGAAAAATGACCGGGATGCCCAGCGGACGGATATATTCCATGAGCTCGAAGCCGTCGGCGTTCGGCAGCATCACGTCGAGCAAAATGAGATCAAATATGTTCCGCTCCAGAATGTCCGCCGCGTCCAGCCCGTCGTACACGCACGTGCAGTGATAGCCTGCGCGGGTCAGGCTCATCTGGATCAGGTCGCAGATCGGCTTTTCGTCATCCACGATCAGGATCTGGATCATGCTACCGCCTCCTTCGGGTCGAAATTACATCGTTTCGGCATCAAAACGGCATCTGCCGCCGGCACTTCAGGGTGATATGATTATAAAAGGACGTGCGAGCGCGTGTCAAACAAAATCGACAGGGAAAATGTGCATGCTTTCCGCGATTCCCGTTTTGCGATCCCGGCGAACTCTACCCGCCTGCGTGGGTAGAGTTAACCGCAGAAAACTGCATTTTTATCTAAAATAGGCTTGCAAAACACAATACGTTGTGTTACAGTAACCATGTTAAATTCCACCAGACCGATCGTGTCGTCGAAGGCGAGAATTTGCAACTCAAATTATTTTTGTGGAGGAAGAAAGCATGTCCAAGAAAAAAATCCTGACAGTCGTGCTGACGCTTCTGGTGGCAGTCTGCCTGCTTGCCACGACTGCTCTTGCGGCCGTTGTCCCGACCAGCCCGTCGATGCCGTCGGCACCGTCCACTCCGGACGATCCGACCGCTCCGGTCGTGCCGTCTGAGCCTTCTCAGCCGAGCCAGCCGTCCGAGCCTTCTCAGCCGAGCCAG
>CAVFZY010000032.1:0-9176 GCA_963627135.1 Bacteroidaceae bacterium | reverse complement strand
CTTCTCAGCCGAGCCAGCCGTCTGAGCCTTCTCAGCCGAGCCAGCCGTCTGAGCCTTCTCAGCCGAGCCAGCCGTCCGAGCCTTCTCAGCCGAGCCAGCCGTCCGAGCCTTCTCAGCCGAGCCAGCCGTCTGAGCCTTCTCAGCCGAGCCAGCCGTCTGAGCCTTCTCAGCCGAGCCAGCCGTCCGAGCCTTCTCAGCCGAGCCAGCCGTCCGAGCCTTCTCAGCCGAGCCAGCCGTCTGAGCCTTCTCAGCCGAGCCAGCCGTCTGAGCCCTCTCAGCCGAGCCAGCCGTCTGAGCCCGAACTGAAGTTCATTGACGTGAACGAGGGCGATTGGTTCTATAATTCCGTGATGTGGGCCGTTGAAAACGGCGTCACGGTTGGCACCACTGCCACCACGTTTGAGCCCACCAAGGGCTGCACCCGTGCCGAGATGGTCGAGTTCCTGTGGAACGCTGCCGGCCAGCCGGAGGCTACGATCAAGACTGTGAACTTCACCGATGTTCCGGCTTCCGGTTCCGATGATTTCTGGTACGAAGAGTCCCTGCTGTGGGCTGTTGAGAGCGGTATTGTTGCCGGCACCAACGACGGCACCACGTTCAGCCCGAACCAGATCTGCACTCGTGCCGAGATGGTCAGCTTCCTCGCCCGCCTGCTGGCGGACGGCGCGACTGACGATATGCCGTTCGTTGACGTTCCGGCCAGCGCCTGGTACTACAACGAAGTGCTGTGGGCATGGGTCAACGGCCTGACCAATGGCACCAATGACGGCACCACGTTCAGCCCGGACAAGACCTGCACCCGTGCTGAGGCCGTTGAGTTCCTGTACAACGCATTTGCAGAGGCGGAGTAAACAGCCTAAGCTCGATTTCATGTTTTTCTATCAGAACTTCGGTTGCTAATAGACAAATCACAGGTTAAAAGCAGAAAGAAGAGATGGGAAAACCTCATCTCTTCTTTTTTATACATATTGAACTGACAAATTTAGAGAGGAAAATACAGAAAAGGAGTTGATGTGAGTCGTGAAAGCGACCCGATTCGCGCGCAGAGCCTGGACTTTTGTGCTGGCCGTCCTGATGATGCTGACACTCGTTACTCCGCAGGCGCTGGCTGCGAACACTGTAGACCCCGTCAAGGCTTCCAGTGGAAAGATCGTTGTGAGCCAGACGGATTACACGCTGGTTGACGGCGTGACGGAATCTGACATCTTCCTGAATACCGAGGAAGGTAATGCACAGATCGCCGGTTTTATGACGACGATCGCACCGGGTGCGAAGGCAACGTTCAAGGCTTCGTATAACGGTTATTATACAGAAGGCAGCACGCCCGCGTCCCGTAAGGAAAAGGCGGCCAATCTGGCCTGGAGCATGGAAAAAACCACGCAGCAGGCTGCCAACTACGCCGAGGCCACAGGCGGCAACGTCATCATGGCCATGAACGGCGACTACTACAATATGCAGACGGCACAGCCGCTCGGCTACCTGATCATGGAGGGCAACATTGTTCAGCAGAATAACGGCATTGCCAACGAGCCGTATTTTGCGGTTTTGACCGACGGCACGTTTGCCATTCGCGACGCCGGTGTGGACTGCTCCGACGTGGAAGAGGCCATTTCCGGTCCGTTCTATCTGGTCAAGGACGGCCAGGTCCAGTATAACGGCGATGACCGCATGCCGGTCAACAGCATCGGCATCAAGGCGGACGGCACGGTCGTGACCTTTATGGCCGACGGCCGCCAGAGTCCGTATTCTGTCGGCATGACCCTCAATGAGCAGGCGGAGTTTCTGGCTGCGCAGGGCGTGGTGACAGCGCTGTATCTGGATGGCGGCGGTTCTGCCACCTGTGCTACCAAGCGCGAGGGCACCACGGAGCTGCAGGTCCGCAACCGCCCGTCCGACGGTGTGGAGCGCACGGTCTCGAGCGCGCTGCTGCTGGTCTCCACGGCGGAGAGCGACGGCGTGTTTGATCATGCCTCTCTTTCTCCGAACAATACAGTCTACACGCCCAACAGCCAGATCCAGTTCTCGGCCATCGGCGTGGATCAAAACGGCGGCAAGGCCGAGCTCCCGGAGAACGTGACCTGGACGGTCGCGGATGCCAAGAGCGGCACGATCGATGCCAACGGCCTGTTTACGCCTGCGGAGAACTATAAGGGCGATGTGACGGCCAGACTGCTTGTGGACGGTACCGTCAAGGGCACCACGACGGTGAAGATCGCGGACATTACCGCACTTTCCTTCAGCAGCCCGGAGGCCTCCATGGACTTCGGTGCTACCTCGGACCTTGGCCTGGTTGCCAAGAGTGACGGGCAGGATATCATCTATAAAGATGGCGACTTCAATTGGACTATTACGTCCAAGACGGAAGGCGTGAGCAATACAGAAGTCGGCAGTATGAACGGCAACACGTTTGTGTCCGGCAACGGCTCGCAGACTATGAATGCTGTGGTTAAGGTGCAGTATGCCTATGACAAGTCTCTGAGCGCAGAGATCAGCGTTGAGATCGGCAAACTGCCGGTGACCCTGTTCGACTTTGAGCCCGATGCAGAGGGAAATCGCCAGCAGTGTGCGCACTATCACTGGATCCTTAACACGTTTGCCGATAATGGCACAAACCCTGACGGCGGTTATATTCCCAAGAATTCGGACGATAAGACGCCACTGAAGGTCAGCAGCTACTGGGATGCGCTCGATACGTTCTGCAATGACGGCTATGACTTTTTCCTGTGGCCAAATGGTGCGCTGGATGATTACTGCTGCGGCAATCTGAAGATCGTCACCGAAGAAGAGGGCGGTCAGGTCCGCTTTGGCCAGAGCTCGATGGAGTTCAACTACGACTACAGCTCCTACAACGGCTCGTCCAACGTCAATTTCAACATCCGCTACTGCGGCGAGAGCGACATCTATATCCCCGGCTCGCCGACGGAGATCGGCGTCTGGGTGTACGCGCCTGAGGGCACACCGGCATACTGCATGTATGCGGACGTGGAGTCCTGGGATCCGGCCAGTGGCTCGTATAAATGGACCTATCCGCGCCTGATCGCGCAGAATCCCGACCCGGAGCGCCCGAATCAGATCACCTGGACCGGCTGGATGTATTGCAAGGCGGACATCAGCGATCTTTACAGCGATGCGGAGCACCCGATCCGTCTGCGCCGCGGCCGCAGCCTGATCTGGGTGTCCTATCAGCCGGGCGGCAACGAGGGCATCGGCGATTCCGGCCGCAAGAACGGCACGATCTACTTTGATAACTATCGTGTTGTCTATGGCACGAACCTGGACGACCTGGACAACCCGGTCATCGATGAAATGACGGTCAACGGCCAGACACTCACGAGCGACGGCACCACCGTCATCAACTCCAACTCGATCGAAGCAGTCGCAAAATATCATGATGTGGACGGGCAGAACAGCTCCGGCATCAACGCACAGGCGACGACCGTCAAGATCGACGGTGAGACGATCAAGTCGGCGGATTGTTCCGACGCGAATGCAACTGTCCGTCTGAATCTCCAGAACGGCAAGCATACCATGACGGTCTCCGTGTCCGACCAGTTCGGCAACACGGTCGAAAAGACCATGGCCTTTGTCGTTGCCGGCAACACGATGCCGGATTCGGCCACGGTCAGCGTCAGCGGCTCGAACTTTGTCCCGCTCGGCAGCGATTATACGCTGGCAGTCACGGCGGACGGCAAGATCCAGTCCGCGGACATCACGATGCTTAACCTCAACGATGACATCGGCGAGCCGACAGTGGCCTATGCCGACGGTGTGACCGGCAATCTGACGTACACCAAGACCGGCTTTAAGAAAGCCATGCTGACGCTGCACCTCGATGCGGCAACGCCGGTCGAGGGTGAGCTGGCAACGCTGAAATTTAATATCGACCCGTATCTGGACACGCTTGTCAACCAGTTTACGTACACTGTGTCCAATATCACGCTCACTGCAGCGGACGGCGAGCCCTACACGGCTGCCCAGGCGGCGGTGCGTCTGCCACTGTCGGCGTACTACAGCATCCAGCCTGGCCCGCAGGCGGTCGGCATGTCCAGCGTGATTGCGGTCTATTGCAGTGACGGCAATTCCGGTGCCGACGTGACCGTGTATCTCGATGGTACCGAGATCGGCACGACCGATGCCAACGGCCTGCTCGAGACCGACGCCATGAAGACCAAGGACGCCGGCACAGTCTGCACGCTCACGGCCATCGGCCCGAAGGGCGTGGCCGAGGCGACGAAGGTCACCGTTCTGGCGGATGCTGCCGGCACGAGCTATACCGGCATCAATCTCAACGCATCCAAGAGCAGCAGCACGAGCCAGAATATCAGCTGGCTGTCCGGAATTGGCACGGATAGCAATGCGTTCATTCGGTATCGTGTCAGAGGCACAGAGACATGGCAAACAGTTAGCGGCACCTGCACGCTCACCGGCTTCTCTACCTCCAAGGATGCGGCCTATGTCAACACCATTCAGCTCACGGACCTGACGGCCGGCACGGACTACGAGTTCCAGGTCGGCGACGGCAGCACCTGGTCGGAGACCCACGGTTTCCGCACGAGCGTCGCTGCGCAGGATACCACGGCCTTTGTCGTCATGGGCGACACGCAGATGTCCGGCGACCGTGAGGCGGATGCGGGGAGCATTGCGATTCTCGAGAGCCTCGGCAATATTGTCAAGGGCAAGCAGATCGATTTCGGCCTCCAGACGGGCGACTATGTCGACAACGGCTCCAACTACGCCATGTGGGCCGAGATGCAGGATGAATTCAACAAAGTATTCCCGAGTGTGGACTTCATCCATACGCTCGGCAACCACGAGTACTATGGTGACTTCAGCGGTGCGATTTCCAATAGCATTCTCCAGCTCCCGAACGAGAACTACTACTCCGTGGAGTATGGCGATGTCTATGTCGCTGTCATCAATAACGGCGCCGACCTGAGCGCAGCCTGCGAATGGCTCAAGCAGGACGCGGCGCAGAGCACCTGCATGTGGAAGATCCTGTCCATCCACCAGCCGCCATATTACACGAACGCCAATGGCGGTAGCGAGAAGTATCATGAGCTGATCCCGGCCGCGGCAGAAGCTGCCGGCATCGACGCGGTCTTCTCCGGCCATGACCACTCCTACGCACGCATCATGGCCAAGGACGGCGAACCCGTTACGGAAAACGGCGTGACCTATTTCACCTGCGGCGACCTGGGCGAGAAGTCCAGAAATATCAACTACGCGATCAGCTCCGATTTCCCCTTTGAGGTGACGTCGCAGAAGTACGAAGGCGTCATCTTGTACGCTGTGGCAAATGCCGACAGCATGACCATTTATGCCTACGACAGCAACGAAAGCGGCGAGGAGCCGATCCTTCTCGACTCCGTGACGCTGCAGTCCCGCTGCTCGAAGGGTCACCAGCTGACGACCTACCAGAATGGCGAGTCTGCCTGTGCGGTCTGCGGCAAGATGATCAACGTCAAGGACGCGCAGTACACCGGCTGGATGACCGTCGAGGGTAGCGAAGATCAGATGTATTTCCTGGCCGGCAGCTATGTCACCGGCTGGCAGCAAATCGGCGAGGAGATGCATCACTTCGGCGATGACGGCATCGCCCACGTGACCGAGACGGTCGATACCCGTACCTGCACGAAGTATGGCTGGCTCCTGACCACCTGCAAGACCTGCGGTGCGACGACTCACGGCGCATCTCTCTGGCCGGAGGGTCACGACTGGGATGAAAACCATGTCTGCACGAAGTGTGGCTTCGTCGGCAAGGATATTGCCAATGCCGTTGTCAAGACGGGTTATGCCACCTATACCGGCAAAAGCGTAGCGTGTTACGTCTCTGCCACCTATGATGGGCAGGCGTTGACAGTCAAGACCAGCGACGCGGGTGTTGACGGCTATGTTTCCTATTCCAACAATACCAAGGTCGGCCTCGGCACTGTGACGATCCGCGGCATGGGCGATTATTACGGCACTGTGTCCGCCCAGTTTAAGATTCTGCCCGCGGGTGTCACGGACGTGGCGGTGACGGATGTCGGCCAGAAACGTCTGACACTTAGCTGGAGTCCGGCTGCCGGCGCGGAGAACTACCGCGTGGAGATCAGCAGCGACGGCGGCACCACGTGGGAAAAGATGGACGTTGTCGCACAGACAAGCATCGTGGTTACGGACCTGAATCCGTCGACGGAGTACAGTTTCCGCATGTACGGCTGCACGAAGGTTGACGGCAAGTGGTACAATTCTCCGCATTATTCCAGTATCGTCAGCGCGACGACGCTCAACGCCGATCAGTACGCACCGTCCGAGCAGTTCAAGGACATCAGCGCGACGGTCGACGGACAGACGATCTCCGGCATGCAGTCCGGCGCGGATCAGTATCTGTTCCTGCCGGCCAGTGCGGACCTGAGCAAGCTCGCTCTGACGGTCACGACGCAGAATAGCGACGAGCTCAAGATCGAGCTGCAGGGCGCCAAAGGCACGCAGACGCTTGACGGCCCCGCCGTGGACGTCACCAAGCTGGCGGACGCGCAGGACGGTCTGTATGATCTCACGGTCCTCATCAACGGCCAGACGGCTGCGACTGTGCATGTCGCACAGTCGGCCAACATCGGTGCGCTCTACATCACGAGCGACGATCCGGCCGCTCAGGGCAGAGACTTTGTCGATGCCAGCAAGTCCAACATCGCGACCGGCAATCTGCTTGCCGTAGACAAGGACGGCAATAAAGTATATGACGGTGCGCTCACGCAGCTCAAGGCGCGCGGCAACACCACCTTCACGAACGCCGAGAAGAAGTCGTACCAGATCAAACTGGACGGTAAGGCCGACCTCATCGCCTGCGGCGAGAAGGTCAAGACCTGGACGCTGCTCGCTGATTACAACGATGCAACGCTCATGCGCGACAAGATGTTCAAGGATCTCGCCAAGTCGCTCGGCATGCCGTACGCGGCCAGTTCCGACTGGGTGGATCTGTACTACGACGGCGTGTATCGCGGCACTTACCTTGTCAGTGAGAAGAACTCCGTCAACAAGACGGGGGTCGACATTACCGATATGGAGGATGCCTACAAAGAACGCAACTCCGGTTACGGTGAGAACGCTTCCACGACGACCGCCGAGAACAAGTATGGCCAGACCTATCAGTATACCACCGGCCTGACCGAGCCGGAGAACATCACCGGCGGTTACCTGCTCGAGCTCAACGGCACGAAACTCGACAGCAGCTACAACCCGAAGTATGACGAGGCCAGCGGCTTCATCACCGGCAAGGGCTCCGCGATGAATGTCAAGAGCCCTGAGTATTGCGGCAAGGACGCTATGGCCTACATCAGCGAGTACTATCAGGAGTTTGAGGACGCCGTCTATGCGCAGGATGCCGATGGCAACTACACCGGTTACAATGCGCAGACCGGCAAGTACTACTATGAGTACTGCGATCTGACCTCACTGGTTCAGACTTACCTGATGCAGTACCTCTCCGGTAATTCGGACGGATTCTACTCCTCGTTCTACTTCTACAAAGATGCGGACGGCATCATGTACGCCGGCCCTGTTTGGGATATGGAACAGACTTGCGGCGGCGGCTGGTCCGGCATTATCACGGCGGACAATGACTTCATTGACAGCCGTTACCTCGCCGAGGCGCTCACAAAGATCCCCGGCTTCCGCGCTGCGGTGAGCAACTACTATCACGACACGTTTCTGGCGCAGGCTCAGGCGCTTGTCGGCGACAACGGCAAGGTTCAGGGCTACTATGATCACGTATCGGCCAGCGCTGCGATGAACTATCAGCAGTGGCCGCTGATCCGTGTCGGCCATCCGGACAACGGAAACCACTTCTGGCCCGTTGGCACGACCTATGCCGATACCGTCAAGGACCTCAACACCTGGCTGACCGCGCGCATCGCGAACATGAGCGCCGTGTATGATCACACCTGGGATGCCGGCGTCGTGACGAAGGAGTCGACTTGCTCCGAGAACGGTGTCCGCACCTACACCTGCGAAAACGGCAACATCATGCTCGAGAGTATCCCGCGCGAGCCGCACACGCCGGAAGTGCTTCCGGGCGTCGCGGCGACCTGCACGGAGACCGGTCTGACCGAGGGCAGCAAGTGTTCGGTCTGCGGCGAGATCCTTGTCGCGCAGACGGAGATCGCCAAGCTTCCGCACACGCCGCAGGCGCTGCAGATCACTCCGGCGACCTGCACGAAGGACGGCGCAGTGGGCGGCATGATCTGTTCGGCCTGCGGCACAACGCTGGAAGGCCAGAAGCGCATTCCAGCAAAGCACCACTATGTTGACGGCTACTGCACGGTCTGCGAGAAGCAGGATCCGATGAGCATCCCGTGCCCCGGCAACGAGTATTGCCCGGGTGCTCCCTTCAGCGACATGCCGGCGGCCAATTTCTGGTCGCACGATGCGATCGACTTTGCCGTCGCGCACAAGCTCTTCGCCGGCACGAGTGCCACGACCTTTGCGCCTGAGACTAAGCTCTCGCGCGCAATGATCGTCGAGATCCTTTACGCGCTCGAGGGTGAGCCTGCTGTCACCGGCAAGAACCCCTTCAGCGACGTTGCGGAGAACGAATGGTATACCAACGCAGTGATCTGGGCGGCACAGAACGAGATCGTGGCCGGCATCGGCGACGGTAAGTTTGACCCAGACGGTGATGCGACCCGCGAACAGGTCACAACGATCCTGTATGAATATGCGGTGTTCAAGGGCTGCGATGTGAACGTGTACGGTGATCTGTCCGCGTTTGCGGATATGGACAAGGTTTCCGACTTCGCGAAGGGGTCCATGACCTGGGCGGTCGCCGAGAGCCTGATCTCCGGTGCGGTCGTCAATGGCCAGATGATCCTTGATCCGCAGGGCGTGACGACGCGTGAGCAGTTCGCCATGATCATGGCGGAGTACGTGATGAACGTCCTCCCGCTCGCGCCTGACGAACCGGAGCAGCCCACGGTTCCGACTGAACCCACGGTTCCGACTGAGCCTGCGGCTCCGACCGAACCCGCAGTTTCCCAGGACCCGACGGCTATCGAGAATCCGTAAGAAAAGTTCAAGCCTGTCAACATTCCAAAATCGAATGGGGCATCCCGGAGCGGCTTTACCGCTCCGGGATGTTTTTTTGTATATCGAAAACCACTCGCTAGGCGAGTGGTTCAAAAAAAGCCTTGTGGCGA
>CAVFZY010000031.1:0-12535 GCA_963627135.1 Bacteroidaceae bacterium | reverse complement strand
CTCTCAAGCGAAACCTGAATCAGAAATATCTCAGCTGCTTTGAAAGCTACGGCGATGACGGCTACAAGACGCAGTTTTCTGTCTGGGTGCCGGGCATCGTTACAGAGGTTCGGAGCAGACTCAATATGAGCGGTGAAAAGCTGACGGTCAGGTTTGAGCGGATAACGCTCGGCTCGATCGCGGTAAACACGGAAAGAGATTATGTGTCCTCGGTGTATTACGATTCCGATGCAAAAATAAAGTGCATCGTCCCGGCAGCACAAATAGCCCTCGAGGGCGGCAGCCTGCCGGAAGCATACGACACAGAGCTCAGAGATCAATACGGCGCGCTCGTATCCGAGACCCTGTATGAAAGAGCAAAGGAAGCTCCGCAGAGATATCTGTATCACCAGTAAGCAGCAGAATTTTTTCAGCGCAACATAAACACACATCGGCGGTATACCGCTGCCTCCCTCGTTGATGGTATCCTAAAGCTGTCAAATGAAGGAGGCAGCAAATTTATGAAACAGATAAAATTTACGCACAGCAGCACACCAATAAGCACGCACCCAAGGACACGCCCCAGGTGGCCGCTCTTCGCAAGCCGGGCAGGAAAGCCAAGCTCCCCGCATCCGGTTTCACCTGCACCTCAGGCAGCCTTGCAGCGCTGATAGCCGGTGCTCCACCTGCCCCCGTATTGGACAGCAGAACACTCTGCCAGCGACGCTCAGGGTGGCAGATACGAAGATATTTGGTATTCCTGCGGAGCTTCTTTTGGATTTTTACGCCAATTGTGTTCTGTTTGAACTTCTTTTTTCAGGCTTTTCCTGTTGTACTTGACCGTATATTTTCCCCCCCATCGACAGAAAATGGAGCAGGCATTCGCCTGCTCCATTTTCTGTCTTGGCCTGCACACACCGCAGCGCTCTGGAGATGCACATCCCGGCTTTCGGGCAATGGCAAGTGCTTCCGGTGGCAGACAGCATCCAAGTGCCGACAGATCCGTTCCTTTGACAGAAGTGCTGTACGGACACGCTCCCTGTCACGCGGCCTTTGCGCAGTGAGTAACGGGAAAAGCGGCCATCCGCTCCATTCAGCCCGCCAAAGCAGCGGATATGGCTGAAAAATCCATGCAAATTTTCTATGAAAACTCCGATTTTAATGTAATTATCCATTATGCCAACTCACTCTGCGACAACACAAAACGTTTGAAATCTGCCGCAGCCGGGGACAGCGTTATCGCCGGATCCGTCACAAGGTAGAGGACCCGATTCGGGACCGGACGCGAGATCTGCAGAATCTTTACGTTCAGACGCAGCAGCATTTCCATATATGGGACAATGGACACACCAAAGCCCTGCGCGACGAGTCCGGCGATCACCTGATCCTCCTGTATCTCATACGCAACATTCGGCGCGGCTCCGATCTGCAGGAACATGTCGTTGATAACGTGCCGCAGACCGGAACCGTGCGCATATTGGATAAACGGGTCGTCAAGCACCTCAGACAGCTCCGCCGTATGCCGTCCGGCAAGGCGGTGCTCCGGCGGAACGATCAGGACGAGGTCCTGCTTCTTAATGGGGACAGCCTCAAATTTATACGTTTCCGCAGGCTTGGAACTGAGCACAATGTCCAACTCATGCTGCTGCAGCTTGTACATAATGTCCGAAGTAACGCCGGTGAAAAAGGTGAAGTCCACATTTTTATCCGCATTCATCCGCCGGAAGCTCGCCGCGAGCGCCGGAACATATTCGATTCCCAGCGCGCGCAGCAGGCCAAGCCGTACCACACCGTTACCGGCAGCGACACGGTGCAGATAATCCACGCTGCTGTCGAGAATCTCCAGTGACTGACGCACCTGCTTGAGAAACTCCTCACCGAACTGCGTCAGCTCCACATTGCGCCCGTTCTTTTCAAACAGCGGCACGCCGAGCTCCCGCTCCAGCTGCGCGATGGCGTGGCTCAGACTCGGCTGCGATATGTACATCTGCTCTGCAGCCTTGGTATAGTGACGTGTCTCCGCCAGGCGGACAAAATACCTCAGGTGTGATAGATTCATCAGCTGTGCTCTCCTCTCTCAACATATCATATTATGACATAAATAATAGAAAAAGACTATCATTTTATTCATTTTTTCGATTTGTTAAATAAAACACAGCGCGCTATGCTGAAGCCAACGAACCACCGCACAGCACAGAGCACACAGAAAATCTAGCTCAAACACAAACACAGGGAGGAGACATGAGATGAGCCAAAAACGCTACTACCCAACCGCCCTCGCACTGTACATCACTTATTTTGTGCTCGGCATATCCTCGTCCGTCATGGGGCACTACAAGCAGGAGTTCGCGGCGCTCTGGGGCGCCGTCCCCGGTGTGGATGGGACCTATGACATTTCCGCCGTCGTCGCGGTGATCGCCGCCATCGGTCTCGGACGTCTGATTGCTTTCCCCGTTGCGGGCCCGCTGTCCGATAAGCTCGGACGAAAGCTCTCCGCGCTCATCGGCTGCACACTGTACACCATATTCTTTGCCTGTATCACATTTGCAAAAAGCATGTATTGGGGCTATGCCCTGGCCATTGTAAGCGGCATGGGCAACTCGTTCCTCGACACGAGCATCACCCCCTCCTGCATGGAGATCTTCAAGGAGAAAGGCACCGTGGCAAACATCTTCACCAAGCTCGCCATCTCCCTATCCCAGTTTCTCCTGCCGTTTGCGATACTTGCCGTCAACCGTTTCAATCTGCCCTTCAACACCGTGTTTCTCGCCGCGGCACTGATCATCGCCCTTGACGGCGTCGCCATCATCTTTCTGCCCTTTCCGCTGCGGGAGCAAGCGGAAAAACACGAGACCAAGACAAAGGAGAAAATGCGCTTCACCCCTTCTGCAGCGCTCCTCGTCGCGCTCGGCTTCACGACAACTACAACCTTTATGCTCTGGATGAACTGCAACCAGGAGCTCGGCGCCCTGTACGGGCTGGCAAATCCCAGCATGATCCAGACCTGGTACTCCCTCGGGATCGTCGCAGCCCTCTTCGTTAACGCCGCGCTCTTGAACAAGGGCCTGAAGCCCGCAAAAATCCTGATCCTCTTCCCGACCTGTGCACTCATAACGCTCGCCGTTGTGTTCTTCGTTCAGGTCCCGGCCATCTGCCTGATCGGCGGCTTCTTCATCGGCTTCTTCGCAGCCGGCGGCGTACTGCAGCTCGTCACTTCAGTCGCAAATGAGATGTTCCCCAAAAACCGCGGCGTCATCACCTCGATCGTCATGATCTCTTCCAGCGTGGCAAACTACGCTGTCCTGAACGCCGCGAGCCTCATCACCCGTGTCTCCGGCAGCAATGGCCCGCGCTATGTTCTGCTTTTCAACATGGCGATCACTCTCATCGGCATCATCCTTGCAGTCATTCTTAACAAACGTATCGACATCGACACCCAGGCACAGACGCAGCCCGTCCGTGCAGAATAAAAACAGGAGGAAAAGGAAAATGAGCAAACAGCATCCCATCACTATCAGTTCGTGGACACTTGGCGACCAGTGCAGCTTTGAGGAGCGCGTCAGCGCTGCGAAGGCTGCGGGCTTCGAGGGGATCGGTCTGCGCGCGGAGACCTATGTAGACGCTCTGAATGAAGGACTCTTTGACAGCGACATCCTCGCAATTCTCGAGAAGTACGGCATGCGTGTCACGGAAGTCGAGTATATCGTCCAATGGGCGGAGGAAAAGCGCTCCTACGAGCAGAAATATAAAGAACAACTGTGTTTCCACATGTGTGAGCTGTTCGGGGTGAGCCATATCAACTGCGGCCTGATGGAAAGCTATTCCGTCGAATGGACAGCGCAGAAGCTCAAGGAACTGTGCCATCGCGCAGGAAAATACACCATCGGCGTGGAGCCCATGCCCTACAGCGGTCTGCCCGGCATCCGCAAGGCGTGGGAGGTCGTGAAGGGTTCCGGCTGCGAGAATGCAAAGCTCATCCTCGACTCGTGGCACTGGATCCGTGCCAACCAGAGCTATGATCCCGCGCTCATGGCGGACATCCCTGCCGAAAAGATCGTTGCCATCCAGCTCAACGACGTACAGGCGCGCGCCTACGCCGCATCGATCCTCCGCGATGAATCCATGCACGACCGCGCGCTCCCCGGAAAGGGCTACGGCAACACCGCAGGCTTTGTAGAGATGGTAAAGGCCAAAGGCATCTCTCCGGCCGTCATCGGCGTTGAGGTCATCAGCGATGAGATCCTTGCGACTGGCGTCCCTGCGGCTGCGAAGGCAAACTTTGACGCAGTGTCTGAGGTGCTGTCCGAAACCTGGCCCGAAATGCTCGCCTGACAACAAGAGGAGGATACAAATATGGAAAACAGAATCGACGGACACACCCGGCTCTTTTGCCTGATTGGCTCTCCCGTGGGACATTCCGGCTCCCCCGCAATGTACAATTACAGCTTTGACAAGCTGGGCCTGAACGATGCCTACCTCGCCTTTGACATTCCCCTTGAAAAAGTCGAGGACGCCGTAAAGGCGCTCCGGCTCATGCATGTCGGCGGCTTCAACATCACCATGCCCGACAAGACCGCTGTCTGCGAATATCTCGACGCGCTCTCCCCCGCAGCGGAGCTGATCGGCGCGTGCAACACCGTTACCGCCGATGAGGACGGCAAGCTCACCGGGCACAACACCGACGGCGTCGGCTTTGTACGCAATCTGGAAAAGCACGGCGTCAGCGTCAAGGGCAAAAGCGTGGTCGTCATGGGCGCCGGCGGTGCCGCCACCGCGCTGAGCATCCAGGCCGCACTCGACGGCGCAAAAAAACTCGTCATTTTCAACCGCAAGAGCTCCAAGGGCTACGCAAACGCCGAGCGCACCGCAGACAAGATCAGCGCGAATGTCCCCGGCTGTGAGGCCGTGGTCAACGACCTCGAAGACGCGGAGGCCTTTGCTGCTGCCGTCAAATCCTGCGACATTCTGGTCAACGCGACGAAGGTCGGCATGGCTCCGCTCGACGGCGAGACACTCGTTGATCCCGCGCTCTACCGTCCGGGCCTCGTCGTGGCCGACACGGTCTACAATCCCCGCGAGACGCGGATGATCCGCGAGGCTGCGGCCGCCGGTTGTGTCGTTGTCGGCGGCATCGGTATGCTGCTGCAGCAGGGCGTCGAGGCGTTCCGCCTCTTCACCGGCAAGGAGATGCCGGAAGACGAGGTCGCCGAAAAGTTTTTCAGCTGAAATGACGATTGGATAAGAGAGGTGCGTATCAAATGAAATTCCCCACCATGTTCAGCCCAGTCCAAATCGGTACTGTCACGGTCCCGAACCGCTTTGTTGTCCCGCCGATGGGCAACAACTTTGCCAACCCAGACGGTTCCCTCTCCGAGCGCTCTGCGGCTTACTATACCGCACGCGCCAAGGGCGGCTTCGGCCTGATCACCATCGAATCCACCGTCGTCTATTCCGAGGCCAAAGGCGGTCCGAGAAAGCCCTGCCTGTTCACCGACGACACCGTTGACAGCTTCCGCGTGGTCGCCGAGCGCTGCCACCGCTATGGTGCGAAGGTCAGCATCCAGCTCCAGCACGCAGGTCCGGAGGGCAACTCCCAGCTCACCGGCTATCCGCTCAAGGCCGCGAGCGCCATGGCTTCCCACTGCGGCGGAGAGATCCCCGTCGCGATGCCGACTGAGGAGGTCTACCGCCTCATCGAAGCCTACGGCGATGCAGCCGCACGCGCCCAGCGCGCCGGCATCGATATGGTCGAGGTACACTGCGCACACGGATACCTTGTCAGCACCTTCATCTCCGCGCGCACGAACAAGCGCACCGATGAGTTCGGCGGCTGCTTTGAAAACCGCATGCGTCTGCCGCGGCTCATTATCGAAAATATCCGCCGCAAGACCGGAAACATGCCCATTCTCTGCCGTATCAACGCCAGAGATGAGGGCGAGGGCGGTCTGACCGTTCAGGACGCGGCCGCTGTCGCAGCCTATCTCGAGCAGGAATGCGATGTAGACGCGATCAACGTCTCCCGCTCCATCCACCTGCACGATGAGTTCATGTGGGCACCGAACAACACCCACGGCGGCTTCAACGCCGATCTCGTCACGGAGATCAAGCGGGCCGTAAGCATCCCCGTCATCACCATCGGCCGCTACACGGAGCCGCAGTATGCCGAGCTTCTGGTGCGGCAGGGCAGGGCCGATCTGGTCGCCTTCGGCCGCCAGTCCATCGCCGATCCCGAGCTGCCGGTCAAAGCGCGCACCGGCCGCCTCGAAACGCTCACCCCCTGCATCGCGTGTCTGCTCGGCTGCGTGCCGAACATGCTCGCAGGCCGGCCCATCACCTGCGCGATGAACCCCTGCGTCGGCCGTGAGGCAGAACTCGTCCCTGCCGATGTGCAGAAAAAGGTACTCGTCATCGGCGGCGGCCCCGGCGGCATGTACGCCGCCATGATGTGCGCCAAGCGCGGCCATGATGTTATCCTTCTCGAGAAGAACGCCGAGCTTGGCGGCCATTTCCTCGTTGCCTCCTATCCGCCGGCAAAAGGCGAGATTGCACCTGCCATCCGCAGCCTCATCGTCCGCTGCCGTGAAGCCGGCGTTGATATCCGCCTCGGCGTCACCGTCACGCCTGAGCTCGTGCGGGAGCTTCAGCCCGACGCCGTTATTGTCGCCACCGGTTCCACGCCACTCATTCTGCCCATTCCGGGCCTTGTTGACTGCGGCTATGTCAATGCTGAGGACATGCTCACCGGCAAATACAACGTCGGCAAAAAGGTGCTCATCGTCGGCGGCGGCATGGTCGGTGCCGAAGCGGCCGAGCATCTTGCTGAGCGCGGCCACGCCTGTGATATCGTCGAGATGAAGCCCGTCGTCGGTGAGGACATCATGCCCGAGCCGCGCAAGTACATCATGGCCAGCCTCGAGCATCACAAAGTCGGCCAGTTCACCAACGCCCGCGTCAGCGAGTTTTTCGCCGACGGTGTCACATACACAAGTACGGTCGACGGCAGCACGCACGAGCTGCGTGGCTATGACAGCATCGTGCTCGCGATGGGCTACCGCTCCAACAACACGCTCTCGGCCGAACTCGAGCAGTTCGTGCCGCAGGTGATTGTCATCGGCGAGGCGCGCCAGGCACCCGGCAACTCCATGATCGCGACCGGCGACGCGCTCAATGCAGCTCTCGCGATCTGAGCTTCGCTTCCTTACACCACTCCTATACCTTCCCATACATCCCCTTTTTTCAATTCCCTATCACTCAGCAGGAGGCTCCGCAGGAAACTGCGGAGCCTTCTGCTGCTCGGCGCACTTGCATTTTGCGCGGAGGGTCTTTATACTGGAGCTATCCATATGAAAAATCCGGCAGACGGGAGGGAGCCGCGTGGAAAAAACGATCTTTTTGCTGCTGGTCGTGGTCGGCTGCGCCGAGCTCTGCGGCCTCATCTGCCTTCCGTTCTGGCCGAAAAAGAGCCGGTCAGGCCGGTCTTTATGGCCTGCTTCATCGGGCTTCTTTGTCTGCTCTGGGGCATCGTTTTCGCCGACTATGAACTGAACCGGTACACACCGCACGGCCTCCGGTATGAGACCATCACCTTCGACCATTACAGCATCGACGGTCGCTGCCTGGATCTTTACGTGCAGGGCAAACGGCGCCCTTTGTGGGTGATCGACCCGGACACAGCGCTCTTTGACCCGGAGGCGTTTCTTGCCGCGTGTGACCGCGGCGAAGCGTTTGCCGTGACGTACCGCAATGAGCACATAAGCCGCAATGCTTCCCCCAGCTATCCGCTTTACAACATCACCAGTGCTGACGGTCAGACCGTATACATGGCGATAGAGCGCCTGCGGGAACGCGCGCTGCCGCAACGGCCAAGCCGCATCGCCCTATGCTTTACGCCGTTTGCCATCTGGCTGGTGTTCTGCGGCTTCGGCATTCTGGTCGCCCGACATCCGGCCATGCTCGGCGGCAAGCCGTTCCGCCGGCTGTTTGTCGACGAACCAAAAATCATCCACCGCCGCCCGCGGCGAAAAGGTTCCCGCTGAAAGGAGACCGCGCCATGCGCCGCCCTCCGTCATAATCACAAGAAACCCTGCCGGATTTTTGCAAAAATCCGGCAATTTTCTTGACTTTCCTGCTGCAATACTTTAAAATGAAGCCACTGTGCGCGGGAAA
This sequence comes from Bacteroidaceae bacterium, assembly GCA_963627135.1. Lineage (GTDB taxonomy): Bacteria > Bacillota > Clostridia > Oscillospirales > Oscillospiraceae > CAG-103. The sequence goes on along the minus strand of CAVFZY010000031.1, from coordinate 4,390 downwards.
AGCGCAGTGAAAACGAGAATCAGACCCGACATCTGCACGACACGCGCCGCACAGATGTTTTTCACGTCTGGATGGGAGAACACATGAAAACGAAAAACACGAAAAGCTTCGCCAGCCGCTGGGGCTTTATCCTGGCGTCCGTCGGCTCAGCCGTCGGCATGGCCAACGTCTGGGGCTTTCCGAACAAGCTGGGCAGCAACGGCGGCGGGGCCTTCCTGCTGATCTACCTGCTGTTTGTGGTCATCTTCAGCACCGTCGGCCTGCCGACAGAGTTCGCCATGGGCCGCCGCGCCGGCACCGGTACGCTCGGCGCCTATGAGGGCGCGTGGGCCACGCGCGGCAAGACCGCCGGAAAGGTCGGCGGCCTGCTCGGCTGGCTGCCGCTGGCCGGGTCGCTGTGCATCGCCATCGGCTACGCCGTCATCGTGACGTACATCCTCAAGGCGCTCGTCGACTCCCTGCTCGGCACGCTCATGACGGGTGATGCCGCCGTGTGGTTTGCATCGTTTTCCACGCAGCCGTACTCCGTCATCCCCTACCACGTCATCGTCGTGGTCGGCACGCTGCTGACGCTCTTTTTCGGCGCGCACAGCATCGAAAAGTCCAACAAGGTCATGATGCCGCTGTTTTTCCTCATCTTCGTCGTGCTGGCCGTGCGCGTGGCGCTGCTGCCCGGCTCGGCCGAGGGCTACAAATTCATGTTCACCCCGCGCTGGGAGGCACTCAAGGATCCGATGATCTGGATCTGGGCCATGGGGCAGGCGTTTTTCTCCCTGTCCGTCACCGGCAGCGGCATGATCGTCTACGGCGCGTACCTGTCCAAGGACGAGGACGTCGTGAGCGGGGCGCAGCACACGGCCGTTTTTGACACCATCGCCGCCGTTGTCGCCGCGCTCGTCATCATTCCCGCCTGCTTTTCCTACGGGCTGGACGTCGGCGCAGGCCCGAGCCTGCTGTTCGTGACGCTGCCGACCATCCTGCAGGACATCCCGCTCGGACGGCTCTTCGCCGTCATTTTGTACGTTGCCATGATCTTCGCCGGCGTCAGCTCACTGCAGAACATGTTCGAGGCCGTCGCCGAGTCGCTCCTGCATAAGTTCCCGAAGCTCAGCCGCGCGGCCGTGCTCGGCATCCTGTGCGTGCTGTGTCTCGGGTTCGGCCTGCTCATGGAGCCCATCTCCAAGTGGGGCCCGTGGATGGACCTCGTGTCGATCTACATCATCCCCATCGGCGCGACGCTCGGCGCCGTGTCGTGGTTCTACGTCATGAAAAAGGACGACCTGCTCGCCGCCGTCAACACCGGTAGCCGCCGCCAGCGCGGCACGCTCTGGTACGGTGTCGGCCGCTATGTCTATGTGCCGCTGGCCGTGATTTTGTGCTGCGTGGCGCTGTTCATGAATGTGGCGTTCTGAATAAGAGCAAAGCCCCGGGCGGGAACGCAATGCGTTCCCGCCCGGGGCTTTTTGCTGCACGGAAAGCTGTACATTTTCCCAGACAACAGCCAAACCGGGAGGCGAATTATAGACATGTATATTGGAGGCTGTGCCAAAATATTGTATATCTTGCACAGGTGCGATTGACACAGCACTCACAATATGACGAAAAATCACCACTAAGTTGACATGTGTCCCATGTTAAAGTAAAATAATAACAGAGCAAGCGTAAAACAGCGACACGGGCACGCAAAATTTGCAATGAACATAATGAAAGGAGGAGGTGAATGTGGAAGTGATTTGAGCTGCTTTACGAACCGCATTTTGAAAGGAAAATATCCTATCCTCGGAATCATTCATAAAGCCGCAAATTGCCATTTAGCAAGAGCCAAATAACTACTAAAAAGGAAGGAGTATTAAAAAGTATATAATGATGGATACCCAAACAGCTGGTGGTATGAATACAAGCCTGTTTCAAATGCATACTTACCGCAAGTCGGATATACTTTCATTGAATTCCGGTAAAAAGCTTTGTTGTTTTTTAGCTTCCGTAAGAATGAAATTATGAGGTTGGAACGTGGATCATAAAAAAAGGAACATTGCGCTCGGCGTTTTGATTATGATGGCCATCGCGTTTTTCATATATCCCATGTGCCGGAAAGCAAACAGCAGCACAGATCCGACCGCACCGGGTTCTTCCGCAATGCAGCAAGCCGACCGTTCTTTTCAACCGTCCGAAAAAAGCGATCTGTTGGAAAATGTGGTCAACACTGTCGGAAACATCGAAATCTTCGACTCCGCATTTGCGAATAAGGACTCCCTCATATATCTCGCCGCTGCGTGTAAGGACTTAAACACAGGACTGGAATCCGGGGTAGCCTATGCGACGGAGTTGGGTATAGGATACATCCTGCTGGCTTCTGATGTGCACGATTTTGTATACCTGGCCGAAGAGGGCATCTCTCTCAGTCCCACAAACATCATCTCTCTGTCATTTCTCAACACTTCCACGAATGAAATCCATGATTACGAGATTGAGTTTTCCAAAGCCAACGAAAATTTGACCTTTACCATTCATTCCAGCGTCCGGGAAAAGGCATAGCAACGATCAGAATGACGCCATCCATTCCGAAAATCCGCCGCATTCGCCCACAGTCAACGCCTCGCAGCGGCTCACCGCAGTTCGCGCACCATGTCGCGCGTAATATCGCTGAGTTTCCGCGCGCCGCACATGTACATCGCGTCCGTCAGCTCCGCGCGCAGCTTCTCCACGTAGGTGACGATGCCCTCCGTGCCGCCGCCGTAGTAGCTGATGAGAAACGGGCGGCAGATCATCACCGCGTCCGCGCCGAGCGCGAGCGCGCGGAAAATGTCCGTGCCCGAGCGGATGCCGCCGTCGACAAGGATCTTCACGCGGTCTCCTACCGCGTCCGCGATCTCAGGCAGGACGTCCGCCGTCGCGGCGCTGCCGGGCAGCACGCGCCCGCCGTGGTTCGAGACCACGATGGCCGCCGCACCGGCCTCCACGGCCTTCTCTGCGCCGCGCACCGTCATGATGCCTTTGAGGATCATGGGCATCTGCGCATAATCGCACAGCTCGCGCAGCTCCGCGACCGTCTTGCTGCCGGCATCAGGGCTGGCCGCCTTCAGGTGCGGCAGACCGGCCGAGTCGATGACCACGCTCACGGCAAAGGGCTTCGCCGCGTTGGCGAGGTCGAGGTTTGCCCGGATGGTGTCCATCGACAGCGGATTGATGACCGGCAGGCCGATGCCGCCGTACTGCTGCGAGAGCGCGCACCCGTGCGGGAACACGCGTGCATCCAACCCGTCGCCAAAGCTCGCGGCGATGCCGGTCTGCGCCGCCGCGGCGATGCAGCAGGCGTTGTAGTCGCGGATGTCGTCCTCGGGATGGAACTGCGCGCGCAGCGAGCCGATGGGTGCCGCGATCATGGGCAGGGAAAACGTCCGGCCGAGCATCTCCAGCGACGTGTCCACCGGCGTGTTCGGGGCGATGGTGTCCATGTTCAGGCACCAGCGCCGCCACGCGCGCCAGTTGTCGTTCGCGCCGTTGCCGGGCGCCTTCGAGCCGGGGCCGGGCATCGTGTTGCCGCAGCCGAGGCCGTTGCACTCCGGGCAGACCTTGCAGCGCGGGGCCATGCGCGCCCGCGCCCGCTGCAATACTTCGTTGTAGTCCATGTGGGTTCCTCCGTTTCCGTTTTTGCTTCTCTCCTGCCCATCTTAACAGAAAACGCGCCCATGCGCCAGAAAAATTTTCGTCTGGGGCTTGACAAGACGGAAAAATCCTGTATGATAGAAATCAAGAATCATTCTTATTTTCTATTAGGAGGTTTTCCCATGAACGCAACGGTCGCCCGACTCATCAACGAGCAGATCAACAAGGAGTTTTACTCGGCCTATCTCTATCTGGACTTTGCCAACTACTACGCGGCCGCCGGTCTCGACGGCTTTGAAAACTGGTATCGCGTGCAGGCGCAGGAGGAGCGCGACCACGCACTGCTGTTTTTCCAGTACCTGCTCAACAACGGCGTCGCCGTCAGCTTCGGTGCCATTGACGCGCCGGACTGGACGCGCGGCGACCACATGACCCCGCTGAAAAAGGCGCTCGAGCACGAGCAATATGTCACCTCGCTCATCAACGGCATCTATGCCGCTGCGTATGACGACCGTGACTTCCGCACCATGCAGCTGCTCGACTGGTTCGTCAAGGAGCAGGGCGAGGAGGAGAAGAATGCCGGCGACCTCATCACGAAAATGGAGCTCTTCGGCACGGACGCCAAGGGCCTGTACATGCTCAACAGCGAGCTTAAGGCCCGCGTCTACGCGGCCCCGTCGCTCGTGCTGTAAGCGGAAATGCACAGCAAAAAACCGCCTCTGTCCAGTTTGAACAGAACCAGTAAAAACGGACAATAGACAAAACACCCCCTGATGTAGGAAAA
>CAVFZY010000030.1:0-24622 GCA_963627135.1 Bacteroidaceae bacterium | reverse complement strand
TTTTCCTACATCAGGGGGTGTTTTGTCTATTGTCCGTTTTTACTGGTTCTGTTCAGTCGGTTCGGGGATGTTTTTTTGCCTGTTTTTTCACTCGAGCAGCTGCGCGCGGCCGCCGTGCAGCCGGATCTTCCCGGCGCAAAAGCGCTTGACCGCCTCGGGCAGGAGCTTCCACTCCGCGTCGGTGAGCACGCGGCGCTTGAGCGTCGTGACATCGTCGTCGGCGAGCACGGGCACGGCCTTCTGCAGCAGCACCGGGCCGACGCCGCCATTTTCGTCCACGAGGTACGCCGTCGCCCCCGTGACCTTCAGCCCGCGGGCGAGCACCGCCTCGTGCACCGCGTCGCCGCGCAGCGTCTCGAACGCCGGGACGAGCGACGGCTGCACCGCAATGACCTTGTTGCGAAAGCTCCTGGCCGTCTCGCGGCCGACGCCGGGATAAAACCCCGCGTTGATCACGAGCTCGATGTCCATGTCCTTGAGCTTGTTGCGGATGGCCATGTCATAGGACGTATCGTTCGGGAACATGGCCGGCTCGACGACGACGGTCTCGATGCCGGCATTGCGCGCGCGCTTGAGCGCGTAGGCGTTGGCGTCGGACGAGATGACGGCGACGAGCTGCAGCTCCGGGATCTCGCCGAAGAACACGGAGTCCAGCAAACTTTGCAATTTTGTTCCCTTGCCGGAAACCAGAACAGCGCTACGGATCATATGCTCGATCACTCCTTCTCCAGCAGCCGGGCGGCTGTGGCGCGGTTGTTGTCCTCCTGCCGGTTGAGCAGCTCGGTGCGGCGGCGCAGCTCCTCGCCTCTGCCGGCGAGGGCGACGGCGGAATCGATCAGCTTGGACAGATCCGTCGCATTGAGCGCCTCGAACTGCATGTAGTTATTCTGCTCGACATAGTCGAGAAACGCCGTGACCTTCGGGTCGTAGGCGACGCCGATGAGCGGCACGCCCTGCCCGGCGGCGAAGATGAGCCCGTGCAATCGCATGGACACGACGGCCGTCATGCGCGAGAGCACGCCGATCAGCTCACCCGTGGACATCTGCTCGCCAAGCACGTAAAACGGGATGCTCAGGTGCTCCGTGACGAGCTGGCTGGCCTCGCCGTCGGTGCGGAAATTAATGCTGAGGAACACCGGCGTCAGGCCGTGCTTCAGGTAGGCGTACACGGCGCCGGCGGCGAACACGGTGGCCTTTTCCTCGATGCCGGGCCACTTGCGCAGCACGAAGCCGATATACTTGCCGTCCGGGTCCATATCGTGCTCGCGCAGGATGCGGTCGATGCGGCTGCGCTCGGCAGCCGGCAGCGTGAGCGCGGGGTCGGACGCGAGGATGACCTCCGGGACCGTGACGCCGAAGTCCGTGAGCGTCTCGCGGCTGTCCGGCTCGCGGAGGGTGATCTTGTCCACGCAGTCGTTGATGACGCGCGCGGCGAACTGCCGGTCGCGCTCGTACACGATCGGGCCGATTCCGCAGCCGTACATCTGCACCTTGCAGCCGCAGCGGTGCGCCAGGCGGATCGTGCCGAGATAATACCACAGGCTCATGCGGCTCGTGACGTCCTGCATGAGACTGCCGCCACCGCTGATGAAGAGCCGGCTGCGGCGCAGCACGCACCGGATGGCGGAATAATGAAACCGGTTGCACGCGTTAACGCCGTAGGCGCTGCGCGTATCCTTCGGCCGGCGGGAGATCACGGTCACGGGCATGTGCGGGTCGATGCGGTGCATCTCGCCGATGATAGCCTGCAAAATGGCATCGTCGCCCGCGTTGCCAAAGCCGTAGGCCCCGCAGATGAGCACGCCGTCGCGCACGCCGTCGCGCCGGTTGCGCTCCATGCGGAAGACGGTGTTGTAAATTTCCAGCTGGCGAAGGCCGGTGGCCTCCTCGGAGAAGTCGGCCTTGCCGCGCCGGTAGAGCGCCTCGCCCATCTCATGCCGGTAGTCGGCGTCGAGCGCGTAGCGCGCGAGGTAGGCCGCGAGCATGCGCACATCGCCGGGCTCGATGAGCAAACCGGTCACGCCGTGCTCGATGATGGCCGGCACGCCGCCAACGTTCGAGGCGACGGTGGCCAGGTGTGCGCGCGCGCCCTCGGGCAGCGCATAGGGAAACGCCTCCGACAGGGACGAGAGCGTGTTGATGTCGAGCGCGCCGTAGAAGCTGTCCAGGTCGTTGACCCAGCCGAGGAAGAACACGCTGTCGGTGAGGCCCAGCTCCTTTGTGAGCGCCTCGAGCTTTTTGCGCTCCTTGCCGTCGCCCGCAATGGCGAGGCGCAGCTGCGGGCAGGCCTTTTGCGCCAGCGCCACGGCGCGGATGAGCGTCGGGATGTCCTTGACGGGGTCGAGCCGGGCGGCAATGCCCGCAATGACGTCGCCGGCGTGAACGGTATAGCCGAACTGCGCGAAATAGGCCGCGCGGTCGGTCCTGGGCACGACGTGGGAAAAGTCGAGCCCATTGTAAATGGAAAAGAGCCGGTTCGGCTCAAAGCCGCGGTCGATGAGCCGCTGGCGGATGGGGTCGGACACGCACACGCGGTAATCGAGCTGGTGCAGGGCCCAGATATTGAGCGTGCCGTAGACGGCGCGGGCGAACGGCCGGCCGAGATAGTCGAGCCGGTAGTCGCTGTGCACGGTGCTGATGACCGGCGCGTGCACGCTCGGACGCAGCATGGCGCCCATGACGTTGGCCATGGAGCCGTGGCAGTGCACGAGGTCGTACTCCCCTGTGCGGATCAGCTTTTTGAGCGCGGCGAGATTCGACAGAAAGCCCCCGTCGAGCACCATCGTCGGGATGCCGAGCGCGGCCGCACCGTCGGCAAAATCACCGCTGCGGAAGCACACGAGCTGCACGTCGATGATCTGACCGAGATATTTCAGCAGGGAGTAAACATGCGTCCGGGCGCCGCCGGTATCGCCCCCGCTGATGAGGTGGATTACTTTCACTTTGCCCTCCAAAGCACTTGTGCGCGCCGTGAAAACACGGTATAATGCGCTCGTACAGGTGCTGACACATTCCCGCGCAAAACCAAAGCGCGGATTCAGATTATTATACTGTATGATTCCACTATGGTCAAGTTTTGGAGGCCCGCAATGACGAAAATTTATCTGATCCGGCACGCGGAGGCGGAGGGCAATCTCTACCGCCGCATCCAGGGGCACTGGGACGGGAGCATCACCCCGCTCGGCCTGCAGCAGATCGACGCGCTCGCGCAGCGGTTCCGCCGCGTGCACATCGACGCGCTCTACTGCAGCGATCTGTCGCGCGCACGCGCGACGGCCGAGGCGATCACGCGCTATCATGACATTCCGGCCGTGGCCACGCCGCGCCTGACGGAGATCTGCATGGGCGTGTGGGAGGGCCGCGCCTGGGGCGACGTGGAGCACGAGTTTCCAGAGCAGATGCGCTGTTTCAACACCGACCCCGACCGCTGGTCCGTGCCCGGCTGTGAGCCGATCCGCGCGGTGCAAAAGCGCATGACCCGTGCCATCCAGGACCTCGCCGCGCGGCACGACGGGCAGACGATCGCCCTCGTGAGCCACGGCATGGCCATCCGCGCCTATCTGTGCACGGTGCTGGGCATCCCGAACAGCGAGATGGCCACCCTGCCCTACGGCGACAACACGTCCGTGAGCCTGCTGTTCGTCGACGGGGACAGCACGACCGTGGAGTATTATAACGACAACCGCCACCTCCCGCCCGCGCTGAGCACCTTCGGCCGCCAGACCTGGTGGCGCGGCAGCGGCAGCGGCGCGGAGAACCTGCGCTATGAGCCGCTGCGCTTCCCGCGCGACGAGGCGTTTTACCTCCAGTGCTACCGGGACGCCTGGCGCAACGTGCACGACACGGACGAGGGCTTCGTGCCCGAGCTCTATGCCCGCAGCGCCGCCCGGCATGCGCAGGAGCACCCCGGCTCCGTCGTGCGCGTCCTGAGCGGGGACCGCGTGGTCGGCATCGTCGAGCTTGACCCCGGGCGCGACGAGCAGGCCGGCTGCGGCTGGATCAGCCTGCTGTACATGCTGCCGGAGTACCGCGGCCGCGGCTGGGCCATCCAGCTGCTGGGCTACGCGTTCTGGTTTTATGAGAATCACGACCGCACGGCCGTGCGCCTGCACGTGTCGGAAAACAACACCCGGGCCATCACGTTCTACCGGCGCAGCGGCTTCGTGCAGATCGGGCGCGACCCCGGCGTGCGCGCGCACCTGCTGCTCATGGGCCGGCTCATCCATAGGACGGTGACGCATGCAGCGGTGTGATTTCCTGCCCGTCTCCGCCGAGGAGATGCACGAGCACGGCTGGTGGTGGTACGATGCACTCGTCGTCAGCGGCGACGCATATGTCGATCACCCGAGCTTCGGCACGGCGGTCATCAGCCGCGTGCTCGAGGCAGAGGGCCTGCGCGTGGCCATGCTCGCGCAGCCGGACTGGCACGACGCGGAGGCCTTCCGCGCCATGGGCCGGCCGCGGCTGGGCGTGTTCATCGGCGCGGGCAATCTCGACTCCATGGTCGCGCACTACACGGCGGCAAAGCGCCGCCGCAGCGAAGATTTTTACTCCCCCGGCAAGCGCAGCGGCTGCCGGCCCGACCGCGCGGCCATCGTCTACTGCAACCGCGCGCGCGAGGCCTTCGGCTCCGACATGCCGATCATTCTCGGCTCGCTCGAGGCGAGCCTGCGCCGCTTCGCGCACTACGATTACTGGGATGACGCCGTCCGCCGCGCCATTCTCTTCGACGCCCCAGCCGACCTGCTGGTCTACGGCATGGGCGAGGCCGCGACGATCGAGATCGCCCGCCGCCTGAAGAAAAAGCAGTCCGTGCGCACCATGACGGACATCCCCGGCACGGGCTACATCACGCGCGATCCGGAAACGTGCGCCTTCGACCACATCACGCTCCCGTCGTTTGAGGACGTGCGCGACGATAAGCGCCTCTATGCCGAGGCCACGCGCACCGAGTACGCCGAGCATGACCCCATCCGCGGCCGCGCCATGATCCAGCCGTGCGAGGGGCGCTATCTTATCATCAACCCGCCCGCCATGCCGCTCGACACCAAAGAGCTCGACCGCGTGGCCGAGCTGCCCTATACCCGCGAGTGGCACCCTATGTACGAGCCGCTCGGCGGCGTGCCTGCGATCGAAGAGGTGCGCTTCAGCGTCATCCACAACCGCGGCTGCTTCGGCGGGTGCAATTTCTGCGCACTGGCGTTTCACCAGGGCCGCATGATCACGAGCCGCAGCCACGCAAGCGTCATCCGCGAGATCGAGGCCATGACGCACCACCCGCTCTGGAAGGGGTATGTGTCCGATGTCGGCGGACCGTCGGCAAACTTCCGCCACCCGTCGTGCAAGCAGCAGATGGAGCGCGGCATGTGCCCGAACCGGCTGTGCCTCGCGCCGACGCCGTGCCCGAACATCGACGCCGACCACTCGGACTATCTCGCCCTGCTGCGCAAGCTGCGCCAGATCCCCGGCGTGAAGAAGGTGTTTGTGCGCAGCGGCATCCGCTATGACTACATGCTCTGCGACGATAACGACGCGTTCTTCCGCGAGCTCGTGCGCTACCACATCTCCGGCCAGCTCAAGGTCGCGCCCGAGCACTGCATCGACTCCGTGCTTGACTATATGGGCAAGCCCCACATCGGCACGTACGAGCGCTTCATGGACGAATATCGCCAGCTCAACCACAAGTATGATAAGGAACAGTACGTCGTGCCGTACCTCATGAGCTCGCACCCCGGCAGCACACTCGCCGACGCCGTGGCCCTCGCGGAGTATCTCAACCGCCGCGGCCGCCAGCCCGAGCAGGTTCAGGATTTTTACCCCACCCCCGGCACGATCAGCACGTGCATGTACCACACCGGCATCGACCCGCGCACGATGCAGCCGGTCTACGTCGCCAAAACGCCGCATGAAAAAGATATGCAGCGCGCGCTGCTGCAGTGGCGCCGGCCGGACAAGCGCCGGCTCGTCATTCAGGCGCTGCACGAGGCCGGGCGTGAGGATCTGATCGGCTTCGGGAAAGAGTGTCTCGTCCGCCCGATGACCGACCGGCGCAAACCCGCCAAGCCCGCCGAACCCCAGCCGCCTCAGCGCAAATACGGCAAGGTCTACGGCGGCGGCAAAAAGCCCGCATCCGCCCGCGCCGCGCAAAGCGGCAGGGCCGGAAAAGCCGCCAAACCCGGCAAATCCGGCCGGTCCGGAAGATCCGCCAAGCCGGGCGCACCCCGCTCCGGCGGCAGGGGTGCGCAGCCTCCGCGCGGGAAAGGCGGCCGCCGATGAGCTATCTCTTTGTCTACCTCGCCGGCATCAACGTCATCGCCTTCGCCGCCATGGGCATCGACAAAGCGAAGGCCCGCGCAGGCAAGTGGCGCATCGCGGAGGGCACGCTCTTCACCCTCGCCGCGCTCGGCGGGGCGCTCGGCGGCACGCTGGGCATGCGCGTATTCCACCACAAAACGAAACACAGGGAATTTCGCTTCGGCTTTCCCGCGCTGCTGTGCCTGCAGTGCGCGGCCGTGGTGTATCTCATTCTGATCTGGAAGCAGGTGCTCTGATATGACTCCCACCCTACTTGCCTATCAAATCGCCCCCCAAAAGCTCGGCAAAATGCAGGTCGTGTGCCTGCGGCTCGGCATCCGGGTGCAGGCGGTCGACCCGGCCGATTTCGGTCAGCCGGTCGGCGCGCTGGCCGGTGTGCTGCCGCGCGCGGCCGACGCCCCCGCCGCCTCCCTCCCGGGGGAGATGCTCGTCATGGCGCACTTTCGCCCCGGTATGCTCGAGGGAATGCTGCAGGGCTGGCGCGCCGCGCACATCCCGCCCGTCGCGCTCAAGGCCATGCTGACGGACACGAACGCCGCCTGGACGGCCCCCGCGCTCTATGCCGAGATCGCCAAAGAGCACGCCGCCATGCACAGCGGCGGCCGCGCGCACAAGGCGTAAAAATTTCGCAATTTACAGCAAAACACCGATTGACAAGCGCCCGCGCCTGTACTATGCTATGGGCACGGGTGCGCACCTACCGGCAGTCAGGCGAGGAACGTCTGACTGCTTTTGTATTTGCCGCCGACATCACCGGGGGGCCCGCCTATGAAACACAATCAGATCCGTCAAGTCGTTTTCCCGATCCTGGCCGCGCTCATCTGGGGCACCGCCTTCGTCGCGCAGGACGTCTGCGCCGACACGATCGGCACGTTCACGTTCAACGCCGTGCGTTATTTCATCGCCGTGCTCGCGCTGCTGGTGCTCATCGCGGTGCTGGGTGCCGTGCGTAAGGACCGCCCGCAGCCCACGGAGGCAGAAAAACGCGCCGGACGCAAACGGCTCTGGCTCGGCGGCTTTTGCTGCGGCACGGCGCTGGCCGTCGCCTCGAACTTCCAGCAGGCCGGCATCGCCGCCGGAACGGACGCCGGAAAGGCGGGCTTTCTCACGGCGCTGTACGTGGTGCTCGTGCCGGTGTTCGGCCTGTTTTTCAAGCGCAAGGTCAGTCTGCCTGTGTGGGTCGCGGTCGCGCTGTCGGTCGTGTCGCTGTACCTGCTGTGCATCAAGGGCAGCTTCCGGCTCGCCGCGGGCGACCTGCTCGTGCTCGTGTGCGCGGTGTGCTTTGCCGTGCATATTCTGGTCATCGACCACTTCGGCAGCGGATGCGACGGGGTGAAGCTCAGCTGCGTGCAGTTTCTGTTCGCGGGGCTGTGGTCAGCCGTCTGCATCCCGTTTTTCGAGCAGGTGGATATCACCGCCCTGCTCTCGTGTGCGCTGCCGCTGCTGTACGTGGGCGTGTTCTCGTGCGGCGTTGGCTACACGCTGCAGATCCTCGCGCAGAAGGACTCCAACCCCACGGTCGTCACCATTCTGCTGAGTCTCGAGAGCGTGTTTGCCGTCATTGCGGGCGCGATCATCCTGCACCAGAGCATGACCCCGCGCGAATACCTCGGCTGCGCGCTGATGTTCCTCGCCGTCGTCCTCGCGCAGATTCCGCTGCCGTCCAGGACCGCTCGCGCAGAAAAATAAGAATTATTCTCATCAATAAAACTGGGCATCCGGCGGCCGGATGCCCAGTTTTTTGCGTTCTGCAAGCATGGACACGCACGCAGCAATTTGTTATGCTCTGAAAAAACGTGTAACCAACGCACCGGAAACGGTGCTTATTCGGGTGAAGGGCCTTCGAAAATACCGAGGAAAGGCGATGAGGCTTTGGACGACATCACCATTATCGACCTGTATTTTGCGCGCGACGAAGCGGCGATCCGCCACACGGCCGAGAAATACGGCGGCCGTCTGCGTGCGCTGTCGCACGGGATCGTGCAGGATGTGCAGACCGCCGAGGAGTGCGAAAACGACACGTACCTGCAGGCGTGGAACGCCATCCCGCCGCATGACCCGAAGGACTATCTGTATGCGTTTCTGGCGCGCATCACCCGCCACATCTCGCTCAACCGCTGCCGCGACCGCAGGCGCCTGAAGCGCAGCGCGTACATCTGCGAGCTGAGCGCGGAGCTGGAGCAGTGCATCCCCGCGCCGGACGATGCGCAGTGCCGTCTGGACGATTTGGCGCTGAGCGAGGCCATCAACGGCTTTCTGGGCGCGCTGGACGAGGAAAAGCGGAACCTGTTTCTGCGCCGGTACTGGTACCTGGATTCGATCTCCGACCTTGCCCGGCGCTTCGCCATGTCGGAAAGCAAGGTCAAGACCACGCTCTTTCGCTGCCGCGCGCAGCTGCGGGCGCATCTGGAAAAGGAGGGTTACACAGTATGAGAGGCACCGAACTTCTGGACAAAATGGAGCTTGTGAACGCAGCCTTCGTGCAGGCGGCGGACCGGCCGCCCGCCGGAAAGCGCCGCAGCCGCATCCGGTGGCTCGCCGTGGCGGCGTGCTTGTGCTTCGTCGCCGTCGCCGCCCTCGCCCTCTGGCGGGGCAGCACACCGGCGCAGCCTGCCCCGGCGCTCGAGAAGCTCCGCATCCCCGATCTCGTCCCCGGCGGCATGGGCTTTGAGGGGTATCTGTACTACCGTGCCGCCGAGCTGGAAAACGGCAACCCGTGGCACGAGGGCATGGCACTCCCGGCCCTGCCCGTCTACCGCAATGCGGCATACGACGCCTCCGGCCTCGGCATCGCCAAGGGGCTGGACGAGGCGCAGATGCGTGCGCTGCTGGATGCCGCCGCGTCCGCGCTCGGCGCCGCGGTGCGCTCTGTCGAGACGGTCACGGCCGAAGGCGCGGACACCGTGACCGAGCTGCGCGCAGCGACCGACCGGGGCGAAGTGCGCGTGCAGGCGGACGGGACGCTCGTCTATCTCCTGCCTGATGGCGGTCTCGCGCTCCCGGAGGGGTGCAGCTTTACCATCAGCGGCACGACCGACGATGATGCGCGGGAGACCATCGCCTACCTCGCCGAGCGCTACAGCGCCCTCCTGCGCATGGATGCCCCCGTGCCGGTGACCGGCGGCGACTACAACATCTACAGCGAATACCGCCGCACTTACGCGGTCTACGACGCCGGCAGGACGGACGCGGAGCGCATCGTGAACTACAACCTGTGCAGTGCGTCCTTCGTCCCGACGGAGGACGGGCGGCTGGGCAGCATCCGCATCCGGAATGCGCTGGCCGCGACGGAAACGCTCGGCGACTATCCCATCGTGTCCGCGGACGAAGCCCGGCAGCGGCTGCGCGCGGGCAATTACCAGACCAGCGCACCCTGCGCGCTGCCGGAGGACGCCGACATTGCCAGGGTGGAGCTGGTGTACCGCACCGGGAGCCACGAGCAGCTGCTGCTCCCCTACTACCGCTTCTACGTGCACCTGCCGGACACGGACATGGAATACGCCGACGGGCTGCAGCTCTATGGCGCTTACTACGTCCCCGCCATTGCGGACGCGTATCTGGAAAACATGCCTGTCTACGACGGCCGGTTCAATTAAGCGGGGATATTGCCCATTCGGCCCGCTTGTTCGCAAATGCCCCTTGCATTTTTGCCCAAATAGGGCTATAATTCTTGTCAAGAAATTCACAGAAAGTGAGTTCACAAGGAGGTCGATTCCCCATGAAACTGACACCCGAACAGCAGGCCGTGCTCGACGGCAGCAAGGGCGCCGTCATGGCCAAGGTCATGAAAACGCTCGTCATGTACGGCGACGCCTTCGGCGCGGAAAAGATGGTGCCCGTCACGAGCACCTACGGCCACACGGTCATCAGCTTCGGCATCAACGCCATGAAACCGGTCTACGACCTGTATGACCAGCTGATCGAAGCCGGCGCATTTTCCGAGCAGAAATTCACCGCCGACCCGCTCCCGCTCGACAAGAACGTCCCCTCGAACCCGCTGCAGGACCTGGTGTTCCACCAGTTCATGTATAAGCAGCAGGCGCGCTACGAGACCCAGCTGGGAAAGCTCGGCATCCTCGGCGACAAGGACTACACCTGCACCTGCTACCTCGACGAGGTGGGCAACAAGCCCAAGCAGGGCGAGGTGCTCTCGTGGGCGGAGTCGTCCGCCGTGGTGTACGCCAACAGTGTGCTCGGCGCGCGCTGCAACCGCAACTCCGGCATGATCGAGCTCATGGGCTCCATCGCGGGCTGCGTGCCGTATTTCGGCTTCCTGACCGACGACGGACGCCGGGCCGACTGGATCGTCGAGGTGCGCACAACGAAAAAGCCCGAGCCGCAGCTGCTCGGCTCCGCCATCGGCATGAAGGTCATGGAAAAGGTGCCGTATGTCAAGGGGCTCGACCAGTGGATCGGCACGGAGATCAATGAGGACGCCATCGCCTATCTCAAGGACTTCGGCGCGGCCACCGCGTCCAACGGCGCCGTGGGCCTGTACCACATCGAGCACCTCACGCCCGAGGCCGTGCAGCAGGGCGAGGCGCTCATCCGCGACGGTGCGCCGGTGTATGTCATCGACGACGCGGAGCTCCAGCGCGTGCGCGAGAGCTACCCGTGCGTGTGGAAGAACCGCAACGCCAAGCCGAAGCTGTGCTTCATGGGCTGCCCGCACATGACGCTCCACCAGCTCATCGACACGACCGAGCGCGTCGAGGCCAGCCTCCGGGCGCACGGCCAGCGCAAGGTCTGCATCCCGACGGTGTTCACCGCCGCGCCCGGCGTCATCGAGGAATTTGAAAAGACGGCCTACGCCCCGCGCCTGCGCAACACCGGCGTCGTGCTCAGCTACATCTGCCCGCTCATGTACATGAACAACCCGCTCAGCAAAGCCATGCCCGTCATCACCTCGTCGAACAAGCTGCGCACGTATACGACCGCGCGCTACTACACCGAGGAAGAGATCATCACCATGATTACGAAGGGGGCCAACTAATATGAAACAGTTTCAGGGTCGCGTCATCTGCCCCGGCACGTGCGAGGCGGAAGCCCTCGTGTCGCACGGCGGCTTCAACACGCTCGCCAGCTACCAGATGGCCTTGATGTTCCACGACAAGCAGGTCAAATGCGGCGACCAGAACAACCCCGACCTGTATAAAAAGCCGATGATCGGCAAGGCTCTGTGCCTGCCGGAGACGATCGGCTCGACCACCGGCGGCATGGTGCTCTACACGGCCTGCGCCTCCGGGCAGCAGCCGGCATGCATGCTCTTTTCCAAGCACATCGACTCGCTGGCAGCCTCGGGCGCGATCCTCGCGTCCGTGTGGACGGACGCCGACATGCCGGTCATCGACTGCCTGGGCGATGAGTTTCTCGCCGCCGTGCAGACGGGGCAGACCGTGCGCGTGCTCGACGGCGGCGTCGTCGAGGTGGCATAACGCTTTTGAAAACCAGGAAACGGGGCTGACCGGCCGGTCAGCCCCGTTTTTGCGTCTGAAGTCCTTTCCTTACCAAACGAATGGTGCATTATTTCAGAGATACTTGCGCCGCAGGGGAGTCCGAGGGGGCAAGGCCCACCTCGGATCAGATCCTGCATCGCCGTAAGGCGCTTCCTTCTCCTTGAGGAGAAGGTGCCGAGCCGTGCGAGGCAGATGAGGTGGAAAGGCCGTGGTTTCCTCCAGCGCTGCCGGTCATGTGCCGCGCATCCAACGTCCACCTCATCCGTCGCGACGTGACCGCCGCGCCACCTTCCCCTTCGAGGGGAAGGCTTGAAAGGTGCGCTCCCGTCCCTTACAGCTTTTTCGCCGCCGGATAGCGCGTGCGCACATCCGTCTCGCCGAGCAGGTAGTCCACGCTCACCCCGTAAAACCGCGCCAGCGCACACAGCACCTGCGGCGGCAGCATCCGCTGCCCGCTCTCATAGTAGGCATAGGCCCGCTGCGTCAGGTGCAGTGTCTGCCCGACCTGCGCCTGCGTGAGGTCTGCGTCCTCGCGCAGATCGCGCAGCCGTGGATATCGTTCCATGTTGCATCACCGGTGACAGTATAAGAAAGAACAAACTGTTCTATTTACATTTAGATTATTTTGTTCTATTCTTAATTTGGAGGTGAACACCATGCCGGATTATCAGGAGTTATACCAAATACTGTTCCGGGCAACAGAGCGCGCAATTCAGATCCTGATCGATGCGCAGCGTACCTGTGAAGAGAAGTATCTTATGGACACAAAGCAGGACAATGACGCGGTGAAATGACCGCGTCATTGTCTTTTCCCGCCGCACGTGCTACAATTTATTATTCTCGTTTTGTCAGGAGGTGCCGCCATGCAGCCGCGATCCCGCCGCGCCGTCGTCGTGCTCGATGCGCTGGGCCTTGCCGTGCTCGCGACGCTGTTCGTGCTCTGGTGCGTGCGCACGCCGGGACTGTCCGTCCCGGGCGGCATCGCCGCCGGGTGCAGTGCGGCGCTGTTTGCCGCCGTTGGGCTGCGGTTCGTGCCCGCGTGGGTGCGCTTCTGGCAGCGGGGGGACGATGCGCCCGCCGCCGTCCCAACAGCCGAACCTGCGCACATGGGCGCGCGCATTTTCGCTGCGCTGCTCGCGCTCGATCTCGTCCTGCTCCTGCTCACGTGGGGCATCCGCGCCCTCGCCGGGCAGAGCGAAACGCTTGCGCAGGCGCTCGAATTCTGGCGCTGCACCGACAGCCGGCACTATCTCGACATCGCACGCGACGGCTACATCGCCGCCGGCGACCCCGACCGCGTCGTGCAGCTCGTGTTCCTGCCGGGCTATCCGCTCGTGGTGTGCGCGGTGATGCGCCTCATCCCGTCCGACATCTGCGCGGGGCTGCTCACATCGGCGCTGTGCTTCGCGGGCGCGGGGTGCGTGGTCTACCGGCTGCTGCGGCTCGACCTGCCGCACCGCGACGCGGTGCGCACGCTGCGGTTTCTCGCGCTCGCGCCGGGGTGCTTTTTCTTCGCCGCGCCCATGAGCGAGAGCCTGTTTCTGCTGCTGACGGCCGCGGCGCTCTACCTCGCCCGCACGCGCAGGCCCATCCTCGGCGGACTGTGCGGGGCATACGCTGCGTTCACGCGCTCGCTCGGGCTGCTGCTGTTCGTGCCGCTGCTGTGGGAGCTCGTGCACGACGCCGTGCAGCGCCGCCGGGTGGACGTCCGGCAGGTCGTCGGCGCGCTGCTCGTACCGCTGGGCTTCGCGGCGTATTGCTATATCAACTGGCGCGTGGCGGGTGACCCTTTACAGTTTCTCATCTACCAGCGCGAGCACTGGAACCAGCGCACGGGCCTGTTTTTCAGCACCGCCGCCTACCAGACGGATTATTTTCTGCGCGGCCTGACCACCGGCGGCTGGCGCGACGCGCTCGGCCTCTGGCTGCCGAACCTGATCGCGTGCTTTGCCGCGCTCGGCCTGCTGGCCGCGGCCGCGCCGAAGCTGCGCGCGAGCCAGACGGCATGGTTTCTCGCGTATTACATCGTCGCCGTCGGCGCGACGTGGCTGCTGAGCGCGCCGCGTTACCTGCTTGTGCTGCTGCCGGTGCCGCTGGCGCTGGCGCAATGTACGCGCTCGCGCGCCGCCGACCGCATTCTCACCGCCCTGAGCGCGCTCGGCGTGCTCGGCTATCTCATCGCCTTTGCCCTGCGCTGGCAGGTGTGGTAAGGCGCACCGGCCGCTGATATGATACCTAAAAAGTAGACATAAAAAAATAGGACACCTTGATGTATAATAAAAGAGTCAAGGAGTTGAAGGGAAATGGGAAAATACCAGTTTAGTTACGAAGAAAAGATTACCATCATTCGAGAGCATGAGGAAAACCATAAGACATTAAAAGCGATTTGTGAGGAATATGACATCAGCAAGAGCTATCTGTGTTACATCCTCCGCGACTACCGTCAAAACGGCAAAGAATCGCTGAAAAACACAAAATATTACTCAGCAGAATACAAATTAAAAGTAATTAAACGCCACTTTGAAGATGGTATATCCGTTGCTGATCTGACGAGAGAAACCGGAATCCAATACCGTATGCTCAAGCAATGGTTTCAGGACTACCAAAAGCGAGGAGCAGAAGGACTGAGTACCCGCAAAAGAGGCAGACCGAGAAAGCCGCAGTCAAACACAGCCGAAGAAAAGATACGCCGATTAGAAATGGAAAACGAGGTATTACGGGCTTTTCTGGAAGAATGCGAAAGGTGGGATGCAAAGAGCTCCGGTACAAAGTGATTCATCGTTTCAGAGATCGTTTTACGGTTGAAGAACTCTGTAAGCTGCTTGAAGTATCTCGCAGCGGATATTACAAATGGTTAAAGCAAAAAGATGAACCCGACAAAGACAAAGTAATTGCAGATTTAATTGTGGAATGCCACGAAAAAGCGCACAGAACCTACGGCTACCGCCGTGTTAAGATTTGGTTGCTTCGAGAAACGGGGCTTGTCATCAACCACAAAGCAGTTTTGCGAATCATGCACAAATACAATCTGCTTGCCATACGAAAGCGCAAACGGTTTCGGCATTATGATTGCAACGCTTATACCCATTACAACAACGAATTGATGAGAAACTTTAAGGCAACGAGACCAAATGAAAAGTGGGTAACGGATATTTCCTACATACAAACAAAGCAGGGATTTTTGTATCTTTCTATGGTCAAGGATCTATATGACAACAGTATTGTGGGCTACAAATATGCAACGCAAATGCCGGCAAGCTTGGTGATTGAAACGGTGCGCACGGCGGTGAAAAACGCCAAGCCCTCCGGAGGGCTTATTCTGCACAGTGACAACGGCTTTCAATACACCTCTCAAGCCTATTACAATGTTGCTAAAGCAAACGGCATTAAGCCGTCTATGTCTTCGTTGGGATGTCCTTACGACAACGCCGGTGCCGAAAACTTCTTCAGCATGCTGAAGACAGAATGTATTTACAGAGCAAAGCCACAAACCTTTGATGAAGCCAAAGAACTTGTGGACGAATATATTTATTTCTACAACAATGAGCGAATACAGCTCAAAACAGGACAGACCCCAATGGAAGCCCGTTATGCTTATACCGCATAACAGGTGTCCGCAAAAAATGTCTACTTGACAGGGGGCGTGTCACGCAGCTGTCCTTTTAATGGGACAGCAAATATGCTATCATCGAACCAAATCGTAAGGAGGGATCCTATGCTGCACCTGCTCTATGGCCCTGCCGCCAGCGGCAAGACCGATCTGCTCATGGGGCGCATCCGCACGGCCGTCGCGGCGCGCACGCCGGGGCAGGTACTGCTCGTGCCGGAGCAATACAGCCACGAGGCCGAGCGCGCGCTGTGCGCCGCCTGCGGCGACAGCCTGAGTCTGTACGCCGAGGTGCTGAGCTTCACGGGGCTGGCGCGCCGCGTCGCGGCCGAGACCGGCGCGGGCGAGGCGCCGCCGCTCGATCAGGGCGGGCGGCTGCTGTGCATGGCGCTGGCGCTGGGACAGGTGGCGCCACGGCTGCGGCTGTTCGGCGCGGCCGCCCGCCGGCCGCAGATGCAGCAGACGCTCCTCGGCGCGGTCGACGAGCTCAAGACCGCGTGCGTCACGCCCGACGCGCTGGAAGCCACGGCCGCGCGCTGCCCCGGCTACCTGGGCGACAAGCTGCGCGACCTCGCGCTCGTGCTCGCAGCGTATGACGCCGTGACCGCGCAGGGGCACGCAGACCCCACCGACCGGCTGACCCGTCTGGCCGAGCGCATCCCCGCGAGCGCGCTCGGGCGCACGGGGCACTTCTACCTTGACGGCTTTACCGACTACACGCGGCAGGAGCTGGCCGTCGTGCGCGCGCTGCTGACCGCCGGCGCGGACGTGACGGTCTGCCTCACGCTCGACGAGCTCTCCGGCGGCAGCGAGATCTTCGGCGCCGCCCGGCGCACGGCGCGCATCCTGCTTGACATGGCGGACGACTGCTGCGTACAGGCCACAGTCGCGGCCTGCCCCGCCCGCGCGGCCGACACGCCGCTGCGCGTGCTCGAGCAGCAGCTGTTTTCCTACACCTCCGCGCACTTTGACGATCCCGCGCAGACAATCACCGTCCACACGGCGGACGATCTCGCGGCCGAGTGCGCATGGGCGGCCGCCCGCGCGCTGCAGCTCGTGCAGTCGGGCTGCCGCTGGCACGACATCGCCATCGCCGTGCGCGGCTTTTCCGACTACGCGCCCGCGCTCGAGCGCATGTGCGCCTACTACGGCGTGCCGCTCTATTTCACCCGCCGCACCGACCTGCTGCAAAAGCCGCTCGTGGCGCTCATCCGCGCGGCCTACGACATCGTGACCGGCGGGTGGGACGCCGAGGACGTCTCGGCCTACCTGCGCACGGGCC
This sequence comes from Bacteroidaceae bacterium, assembly GCA_963627135.1. Lineage (GTDB taxonomy): Bacteria > Bacillota > Clostridia > Oscillospirales > Oscillospiraceae > CAG-103. Next base: position 7,962 of record CAVFZY010000030.1, on the reverse strand, counting down.
TCGCCGGGCTCACGCCGGAAGAGACGGACACGCTCGAAAACTACGTCCTGCTCTGGTCCATCCACGGCAGCGCGTGGACGCGCCCCGCCCCCTGGCAGCAGCACCCGGACGGCTACGGCGCGCCGGACACGGACGCCTCCGCCGCCCGCCTTGCCGAGATCAACGACCTGCGGCAGCGCGCGGCCGGCCCGCTGCGCCTGTTGGGTGCGGAGAGCAGCGCCGCCGCCACGGCGGAGGCGCAGGCCATGGCGCTGGCGGATTTTCTCGAGCGGCTGCACCTCGCGCAGCGGCTCGATGCGCTCGCCGAAAGCCTGCGCGCCGAGGGCCGCGCCGCGCTCGCGGCCGAGTACGCCCAGCTCTGGGAGCTGACGGTCAACGCGCTCGAGCAGTTTGCCGCCATCCTCGGCGGCACGGAGATGGACGCCGACACGTTCGCGACGCTGTTTTTGCGCATGCTCGCCTGCTACGACATCGGCACGATCCCCGTTGCGCTCGACCGCGTGACGGCCGGCGACCTCGACCGCATGCGCCGCCGCGGCATCCGGCACCTGATCGTGCTCGGCGCGTCGGACGACCGGCTGCCGCGCGCCGGCGAGCCGGACGGCGTGTTCTCGCCCGAGGAGCGGCGCGAGCTGCTGGAGCTGGAGCTCGACATCGGCGGCGGCACGGACGACGCGCTCTGGCGCGAGTATGACCTCATCTATCAGTGCGTGACGCTCCCGGCCCAGACGCTCGCGGTGTCCTACCCGCTCTTTGATGGCAATGGCACGCCCACGCGCCCGTCGTTTCTCGTCACGCGCATCTCTCAGCTTTTCGGCACGCTGCCGCGCCCCGTGGACCCGGACGCGCAGCGCCTGCTGGCCCCGGCTCCGGCGCTGGAGCTGGCCGGGCGCACACTGCGCGGGGCGGCTGATCCCGCCGCCGTCGCGGCGCGCGCGTGGTTCCAGCAGCACGACCCCGCCGCGCTCGCCGCGCTCACGCGCGCGGCGCACACCGCCCGCGGCAAGCTCTCGCCCGAGCGCGTGCGCGCGCTCTACGGCAAGCGGCTGTACCTCTCGGCGTCGAAGGCTGAGCGCTTCTCCGCCTGCCGGTACGCGTACTTTCTGCAGTACGGGCTCAAGGCCAAGCCCCGCCGCCCGGCGGCGTTCAACCCGCCGGAGATCGGCACGTTCTTCCACTATGTCCTGCAGCGCACGGCGCAGGACGTGACGGACGCCGGCGGCTTCGCCGCCGTGACGGACGAGCAGCTCGGCCGCTTCACCGACCGCTGGACGCAGCGCTACATCCACGACGAACTCAACGACTTTCAGGAGAAATCCGCGCGCTTCACCTACCTCTTCCGCCGCCTGTGCCAGCAGGTGCGGCAGGTCGTGGCCGACATGGCGCACGAGCTGCGCGCGGGCGACTTTGTGCCGCTGGATTTTGAGCTCAACTTCGCAGACCCCGAGCAGATCGCGCCGATCACGCTCTCAGACGGCGAGGTGACGCTCAACATGAGCGGCGTGGCCGACCGCGTGGACGGCTGGCTGCACGACGGCAAGCTCTACCTGCGTGTCGTCGATTATAAGACCGGGCGCAAGGCGTTCTCGCTCTCGGACGTGTGGTACGGCATGGGGCTGCAAATGCTGCTGTATCTCTTCGCGCTCGAGCGCTCCGGCCCCGCGCGCTACGGGCACGAGATCGTGCCGGCGGGCGTGCTCTACGTTCCGGCGCGCGACGTGCTCATCCCGGCTGACCGCCGGCTCTCGCCGGAGGAGGCGGCCCGAGAGCGCGCCGGCGCGGTGCGCCGCTCCGGCCTGCTGCTCGACGATGCCGCCGTGCTGCACGCCATGGAGCACAGCGACACGCCGCAGTACCTGCCCGTCTCACCCCGGCGCAGGACGGACGCGCTCGCGAACGCGGAGCAGCTCGGCCTGCTCGCGCGGCACATCGAAACAACGCTGCTCGACCTCGCGCACGAGCTGCGCGGCGGCAGCATCACGGCCGACCCCTACTTCCGCTCCGGGCAGGACACGGCCTGCACCCACTGCGACTATCTGACCGTCTGCCGCTTCACGCCCGGCGCGGGGGGCGACTGCCACCGTGTGCTCACGAAGCTCCCGGCCGACAAGGTCTGGAGCAACCTGAAAGGAGGCGCGCCGGATGCCTGAACTGACTTTCACGCCCGAGCAGCGTGCCGCGATCGACACGCGCGGCAGCACCGTGCTCGTGTCCGCGGCGGCGGGCAGCGGCAAGACCCGCGTGCTCACCGAGCGGCTCATGGCCTACCTCACAGACGCAGAAAATCCGGCCGATATCGACCGCTTTCTCGTCATCACCTACACGCGCGCGGCTGCGGCCGAGCTGCGCAGCCGCATCCTCGACGGGATCTATGCGCGCATTGCGGCCGACCCCGAAAACCGCCGCCTGCGGCGGCAGGTTGCTCTGTGCGCCCGCGCCGAGATCGGCACGATCCACAGCTTCTGCGCCGACTTCCTGCGTGCCAACTGCGCCGCGCTCGCCCTCGCGCCGGACTTTCAGGTCGCCGATACCGAGCGCTGCGCCGCCCTGCGCGCGACGGCGCTCGAACATACGCTCGAGCGCGCCTATATGCACATCGACACCGACGCGCCTTTCCGCCTGCTGGCCGACACGGTCGGCGGTGGGCGCGACGATGCGCGCCTGGGTGAGCTGGTGCTCACGCTCTACGACAAGATGCAGTGCCACGCGCGGCCCGAGCAGTGGGCACAGCGGCAGGTGGACCTGCTCGCACTCGACGGCGTGACCGACGCCGGCGCCACGCCGTGGGGGCAGTCGCTGCTCGAGCGCGTGCGCGAGAGCGCGGCGCACTGGGCGGGCGTGCTCGACGAGCAGCTGGGCATCATGACGGCGCAGGACATGGAGTGGCTCTACGGCATCTACGGCACGAGCTTTGCGGAGACAGCGGCGGGTCTGCGCGCCGTCGTGCGCGCCTGCGACCAGAGCTGGGACGCCGCAGTCGCGGCGCTGCAGGACGTTCCGTTCCCGCGCCTCGGCAGCACGCGCAAGCCGCCGGACCCGGACATGCGCGACCGCATCAAGGCGCAGCGCGACGCGGCGAAAAAAGCCATCCAGACCCTGCAAAAGCAGATCAATGTCCCCTCCGCGCAGGCGCTTGCCGACCTGCACGCGACGGCCCCGGCCATGCAGGCACTGCTGTCGCTGACGCTGGACTTCGGCGCGGCCTACGCCGCCGAAAAACGGCGGCGCAGCCTCGTGGACTTCTCCGATCTCGAGCATATGACCGCGCAGCTGCTCACGGACGACGACGGCGCGCCGACGGAGCTGGCGCGCCAGCTCTCCGGGCGCTACACCGAGATCATGGTCGATGAGTATCAGGACGTGTCGGAGGTGCAGGACCTTATTTTCCGCGCCGTGTCGCGCGGGGGCAATAACCTCTTTTTCGTCGGCGACGTTAAGCAGTCGATCTACCGCTTCCGCCTCGCCGACCCTACGATCTTCCTCGACAAATACGCGCGCTTTGCGGATTTCCGCGCGGCCGCGCCCGGCGCGCCGCGGCGCATCCTCCTGCGGGAAAATTTCCGCTCCCGCCGCGCAGTTCTGCAAGCGGCCAACCACGTCTTTTCCAATATCATGTCCCGCGCCCTCGGCGAGCTGGACTATGACGATGCGGCCCGCCTGCGCGCCGGAGCAAGCTACCCGGACGACGGCGAAAAGCCGGAGCTCGCCGTGCTCGAGCTGCCGGACGCGGACAACGACGCGCCCACGCCGGAAAAGGCAGCGCTGGAGGCGGACTACGTTGCGCGGCGCATCCGCGCGCTCATCGACGATAGTGCGACCGTGTGGGAAAACGGCGCCGAGCGCCCAGCGCACTATGGCGACGTGGTCATCCTGCTGCGCAGCGCCAACAGCGTCGGCCCCGTGTACCGCGCCGCGCTCGAGGCGCAGGGCATCCCCGTGTCGGCGGAAACGAGCGGCAGGTTCTACACGTCCGAGGAGGTGTCGGTGCTGCGCTCGCTGCTGGCGGTGGTGGACAATCCGCACCAGGACGTACCGCTCATCGCGGCGCTGCGCTCGCCGCTGTTCGGCCTGACGGCGGACGATCTGGCCGCCGTGCGCACGTGCGACCGCGAGCATGATTTTTACACCGCGGTCACGCTCGCCGCCGAGACGCGCGACGACTGCCGGGACTTTCTCGACGTGCTCGCGCGCTACCGCGCGCTGTCGATCGAGCTGCCGCTGAGTGAATTTTTGTGGCACGTCGTAGACGACCGCGCCGTCATGGCGCTCACGAGCGCGATGACGGACGGCGAGCTGCGGCGGCGCAACGTGCTGCTCCTGCTCGATCTGGCGCAGCAGTTTGAGCGCACCGGCGCGCGCGGGCTGCACCGCTTCCTGCTCTGGATGCAGCGGCAGGAGACCGAAGGCGAAGAGCCCGCCGCCCCCGGCAGCGAGCGCCGCAGCGTGCGCATCCTGAGCATCCACAAATCCAAGGGGCTGGAGTTCCCGTTCGTGTTTTTATGCGACACGGCGCGCCTGTTCAACAAATCCGACACGCGCGCGAGCGTGCTCGTACACCCGGTGCTCGGTCTGGGGCCGAAGTGCACGGATCTGGAGCACGGCGTGGAATACCCGACCATCGCGCGGCAGGCGATCGCGGCGCAGCTGCTGACCGAGACGCTCTCGGAGGAGATGCGCCTGCTGTACGTGGCCATGACGCGTGCGAAGGAGCGCCTTGTCATCACGGGTACCGTGCGCGACATCGGCAAGACCGTCACCGCACTGGACGCCACGGCGCGCGCGCCGCTCCCGCCGGAACTGCTGCGCGGCATGGCAAGTCCCCTGTTCTGGCTGCTGCAGAGCGCACTGCTCGACCGGGACGAGCGCTTCCTGCGCCGGAACTACGTCTATCTGAAGCCGGATGTCACAGCCGCGCGCGCGGAAGCGGAAGCGGAAACCGCGCTGCCGGAGCCGGACCCCGCCCTGCTGGCAAAGCTCTCTCGCGCGCTCACGTTCCGCTACGCGCACGCGCAGGCGGTCGACCTGCCGTCGAAGGTGACGGCGACGGAGCTCAAGCGGCTGGAGGCGGAGGATACGCCGCCCGAGGACGCCGGCGCACCGCTGCTGGCGGGCGCGCCGCGCACGCAGACCTTCCGCCGGCTGGACTTCTCGGCGCGTGCGCGCAAGCTCACCGCCGCCGAGCGCGGCACGGCCACGCACCGCATCCTGCAGTATCTGCACTTTGCCGACGCGCGCACGCCGGAGGGCATCTGCGCGCAGGTAGAAACGTTGACCGCGCGCGGTGAACTCACGGCGCGCGAGGCGCAGGCCGTGGACACGGCCTCGCTCCTGCGGCTGGGGCAAACGCCACTCGGCGCGCAGCTCGCGGCGGCGGAGGCGGCGGGCACACTGCGGCGCGAGTTTCGCTTCTCGCTCCTGTGCCCGGCGGAGACGTTCTTCCCCGGCGCCGGGGACGAGCAGGTGCTGCTGCAGGGCGTGGTCGATGCGTGGTTCGAGACGCCGGGCGGTCTCGTCATCGTGGACTATAAGACCGACCGCATCCGCCCCGAGGGTGTGCCGGCGCGCACGGCGTACTACACCGCGCAGCTGCGCGCCTACGCCGGGGCCATGGCGCGCATCACCGGCCGGCCGGTCTGCCGCCGCGTGCTGTATTTCCTGCACTGCGGCCAGATCAGCGACGTGCCGGGCTCGGACGCGTAAAAAAATGCGAAAACCGCTTGCATTTTTACCGCCGGTATGCTAGAATTCAGGTTGCGTTTTGTAACCACGGACCAGCCCGTGCTCAAGACAGCTTGTTATGAGGTGAATGACTATGAAAGACGGTATCCATCCGAATTACCAGCCGACCACGATCCGCTGCGCCTGCGGCGCCGTGTACGAGACCCGCTCCACGAAGCAGAATATCTCCATCGAGATCTGCTCCAAGTGCCACCCGTTCTACACCGGCAAGCAGAAGCTCGTCGACACCAGCGGCCGTGTGGATAAGTTCAACAAGAAGTACGGCATCAAGTAAGATCGGACTTATGGCCTTCGCGAAAATCAGCCCGCGTGCAATGCACGCGGGCTTTTTCGCGCCCGGCGGTCTTTTCCACAGAGAGCCCAGCGCAGCGGTTCTCTGTGGAGCGTGTGCCAATAACGAACGTCCCGTTCGCAAGCTGATGGGAAAGCCACCAGTCCTGTTCAGAACAGAATTGGTGGCTTAAATAATTTTGTGTCTACTAACTATTGACTACTTCAAGGCGAGCTGGCGGCCCTTCGCCCACGTGAAGGTATAGTCCTTGCCGTTGTAGTACGTGACGGGGTTGCCGGAGGACGGAAGGTCACTCGTCCGGGTCTGGCCCTCGTAGAGGATGTCCTTCGTGGTGCTGCCGGACGTCACGCTCGTGAGCAGATCGGGCCACGAGGCATTCGTGTAGCCAAAGGACTTCGTGACCGTGCCGTCCTTCGTGATGCTGCGGATGTTGCCCGCCGTGTCGTAGGCGCTGCGGCGCAGCGTGATGCAGCAGGCAACGATGATGATCTGTGGTTGTGTGCTGACAGCTGTACGCATCATAGTGACCACTTGTCCATTTTCCTGCGGGCGGTGCTAATGCACCGCCCGCTTGCGATCAATGCTTTTCGTATTTTTCAACTTGCCGCTTTTTTCGGCGCTTTTCGCGTGCCTTTTTGCGCTTGGCTTTCCATTTCTGCCAGTCGCGCGCCTGCTTCTCCTTCGCACGTGTGTAGGCTTCTGCACGCGACTGAAACATGGGTTTGTACCGTTCCGGAAGATATTCGCTGAACACCTCCGCATCCCGCATCAGGAACTGATACTTGATCAGCCCATCGCCGCTTCGGATTTTATCAATGCGGGTTTTGGGAAGCGATTTCGAGGATAACAAGAGGTACATTTGCCCGGTCCCATAAAGATCAGGGACAACATTTCCCTCGTCGAAATGGCGTATCTCAACATAGCGAAGCTCCGAATACGGAATCTTGACGCTACGCATGAAGAGTGCGTGCCACTTGACATAGCCCTCTGTTAGGGTTAATTCCCCAAAACACAGTGGCCAAAGAATATAAACAACATAGGTTCCGAAAACTACCATGAGTAAAGTGAAGAAATAAGCTACCCACCCAAAAACCAGTTCACGGATAATCAAATATGCAAGAAAGCAAGGAAACAGTGCTGCTATCATGCATGCGATTCGCCCTTCTATTATTAAAATTATGTGGGGATATAATGTTTTCCGCATATCTATCACCTCTTGAACAGATGCTTGATGCGGAACTGCGTATACCAAGAAGTAAAGCCACTCAGTATATTTTCCACGATTGTTCGGCCTGAGTTCCTCGCTTCATTTCGGATGGTGCGTCTCACAGCGTAACTTTTGGTAATGCCCCGTGCCACGACTTTCTTCCCAGCTGTTTGCTGTACTTGTTTCATCATGGGCGTAACACTGCCTGTCATCAAACCACCAACAACACCAAAAGCAGCACCAAATGCGCCTTCAACCGCTGCCTCTCCTATGTTAATCGGCTTTCCTTCGCAACGCTGCGCGGCAATAGAACCAATAAAAGAACCTGCAAATCCAGCGGCTCCATACACACCAGCAACAACCAATGCAGAACCACCTGTGGCGATAATTACGTCTGCAGCAAAGCCTGAAACCGCGCCTGAAATTGCACCGGAAATGGCTGCTGCTTTTACGTTCTCGCCTGTGACGAGCGCAAGAGCCGCGCCCAATGCGGCACCTGTGACCGCGCCGATAAGGGTGTTTAAGAATTCTCCGTTCGAATCACTGTTGCCAACCGGATTATTCTCACAATATGCGAACATATTGGCGCTGAGGAAGCCGTTGGCATCGGTGGTGGCGAAGGTGTCGGCGTTAATGAACCGGCAGATGGCCGGGTCATAATAGCGGCTCTGGAGGTAGTAGAAGCCGGTCTCGGCGTCGTAGTAATAGCCGCGGTAGCGCAGGG
>CAVFZY010000029.1:0-71891 GCA_963627135.1 Bacteroidaceae bacterium | reverse complement strand
TCGCCACAAGGCTTTTTTTGAACCACTCGCCTAGCGAGTGGTTTTCGATATACAACAAAGAACCGATCCGGAGATCGGTTCTTTTTGGTTCTATATACGGTTTAGCCTCTTGCAGCGGCTTCGCCGGCCTCGAGCGCCTTCATGTTGCCCTCAAGGAACTTGGCCTTCTTCTCGCCAAGCTCGATGCGGATCGCTTCGCCGAGGATCTCGTTGGAGACGACCGGAGCCTTCTCCATGAGCGCACCGAGGATCGCAACGTTCGCGCCCTTCGGGTTGCCGACGGACTCAGCAATGCCGTTGGCATCGCAGTAGACGACCTGGATGTCATCACGCTCGGCCTTGCGGTCGATGATGGAGCTGTTGATGACGAGGACGCCGCCCGGCTTGACGTGGCTCTCGAACTTGTCCAGGGACGGGCGGTTCATCGCCACGATGCAGTCAGCCATGTCGACCAGCGGGGATGCGACCGGATCATCGGAGACGATGACGGAGCAGTTCGCCGTGCCGCCGCGCATCTCCGGGCCATAAGAGGGCAGCCAGGAGACGTGCTTGCCGTCGAGCATGCAGGCCATAGCCAGGAACTTACCGATCAGGAGCATGCCCTGACCGCCAAAGCCAGCAAAAATATATTCTTTCTTCATATTATTCAGCCCCCTTGTCCTTCTTAACGCCGAGCGGGTAGTACGGAATCATGTTCTCTTCCAGCCACTCCATCGCCTTAATCGGGCTTAGGCCCCAGTTCGTCGGGCAGGCAGACAGGACCTCGACCAGTGTGAAGCCCTTGCCTTCCATCTGATAATGGAACGCCTTGGAAATGGCCTTCTTCGCCTTGACGATGTTTGGGGTGTTGTTGACAGCGACGCGCTCGATGTAGTAGGAGCACGGCACTTCCGCGAGCATCTCGGAGACCTTCAGAGGTGCACCGCACCAGTCCTCATCACGGCCGTAGGGACTCGTGGTGGTCTTCTGGCCAACGAGCGTGGTCGGCGCCATCTGGCCGCCGGTCATGCCGTAGATTGCGTTGTTGACAAAGATCGTGGAGATCTTCTCGCCGCGGTGTGCAGCATGAACGATCTCAGCGGTGCCGATGGAGGCTAGGTCACCGTCGCCCTGATAGGTGAAGACGAGGGTGTCCTTGCCGACGACGCGCTTGGCGCCGGTGGCGACTGCGGGCGCACGGCCGTGAGCCGCTTCGTACATATCGCAGTTGAAGTAATCATAAGCAAAAACGGAGCAGCCGACCGGCGCGACGCCGATGACCTTGCCGTCCAGATTCATCTCATCAATGACCTCAGCGACCAGGCGGTGGATAATGCCATGGTTGCAGCCCGGGCAGTAGTGGAACTGCTTGTCCGTGAGGAGCTTGGTCTTTTCAAAAACAACAGACATTTACTTGCCCTCCTTCATGCTGATAATCTTCGCCTTGATCTCTTCAGTGGTCGGCATCTGGCTGCCGCAGTGACCAAAGAAGTCGACCGGTTTCGCACCATTGACCGCGAGCTTGACATCCTCAAGCATCTGGCCCTCGTTGAGCTCGACGTCCAGCAGAGCCTTGACGGTCGGCAGATCAGCAGCCTTCTTGACCGCGTTGTACGGGAACGGCCAGACAGTGATCGGGCGAACCAGACCAACGTTGATGCCCTCTTCCTTCAGCTCAGCGATCGCGGACTTGGCAATACGCGCGACCGTGCCGAATGCGGCGATGACATACTCAGCACCCTCGAGGTTGTACTCTTCCCACTGCTGCTCATTGGCAGTGATCTCACGATAGCAGGCCTGCAGCTCGTCATTGTGCACAGCCAGCGTCTCGGTGTCGATGTAGATGGAGTTGATGACGCCGCGCTTCGCCGGATCGTCGCCCGGTTTCCAGCCAGTGCAGGCCCAGGGCTTCTTCTCCGGGTCAATCTTGTAATCGACCATCTCGGGCATCTCCACGGGCTCCATCATCTGCGCGATGATGCCGTCAGCCAGGAAGAGGACCGGTATGCGGTACTTTTCAGCCTTATCGAAGGCGTACATCATGATGTCGATCGCTTCCTGCACGGATGCCGGAGCATAGGTCAGGAGGTGATAGTCACCATTGCCGCCGCCCTTGACTGCCTGGAAGTAATCGCCCTGGGAAGCCTGAATGTTGCCGAGGCCGGGGCCGCCGCGCATAACATTCAGGATGACAGCCGGGAGCTGCGCACCTGCGCAGTAGGAAATGCCTTCCTGCTTCAGGCTGACACCGGGGCTGGAGGAAGAAGTGATCGCACGTGCGCCGGCACCGGCTGCACCATAGATCATGTTGATTGCCGCAACTTCGCTCTCGGCCTGCAGGAAGCAGCCGCCGATCTCGGGCATACGTGCGGACATGTATTCAGGAATCTCCGTCTGCGGAGTGATCGGATAGCCGAAGAAGTAACGCGCGCCTGCACGGATCGCAGCCTCAGCGATAGCTTCGCTACCCTTCATAAGCGTCAATGCCATTTTCGATGTACCTCCTTAATCTCTCACAATGCTGATCACCACGTCCGGGCAAGTACGCGCGCAGGAAGCGCAGCCGATGCAGGCCTCCGGATTCACGACGACGGACGGATGATAACCCTTTGCATTGAGTTTGTCTTTTGCCAGCGCCAGGACACCCTTCGGGCAAGCTCTGACACAGAGACCGCAACCCTTGCAAAGATTCTCGTTGATGGTCACCTTTACCATTTTTGCTACCTCTTTTCTGTTCTGTTTTGCGAAATTGCCTATGTAAACCGCAAAAGCGGGTTACGCCTGTTTCTTCTCCGACAGACTGTGGATATAGCTCTCCCAGTCGCGCTTCATGATGATGTCTATGGCGATGGGCTTGCCGATATACTTCGGGTCGTGACCCTCGGCAAGGAAAATATCAAGCATGTCCTTCTTGCCGGTCGTATACATAACCGGAACACCCGTTCGGTCACTGACCTCGCGCAGCATCTCATAACCGTCGCGCAGCTCTGCCGGCGTGGTCATAGTGGCGAGGTTGGTGTTGTTGATCATACCTGTGATCTTCAGGTGCGAATGGATCTGCATCTGCTCCTGCAGCGCGATGATCTTGTCCACCGTGCCGGCGAGCGGGCGGCGGATATTGACCACGTTCAAAACCTCCAGCTGCTCCGGCCCCATGGCCATGAAGTCCTGAAAGTCCTCATAATAGCGGCCGAGCGCCGTGGAACCGACGGCGTCGCCGCCGACGTCGAACACGACGGTGTCCCAGTTCATCGCAAATGCAGAAGCGACCTCCGCCGGCAGGGACAGCGTCTCCACGCCGGAGCAGGCATAATTCGGAGAGATGAGACGGATCTCTTTCTGCTCCACGAGCTTGCCGCGCTCTGTCAGGCGGAAGTAGGTATTGACCAGGTCGAGGTCAATGAGTTCTGTCTTTCCGGTTTCAGCCGCTTTAAAAGCAAAATTCAGCGCAAGCTCACTCTTGCCGCTGCCGTAGTTGCCGATCATGACATATATCTTTTTCAAAACAAAGTTCCTCCCCTCGAGGGGTATTCAAAATGTGCAAATGGGTATTAAAAAATGAAATACAACCATTCAAATATTCAAATCTCAACGGTTATCATAGTAGCACAATCGGGTGAATTCGTCAACAAATGTTGTTCTGTTTTGTGGAACGTCACCAAATTCGCTCGCCATTTCTGGACAAGATGCCAGTTATCTACAGATTAACAATGCCGTCTAAGAATTAACAGCCGCTTTTCCCTGTTTCAGGTAGAGATACCACGCGCTCACGCCCACCAGAAGCACGCCGCCGACGAGGTTTCCGAGCGTGACTGGCAGTAGATTGCCCGCCAGCGCGCTGACCCATGTCAGCCCTTCGGCCGCCGCACCGGTCTGCGCCGCAGTCAACAGCCCTGCCGTGAGATAATACATATTGGCCACGCTGTGCTCAAAGCCCGCGACGACGAACGTCATGATCGGAAAAAACACGGCCAGGATCTTCCCTGGGACGGACTTTGCCGCGCTGGCCATCCAAACGGCGATGCAGACGAGGAAATTGCAGAGGATGCCGCGCACAAACGCATCACCAAACGACAGGGACGCCTTCGTCTGCGCAATGGTAATCACGGACGCCGCCAACCGGCCATCAAACGCGGAAAACACATGCCCGAACACGCAGAGCGCCGCGACGAGCGCCGCACCCACGAAATTGCCCAGATAGACCACACACCAATTGCACAGCATCTGCCGCGCCGAGATCACGCGCGACAGGACGCCCATGATCATGAGGTTGTTGCCGGTAAACAGTTCGCTGCCGGCCACGATGACCATGGCGAGGCCGGCCGGAAAGACGCAGCCGGAGATGAGCTTCGCCGGCGACGGATCGCCCACCGTGGCCGCCGCAACCGTAGACGCGACGCCCGCCAGCGCGACGAAGGCACCCGCCATACAGGCAAGCAGAAACATCCGGCCCAGCGGCAGCGCTGCCTTGGCCCGGCAGGCAGAGAGATAATTCTCCGCAACTTCTTTGGGTGTGTACATGGGCAGGCCCTCCAATCCGGCAAAAAATGTATTATGTTTATTATCATATCACCATACGTCTTGTATCGTCAAGTCCAGGCATGAAAAAGCAGCCGGAGAACGAACCTCCGGCTGCCTAGGTGGCCAGCCATTCGCGCAGGCGCTCCACGGCGCGCCGCTCAAGGCGCGACACCTGCACCTGCGAAATATGCAGAATGTCGGCGGCACGCTGCTGCGTCAGGCCGTGATAAAACCGCAGGGCGATGACCTGCCGCTCCCGCTCCGGAAGCTGGCGCAGCGCCTCGCGTAGGGCGGCATATTCGACCATGCGCTCCTCCTGATCGTAGTCCCCGAGCGTGTGCTCGAGCGTAAAGCCGGTCTCTCCGTTCTCCTTCTGGAGGGACTCCGTGGGGCCGGTGGCCGTCTCGGCGGCGGCGATCTCTTCTGGCTCAAGCCCGGTCTCGGCCGAGAGCTCGGAGAGCGTCGGCTCGCGGCCGAGCGTCTGCTCCAGGCGCGTGCGCGCCGTGCGGATGCCCTGCGCGCGCTCCTTGATGCTGCGACTGACCTTGACCGCGCCGTCATCACGCAGAAAGCGCCGGATCTCCCCCGAGATCTTCGGGACGGCGTATGTAGAAAAGCAGGTGCCATACTGCTCGTCGAAACCCTGCATGGCCTTCAGAAAGCCGACGCAGCCGAGCTGGTACAGGTCGTCCGGCTCGACGCCACGGCCGAAAAACCGCCGCGCCACGCTCCAGATCAGGCCGGTGTTTTCCGTGACCATCTGCTCTGCTGCCGCGGCATCCCCCGCTTGGGCGCGCCGGAGCAGGTCGCGCGTCTCCTCCGCGATCATGCGCGGCGGCGGATGCGGCGGCACATCGTCACCGTTGTGCCGCGGCCGGGCACAGACTTGACCCGCAGCGTGTCCATGAAGCTCTCCATGATCGTAAAGCCCATGCCGCTGCGCTCTTCCCCGCCGGTGGTGTACATTGGCGTGCGCGCCCGCGCCACGTCGGCGATGCCGATGCCGTGATCTTTGACGACGATCTCCAGCCGCTCGTCCGGCAGGATGCGCACGCGCACCTGCACCGTGCCGAGCTTGTCCGGATAGGCGTACACGACCGCATTCGTCACGGCCTCGGACACGGCGGTCTTGATGTCCCCAATCTCGGCAAGCGTCGGGTCGAGCTGCGCGGCGAAGGCCGCCACCGCCGCGCGCGCAAAGCCCTCATTCACGCTTCGTGCCGGGAACTCCAGCTTCATGTAGTTTTTCTGCGTCAACACTGTTCACACTCCTTTGCCCGGTCCTCGAGCACCGGGACGATGTTGGTCAGGCCGGCCACGTCCAGCACCCGCCGCACCTGCCGCGGCACGCCGCACAGCTCCAGCGCGCCGCCTGTCTGCCGCAGGAGGCGGTCGGTTTTGAGAATGACCGCGATCCCGGAGCTGTCCATAAAGCTCAGACCGGACAGGTCGAGCACGCAGCGGCGCGGCAGGTACTCCTCCACGGCGTCCTCGATGCCGGGCATGACCTCCTGCGCCGCCGCGTGATCCAGCTCGCCGAGCAGGCGCAGCGTCAGGCACCGGCCGTCATCATGCGTTATGATCCGCATCTGCTCATACCTCCTAAATCAAAAGAAAAAGCACCGTGTACGAACCTTCGTACACGGTGCTATTGTAGCCCAGAGGTGTGAGCTGAATTTGTCGGACGGCGGCGCTCAGCCGAGGTTTTTCAGGCTGGTCTCGAGATTTGCCACAAGCGCCTTCGCCTTCTCTGCACGCTCGCGCTCCGTTTGCACGACAGCCTCCGGCGCGCGGGAGATGAAGTTCTCGTTCGAGAGCTTGCGCATCTGGCCCTCGTAGTTCTTGCGGGCCTTTTCGAGCTCTTTTTCCAGACGGGCGCGCTCTTTGCCAAGGTCGATCAGCTCGGCCATCGGCATGAAGAGCTTGGCCTCTTCCGTGACGGTGGAAACCATCTTCTCCGCGTCGGCCGGCAGCTCGCTGCTGATGGTGATCTGCTCGGCGTAGGCGAGCTTTGTGATATAGATCTCACCGGAGCGGAAAGCGTCCTGCCGGTCGGTCGTGATAAACAGGTGCGCCTTTCTGCTCGGCGGCACGTTCATCTCGGCGCGGCGACTGCGCACGGCGCGGATGGCGTTCATGACCATCTCAAAGTCGCGCTCCTCGGCCGGGAAAGCGAGCGATTCGGTATACTCCGGATAGCGGGCAATCATGAGCGCCTCGCCGTCATGCGGCAGGGCCTGCCAGATCTCCTCGGTGATGAACGGCATGAACGGGTGCAGGAGCTTGAGAATGTCCGTCAGGACATACAGCAACACCTGCTGCGCGCTGCGGGCACGGACCTCGTCACCGCTGTTGAGGCGGGGCTTCGTGAGCTCGATATACCAGTCGCAGTACGTGTCCCAGATGAAGTCATAGATCTTTGCCGCGGCAATGCCGATCTCGTACTTGTCGAGGTTCTCACACACTTCCTTCGAGAGCGTGTTGAGCTTCGAGAGCACCCACTTGTCCTCGAGCTCCAGCGTCTCGGGCAGCTCGTTTTTGTCGATGGTGAGGTTCATCATTACAAAGCGCGATGCGTTCCAGAGCTTGTTGGCAAAGTTGCGCATGGCGCCGCACTTCTCGACGTAGAAGCGCATATCGTTTCCGGGGCTGTTGCCCGTGATGAGGTTGAAGCGCAGGGCATCAGCACCGTAAGTGTCGGCCATCTCGAGCGGGTCAATGCCGTTGCCGAGGGACTTGGACATCTTGCGACCTTTGTCGTCGCGGACCAGTCCGTGGATGAACACCGTCGGGAACGGGATGTCCTTCATCTGCTCGAGGCCGGAGAAGATCATGCGCGCGACCCAGAAGAAGATGATATCGTAGCCCGTGACCATGACGCTCGTGGGATACCAGAACTTCAGGTCTTCTGAATTCTTATCCGGCCAGCCGAGCGTGGAAAAGGGCCAGAGCGCGGAGCTGAACCAGGTGTCGAGCACGTCGGAGTCGCGGTGGATGTTCTTGCTGCGGCAGGCCTCGCACTCGCAGGCGTCGGTGCGCGAGACAGTGACATGGCCGCAGTCGTCGCAGTACCACGCCGGGATCTGGTGGCCCCACCAGAGCTGGCGGGAGATGCACCAGTCATGGACATTCTCCATCCAATTATAATAGGTCTTGCTAAAGCGCTCGGGCACGAACTTGATGCGTCCGTCGCGCACGGCCTCGATGGCGGGCTCGGCCAGCGGCTTCATCTTGACAAACCACTGCGGGCTCGTCATCGGCTCGACGACCGTGCCGCAGCGGTAGCACGTGCCGACGTTGTGATTATAGGGTTCGGTCTTAATGAGGTAGCCCTGCGCCTCAAGATCGGCCACGATGGCCTTGCGGGCCTCATAGCGGTCAAGACCGTTATACTTGCCGCCGTTGATGACGCGGGCGTCCTCGTCGAAGATGAGGATCTGTTCCAGGTTGTGGCGCTGGCCGACCTCGTAGTCGTTCGGGTCGTGGCAGGGCGTCATCTTGACGCAGCCGGTGCCGAAATCGAGCTCGACGTAATCATCGGCCACGATGGGCAGCTCACGGCCCACGAGCGGCAGGATCGCCGTCTTGCCGACGAGGTGCCGGTAGCGCTCGTCCGCCGGGTTGACCGCGATACCGGTGTCGCCGAGCATGGTTTCCGGACGGGTGGTGGCAATGGTGAGGTACTCATCGCTGCCCTTGAGCGGGTAGCGGATATACCAGAACGCGCCGGGCATGTCCTTATATTCGACCTCGGCATCAGACAGGGCGGTGCGGCAGTGCGGGCACCAGTTGATGATGCGGTTGCCCTTATAGATCAGGCCCTTTTCATACAGCTCGCAGAACGTCTCGCGCACGGCCTTCGAGCAGCCCTCGTCCATGGTGAAGCGGCTGCGGTCCCAGTCGCAGGACACACCGAGCGACTTCTGCTGCTCGACGATGCGGTTGCCGTACTGCTTTTTCCACGCCCAGACGCGCTTGAGAAACTCCTCGCGGCCGAGATCGTAGCGGGTCAGGCCCTCTTCCTTGCGCAGCATCTCCTCGACCTTGATCTGCGTGGCGATGCCGGCATGGTCCGTGCCGGGCACCCACAGGGCGGCGTAGCCCTGCATGCGCTTATAGCGCGTGAGGATGTCCTGCAGCGTCGCGTCGAGCGCATGGCCCATGTGCAGCTGGCCGGTGACATTCGGGGGCGGCATGACGATGGAAAACGGCTTTTTGTCCGGATCGGCTTTGCCGGCAAAATAGCCGCCGCGCATCCACATGTCATAAATCTTGCTCTCGACCTGTTTGGGGTCGTAGACCTTCGGAAGCTCTTTCATGGCTTCTCCTCCTTTAAGATTGCCGGGGCGCAAAAAAATCGCCCCGAAACGGACTGTTTCAGGGCGATTGAAACCGCGGTACCACCTGAATTCCACGCAGACGCGTGGCACTCTTGTCTCTGTAACGGGAGAACCCGGCCGCCCTACTCCGTTCAGGCCGGCTGCTCCGGGGCGACCTTCATCTCCGGCATCCAAAAGGCTTGCACCAACCGCCTTCTCTCTGACGTCCGCCGGGAAACTACTCCTCCCCTTCTTCGCAAATAGATGGGAAAATTATAGGCCCTGCCGCGCCGTTTGTCAAGCATTTCTGAGCCAGCGCACGACCGAAAATTTTTCATTTTGCAGAGAAATATGCGAAATTTGTCAATTCTTGTTTTCGGAAGGAATGTTTCTTTCTGTAATTTCTATCTTGACAGTCTTGAGGAATCCCACTATAATAAAAGCACTGCGGTCAGCCCTGTCTTGCAAACTTTGCTGACTACATCCTTGGAGACTGTGCTCTGCTGCCAGTCTCCTTTTTTCGTGCAGAACTGCAAAATATAAATAGAAATGCCGCGACATTTAGAGGGTACAACTTAGGGATTTTGTAATCCCTGAAAAATTGGCATAGTCGTAATATGCGGCTATGCCGTTTTTCTGCCCATTTAGGGCTGTGGCAGCGCAAATTCACCGATGCAGTTCCAAACAATCCGCAGTCGCTGAACCTTTGTGCCGCCAACCTGTGCGGGCTGAAACACCTCGACCCGTTCTACAAACTCTCGGGCGATCTCCGCACTCAGCTCTCGTATGTCCGTATGCTTACGCACAAGGGCAACGAAGCTGTTTACATTCACACGGCTCTCCTGCTGGGCGGCAATGCTGCCGCGAAGATCTGCAATGCGTCCCTCCAGTGCTTTCTGCTCCGCTTCATAGCTTTCGGACATCTTGGAAAAACGCTCGTCAGATATCTTGCCCTCGACATTATCCTCGTAGAGCCGCTGGATGATGGTATCGAGCTTGTGTACCCGTGTCAGCGACTGTTCCAAATCTCGCTTCTCATCTCGAAGAGCCTTTTCGGTTTCTGCTCTGGATAGTTTGGTGACCATTTCCACGAACTCGTCCTCATGCTCACGCACATAAGCGGTCATGCTGCGGATACCGTCCAGCAGGAACTTCTCGATGACGGAGTTGCGTATCTGGTGCGAGGTGCATTTTTCTTTGCCTTTTTTCGGTAGGTGGCGCACACCAGGCGCACACCATGTATTCACTTTGCGGTAGATTGCGCCCGCGCACCTGATACAGCTTTGCCCCGCAGTCGGCGCAGAATACCATTCACATTGTTGCCCCTCCGTTTCTTGCATTCCCCTTTATTTTACATTCCAGAGCAGGAATATGCAACCATTATTCGCATGGTATGCCCTCCTTTGCGTGGGACGGCATAGCACACCGGAGTATCTTCGTGCGGGCATCGGCCATATTTCACATCTTAATTCGACAAAGTGCACGCAAATGCATGACAAAAGGCCCGGAGTCAATGGCTCCGGGCCTTTTCGTATGAACCGTTTTACAGCAGCAGGACGCCAGCCTGCTCGCAGACGGCGGTCGTCTCATCGTCCCAGACGGACGCCTGCACTTCACCAATGTGTGCCTTGCCAAGCAGGAGCATGGACAGGCGCGACTGGCCGATGCCGCCGCCGATCGTCAGCGGCAGCTGACCCGCAAGCAGCATCTTGTGATAGGTAAGCGTGCGGCGGTCATCACAGCCAGCAATGGTCAGCTGGCAATCCAGACTCTCGGGATCAACGCGGATGCCCATGGACGAAAGCTCAAACGCACAGTCGAGCAGCTCGTTCCAGAACAGGATGTCACCGTTCATGGTCCAGTCGTCATAATCCGGCGAGCGGCCGTCATGCGGCTTGCCGGAGCGCAGCGCGCCGCCGATGCCGATGATGAACGTCGTATGGTGCTCGCGCACGAAGGCATGCTCGCGCTCTTTCGGCGTCAGATCCGGATAGCGGTCCTCGAGCTCCTGCGCGGTGATGAACGTCACCTGACGCTCCAGCTCCGGCAGCACCTGAAGCTGCGGATAGATCGCACGCATGGTGCGCTGCGTCTCGCAGACGGCGGCAACGATGTCCATAACCGTGGACTTGAGATAGTCCAGATTCCGGTCGCGGCGCTCGATGACCTTTTCCCAGTCCCACTGATCGACGTAGACCGAGTGCAGATTATCGAGCACGTCCTCATCGCGGCGGATGGCGTTCATGTCGGTATAGAGGCCCTTTCCGGGGTAGAAATCATAGCGGTAGAGGGCCATGCGCTTCCACTTGGCGAGCGACTGGACGACCTGCGCCTCCCGACCTGTCTGCAGAATGTCGAACGAAACCGGGCGCTCATAGCCGTTGAGGTTATCGTTCAGGCCGCTCGACTCCTCCAGAAACAGCGGCGCTGAGACACGGAACAGGTTCAGATTCGCGGCGATCTGATCCTCAAACAGGCGCTTGAGCAGGCCGATGGCCTTCTGCGTGTCATAAACGCCGAGCAGGCTCTTGTAGCCCTCGGGAATGTAGGTGTTCATGCTTTCGTTTCCTCGCTTTCTGTAAGCATACGCACGAGCGTCTGATAGACGTCCTCCGCGTGTGCCTTGAAGTAGTGCTCCATCGTGCGCGCCTGCGCCTCATCGGCAGCCAGAAGCTGCATAGAGACGATCTGCCCGATGCCGTCCGAGAGCGCGAGGCGCACATTGCACCCGCCCTCCGGCGTGTTTGTATGCTGCGCGACGATCATGGAGGCGCGGCGCATCTGCTCGGCGATCGGCTCCGTGATGCGGTCGGCCTTCATGCGCACGGAATACGGCAGGCTGCTGGCGACTTCGTTGACGTTGCGGCTGCCCTTTTCCGTGATGCGATACTTGCCGCCCTCTTGCGTGATGTGCGCCGTATCCACCAATTCCGCGAGACAGTCGGAGTAATCAAAATAGCCGATGCCGTTGTCGCAGAAAACGAGGTCGGACAACGTCTGGGCGTCCACCGCCGCGGGTAAATGATTCAAAATGTAGAGGATCAGGATCTTAATGTCCAGTTTCTCGTGGATGAAGCCGAGGCCTTCCATGGCGCACCTCCCACTTGGGATAATATATGATTATAGCGCGGAAAGCGTTTTGTGTAAAGGGTTTTCAAAAGGAAGCACATCGAAAACCGCTACGCATACACTGTTACTGAAGCGTGCTTCAATCTGATGCCAGGAGGTTATGAAATGGCAGACAAAGTGGTACCGGGACCGGTCGAAAGCAGTGCTGCCGTCCGGGAAGCGGTTTGTATCCATACGCGCAAGATCTTCGACTCCTGCCGTGATAAAGACTGCGTGGAAGACCTGCGGGTGTATCCCACGACATGCTCGCAGGCAAGGCTGGACAGTGCCCTGAGTGTGCGTCCGCGCAGCGCCGAGCTACTGTGCGCCGACGTACACGTCAAGGAGATCACCTTCAATAAAGGCTACTACACGGTGGACGTGACGTACTTCTACCGCGTGCGCGGCGAGACATTCCCCGGCTGCGAGCCGGTGTGCGGCCTTGCGATCTTCGACAAGCGCGTCATGCTCTTCGGCAGCCAGGCGAGCGCGAAGGTCTTCGCTTCCGACAACTGCTGCTGCGACCCGTGCGAAAACAGCCTGCCGATCGGCGTGGTCGAATCCGTCGACCCGATCGCCCTGCACATGAAGCTGGTGGACTGCGGCAGCTCCGTGGAATCCGAGCAGCAGGAGCCGCGCGCCATCCCGCAGAAGATCCTCGACGCCATGGGCGAGGAGCTCTCGCTGACCTGCTGCGGCAAGAAGCTGTACGTGACGCTGGGGCAGTTTTCGATCATCCGGCTCGAGCGCGACACGCAGCTGCTCATCCCGGCCTACGACTACTGCATGCCGGACAAAGCGTGCCAGGGCTCGACCGAGGACGATCCGTGCTCGATGTTCAGTCGCATCCACTTCCCCATCGACGAGTTCTTCCCGCCGGACTGCGTGACACCGGACGAAGACTACCGCAGCCTGCTGTAAGGGCGCGGGCGGCAGAAAAAAATCCCATCGGTGCAAGCCGATGGGATTTTGCTTTCATTTCTTGTGGACGACCTCTCCTGAGGACTTAAGGATGCTGTCCGCCGGGATGACGCCGCGCACACACGACACCGGATAAATGTTCGAGTGCCGGCCGATGACCGTGCCGGGGTTCAGAACGCTGTTGCAGCCGACCTCTACATAGTCGCCGAGGATGGCACCGACCTTTTTGCGGCCGGTCTCGATGCGTTCATCCCCGTTTTTGATGACGACGAGCGTCTTGTCGCTCTTGACGTTCGACGTGATGGAGCCTGCGCCCATGTGGGACTTGTAGCCAAGGACGGAATCGCCGACATAGTTAAAATGCGGCGTCTGGACGTTATCGAACAGGACGACGTTTTTCAGCTCGCAGGAGTTGCCGACGACGGCGTTTTTGCCCACGATTGCATTGCCGCGCACAAAGGCGCACTGGCGCAGCTCGGCGCCATGGTCGATGATGCAGGGGCCGGCGATATAGGCGCTGTCAAAGATCTTGGCATCGCGCGCAATCCAGATGTTCTCGCCGCGCTGCTCGTATTCCTCCGCCGAGAGCGTCGGGCCGAGCTGAAGAATGAAATCTCCGATTTCCGCCAACGCTTCCCACGGATAGGTCTTGCCCGCAAACAGCGGGGCCGCGATCGTCTTGCTCAGGTCGAGCAGGTCTTGTATCGTCATCATATCATCTTACCCGGATCAGATGCCCGCTCTTTTGCATAACATCGATCACATACGCAACGTTTTCCTCACACAGTGCGTGCGTGGCCGCCTCGACCATGACGCGCAGCACCGGCTCCGTGCCGCTCTTACGCACGAGGATGCGTCCCTCGTCGCCGAGCCGCTCGGTGACGGCCCGCTCCGCCGCAACGACCGCAGGGTCGTGGAGCGTGGCGTCTTTGTCGTCGACCTCCACATTCGTGAGCTGCTGCGGGTACTCGCGCACCGGTGCAGCCAGCTCGGAGAGCGTTTTCTTGCGGTCAAGCATGACCTGCATGAGCTTGATGGCCGTCAGCAATCCATCACCAGTATTGGCATATTTGCCGAAAATAATGTGCCCGGATTGTTCGCCGCCGATCAGGTGTCCGTTGGCACGCATATTTTCCGCGACGTATTTATCGCCGACGGCCGTCTTTTCATAGCCGATGCCGACCTCGTCGAGTGCCTTATACAGGCCGAGGTTGGACATGACTGTCGTGACGACCTTGGAATTGCCAAAACGGCCCTCGGTCTGCATGTTGCGCGCGCAGACATAGAGGATCTTGTCGCCGTTGACGACCGAGCCGTTTTCATCCACGGCCAGGCAGCGGTCAGCGTCGCCGTCAAAGGCAAAGCCCACGTCCAGCCGGTTGAGACGAACATGTTTTTGCAGGTTCTCGATGTGCGTCGAGCCGCAGTCGCGGTTGATGTTCGTACCGTCGGGCTGATTGCCGATGACATACGTATCCGCGCCGAGCGCGTCGAAGATGTTCTTCGCCATCATCCACGTGCTGCCGTTGGCGCAGTCAAGGCCGACCTTCATGCCCTTGTACGAGTGTGTGGACAGACTGATGAGATAACCGATGTAGCGGTTGCGGCCAGCGGAATAGTCCTGCGTGCGGCCGATGTCTCCGCCCGTGGCAAACGGGATCTCCAGATTGCCGTCAAGATAGTTCTCAATCTCGTCAATGACGCTCTGCTCCATCTTCTCACCGGCGCTGTTGAGCAGCTTGATGCCGTTGTCCGTATAGGGATTATGGCTCGCGCTGATCATGATGCCGCAGTCAAAATCGTCCGAACGGACGATGTAGGACACACTCGGTGTCGTCGTCACGTGCATGAGATAGGCGTCCGCACCCGAGGCCGTCAGGCCTGCGGACAGCGCATTTTCAAACATATAGCTGGATCTGCGGGTATCTTTACCGATCACGACCGCGCACTTCTGCTCCCGGCCGTAATACCAGCCGAGAAACCGGCCGATCCGGTAGGCGTGTTCCACCGTCAGGCCCACGTTGGCCTCACCGCGGAAGCCGTCAGTACCGAAATATTTGGACATGGATGCTTCCCTCCGATCAAAATCGCCCGCAAAGCACTGCGGGCAACGATTTATTATAACTGCGCGGCAGCGTCCGCGTCAAGATAAACCTCGACATCCGTGTGCAGTTGCAGGAACGACGCGGGGATAAACGTCTCCGGGCGGCCCGTGAGCGTGGCGTTGGCCGCCTTCGCACAGCGCGCGCCAAAGCCGACGAGCAGGATCATTTTCGCACCCAGGATCGTTTGGATGCCGATCGTGATGCCGTGCTCCGGCGTCTGCTCAAGCGTGCCAAAATCCGCAGCGATAGCCTCGCGCGTCACTTCCGCGAGCTTGGCGATGTGCGTCTTCTCGCCAAAACCGGCACCCGGCTCGTTAAACGCGACGTGGCCGCGCTCACCAAGGCCAAGGATGACCAGATCGAGCCCGCCGGCCGCCTGGATGGCAGCGTCGTAGTCTGCCGCGTGCTCGGTGTCCGCGTCCGGATCCGGGGCGTGCACGGCCGCAAACAGCTTTGCCGCCGTGAGGGGCTGAAACGCCGCGCCGACAGCGTACGCGCCCTTGCCGGCCGCACCGCAATATTCACACGCCTGGAAGAGCGTCGCCTTGTCAAAGGCAATGTCACTGGCAGCAAGCGCACTGAGCACTTCTGCCGGCAGGTCCACCGCCGAAATGGAGATGTTCGCCTCCGGCTTACGCGCGAGCACGGCCGCGACCTGCGCCGCCAGCTCTTTGGTAACGTCTGTTTTCGTTCCGATGATCGTTTTCATGGCTCACAACCTCCTGCACCATCATCGCAGCCACACTCAGAGCGTGACCGTTCCGTCAAATACAAATGCCGCAGGGCCGGTCATATACAGCAGGTTCTGCGCCCGGTCCCATACAATGTGCAGCTTGCCACCGCGCAGGATCACATCCGCCTCGTCGCCACACTTGCCCAGCCGCGCCGTGACAGCCAGTGCCGCCGTGGAGCCCGTGCCGCAGGCGAGCGTCTCGCCGCTGCCGCGCTCCCACACGCGCACGCGCAGCGTGTGATCGTCCACGACCTCGACAAACTCGATATTCGCCCGCGAAGGGAACATTTTATGGTTTTCAAACGCGGGGCCGATACGCGGGAAATCCAGCGCCATGGCATCGTCCACGTAAGTGACGCAGTGCGGGTTGCCGGTATTGACCGACGAGACGATCCACGTCTCGCCCAGCACGTCGATCGGCTGCTCGAGGAAAGTCTCCCCCGTCGCCGCGACCGGGATCTTCTCCGGCCGGAACTCTGGGCTGCCCATGCACACACGCACGGTCTCGACCGCGCCGTCGACCACGTTCAGCCAGAGCGTCTTGATACCGGCGCGCGTCTCGATCGTGAGTTCAGTCTTGCCGGTCAGGCCGCGGTCGTAGACATATTTGCCCACGCAGCGGATGGCATTGCCGCACATTTCCGAGCGCGAACCGTCGGCATTGTACATCTCCATGCAGAAATCCGCAACCTCTGACGGGCAGATGAGCACCAGGCCGTCCCCACCGATGCCGAAGTGGCGGTCGGACAGGCGGATAGCCGCGGCCGATGGATCGTCCACCGTCTCGGTGAAGCAGTTGACATAGATATAATCATTGCCGCAGCCCTGCATTTTTGTAAACTTCATTTTAGGTACCTCCTATACGGGTATGAATATACGGGTATGAACCCGCACAAACCGGAAAAACTAAACCAACCTGGAAAGGTGGTAATCTCATGGCGATCATTCTTATCCGGACACTGATTATTTTTCTTGCGCTCATCGTGGCCATGCGCCTCATGGGCAAGCGGCAGCTCGGCGAACTGGAGCTGTCCGAGCTGGTGGTGGCCGTGCTCATCGCGGATATTGCGTCCATCCCGCTGCAAAACCCTTCCCTGCCGCTGAGCTATGGACTCATTCCGCTGCTGGTGCTGTTTTGCTGCGAGCTGATCTTCTCCGGCCTGACCTACAAGAGCATTCATCTACGCAAGCTGCTCTACGGCCGGCCGAACTTCATCATCGAACGCGGCCGCATCGCCCAGCAGGCCATGCACCGCAACCGCTTCACGCTCGACGAGCTGACGCAGGAGCTTCGCAATCAGGGCATTCTCGACATTGCGAGCGTGGAATACGCCGTGCTCGAGACCAATGGCCAGCTCAACATCATCCTCGCCCCGGCGCAGCAGCCGGTCACAGCCGAGCAGATGCAGATAGAAACCGAGGACACCGGCTATTTTTCCATTCTCATCAACAACGGGCGCATCCTGCGCGACAATCTCAAACGCATGGGGCGCGATGAGCGCTGGTTGCAAAAACAGGTGCAGCAGCGCGGCGCACAGTGCATCGAAGACGTCTACCTGCTGATGATGAATGACGCCGGACAAATCTATTTTGCGGCAAAGGAGCTCGGATGAAAAAGGAACTGTTTGCAGGCGCGCTGCTGCTCGTACTCATCGCCGGGTGCGCATGGAACCTCTGGTATCTGAACCGGATGTGCACACAGCTCGACGACGCCGTGGCACAGGCAGAGACAAGCTACGCCGCCGGGGACCCGGCGCGCACGGTCGAGACGCTGCGCGCAGCGGCCTCTCGCTGGAGCGACGCCGAGGACTATGCCCACTGTATGCTCCCGCACGAGAGCACAGACGCCGTGACGGAGGGGTTCCGCCGGGCCATGCGCACGGTGGAGACCGGAGACGCGTCCGCTGCGGCGGATATTGCCCTGCTGCGCGTACGCATTCAGGGGCTCGCCGACGGTGAGCGCATCACGCTCGGCAATATTTTTTAGCCGCGGTCGTTAAGGAGCTTCGTCAGCTCCTGCATGAACGTATCAATGTCCTTGAACTGGCGGTAAACCGAGGCAAAGCGCACATAAGCGACCTCGTCCACGTCCTTGAGGCGCTTCATGACCATTTCGCCGACCTGCTCGGTCGTGATCTCGCGCTCGAGCGCACTCTGCAGCTCCTGCTCGATCTCATCGGCGATCTTCTCGAGCACCGGCAGCGGCACCTTGCGCTTGTCGCAGGCGCGCACCATGCCGTTGATGAGCTTACTCTTGTCAAAGCTCTGGCGACTGCCGTCGCGCTTGATGACGACAAGCGGGAGCGTCTCGATGATCTCATAGGTCGTGAAGCGCTTCTGGCAGGCGAGGCACTCGCGGCGGCGGCGGATGGTCGCACCCTCCTCAGCTGGGCGGGAATCAATGACCTTGCTCTCGGCAAAGCCGCAAAACGGGCATTTCATACGTCGGTTCCTCCATATTGTGGATTTTCGATTGCTTTACATAATTCCGTACAGTACTATACCACAGTCCCGGCACATTTGCACGAAAAATTTCGCCGTATCTGGCGTTTTCTGCCTCAGATACGGCGATTTTTCGGCTATTTGTACAGATTCTGGAACGTCTCGCGCGTCATGAGCGCGTTGAGCACCTCGAGCAGCGCGTTCGTGCTCAGATGCTCGGGCAGGTCGAGCTGCGTGAGCAGCCGCTGCCGGGCGGCGCGGCTGTCCGGCCCACCGGTGAGTCCGGCAGCGTAAAGGTCTGCCTTCGTGATGCGCGCGCCCGGCGGCGGCGCGTCCTCGCCCTCGATGGTCGCGCCCGCGCGGCGCAGCGCCTCGAGCAGCACCTCCGGCCGCATGCCCTCCACACCGAGCTTGCCCTCTTTCGAGGCAGTGCGCTTGCGCCGCTCCTTGCCAGCCACGTCCGGGATATACGCGTGCTTGACTTGCGCCAGGTCGATCGCCCCGCGCAGATAGTTGCGAATGACAAAGCCCGCCCCGTCGCTGTCCGTGAGAACGATGATGCCGCGCGCCTCGGCCAGACGGCGCAGCAGCGTCAGCTGCTGACTGTCATGGAAGATACCGAAGCCGGACGTCTCCAGAATGGGCGCGTCCACGACCTGCGCGAGTGTATTTTTATCATACCGCCCCTCGACGATGATGGCCTCCCGGATGCGGATCATGCCGCACCTCCCACGGCGATGCGCAGCAGCAGCTCCTTGAGCAGTTCGGTATCGTCTGCGCCGGTATTTTTCATGGCAAAGTCCGTCTGTGCGCACAGGCGCACTGCCCCCTCGAGCTGGCGGCCGGAGAATTTTCGGGCCGAACGCAGGAGGTTTTCCGCGATGAAGTCAAACGGCAGACCGAGCAGCGCGCGCAGGTCGCCCGTGCCGAGGCCCGCACGGCGCGCGAGCCGCGCGGCATAGAGCCTGCGCATCTGCTGACCGATGACGGCGAGCAGGAAGATCGGCGTGTTCGCCTTATCGGCGAGGAGGTCTGCGAGGATACGCATAGCACCGTCATAGTCCTGATCAGCCAGCCTGTCGGTCAACTCGTAAGCCACCGCCTCCGGCAGCCGGTGCGCCACAGCCAGAATGTCCGCGCGCGTGACCGTATTGCCCTGAACATAGGCCGCGATCTTGTCGATCTCCGGGATCATGGTGTTCATAAGGCCGCCGGTAAAGAAAATGAGCTGGCGGGCATCCTCGGATGAAATGCGCTTCTTGTGAGCGTCAAAGCGCTTGCCGACCCATTTCACAAGCGCGGGCTCTCCCTGCGCGGTGAACTGAATGAGCTGTCCGTATTTTTTGAATGCTTTCGTCGTCTTCAGGCGGCCGTCCGGCTCAAAGTCCGTGCCCATGACGAACACGAGCGTGCAGTAATCCGGCAGGTCGCCGATGACCTTGACGAGCGCCTGCGCATCTTCCTCGCGGCACTTGTTCGTGTCAAAGCCGCGCACCTCGATGAGCGTGCGCTCGGACAGAAACGGCACCGCGTCCACCGCATCCGCCAGCGCCTGAAAGTCGAGCTCGGCACCGTCAAATCGGTGGTAGCTGAAGTCGTCCTCTCCGCCGGGCAGGCAGAGCTTTTTGAGCTCCATCAAATACTGCTCGCGCAGATAATCCTCCCGGCCCCAGAGCAGGTACAGCCGCCCTGGGCCCTGCTCGCGCAATGTGTGGATCTGCGCGCTGTAATCGAGCACTTCCTGCTTCTTTTTTCCTTTTCCTGTTGCCATAGTGTTTCCTCACGAAAGATGCACCGTGATATCACCCATCTGGTCGGTGCGGTAGATCGGTATGTTGTGCGCCTGCAGGCGCTCGAGCGTCTCGGCCGTCGGATGGCCGTAGTTGTTGTAACCAACGGAGATGATCGCAGCGTCCGGCGCGATGGCATCGAGCCATGCGTCGCTTGTGGAGCGTTTGGAGCCGTGGTGACCGACGAGCAGCAGCTCAACGTCGGGAAAAGTGCAGCCACTGAGAAACTTTGCCTCCGCCGCACTGTCCACGTCGCCGGGTACGAGCGTGTCATACGCGCCGATGGAGGTCAGCACGATCATGCTGCCGTCCTCCTGCCCGGCGCAAGGCTCGGGATACAGGTGCACGGAAATGCCGCCGGCCGTGAGCATTCGCTCTGCGTCCACACGCACGACGGCCGTGTGGTTTTCCTCCGCGAGCGCGAGAATGTCGCTCAGCGGGGCCTTCGTCGTATCTGCAGCGGCCGGGATGACCAGTGTCCGCACCGGTAGCCAATGCATCAGGCGCAGTACGCCGTTGACATGATCGTCATGCGGATGCGTGAGCACGAGCAGGTCGAGGCTGCGGTGCCCCTGCGCGAGCAGCTTGCGCGCCGCGAGGTCGCCCGGGTCCTCCACGGTAGAGCGACCGCCGCAGTCCACCACGACGCAGGCCCGTCCGCTGGAAAACACGATGCTCTGCCCCTGACTGACATCGAGCGCCGTCACAGTCGATGCGCGCTGCAGCTGCACGGCGTTGACGGTCAGCACCGCGCACAGCGCCAGCACGCTGCACGCAGCCGGGATCCAGTAGCGCGCCTTGCGCCGGCGGGAGATCAGCCACGCCGCGCCGAACATGACATACACCAGCACGAGCCACCAGACAACCATGCGGTTGCCGGTAAAGAGCACCGCACCCGGAAGCGTGGAGAGCGCTTTTGCCACCGCGAGGATATAGCGTAGCGGCCACGCCGTCACCCATGCAAGGGCCATGCCGCCCCACGCCCAGGCAAGGCCAAGCAGCGCCGCCAGATAGCAGCCGATGAATGCGACCGGCAGCAGCCACAGGATCAGCAGGTTCGTGACCGGCGCGATGAGCGAGATATTTCCAAAATGCAACGCCGTGAGTGGCACGGTGAACATCATGGCGCCGACGGAGCTCGCCATGGTGGCGCTGAAAAAGGCGCGGACTTTCCGCCGCGACCGCGAGAGCTTCGTACCGGCGGGCAGCAGGCGCGCATCGAGCACGCGGTGCAGCGCACCGGAGATGCAAAACAAGCCCGCCATGGACGCGAACGAGAGCTGCAGGCTGATGCTCGCCGCAGCAAACGGATTGGCCGCCAGCAGGATGGCCAGCGCGGTCAGCAGCGACGTCGGCGGGTCGTTCTCCCGCCCGAGCAGCGGCGCAAAGAGCACCAGCGCCGTCATGAATGCCGCGCGCAGCACCGATGGGCTGCACCCGGCCATGACAACAAACACGACCATCAGCGGCAGGCCAATGATCGCCGTCGTGCGCCGGTTACCGGTGAACAGACGTAAAAAGCCCAGCAGAAACGCCAAATGGAGGCCGGAGACTGCGACCGTGTGCATGATGCCGGTCGTGCTGAGCGGAATGTCCAGATCCTGCGCGTAGAGCGCGGATTTATCGCCGAGCATGAGCGCCTGCGCAAACGGCAGCACATCCGCCGGGAAAGCGGCCTGTGCGCTCGCCTTGAGCGACTGGGCGACGGTTTTCGGCCAGTAGAGCCAGCTGCGGCTCCAGGCGCCGGTGCACGTGAGCGTTTTGTCCTGCACACTGCCAATGAGGTAAATGCCCTTGGAAATGTAGGAGTCCGTTTCCTCCCCGTAGCGCAGCGTGGACGGGCGGAGCTTCACGTCCGCCGTGATCTCGTCGCCGGGGCGCAGGCCGGCCGCGCCCGCGTCGGAGACATAGAGGCGCGCCTTACAGTTTGGCACGTCCGGACTTGTGAGCAGGACGGTCAGACCATAGCTGCGCTCATATGTGACGGGATACTCCGTCACGCGCGCCGTGACCGTCTGCACATCACCGGAGACGTTCTGCGCGGGCGTCAGGCGCAGGGCCGTGGCTGCGGCGTACCACCCGAAGCCGATGGCCGCCGACAGCAGCGCGACCATGACCCGGCGGCGCGTCTGCCCCGGGAGCAGCAGCGTCACGAGCGCAAGCACGACCGCTGCGAGCGCACCAGGCAGTACCCAACGCGCCGGCAGCAGAAAGTGCGCCAGAAAAATCGCAGCCGAAAATCCGCCTGCGCAGTATGCCAGCTTTCGCACGCCGTCTCCCTCTCTTTCTCTGGGGACATTATAAACAAAAACGGCGGCGGGAACAAGGCCCGCCGCCGAATTTTGTTGCCTTTACAGCAGCTTCTCCCCCATCGGCGCACCGCCGAGGACGTGGAAGTGCAGGTGATGCACGGTCTGGCCGGCATCGTCACCGCAGTTGGAGATGACGCGGTAACCGCCGGTCAGGCCCTCCTGCGCGGCGAGCTTCGCGATGACCTCAAAGCACTTGGCAACCACAGCGGAGTTTTCCGCCGCAATGGCCGCGACCGAGTCGATGTGCTGCTTCGGGATCACGAGAAAGTGCACCGGCATCTGGGGATTGATGTCACGAAAGGCATAAACATCGTCATCCTTGTACAGGCAGGTGGAAGGGATCTCCCCCGCCGCGATCTTACAAAACAGGCAGTCGTTCATAATGGAAACCTCCTTACAGTCCCAGCTTTTCCGCTACAAAATCGTCTACGATGGCCAGCGCGTCATCGATCTTCAGCACCTCGCTGCCGCCGCCCATGGCGGAGTCCGGCTTGCCGCCGCCCTTGCCGCCGGCGACCGCCGACACCGCGCGCACAAGATCGCCCGCACGGATACCCCTGGCCACGGCGTTCTTGCCGCAGACGGCCACAAACGTGACCTTGCTCTCCGTCGCCGTCGCGAGCACCGCGACCGTGTCCGGATCCTTATCGCGCAAAAAGTCGCCGAGCTTGCGCAGGTCGCCGGCCTCGAGGTCGGCGCGCGTCGTCGTGATGACCTTGATGCCGCCGATGTTCTTCGAGGCATAGAGGAAGCGATCGACGTCGCTGTGCAGGATCTTTTCTTTCATACGCTCGACATTCTGGCGCGCCTCCTTGAGCTCCGCTGTGAAGCCCTTTGCCTTCGCAATGAGGTCGGCGGGTTTGGCGTGCAGCACCTCGGCCGCCGCGTACATGCGGCGGTTGACGGCCTCCATCTCGCGCAGATAGGCCTTGCCGGTGATTGCCTCCACACGGCGCACACCGGACGCGACCGAACTCTCGCCCGTGATGCGGAACGGACCGATCTTTGCGGTATTGTCCACATGCGTGCCGCCGCAGAGCTCGATGGACTTGCCGCCCATGTTCACCACGCGCACGACATCGCCGTACTTCTCGCTGAAGAGCGCCGTCGCGCCGCTGGCCTTGGCCTGCTCCATGGACATTTCGGACACCGTAACATCCATGTCATCGAGGATCCAGTCGCTGACGATCTCATTGATCTGCTCCAGCTCATCGGGCGTGATGGCCGAGAAATGCGTCAGGTCAAAGCGCAGACGGTCCGGCTCCACGAGCGAGCCCGCCTGATGCACGTGGTCGCCCAGCACCTCGCGCAGCGCAGACTGCAGCAGGTGCGTGGCCGAGTGCGCACGCATGATCGCCTTGCGGCGGTCGGTGTCGATACGCGCCGTGACGGTCTGCTCGACCTGCAGATGGCCGGAGTGCATCACACCGTGGTGCAGGAACTTGCCGGCCTTGTCCTTCTGGACGTCCGTCACCTGGAAGAGCGCGCCGTCCGTCTCAATGACGCCGTGGTCGGCCACCTGGCCGCCCATCTCAGCATAAAACGGCGTGCAGTCGAGCACGAGCACGCCCTGCTTGCCCTCGTCGATCTCCGAGCAGACCTCCCCGTCGCAGACAATGGCCAGGATCGTGCCCTGATCGACCGTGTGGTCATAGCCGGTGAACTGCGTCGGCGTCGGGTCGAGGCCGAGGTCCACGCCGGCCCACGCCAGATCGCCGAGCGCCTCGCGCGCCTTTCTCGCGCGCACGCGCTGCTGCTCCATAAGGTCCTGAAACGCGTCCTCATCCACGGTCATGTCCTGCTCCTGCACCATTTCGCGGGTCAAGTCGATTGGGAAACCGTAGGTATCATAAAGTTTGAACGCATCCGCTCCGGAGAACACGCGCTCGCCCTTGGCCTGATGCTCGGCGAGCAGGTCGGAGAAGATGTGCATGCCAGCGTCGATGGTCTTGGCAAAGTTCTCCTCCTCGTTGCGGATGACGCGGGTGATATACGCCTGCTTCTCGCGCAGCTCGGGGTACTGGCACTCGTTTTCGTGCACGACCATGCCCACGACCTGATACAGGAACGGCTCGTTGACGCCGAGGAGCTTACCGTGGCGCGCCGCGCGGCGCAACAGACGGCGCAACACGTAGCCGCGGCCCTCGTTCGACGGCAGGATGCCGTCCGAGATCATCATGACGGAGGCGCGGATGTGGTCGGTGATGACACGCAGGGACACGTCCGTCTTATGGCTGTCACCATAGTGCGCGCCGGTGATCTCGCTGACCTTGTGGGTGATGTTCATGACGGTGTCGACGTCAAAGAGCGAGTCCACACCCTGGCAGACAACGGCCAGACGCTCAAGGCCCATGCCGGTGTCAATGTTTTTCTGAATGAGGTCGGAGTAATTGCCGTTGCCGTCGTTGTCAAACTGGGAAAAGACGTTGTTCCAGACCTCCATATAGCGGTCGCAGTCACAGCCGGGCGCACAGTCCGGCTTTCCGCAGCCGTATTCCTCGCCGCGGTCGAAATAGATCTCCGAGCAGGGGCCGCACGGGCCGGAGCCGTGCTCCCAGAAGTTATCTTCCTTGCCGAGGCGGGTGATACGGCTCTCGGGGATGCCGATCTCGTCGCGCCAGATATTAAACGCCTCGTCGTCCTTCTCATACACGGACGGGTACAGCCGCTCAGGGTCGAGGCCGACCCAGTCCGGGCTCGTCAAAAACTCCCACGACCAGGCGATGGCTTCATGCTTGAAATAGTCGCCGAAAGAGAAGTTGCCGAGCATCTCAAAATACGTGCCGTGGCGCGCGGTCTTGCCGATGTTTTCAATGTCGCCGGTGCGGATGCACTTCTGGCAGGTGCAGACGCGGTGGCGCGGCGGCTCCTTGTCGCCCTTGAAATAGGGCTTCATCGGCGCCATGCCGGAGTTGATGAGCAGCAGGCTCGCATCATCCTGCGGGATGAGCGAGAAGCTCGGCAGACGCAGGTGCCCCTTCGTCTCGAAAAAGCGCAGGAACATCTCGCGCAGTTCATTCAGGCCATATGGTTTCATAATTATCTATCCTCCAATCGTGATTCTCTTACTTCATTCTTTATTCTTTTTGCAGCCGCTCGGAAAGGCTGGGTGCGTCCGCACGGTAAAACTCCAGCTTGCCGCAGCGCTTGCAGGCATAAATATCGACCTCCAGCGCACCGGAAAAGAGGTTGGACAGGTGGCCGGTAAAAAGCCGTATTGCCTGAGCTGCAGGGATTCCTGCCACAAATGCTCCATCTCGCCATGACAACGCAGACAGTCCACAGCACGTCTCCTTTCAAAAAAAATGCCTCCGCCCCATGGACAGGGGCGAAGGCATTTACGCATTCACGGTACCACCCTGATTGCCGCTCGCGCGGCGTCTCAAGTCGTCCTTAACGCGGACAGACGTCCCGGTCGTCCCGGGCCGCTCCGGAGCGGCCGCCATGCTGCCGGACGAAGGGCTTCCACCGTCCCCTTCTCTCTGCTGACCGGGTGCTGCACAGCTTTTCTCCATCAAAGCGTTATGTTCAGGATTTTTCTATTTTACCACATTCGAGCCGAATGTCAACCGTTTCGGCGGGTAATTTCCGCCGCACAAGTGACAGCGGCGCCGCTTCACATGGCAGCAGCATGGTAAAGCGCTGCATCGAGTGCGGCACGCTCTCAAGCGGGAGGAAGTCCTCGTCGCGCAGGTCCTGCGCCGTGAAGGTCACGGGCGGGGCGGAATTCGTGACAAGCTCGAGCGTGTCGCCGACGGCGAACTTGTTGCGCTGCGTCAGCACGGCGCGCCCACCGGACGCGGTGCCCTCCACAACGGCACAGACCTCCGCCCCGGCAAAATAAGCGGAGTTTGCCGTATACTGCCCCGGCTGACCGAAATAAAAGCCGGTGCTGTACGGACGATGGCTGATCTGCAGCACCTCGCGCTGCCAGACCGGGTCGAGCGGGCGGCCGGCAATGGCATCATCGAGCGCGTGGCGGTAGGCATTCGTGACCGCGCCGACGTAATAGGCGCTCTTTGTGCGCCCCTCGATCTTCAGGCTCGTGATACCGGCTGCCAGCAGTTCCGGCAGGTGGTCGATCATACACATGTCACGGGAGTTGAAGATATACGTCCCGCGCTCGTCCTCCGTGATATCAAACACCTGGCCGGGGCGCTTGGACTCCGTGAGACCGTACTTCCAGCGGCAGGGCTGGGCGCAGCGGCCGCGGTTGGCATCGCGCCCGGTGAGGTAGTTCGACAGCAGGCAGCGGCCGGAAAACGACACGCACATTGCCCCGTGCACGAACGCCTCGAGCTCCAGCTCGGGCGGCGTGTTGGCACGGATGGCGGCGATCTCCTCAAGCGACAGCTCGCGCGCGAGCACGACACGCTGCGCACCGAGATCGTGCAGCACCGCAGCAGCCGCCGAATTGACCACGCCAAACTGCGTGCTGACGTGCAATGCGACGTGCGGCGCATAGCGCTTTGCGAGCGTGAGGACGCCGAGATCCGCCGCGATGATCGCATCCACCCCCGCATCGTCGAGCAGCTCCAGATATTCCGGTAGCTGCGCCATCTCATCATCACGCGGCAGCGTATTGCACGTCACGTGCACGGCGTTGCCCTGCGCGTGCGCAAGCTGCACGGCCGCGCGGATGCCGTCCGGCGTGAAATTTTCAGCTCCGGCACGCATGCCGAACTGCACACCGGCCAGATATACTGCGTCTGCACCGAAATGGAGCGCCATTTGCAGACGCTCCAGATCTCCGGCAGGGCATAACAATTCCGGTTTGTTCATGTTCGATCCCCGCTTATTGTGAATAACTCTGTTTGGCCACGAACGCCTGGAACTCGCTGTAGCTCGTGAAGAACTTGTGCGTTCCGGACTCGGCGTCGAGCGCGTAATACAACGCCTGCGTGCTCGCCGGCGAAAGCGTCGCCTTGATGGATGCAAGACCGGGGTTCGCGATCGGCGTGGGCGGCAGGCCCTTGTTCTGATAGGTGTTGTATGGGCTGTCGATCTTTGTGTCCTCCACGGTGAGCACATCCTTGTGCTCCGGCAGGACATACATGATCGTCGAGTCAATCTGCAGCGGCATGCCCGCTTCAATACGGTTATAAATGACAGCGGCGATCATGGCGCGCTCGTCGTCGTTGGCCGCTTCCTTCTCGATCATGGACGCGACCGTGATGACCTCCTGCATGGTCATGCCGCGCTCGTCCGCCTTTTCGAGCATCTCGGCCGTGATGCGGTCGTGGAAATTTTCCAGGAACTTGTTGATGGCGCTCGATGCCTGCATACCCTGATAGAACTCATACGTGTCCGGGAACAGGAAGCCCTCAAGGCGCTTGGCATCGCCCTGCATACTCTGGTCGATGAACGAATAGTTGTACGAATAATTGGCCGCTGCATCCATGAGGTCGTCATACGAGCAGACGTTTTCATCCTCGAGCTTGTGGAAGATCTGCTCCATCGCATAGCCCTCTGGGATGGTGACCTTGGTCGTAACCATAGCGCCGGAGCCGATCTGCATCTTCTTGACGAGGGCGCGATAATCGTAGTTCGTGCTCAGCTCGTACGTGCCGGGATCGATCTTCGTTTTCGCGTGCGAGACGCTGCAGTAAAGCTCAAAGAGGCCCTTATACTTGATGATGCCGGCGTCCTTAAGCTGTTTCGCCACGTAGCTCACGCTCGCCTGATGGCCGGAGCGTTCCTTGGCATTGCCGTCGGCATCCGTGTACGAAATGGTGACGTCCTTGAACTCCGCCTTGTCGAGCGTGACCGTCGCCGTGATCGACTCCTTGTTGAGCGCGAGCACGTCCGACGCCGCCATCCAGCCGACACAGGCGAGAATGATGCTGATGCTGACGACAAAGGCAAAATAGATCAGGCCGCCGAGACAGCCGCTGCGTCCGGCGCGGCGCGGCGCCTCCGGCTCTGCCGGGCGCACTGCGCGCTCGACGGACTCTGCCTGCACCCCTTCCGGTACGGGGCGCGAGACCGGCTGCGGTCGCGCAGCGTGCGTCTGCTGCGCATCCGGGCGCGGATGAACCGGCCGCTGCGGCTGTTCAGCGCGCGGATGCTGCGCCTGCTCCTGGCGGGACTGGGCATGCGGCTGCACGGGGCGGTGGCGGACAGGGCGCTGCTGCCCCTCCGGCTGCACGGCGCGCGGATGTGCCGCTGTGCGCTGCTGGGCGTCCGGACGCACAGGACGCGGCTGATCCGGATGCGTGGGGCGCTGTCCCTCCGGCTGTGCCGGGCGTGCCGGGCGTTGCCCCTCCGGCTGCGCCGGACGGCGGCGGGCAGGCTGTGCGGCTGCCGGTCGCGGCTGTGCCGGACGCTGTGGGCGAGACGAATCCCGCTCGTCGCGGAACAACTCATCAAAGTTCTTAAAGTGATCAGACATGGTTCAGTCTCCCTGTCAACATGGAATTCGTTCCTGCCGCCCACACGGCGAAGGAACCCCCATGCCCCGAGGGGCATAAGATAGGGCGACGGACGGAAACGGCGCCGTTTCTCCGGTCACTCCGGAAAACATCGCGCCAGATCCATGCGCCGCGCGGGGTCTGGCCACGCAAAAATCAGTTGCGCGGAGAAAGGGTTTTGGTTATGTGCTGCGGAAATAATAATAGCTGTCTCTGGATCATCCTCATTCTGATCCTGCTCTTCTGCTGCGGCGGCTGGGGCAACTGCGGCTGCGATAACAACAACAATAACAGCTGCGGCTGCGGCTGCTAACGGTCAGTGAAGGATCGGGGCTCCTCCGGGAGCCCCGGTTTTTCCTGAGGGTGCAAAATACCGTCCTCGGTTATGACGGCGGAACCGGCACATCGTTCCATTCGGCCGGCAGCGAGAGCACCTGCTGCGTAATGCGTACATCGCACGCGGCGTTCTCCGCCGGATCGCTCTGCGAAAGCCGGGCGCGCAGCGCGGCCTTTTCCCCGGAAATGCTCACAGCGCGCTGCGGATGATGGAGAAGATCTGCTCGTGCTTCTCTTCCAGCTCGCGTTCCGCGCCGTCTTTCATGAACGGCACGACCGTCCAGCCATAGTACGCGGCAGCGAGGCGGCCGATGCGGAGGCAATTTTCCAGATAGGCCACGTCCTGCTCGTGAATATCGGCCTTGGTGTTGTGCTTTTCCTGCCGGTGCTGCATCCGCTTGAGCGAAGTCGGCAGGTCGACATCCAGATAGAGCACCAGATCCGGGCGCGGCAGGCCCATCTTGCCATACTCCAGATCATACAGCCAGTCGAAGAAGGCCGGCAGCTCCGCCTCCAGGAGCTTGGAGCCCTGATGGATGGCGTTCGAGGTCGTGTAGCGGTCTGAGAGGATCAGGCCACCGTTTTCATAAATCTCGCCCCAGTCGGTGCGGTAAGACGCATAGCGGTCGACCGCGAAGAACGTGGACGCGGCATACGCATTGACATCCGACGGGTGCGCGCCGAACGCGCCGTTGAGATACATACGGATGAGCGCCGACGACTCCTGGTCGTAGCGCGGAAAGACGATATGGTGATAGGCCATGCCCATCTCGTCAAAACGAGCGCACAGGCGGCGGTACTGCGCGGATTTTCCGCTGCCGTCAATGCCCTCCAGTACAATCAGTTTACCCTTCGCCATGGTGTTTCTTCCCCCGGAGTTTGCAGCCGATCGCCGCAAACAGGAATTTCGGCAGCTTCATCATGCGGCCGATGCGCTTCGGCTCCTTGAGGAGCCGGTAAAACCACTCGAGCCCGAGCTTCTGGAAAAACTTCGGCGCACGCTTGACGTTGCCGGCAAACACATCCAGACTGCCGCCGAGACCGGCCATGAGGCCGACGCGCAGACGCGGCGCGTTGCGTTGCATCCAGAGCTCCTGCTTCGGCGCGCCGAGGCACACGAGCAGCAGATCCGGCTGCGCGGCGTTGATCTTTTCTACCACGGGGTCGTCATCCTGAAAATAGCCATCGTTCGTCCCGGCAATGACAAGGCCGGGAAAACGCGCGCACATTTTCTCCGCCGCCGCGTCCGCTACGCCGGGCTTGGCACCCAGCAGGAACACGCTCTTGCCCTTCTGCCCCATCTGCGCCATCAGCGCCGAGGCAAAGTCGATGCCCGGCAGCTTTGCGCGCAGCGGCGTGCCGAGAATTTTCGCGCCATAGATCACGCCGATGCCGTCCGGCAAAACGAGGTCCGCTCCCTGAACGGCCTGCATGGCCGCAGGATCGGCGCGGCAGAGCATTACGATCTCCGGATTCGGCGTGACGACATAGGCCGCGCGCCGCTCCGCCATCAGGTCACGCGCACGCGCGACCGCTTCGTTCATCGTCAGGCTGTCAAACCCGACGCCCATTACGTCAATTCGCATGAAAACCTGTTTCCTCCGTTATACCTGGGCAAAGACTTCGCCGATCTTCTCATGGATAATGAGATTCGCCTGATCGTCATACGGCGTGGCGCTGCGGTTGATGAGCACCAACTGATTGCCCCGATAGTAATTCAAAAGTCCAGCCGCAGGGTACACGGCCAGCGACGTGCCGCCGACGATGAGCACCTGCGCCTCGCGGATGTAATGGACTGCCTTGGACACGACATCGTCGTCCAAGCACTCCTCATAAAACACGATGTCCGGCCGGATGATGCCGCCGCAGTCGCAGTGCGGCACACCGGTGCCGTGGTTGACGCGCTCCGCCGGATACGGTCGGCCGCAGCGCATACAGTAGCAGCGGTGGATGCTGCCATGCAGCTCGAGCACGTTCTTGCTCCCGGCCGCCTGATGCAGACCGTCGATATTCTGCGTGATGACCGCCTGCAGCTTACCCTCGCGCTCCAGTTCCGCCAGGCGCAGGTGGGCGCGGTTAGGCTTGGCCCCGTCGACGACGAGCTTGTCCCGGTGGAATTTGTAGTACTCCTCCGGGTGCGCCATGAAGAAGGAATGGCTCAAGATCGCCTCGGGCGGATAATCATACTTCTGGTTATACAGGCCGTCCACACTGCGAAAATCCGGGATGCCGCTCTCGGTCGAGACGCCGGCGCCGCCGAAAAATACGATCCGGTCGCTGCCGTCGATCCACTGTTTTAGCTGCTGAATGTTGTCCATGGACACTGCCTCCTGTTACACTGCCCCGCAAATGGGGGGTATTTTTTATCATACAACGCTTCGCGCGCCCGGTCAACTTTGCGCAAGCAGAAAGCGCTCAATGGCCTCAGCCACGCCGTCGTGGTCACAGTCAGGCATGACATACCGCGCCGCCGCCTTCACGTCCGCAATGGCGTTACCCATTGCAAGCGGCAGACCAGTGTCCCGCAGGAGCGGGCGGTCATTTTCCGAGTCGCCGATGGCGATCGTGGCACTGATGGGGATATTCAGGCAGCGGCACAGTGCCTGCAGGCCGCTCCCCTTATCGACGCCGATGGCGTTGACCTCCACGCCTGCACTCTCGCACGGGACGACCCAGGCGCGTACATCCTGCACGCGCGTGAGGAATTTGGCGCGCTCGGCGGAATCAGCAAAATAAAAGTCCAGCTTTTCCACCGGATAGGGCGAGGCGAGAAAGCGCTGCTCCATCGCCTCGCAGGCCGTGCAGTTGGACTTAAAATTCTCCACATAGGCGTCCATGCCAAAGTGCTGCGGGTCATCAAGCAGCTCCGGACGGTAGAGCGCCTCGCCATTAGAGAAGATGATCGGGAACCCATCGAGTCCCTCGAACGCGCGGACAAGCTCCGCCGCCGCGTCCGCCGGGAGGTTCTGCGCCGAGATGATGCGATCCTGCGCGCAGTCGGCCACAGCGGCGCCGCTGGACGTGATGGCATAGCGCATGGCCGGAAACTTCGCCATATACGGCACGATCTGCCGGTAGCCGCGGCCGGTCGCCATGACGACATGGTACCCGTGCGCAAACGCAGCGGTGACGGCAGCCTCCGTGCGCGGTGTGATCTCTTTATTGGAATTGAGCAATGTGCCATCCATATCGACGGCGATGAGCTGATACGCCATAGGAAGTTCCTTTCTGCACAATTTCACAGTATACATTGTACCCGTTTCGCCCCGGCATGTCAACCGGACGGTGGGACTTGAACCCACACGCCAAAGCCGCTATAATGGCGGAAGACCGATTTTTAAGGAGTTACCACCATGTTTGTTAACCAAAATTTATATCACGGCAGCCCGGTGAGCGGGCAGCGGCTGGACAAGGAACTGCGCTGCTATGACCTGCTCGACCGGCTGGGGATCGCCTACGACCGGGCCGATCACGACGCTGCCGACACGATCGAGGCCTGTGCCGCCGTGGAGGAAGTGCTGAATGCCGGGATCTGCAAGAATCTTTTCCTCTCAAACCGGCAGCAGACGGCATTTTACCTGCTGCTGATGCCCGGGCACAAGCCGTTTCGCACGAAGAATCTCTCGCACCAGATCGGCAGTGCGCGGCTGTCGTTCGCATCGCCGGAGCATATGCTCGAGCTGCTGGACATCACCCCTGGCTCCGTGAGCGTGCTGGGGCTGATGAACGACCGCGACGGGCGCGTGCGCCTGCTCATCGACCGCGACCTGCTGAAAGATGCGTACTTTTGCTGCCACCCATGCATCAATACCTCCACGCTCAAGCTGCGCATGACGGACGCCGTCGACGTGCTGTTCCCGGCGCTGACACACGCGCCGACGTATGTGGACCTGCCGGAGTACGAGCAGCAAACATGAAAACAGGCAAGAAAAAAATCCTGCATCCTCGGATGCAGGATTTTTCATTTGCATTAGTAGTAACGCTTATTCTTGTTCTTGCGTGCAGCCTCCGACTTTTTGCGGCGACGAACGCTGGGGCTCTGGTAGTACTCCTTGCGACGCAGATCAGACATGACACCAGCCTTGGCACAGCTGCGCTTAAATCTCTTGAGCGCGTTGTCCAGAGACTCATTCTCCTTGACGTAGATTTCAGACATTTTATTCCCTCCCTCCAAATACGCCTTGCGGCGCTTCAAGGGCCATCATGCATGGCTTTAGCATTAATATTATAATTGCAATGATCACCGATGTCAAGATGAAGTTAGGCCTTCGGCTTCAAAATCAGGTTGACGAGCTTGTTCGGGACGTGAATGACCTTCACGATCTGCATGCCCTCCATCTGGCGCTGGACCTTATCGAGCTGCAGCGCCGCATCGACGACAGTCTGCTGGTCACTGTCCTTAGCCACGGCGACGGTGCCCTTGAGCTTGCCGAGCACCTGCACGGCCATGGTGACGGTCGTGTCGACCGTCTTGGCCTCGTCATACGTCGGCCAGTCGCACTGGCAGCACATCTTGCCGTACTTTGCGGCAAAGCCGAGCCGCTCCCAGAGTTCCTCGACGATGTGCGGCGCAAACGGGCTGAGCAGGAGCAGGAGCTGCTCCATGTCGCCCTTCGTGCAGCCGTTGGCGGCAAACTCGTTGACCATGGTCATCATGGACGCGATGGCAGTGTTCATCTTCAGCTCGTCAATGTCCTCGGAGACCTTCTTGATGGTCTTGTGGATGATCGCCTCATTCTTGTCCGAAATGGCCGGGACGTCCGTGCAACTCTCGGCCAGGTTCCAGACACGGTCAAGGAAGCGCTTCGAACCCTTGACGGCCTCGTTGGACCAGGTGACGGCCTTCTCAAAGTCGCCGATGAACATGATGTGCAGGCGCATGGTATCCGCGCCGTACTGATCGACGATGTCGTTGGGATTGACGACGTTGCCGCGAGACTTGGACATCTTCTCGCCGCCCTCGCCGAGGATCATGCCGTGGCTCGTGCGCTTCTGATACGGCTCCTTGGTCGGCACAACGCCAATGTCATACAAAAACTTGTGCCAGAAACGGCTGTAGAGCAGGTGGAGCGTGGTGTGCTCCATGCCGCCGTTGTACCAGTCGACCGGGCTCCAGTAGTCCAGCGCCTCCTTAGAGGCGAGCGCTTTGTCATTGTGCGGGTCCATGTAGCGCAGGAAATACCAGCTCGAGCCGGCCCACTGCGGCATGGTATCGGTCTCGCGCTTGGCGGGGCCGCCGCACTGCGGGCAGGTGGTGTTGACCCAATCAGTCATCTTACTCAGCGGGCTCTCACCGTCGTCGGTGGGCTCATAGCTGTCCACCTGCGGGAGCACGAGTGGGAGCTGATCCTCCGGGAGGGGCACCCAGCCGCACTTTGGGCAGTTGACGAGCGGGATCGGCTCGCCCCAGTAACGCTGGCGGCTGAAGACCCAGTCGCGCAGCTTATAGTTGACCTTTTCCTTGCCGATGCCCTGCTCCACGACGTACTTCTTCATGGCAGGGATGGCTTCTTTGACGGTCATGCCATTGAGGAAGCCGGAGTTGACCATGACGGCGCTGTCGTCCTTGGCGACGAAGGCTTCCTTCGTCACGTCGCCGCCGGCGACGACCTCGACGATCGGCAGACCGAACTTCGTAGCAAACTCCCAGTCGCGCTGGTCGTGGCCCGGAACGCCCATGACGATGCCGGTGCCGTAGCCCATGAGAACGTAATCCGAGACGAACATGGGCAGCGCCTTGTGCGTCACGGGGTTCATGACCTCAATACCCTCGAGACGGACA
The DNA here is from genome assembly GCA_963627135.1 of Bacteroidaceae bacterium. Taxonomy (GTDB): domain Bacteria; phylum Bacillota; class Clostridia; order Oscillospirales; family Oscillospiraceae; genus CAG-103. Next base: position 37,133 of record CAVFZY010000029.1, on the reverse strand, counting down.
CCGGTCTTTTCCTTGTTGAGCTCGCCACGCTCAAAATCGGACTTGTGCGCAGCCTCTTCCTGGTAGGCGGCAACGGCGTCCCAGTTAGCGATGTGCGGCTGCCACTGCTTGAGCAGCGGGTGCTCCGGCGAGATGACCATGTATGTCGTGCCGAAGAGCGTATCGGCGCGGGTGGTGTAGACAGTGATGTCGTCACCGACATTGGTCTTGAACGTGATCTCCGCACCGGTGGAGCGGCCGATCCAGTTGCGCTGCTGGGTCTTGACGCGCTCAATGTAATCCACATCGTCCAGATCGTCGATCAGGCGCTGGGCGTACTTCGTGATGGCGAGCATCCACTGGCTCTTCTCCTTGCGCACGACCTCGCTGCCACAGCGCTCGCAGACACCGTTGACGACCTCTTCGTTGGCGAGCACGCACTTGCAGCTCGTGCACCAGTTGACGGGCATGGTGGTCTTATAGGCCAGGCCGCGCTTATACATCTGCAGGAAAATCCACTGCGTCCACTTGTAGTAAGTGGGGTCGGTCGTATCGACCGCACGGTCCCAGTCAAAGCTGTAGCCGAGCATCTTGAGCTGGTTGGTAAAGTTTACAATGTTGTTTTTCGTCACGATGGCCGGGTGGATATGGTTCTTGATGGCGTAGTTCTCGGTCGGCAGACCGAACGCATCAAAGCCGATCGGGAACAGAACGTTGTAGCCCTGCATCCGGCGCTTGCGGCAGATAATATCCATCGCCGTGAACGGGCGCGGGTGGCCGACGTGCAGACCCTGGCCGGAGGGGTACGGGAACTCGATCAGGCCGTAAAACTTCGGCCGCGGGTCACCGGTGACGGCTGCGAAGGGCTTTTCTTCCTCCCAGCGCGCCTGCCATTTTTTCTCGATCGCCTGGAAATCATACTTCATAGCTTTCACTTCTCTCTGAAAAATCAAAAATCATAAGCAGATCACGGGGCATCGCAATGATCCGCCCCGGTTGGTTCACTGTTCGCTCAGGCGCGCATGTCGGAGATATCTACAATCTCCGCGTCGCTCCAGAGCCGCTCCAGATCATAAAACTTGCGGGCCTCGTCCTGGAACACGTGCACGATCACGCAGCCGTAGTCAAGCAGGACCCAGCTGCCGCTGCGGTGCCCCTCGCGGCGCAGGACGGGTTCGCCCACGTCGTCTGCCGCCGCTTCCACAGCGTCAGTCAGGGTCTTGACGTGCGTCGAGGAGCTGGCCGTACAGATGACAAAATAGTCCGCCAGCGTCGTCAATTCCCGGGTCTTGAGCAGCTGAATGTTCTCGCCCTTTTTTGCGTCCAGCGCCTTAACGATGACCGCAGCGAGCTCGTTAGCAGGCATCATAATGCTACATCCTTCCTTTTTTGTTACCAATTGTTTGGGCCTTGGACGGTGCCGGAAGTGGCCACGACCTGCCCATTGGATTCATAGAGAATGTCCACATTCGCGGACGTGATCTCCGTCGTATAAGGGTTGAGCCATGTATTGAGATACTCCAGCCACTCGTCCACGTGGATGAACACGTAGGACATACCGTTTTTGGTGCCGTTGTAATTGGCCGGAATCGTCTCAAACGAGATGGCGCTTTCATCGAGCTTCAAAAACTCTTTGACGTAGAACATCACGTTCCCTGCCGACAGGTTCGTGATGACTTCCTTTTCATAGATGTCAATGAGTTTGTTGAGGTTGGGGATATTGTGCAGCTGCAAAAACTGGCTCATCATGGCCTTGAGCATCTGATGCTGCACGTCGATACGGCCAATGTCGCCGTTGGCATACGTGTTGCGGAAGCGGAACACGCCCATGGTCTGATAGCCGTTGAGGTGCTGATAGCCCTTCTGAACATGGATGCTCAGATCCTGACTGGGATCGTCATAGTCCATATCGACCGGAACATCGAAGTCGATGCCGCCCATGGCGTCAATAAGCTCGACGAACACCTCTACGTCAAAGATCGCATAACTGTCGACCCGGTAACCGAGGATCTTTTCCGCGCCACCGAGGAGCGCCTCCACGCCGTCCTTGCCGTTGTTCTCGGCCGCGGCATAGTACTGGTTCATTTTCTTAGGCTTGTAAGACACGTTCACAGCCGTGTCGCGCGGGATGCTGACAAATTTCAGAGACTTGTTCTCCGTGTCGAGCATACCGACGAGCACCGTGTCCGTCAGGCCGGCCGCGCGGTCCTTGCCGGCAATGAGGAACGTATAGCATCCCTTCTTGCGGCCGTCAGCGCTGACATCCACATCGTCGTCCGGATTGCCATCGCTCAGACCGTCAGTCAGGCTCGGCGGGCTGACCCAGTGGTTCATCAGGATCGCAAATTCACCGATGAGCAGCGCCAGCACAACGACCGCAATGACCGTGATGCGCACTTTTTTCTTTTTCTTACGCTTTGCCTGCGACCGCTGCGCCTGCACGCGGTGATTCAACGCCGCGGAAGCCTCGGAAAACGGGTCGTCCTGAAAGCCACTGCCGTCGTCATAGCCATCATCATAGCCGCCGTCGTAACGGTCGTAACCCTGATCGTCATATCCGCCGTAATCGCCCGGATAGCGATCGTCACTCTGTCGTCTTTTCATATTCTTTTTCCCTGCCCTGATACCAGTTTAATGCCTGCACCGTGTTCTCGTGCGGCGTGATGCCGCCGGCCTCCAGATCCTCGAGGCTCATTTTCAGCCCGAGCACCATGGCCGCGTCGAGATCGGTATAAGCGAGCCGCCACAGCTCGTCCACGCCGTCAAAGTCCCGCGACGGCTCGATATAGTCGGCCATATACAGGACCTTTTCGAGCGTGGTCATATCGGGCTTGCCGGTCGTGTGCCAGCGGATGGCATTTTCTATCTCTAGCGGTACGCCGAAACGGTCCTTGGCCACGGCAGCGCCGGTTTTGGCGTGCAGGAGCTTCGTATTGGCCGTTTCGACCGTATCGTTTATGATACCATATTTTTCAGACAATAGCAATTGGTCAGATAGCTCTAATTTTTTCGTGCAATCGTGCAAAATTCCGGCCTCCGCAGCAGCATCCGGGTCGCAGCCCCAGCGCTCGGCGAGTCGGCGCGCCTCGTGCTCGCAGCCCCAGACGTGGGAGATGCGCCGCGGCTTGAGCATGGGATAAGCCTGCTCGCGCAGCCAGTTGAGATCAGGCTTTGCGCCATAGAGCCGCTGCTGGATGATGTGTGCATACACATTCGGCGCAAGGTACTCGCTGCCGCGCCGCTGCGGCAGCAGCGCGCGCACGGCCGTGCTCGTGACCGGGATTGGCTCGGCCGGCAGGGCGATGACGCAGGCACCATACGTCTCCCGCAGGTAGGCGCTGAAGCGCTCGACCTCTGCGTGCTCATCGCCCGTGCGGGCGAGCGCGACGAGTGTCACCTGCCCGAGCAGATACCGAAAATCGTGCCACTCCTCAAAGGTCGTGAGCATATCCGTGCCGATGACGAGGTACAGCTCGGCGTCCGGGTTGCACGCGCACAGTTCGCGCACGGTGTCGGCCGTGTAGCTCTTGCCTGAGCGGTGCAGCTCCATGTCAGAGACCTCCACGCCCGGCTCGTCAGAGAAGGCCAGCATCGCCATGAGCAGACGCTCCGCCGGCTCCGGGCTGCCCACCGTGAACTCCTTGTGCGGCGGGATGCGGTCCGGAATAACAAGCGTCAGGTCCGGCCGGATTGCCGCGCGCACCGCGCGCAGCGCGGCCGCATGTCCCAGATGCGGCGGGTTGAAGCTGCCGCCATAGATGCAGATCTTCATTTCTTTTCCTTTTTCACGAGCTCGATTTTCGGCTTCTGCTCGTTGCGCTTATAGAGCACGAACTTCGAGCCGATGACCTGCACCGGCTCGGCGCGGCAGGTCTCGGCAAGCTGGTCGCATGCCTCGCGCGCGGTCAGGAGCGAGTTTTCGAGCACGCGGCCCTTGACGAGCTCGCGCGCCTTGAGCGCGTCGCTCATCTGGGTGATGATGTTATCCGTGATGCCGCTCTTGCCGATGTGGACGATCGTGTCCTCCGTCGCGGCGAGACCGCGCAGCTGGGCGCGCTGTTTACTTGTCAGCATAATAGTTCCTCAATTCTTCTTTCAGGATTTTGAGCGCATTTCCGCGGTGGGAAATGGCGTTTTTCTCTTCCGGGCGCAGCTCCGCCATGGAGCAGGTATAGCCGTCCGGCCGGAACACGGGGTCATAGCCGAAGCCGTTTTCTCCGCGCGGCGTAAGCAGGATGCTGCCCTCGCAGGTGCCGCGTGCGCGCAGGACATCGCCGTTCGGGAACGTGCAGCAGATGCACGACACGAACCGGGCCGTGCGGTCGGTGCGGTCGCCGAGGTTATGGAGCAGGAGCGTGTAGCGCGCGGCGTCCGAGTCCTCGTGCCGGCCGGTATAGCGCGCCGAGTGCACACCGGGCGCGCCGCCGAGCGCATCGACCATGAGGCCGGAATCGTCCGCGACGGCGGGCTGTCCCGTCGCGCGGGTGACGGCGATGGCCTTCAGATAAGCGTTTTCCTCGAAGGTCTCCCCCGTCTCGTCCACCTCGAAGTGACAGCCGGCCGCACTCTGCGGGATGATCTCGATGCCCATGTCCGCAAAAATGGCGCGAAACTCCTCGAGCTTATGCGCGTTGTTGCTTGCAAGGATCATGACAACAGCGCCTCCACAAATTCCGCGGGCTTGAACTCCAGCAGATCGTCGATCTGCTCGCCGACGCCGACGTATTTCACCGGCAGCTGCAGGTCGTTTGCGATGGCAAAGACGATGCCGCCCTTGGCCGTGCCGTCGAGCTTTGTGAGCACAATACCGGTGAGGTCGGCCGTGTCGAGAAACTGCTTGGCCTGGATGAGGCCGTTCTGGCCGGTCGTGGCATCGAGCACCATGAGCGTTTCGATATCGGCCTCCGGCAGCTCGCGGCGGATGACGCGGGTAATCTTATTGAGCTCGTTCATGAGGTTTGCCTTGTTGTGCAGGCGGCCGGCGGTGTCGATGATGACAACGTCCGTGCCGCGGGCCTTCGCCGCCTGAATGGAGTCGAACACCACGGCGGCAGGGTCGGAGCCCTCTTCGTGCTTAACGATGTCCACACCCGCGCGCTGCGCCCAGACAGTGAGCTGGTCGGCCGCCGCAGCGCGGAACGTGTCCGCAGCCGAGAGCAGGACACGGTTGCCCTCTTTCTTGAGCTGGGCGGCGAGCTTGCCGATCGTCGTCGTCTTGCCGACGCCGTTGACGCCGACGACGAGCACGACCGACGGCTGCGTCGTGAGCAGGAGCATGGTGTCCTGCACCTTGAGGATGCGCGTGAGGATCTGCACGAGCTCCTTTTTCACCTCGGCGCCGGTACGCAGCTTTTTGAGCTCGATGGCCTTGCGCAGCTGTGCGATGGCTTTGGCCGTCGTCTCCACGCCGGTGTCGGCGAGGATGAGCGTTTCCTCAAGGTCCTCGAAAAATTCCTCGTCGCCCGGCTCATAGGCTGCAAAAATGCCGGTCAGCTGGGCATCCATCTTCGTCTTGGTCTTGGTCAGGCCCTGTTTGATCTTATCAAAAAATCCCATAGAACTATCTTCTCCGTTACGATATGGTTTTAGCCGCTTCATCCAGCGAAAGCTCGATGACACGGGATACGCCTTTTTCCTGCATGGTCACGCCGAACAGATGGTCGGCCTCCTCCATGGTACCGCGGCGGTGCGTGATGACGAGAAACTGCGTGTTCTTGGCGAGGCGGCGCATGTACTGCACGTAGCGCGTGACGTTCGCCTCGTCGAGTGCAGCCTCGATCTCGTCCATGACGCAAAACGGCGTCGGCCGCACCTTCAAAATGGCAAAATAGAGCGCGATGGCCACGAACGCCATCTCGCCGCCGGACATGAGGCTCAGCGTCGAGAGCGCCTTGCCAGGCGGCTGCACCTTGATTTCGATGCCGCTGTCGAGCACATGCTCCGGATCCTCGAGCACGAGCGCAGCCTTGCCGCCGCCGAACAGCTCCAGAAACGTCTGGCGGAACGCCTGGTCGATCGCCTGAAACTGCGTGGTGAAGATACCCTCCATCTCCCCCGTAACGTCAGCGATGATGCCGGTCAGCTCGCGCTTGGCCTTGAGAATATCGTCCCGCTGGCCTGTGAGGAAAGTATAGCGCGTGTTCACGCGCGTGAATTCATCGATCGCGCCGAGGTTCGGCGTGCCAAGTGCACCGATATTGCGCCGCAGCTCGGCAATCTGCCGGCTGGCCTTCGTCATGTTTTCAATCGGCTGGCGCAGCGCCTCGGCCGCCGTACGGCTGAGCTCATAATTGTCCCAGAGTTTATCGAGGATCTGCTTTTCCTCCATGTCGGCCGAGAGCTTTTTCTGCTCAAAGCGCGACACGAGCCCCTGCATATCCAACAGATCGCGGTTGCGGGCCTGCGCGTCGCGGTCGGTGCGGGTGCGCTGGCCCTCGAGCTCCAGCTTGCGGCTGCTGCACGCGGCGAGATCGCTGCGCAGCGTCTCGGCGCGCTGGCGCAGCTCGGCCAGGCGGCGCTCGTGCATCTGCAGGGTCTGCTGCAGCTGCTGCGTGCCGGCCTCGGCCTGCTCGATCTGGGTGAGGCGGGCCGTGCGGTTGCCGGTCATTTCTTCAAAGAGGTCGTGGATCTGCTGCGTGGTGCGCGTGATGGTTTCGCGCTCGGTGTCCAGAGACGCCGACTCCGCCCGCAGACCGGCCAGCCGGTCGGCCAGCTCCTGACGGCGGCGGTCAAACGCGCCGCGGCCAAGCTCGCTCTGATCGCGCGCGGTGCGGAGCTCAGCGAGCGTCTGCTCCGCCGCCGCCGCGTCGGCACGTGCGGCCTCGATACGGTCCTGATTCACCTTTTGCTGCGCGCGGCAGGCATCAATGGATGCATTCTGCCCCGCGATGGTCTCCTGCGCGGCGTTTTTCAGCAGCGCGACCTGCGCCGACTCGGACTCCGCCTTGTGCAGCGTCTCGACCGTCTGCTCCAGCTGCGCCTGCACGGTGTCGAGCTGCGCGTGGGCCGCGTCGAGCGCCATCTGCGCGTCCTCAAGCTCGGCCTCGCACTGTTTTTTCTCCAGCGTGAGCGTGTCAAGTGCTGCGCGCAGGCGCTTGAGCTCATTCGCGCGCGAGAGGATGCCGCTGCCCTTGGCAGCGCTACCGCCGGTGAGCGAACCGCCGGCATTGACGAGCTGCCCGTCGAGCGTGACGATACGGTAGCGGTGGTCATAGCGCTTGGAGATGGCGATGGCATCTTTCATCGTCTCGGCCACGACGGTGCGACCCAGAAGATTGCTGACGATATTGCGGTAAGCGGCGGCGCAGGTGACGAGCGCATCGGCCACACCGACATAGCCCGGCTCCTGATCCGGCACGCTGTTTAAGTGCATCGGGCGGATGGTATCGAGCGGCAGGAACGTCGCGCGGCCGGTCTCGCGCCGGCGCAGGAGCTCAATGGCCTGTGCGCCGCAGCTTTGCGTATCGACGACGATGTTCTGCGCCGCGGCGCCGAGCGCCGTCTCAATGGCGAGGGCATAGCGGTCGCCGGTCTTGATGAGGTTTGCAACCGGGCCGCGCACGCCGCGCAGCGTCCCCTTTTCGGCCGCGTGCATGACGGCCTTGACCGCGCGGTTATAGCCCTCGAAGTCCTTTTCCATCTCGGTGAGCATATGGATGCGCGACTCGGTGCTGCGCAGGTCGACCGTCAGGCCGGACAGCCGCTCCTGCTGCCGGGTCAGCGCCTGCTCACAGGCGGAAAGGCGCTGGGCCTTTTCCCTTTGTTCCGCGCGCAGGGCATCGCACGCAGTGTGGGCCTGCTGCTGCGCGGCCTGCTTTTCGTGTTCCTGGGCCTCCAGCGCCGCCAGATGCTCGGCCGCTTCCGCAGCGGCGGTGGCGACGGCGTTTTCCTGATCGAGCAGCTCCTGCGATTTATCCGCCAGGAGCGTGATGCGCGTGCGGCACTCGGCCAGTGCGCTGCTCTGCGCGCTCTCTTTGGCAAGCAGCTCTGTGTACGCACGCTCGGCCTCGCCGGAGGACGCCGCGTTGCGGTCGATCTCGGCGAGCACGGACCGGATCTCCTGCGCATGCTGCGCCTTTTCAGCCTCGATCTCCTGCAGGCGGCGCTGTTGCGCATCGATCTGCGCCTGCAGGGCGCTGGCACGGTCCGCCTGCTCGGACACCTCCACGCGCAGGCGCGCGATGCTGTCGGCGCTGTTTTGCAGGTTCGTGCGCACGACGGCCGCGGCGCTCTCGCACTCAGCGGCAGCGCTCTCGGTCTCGGAGATCTGCTCGCGCGTGCGCTCGGACTCAAGGTCCTTCTCACGCATCTTCTGCGCGATGTTCTCCGACGCGGCATAGAGCTGCTCGAGCTCGCGCTGCGCGCCGGCGAGATTCTCCTTTGCGGTCTGATAATCGTGGTTGACGGTCTCTGCCTGCGCGTGCAGACGGTCGAGCGTCTCCATCCAGACGGAAACCTCCGCGCTCTTGAGCTCGTCGCGCAGCCGGAAATACTTCTTCGCCGTCTCGGCCTGCTTGCGCAGGGGCTCGACCTGCAGCTCCAGCTCATCGACCTTGTCGTTGACACGCAGGAGGTTCTCCTCCGTGCGGGCAAGCTTGCGCTCCGACTCCTCCTTGCGGTAGCGGTAGCGCGAGATGCCGGCCGCTTCCTCAAAAATCTCGCGGCGCTCGTTGCTCTTGCCGGAAACGATCTCGGCGATGCGGCCCTGCCCGATAATCGAATACCCATCGCGGCCGAGGCCGGTGTCCATGAGCAGCTCGTTGATGTCGCGCAGGCGGCAGGCCTCGCGGTTGATATAATATTCGCTCTCGCCGCTGCGGTAATAGCGGCGGGTGATCATGACCTCGGTGTTCTCGGTGTCGAAAATACCGGTGCTGTTGTCAAGGATGAGCGACACCTGCGCAAAGCCCATGGGGCTGCGCTTTTCCGTGCCGCCGAAGATGACATCCTCCATCTTGCCGCCACGCAGCGTTTTTGTGCGCTGCTCGCCCATGACCCACAGGATAGCGTCCGATATGTTCGACTTGCCGCTCCCGTTCGGGCCGACAATCGCCGTGATCTCTTGGTCAAAATTCAGGCGCGTCTTGTCCGGAAAGGACTTGAAGCCCTGGATCTCCAATGCTTTTAAGTACACAAAATCCCTCGCATATCCGGCGCCTGCGCGTGCAGGGACACCGCTGATATCTCAAATCAAAGTAATACAAAGTAGAGTATACAGCCAAAAATGCCATTTTGCAACGGCCGGAGCGCATTTTTTCAGATGTGAAAAATGCAGCCGCCTGCAAAAATACAGGCGGCTGCATGCCGTTATTGCGTCATGTGTTCGAGCGCACATCGGGCAGCGGACTGCTCCGCCTCCTTTTTCGTGCGGCCGGTGCCGCGGCCGATCTCGCTGCCGTTGAGCAGCACGGCCATGGTGAACGTCTTGTTGTGGTCCGGGCCGTTCTCGGCGCAGACGGTATAGGAAAGCGTCTGCCCGGCGCGGCGCTGCACTTGCTCCTGCAGCTCGGTCTTGTAGTCCTCGACGTGGTGGATCTCCCCCTCGGCCAGGCCGTTGAGGATATGTGTGTGGATAAAGCGCTGCGCAGGCTCCAGCCCGCCGTCAAGATACATGGCGGCGATGACCGCCTCCACCGCGTCGGCGAGGATGGACGGCCGCTCTCTGCCGCCGCTGCGCTCCTCCCCGTGGCCGAGACGGATATAATTGCCCAGATGCAGTGAGAGCGCCACGCCGTGCAGCGCCTGCTCGCAGACGAGCTCGGCGCGCAGGCGGCTCATCTTCCCCTCCGGCATGTCGGGATAGAGCTCATAGAGCCGCGTCGCCGTGACCATGCCGAGCACGGAATCGCCCAGAAACTCGAGCCGCTCGTTGCTAGTGTAGCCCCGCGCGCGGTTCTCATTGGCATAGGAGCTGTGCATGAGCGCATGCTCCAGCAGCCTCCGGTCACGGAACGTGTAGCCCAGGCGGGCCTCCAGCGCCTCCATCAGTCGATCTCCTTCGCCGCATGCTTGTCCACACGCATGTAGGAGATATTGGCCGTGATATCGTCAATGATGCCGGAATCGGCAAAGGCGATCGCCTGGCGGATGGCATTGTAGATCGCGCGCGCATCGGATGAGCCGTGCGCCTTGATGACGGGTTTGCTGATGCCGAGCATAGCCGTGCCGCCGACCTCGTTCGGGTCAAGCGACGCCTTGAGCGCGTGGAACTCGTCCTTGATGGCAAGGGCGGCCATCTTGGTCTTGAAGTTTTTCATGAAAATGCCCTTGAGCTGCCGCGTCATGTACTTGATGCTGCCCTCGATGCCCTTGAGTAGTACGTTGCCGGTGAAGCCGTCCGTGACAACGACATCCACATCGCCGCTGAACACCTGCGACGCCTCGACGTTGCCGACAAAGCGGATGCGGCCGGCGGCGTCCGCCGCCTTGAGCAGCGGGAACGTCTCGTGCTGGAGGTCGGAACCCTTGTGATCCTCGGTGCCGTTGCTCAGCAGGCCGACGCGCGGCGCGGCGATGCCAAGCATGGTGCGGGCATAGTAGCTGCCCATATAGGCAAACTGCAGCAGATACTCCGGCGTACAGTCGGCGTTGGCGCCGCAGTCGATGAGCATGACGCCCGCATCGCCGTTCGGCAGCACGGGGGCCAGTGCCGCACGGCGGATGCCGTGGATGCGCCTGACGATGAGCGTGGCACCGGTGAGCAGCGCGCCGGTGCTGCCGGCGGAGACAACCGCGTCGCCCTTGCCGTCGCGCAGCATGTTGAGCGCGACTGTCATGGAAGCGTCTTTCTTGCGGCGGGTAGCCGTGCTGGGGTCGTCGTCCATGGTGATGACCTCACTGGCGTCGATGATTTCGAGCTTAGCCTGCTCGTTGCGCAGGCAGGTCTCGATGGCGGCGCGCTGGCCGACGAGCACGATCTCCGCGCCCAGCTCCTGCTGCGCGTGCACCGCGCCCTTGACGATCTCGTCCGGGGCGAGGTCACCGCCCATTGCGTCCACAAGAATTCTCATAGATGAAAAACCTCCTTTTGTTTCAGTCCGTCCAGGATCTGCAGGCTGCGCACTGAGATCTCCGCATTCTTATTGCGCTTGCCGCGCACGCGGTGATCCAGCGGTGTAATGATGCCAAAATTGATGTTCATGGGTTGAAAATCGCCGACGCTGCCGCCGGAAATGTACAGGGACAGCGCGCCGATGGCCGTCTCCTGCGGGAAATCAACAGGCTTCAGGCCGAGCAGCTGCGCGGCCGTCTCAATGCCGACAAGTGCGCCGGACGCGCACGACTCAACATAGCCCTCGACACCGGTCATCTGCCCGGCGAAGCGGATGCGCGGGGCTCGCCGGAGGCGGTAATACCGGTCGAGCAGCTGCGGAGAATTTAAATAGGTATTGCGGTGCATGACGCCGTAGCGCACGAACTCCGCATTCCGGAGCGCCGGGATCATGGAAAAGACGCGCTTTTGCTCGCCGAATGTCAGGTGCGTCTGGAAGCCGACGATGTTATATAGCGTGCCCTCGGCGTTGTCGCGCCGGAGCTGCACGACGGCATAGTTGTCTCGCCCGGTGCGCGGGTCGCGCAGGCCGACCGGCTTGAGCGGACCGTAGCGCAGGGTGTCCTCCCCGCGGCGAGCCATGACCTCTACCGGCATGCAGCCCTCAAAGACCGCGCCGTCGTCAAAACCGTGGATGGGCGCTTCCTTTGCGCTGCGCAGCTCCTGCACGAAGGCAGTGTACTCCGCCTGATCCATGGGACAGTTGACGTAGTCGGCCGTGCCCTTGTCGTAGCGGCTGGCGAAAAAGGCGCTGTCCATGTCCACGCTCTCAAGCGTGACGATGGGGGCCACGGCATCGTAAAAATGCAGGTCAAACTCCGGGCAGAGCCGCTGGATCTCCACTGCCATGGCGTCGCTCGTGAGCGGGCCGGTCGCAATGACGACTTCCCCGTCCGGGATGGCGTCCGCCTCGGCGCGCTCGACGGTGATGTTCGGATGCGCGCAGATGCGCTCCGTGATCTCGCGCGCGAACGCCTCGCGGTCCACGGCGAGCGCGCCGCCGGCGGCGACGCGGTTGTGGTCCGCGCTCGCGAGCACAACGGAGTCGAGCCGGCGCAGCTCCTCCTTGAGCAGGCCGACGGCGTTCGTGAGCTCATCGCTGCGCAGGGAGTTGGAGCAGACGAGCTCCGCAAAGTTTTCGGATACGTGCGCGGGGGTCATTTTCTTGGGTTTCATCTCGATCAGGCGCACCGGGATGCCGCGCCCGGCCAGCTGCCACGCGCACTCGCATCCCGCCAGGCCCGCACCGATCACGGTCACTGGGGTCATAGCGTTCCTCCTCGAAAAAGGCGGCCGGTCAGGCCGCCTTTCCAATCATGCTTCCTTCTTGGGTTTCGTCGTCTTTTTTGCGGCCGGTTTTTTGGCGGCCGTTTTCTTTGCTGCGGGCTTTTTGGCGACAGGCTTTTTTGCCGCGGATTTCTTCGCAGCCGGCTTCTTGGTCTCCGGCTTCGTCTCTTTGGATTCCGGCCCGGCCTCAGCCTTGGCCTCGGCCGTGTCATCCGCCGGTTTCGGCTTGCGCTTGTATCCGCGCTTGTCGGGCGGCAGATAGTTCGGGCACTCGGGGTTGATGCAAAACGGCTTGTTGGCGCCCTTGCCGGCGCGCTTGAACATGGTCTTGCCGCACTCGGGGCAGTAATCCTTCGTCGGCACGTCCCAGGTCATGAAGCCCTGGATGTTCTCGCCGCCCTCGCCCTCGCCATGTCCCGGGCAATCATGCCCGCGCTCACAGGCGTAATAGGCAAAGCCCTTGCGGGACGTGCGCTTGAGCAGGCGGCCGCCGCAGGCCGGGCACTTACCGGGCATCTCGACGACGATGGGCATCGTGAAGCTGCACTCCGGATAGCCCGGGCAGGCAAGGAAGCGGCCAAAGCGGCCGTTTTTATACACGAGCTTGCGCCCGCAGTTCGGGCAGACCTCGTCCGACTCCTCATCCGGCACCTTGAGGTGCTTGCCCTCGAGCTGGATCTCAGCGTTGTTGAGGTTCGCATCAAAGTCCTTATAATATTCGCGTAGCACGTCCTTCCACGCCATCTTGCCGGCCTCGATCTTGTCGAGATCCGTCTCCATGTTGGCAGTGAACTTCAGATCGACGATGTTGCGGAAGTATTCCTCCATCATCTCGGTCACGACGATGCCAAGATTCGTCGGGCGCAGGTAGCGCCCCTCCTTGACAACATAGTTGCGGCTGAGGATGGTCGAGATCGTCGGCGCGTACGTGGATGGGCGGCCGATGCCCTTTTCCTCCATGGCGCGGATGAGCGTCGCCTCGGTGTAGCGGGCAGGCGGCTGCGTGAACTGCTGCTCCTTCGTGACCTGCTTGAGATCCACGGCATCGCCCTGCTTGAGTGACGGCAGCGGACGGCGCACCTCGCTCGTCTCCTCGTCCTTCGCCTCTTCATACACGGCGGTGTAGCCCGCAAACTTCTGCTCGGAATAGTTGGCGCGGAAGAGATAGCCCGCGCTGCCAGCATCCACGACGACGTTGTCGTACACGGCGTTGGCCATCTGGCAGGCCGTGAAGCGGCCCCAGATGAGCCGGTAGAGCCGGTACTGCTCCGGCGTGAGGTCGTGGCGCACGCGATCCGGCGTGAGCGTGACGTCCGTTGGGCGGATGGCCTCGTGCGCGTCCTGCGCACCGGCTTTGGTCTTATACGTGCGCGGCTTGCCGGGATGATACTCCGGGCCATAGTGCTCGACGATAAACGTCTGTGCGGCGGCGAGCGCCTCATCGGACAGGCGCTGCGAATCGGTACGCATATAGGTGATGAGACCGATCGTGCCGCGGTCGGTGATGTCCACACCCTCATAGAGCTGCTGCGCGACCGACATGGTGCGCCGCGGCGTCATGCCCAGGCGGCGGGAAGCCTCCTGCTGCAGGGTCGAGGTAATGAACGGGGGCGACGGGCTGCGCTGCTTTTCGCCGCGCTTGACGCTCGCGATTTTGAACGGCTCGGCCGACACGGCGGCAATGATCTTGTCGGCCGTGGCCTCGTCCGGGACGTCCATTTTCTTATCGGCCGTGCCGTAAAAGCGCGCCGTGAACGTGCCCGCGCCACAGTCGAGCAGCGCGTCAAGCAGCCAGTACTCCTGCGGCTGGAACGCGCGGATCTCATTTTCGCGGTCGACCACGATGCGCGTGGCCACGGACTGCACGCGGCCGGCGGACAGGCCGGGCTTGACCTTGCGCCAGAGCAGCGGGCTGAGCTTATAGCCCACGATGCGGTCAAGAATGCGGCGCGCCTGCTGCGCATCGACCAGATCCTGATCGATCTCGCGCGGGTGCTGGATGCTCTCGGTGACGACCTTTTTCGTGATCTCGTTGAACGTCACGCGCTTGGCCTTGTCATCCGGCAGATTCAGCAGCTCCTTCAGGTGCCATGAAATGGCCTCTCCCTCGCGGTCAGGGTCGGTCGCGAGATAGACGGTACCGGCCGCTTTCGCACGCTTTTTCAGGTCGGCGATCACGTCCGCGCGGTCCTTCACGGGCAGATACTGCGGCGTAAAATCGCCGTCAATGTCTACACCCATGGTGCTCTTGGGCAGGTCACGCAGGTGGCCCATCGAGGCCACGACGTGATAGTTGCTGCCCAGATATTTTTCGATTGTTCTGGCCTTCGCCGGAGACTCGACGATCACCAGATCGGTTTTTGCTTTTGCCATCGGGTCTACTCCAACTCCTTATGATTCCTGCGCAGTGCCTGCGCGTACATTTAATGAAAAGCGTTTGCCCGGCTCCTGCCGGACCACGCCGCGGATCTGTAGCACGGTCAGCTCTGCGAGCACCCTGCTCGCCGGAAGCTGCGTCTTTTCGATGATGAGATCCACCTGTGTGCCAGGCGCATCGATCGCCGCGACGATCTGCAGCTGCTCGGTCGTGAGCGACTTCAGCTGCGCTTCCAGGTCAATATATGCCTCCGGCTGCGGCTTGTCAATCCTTTTCTCCGCGACCGGGCGGCGCACCTGCGCAAAGCCGCTGCCCGTCTCCGGCGGCGGTTCGGGTGTCGGAGCGTCGGGCTCGGGTGCGATGTTCTCATGCAGTGTTCCAGGAAACATGCGGCGAAAATCGCTCAGCACGTCCCACGCGCACGTGGCCGGGCGGGCGCCATCCTTGAGCAGCGCGTTGCTGCCGACCGAGGCGCGGGAATCCGCGTTCCCGGGCACGGCAAAAACCTCCCTGCCCTGCGTGACGGCATCGTCGGCAAACAGGAGGGCACCGCTTTTATCCGGTGCCTCGACCACGACCGTCGCCACGGCCAGGCCGGACGTGATGCGGTTGCGCAACCGGAAGCCAAAGCGCGGCACGGACATATTCGGCGCAAACTCACTCACAACGGCACCGCAGCTCGCGACCTCCTGCGTGCATACGCCTGCAAAATCCAGATTAATCGCCGTGCCGGACACGCCCACGCAAATACCGCTGGCGTGCAGCGCGCCCTCTGCAGCCGAGCGGTCGATCCCGGCGGTGAGGCCGGAGAGCAGGATACCGCCGTGGCGTACGATCTCGGAGCCAAATTTGCGCGCGGTGCGCATACCATACGGCGTTGCGCTGCGGGTACCCACCACTGCGACGGCCGCACGGTCGTCGATCTGCGGCAGCGTTCCGCGCACGTAGAGGACGAGCGGCGGGTCATAGATTTGCAGCAGACGCTGCGGGTAGGCCACGTCCTGGATCGTCAGGACGTGGATGTGCTCCCGGTCGCAGATGGCGAGCGCGCGGTTGGCATCGCTCAGATCCTTGTCCTGCAACAGCCGGAGCTCCTCCGGGCGCAGCGGAACACGGACGCGGTAATCCGCCTCCGTGGCAAAATACACATCCCGCGGCGTGCCGAAATGCTCCACGAGCGCGAGCTTCACCTTCGGGCGCACGCCAAAACGCATGGACAGCCAGACCCAGTATTGCAGCTGCGACATCTGTGCGCCTCCTCACATCCCGGTGCGGGCGATCTCCCACATGACGACCGCCGCGGCCACCGCCGCATTGAGCGACTCGGCCCCCGGCTGCATGGGGATGATGATCTGCCCGTCGCACTGTGCGAGCAGCTGCGCTCTCAGGCCGCGGCCCTCGCTGCCGATCGCCACGGCGGCCGGCGAGAGCGGCACGCGCCGCAGGTCCTGCGCCGTGTCCGTCAGCGCCGCGCCGTAGAGCCTCAGCCCGTGGGCACGCAGCAGCTGCATCAGCTCGTCCTGCGTGCACGTCAGCACCGGCTGGCGGAAGAGCGCACCCATCGCGGCGCGCACGGTCTTTGGGCTGTAGAGATCGGCGCACGCGCCGATGAGCACCACGGCGTCCATACCGAGGGCGTTCGCCGTGCGGATGACGGTGCCGACATTGCCGGGGTCCTGCACGCCCTCGAGCACGATGACGTGGCGCAGCGGCTGCGGCAGACGCATCTCCGGAATGCGCACGGTAAAGACCGGGCCCGGTGAATGCATGAGCGGCGAGGCATATGCGATCAGCTCCGCGTCGGCCGTGTACTGCGCAATGCCGTCCGGCAGCGGGAACGCCGCCGCATCGCACCAGAGCACAGACGTGACCTCCGCGCCGAACTGCAGCGCCTCTCGCAGCAGCTTTTCGCCGTCGCAGACGTACTCCCCTGCGTCCCGGCGCGCATCATTGGCCTTTGCCAGTGCACGCAGGTGCAGGATATATTGATTTTTCCGCGACCGAATCTGTTCCATGACCCTGTTCTCCGCATATTCTATTACAATGTAATCCAAATATGTCCTTCATCTTATAACATCGCCCCACAATTTTCAAGTCCTGAGTTTCAGGAATTTGCGAAGCGCTGCAAATTTTCCGCCGCATATGCCAGCAGCGCGGTCTTGTCGTTCGGCACCGCCTCGTCCATGACCGCGTCCAGGCACGCCTGCAGTGCCGCACCGATTGCCCGGCCGCGCAGGCCGAGCGCGAGCAGATCATCCCCTTTGACCGCAAGGTCTTTGAGCGAGAAACAGGCATCCGCCGCAAGCAGCGCATCGAGAACGCGCTCCGTCTGCCGGTACGTCTCCACCCGGCCGACACAGGCAGCCGATTGGCCGCAGGTATCGGCGATGTGCAGCTTAAAGAGCTGCCGCACGGTCTCGACGCCGAGCTTGTTCATCAGCCGCCGGATCGGTTTCGGCTCCGGCGGGATGGGCAGGTCGTGATAGCGGATGAGCTGTGTGATGCGTGTGCGCCCGGCTGTGTCAAAGCGCAGGCGCGTAAGGATGGCGTCCGCCAGCTCAGTGCTCTTGGCCGCATGGCCGTAAAAATGGCCGATGCCGTCCTGCCCGCGCGAGAAGCACGTCGGCTTGCCGACATCGTGCAGCAGCGCCGCCCAGCGCAGCACCGGCTCCGGCGGGATGTGCTCCACGACTGCGACCGTGTGCAGCCAGACGTCCCGGTCGTGGTGCGGGTTGTGCTGCTCGAAGCCGAACATCGGCCGCAGCTCCGGGATCGGGACGGCCAGCACATCGGCAAATTCCCGCAGCACCGCACCCACATTCTGCCCACAGAGCAGCTTCGTCAGCTCACTGCGCACGCGCTCCGCCGCGAGATACTGCAGCAGCGCGCGGTTGCGGTGGATGGCCGCCGCCGTCTCCGGCGCGATCCGAAAGCCGAGCACGGACGCAAAGCGCAGCGCGCGCAGGATGCGCAGTCCGTCCTCCTGAAAGCGGCGATCCGGCTCGCCCACGCAGCGCACAACGCCGCGCGCAATGTCCTCCGCCCCGCCGCAGATGTCGACCAGCCCCGTGCGCGGGTTGTAGGCCAGCGCGTTCATCGTAAAATCGCGTCGCAGTAGATCCTCGCGCAGGCTGCGCGTAAAGTGCACGGCGTCCGGGCGACGATGGTCGGTATAGTCACCGTCAACGCGGTAGGTCGTGATTTCGTGCGGCAGACCGTCGAGCAGGACGGTCACGGTGCCGTGCCTCCGTCCCGTCTCGATGAGCCGCTCTCCGGCAAAGACCCGCTCGACCTGCACGGGCTCGGCGTTGGTCGTGATGTCCCAGTCCCCTGCCTCGCAGCCGCGCAGTGCGTCGCGCACCGCACCGCCGACAATATAGGCCTCCCAGCCCGCCGCCGCGAGGCGGTCGAGCGCCGTATGCACTTGTGGCGGCAGGGTCAGCATGGGCGCCTCCTCAGTTGTGGTGATAGATCTTCTTTTCCAGCGCAAAGATGCGGGCGCTGAAGCTGCCGGCCGGCACGGTCGGGAGCGTTTCCGCATAGATCTCCATGCGGCTGTCGATGAGGTCGATGTACGACAGCAGCTCCGCCTCAGCGCACATGGGCCGCACGGCCGCGCCGAACTCCGGCTCGCCGTGGTGCGAGAGCAGCAGGTGCTGCAGAAGCATGGACTTTTCCTCGGGAATGCCAAGCTCGCGCGCAGCGTCCGCGACCTCCTGCGCCCCCATGACCAGATGGCCGAGGAGCTGACCGGCCGTGGAATACTCCGTCACGACGCCGAGATCGGAAAACGCAAACTCCCGCTCCTTGCCGAAGTCGTGCAGCAGCGTGCCGGTCAGCAGCAGACTGCGGTCAATGGCCTCCGGATACAGGCCCGCGAGGAAATCCGCCGTGCGCAGCATGTTGTAAGTATGCATCAAAAGGCCGGACAGGAAACTGTGGTGCACGCTCTTCCCGGCCGGTATGCGCCGGAACGCATCGAGGTGCCGTGTGAGCATCGTCTCGGCGACGCCGCGGTAATCCGCGTCCGTGATCGAGGCGACCAACCGCTGCACATCCGCCAGCGCGGCGTCCGTGTCGATGGGTGCCGTCGGCACGAGCGAAGACGTATCATAATTGTCCGCCGCTTCGGCCATGCGAATGCGGTAAACGCTGATCTGCAGTGCGCCGCGGTATTCCGAAACGCTGCCGCGGATCTTTACGACGTGGCCGGTGTCCTCCGGACGCGCGCCGATGGGGCCGCTGTAGTCCCAGATCTTGATTTCCATGCCGCCGGTGCGGTCGCAGATCGTACCGCTGAGAAACGGCTTGCCGCTGTTGGTCGTCTTGAGCGCCGCCGCGCGCAGAATATAAAAGCCCTCGACATCCATGCCGGGGAGCATATCCGCAATGGGTTTGTTGTATTCCATGGCTCCGCCTTTCCGCCCGCAGAGCGGGTCGTTCGTTCTATTTATAAATATACATTGCCGTGATTTTACCCGTCTGTCAAGCCCCTTCGCGCAAAAATCCGCCCCGCCGCCGATGGCTCGGCCTGCGGGACGGGAACATTTAATGCTCTGCGTGCGCGAGCCGTTCGGCCGCCTGCCGGCCGGTCGGTGTGGCGGCAAGGCCACCGAGGCCGGTCTCGCGCAGGCTGGCCGGGAGCGCATCGCCGACCTCGCCCATGGCGTCGATGACTTCATCAACCGGGATGCGGCTCGTGATGCCGGCGATGGCCATGTTCGCCGCGCTCACGGCATTAACCGCACCTATGACATTGCGCTTTACGCACGGCACCTCGACGAGGCCCGCGACCGGGTCGCAGACAAGACCGAGCAGATTGCCGAGCGCGATGGCGTACGCGTCCGCGCACTGCTGCGCCGTGCCGCCGAGGATATGCGTCAGCGCGGCCGCCGCCATGGCGCTGGCCGTGCCGATCTCCGCCTGACAGCCGCCCTCCGCCCCGGCAACGCTCGCGCGCAGCGCCGTGACCTGACCGAACCCGGCCGCGATATACAGCGCCTCGAGGATGGTCTCCTCCGGCACGTCTCGCTCTTCTGTCAGAGGAATGAGCACCGCCGGCAGCACGCCGCAGCTGCCCGCCGTGGGCGCGGCGACGATGCGCTTCATGCATGCGTTGCACTCGGCGACCTTGAGTGCCTCTTCTGTCACACGCTGAAAATACGACCCGCCGAGGAGACGGCCGGCCTCCGCCGCCGCGCGGAGCTGGGCCGCGTCGCCGCCGATGAGCCCGCTGTTGGAGCGATCAGACGCGCAGTATTGCCGGCTCGACTGCTGCATCGCCGTCCAGAGCGCTGCGATCTGGCGGTGGGACGCCGCGGCGTCATAGCCGTTTTCCTGGCAGTCCGCGTCGCGGATGACGGCATAGAGCGGCTGCCCGCTCGCCTGCGCCATGGAAAGCATGGCTGCAATGCTCGAAAAGCTCATGCCGGTTCCTCCTGGTTAAAGATCGTGATCTTCTGAATCCCCTCGATGTGCGACAGCCACTGCTCAATGTCCTTTGGGATCGGCTGGTCGCACTCGAGGATCATGACCGCGTAGCCGCCCTGCTCGCTGCGGTAGAGCTGCATGGTGGCGATGTTGACGTGCCGCTGCATGAGCGCCGCCGTCACGGCTGCGACATGGCCGGGCGTGTCCTGATTGTGGACGATGAGCGTGTTATGCTCACCGGAAAAGTTCGTCTCGATACCGTCGATGGAGCGGATGCGGATGCGCCCGCCGCCGACGCTCTCGGCCACGATGTCCAGCGTGCGGCCTTTGGCGTCCGTGAGCTGCAGACGCGCGGTGTTCGGGTGTGCATTGCGCATCTGCACGTTTTGAAATGTGAATGTCAGCCCCTGTTCTGCCGCGATTGCAAAGCTCTCCGGGATGCGCAGATCATCCGGCTGCATGCCGAGCAGACCCGCGATCAGCGCGCAGTCCGTGCCGTGACCGTGACCGGTCAGGGCGAAACTGCCGTGCAGCGAGATGTCCGCGTGCACCGGCTGGTCACCGAGCAGCTTGCGGGCCGTCAGGCCGATGCGCACGGCCCCGGCCGTGTGGCTGCTGGACGGGCCGACCATGACCGGACCGAGAATATCAAATAAACGCATGGCGCGCCTCCTTGATGCAAAGATACTTTTGCACATTGCAGTGTGATAGAAAAGAAATATGAGATATTATACGCGCACAGCACGCAAAATGCAATGCTGATCCTCCGCCACCGCGAAAAATCTTTGACAAACCTACAGTATTGTAGTCCTACAATTGACAAACCTACATGTCGCACATGTCGCATTTTTCACTTGAAAACGACACATGTGTGTGCTATAATAACGCTGTTTGTGGGATTAGTTCATTGGTAGAACACCTGCTTCCCAAGCAGGATAGGCGGGTTCGATTCCCGTATCCCGCTCCAAATCAAAAACTCCCGGAATTCATTGGATTTCGGGAGTTTTCTTTGTATACCAATGCTTTGCGGCGCTTTTACTTCGCTAAATTCTTTAACGGCACGTCGCTATTTCTTGCAGTTCGTTAGCACTTTTTCAGCGCAAAATGCTAACGAAAATGCTAACGCTGCATGCTATAGAGCTATACAATAAAACGGCCGCAAAGTATTGCTACTTGCGACCGTCTCATATCAATATGCTCTACTATACTCGCGGTACATCGTATTGTCCACAGCCGTTGCGTCGCTCACGATGTCGCCCGCGAGCTGCTCGGCCTGCGTGCGGATCTCGCTGTAGCTTACCTCGTCGCCTCTGGCAATGCCGTCGTACAGCTCCTGAAGCTGGCTCGTCACCTCATCCGCGCTGATGCTGCTGCCCGTCTGCTCGATGATCGCGCGCGCCGCTTCCCGCACGGCCTTCGGGTCTGTGGTTGCCTCTTTCGTGCGCTGCGTCTGGCCGCGCCAATACTCCACGCGGTCGCGCAGCATGGCGTTTTCCTTGGCCAGACTGTCGCGCGTCTTCATCTCGCGCGCCACCAGCTCGCGCAGCGGTTTCGCGTTCTGCATCCGCGTGAGCTGCTCGTCCGCCCGGCTCACCTGCGCAGCAAGGTTGTCTGCGCGGTTTTTCGCCTTCAGGCGCTCCTCCTTGCTTTCTGCGTTCTGCGCAAGCTCGCGCTGCTGCTTCAGCCTCCGCGTGAGCGAGCTGTATTTCTGCAGCTTCTCCCGGTACTCGCGCAGCATCTCCATCTCGCGCACGTTGATCGCGTCTCCGTCCGCAGCATCGGAGAGCACGTCGCGGTCGGCCCGCGTGTCGTCACGCTCGGAGAACTGCACGTCCGGGCTTTCCGGAACAACGCCATAGTCAAAGTAGTCGCGGATCGCGCCGATCACGGTCGCCGACCGCGTCCCACGGTCATATACCACACTGGCGATTGTGTTGCCGTTCGCGTCGTCAATGTCCAGTATAACCTCTCCGCGATTTAGCTGCACGAACTGCACCAGCGCGTCCTCCTGCTGCTGCGTCGGCTTCACAATCAGGTTGATTCCGCCGTTTTCCGGCGCGATTCGGATATTGCCCTCGCGCATAAACTGGATCATAGCGCCGCTGTAGTCCTCGCCGCCGTAATCCAAGCCCAGTGCGTCGCTGATATCCCGGTGGTCAACTGTGCGGTAGCCGCCAGGTGCGCCATCGTGCCGCCCGGAAAAGTCCAGCTTTGTACCGTCCGGCGTCAGATAACCGGTCTCTGCCCACTTGTATGTTTTCCCGAAATACTTTTTTGCGTCCGCAATATGCTGTTTCTTTTCGTCTTCGCTATAATTGCGCTCGGAGAACTGCACACCATCAGCTTCTTTTTCGTGGAAAACGGAAGAAAACGGGACGCCTTCGATGTTGACTTTTCTGCCTCGATAGGTTATACTACCAACATAACCGCTGCGGAGAAGTTCCATGGGCGCGTAGATGCCCATGGGTCGAAGAACCGAAGCGGTTCTTTTTTTATCCGCAAATAGCACCTCGCTGCTGAGGAGAAAATCCCGCCCGTTTTCTTCTGCTGTTTTCCTCAACGTCTCTGTTTTCGTATAGGCGCTGGTGACTTTCTGCATATCGTCAATGGCAAAGCCACGCTCCATTGGTCTGAGGTCCATAGAAGCAAGGAAAGGCTTTTGGTTTACCGCCTTGTATGTTCCAAATACTACAATGCTATTTTTCCTTGTCTTGCTTTTTAGGACAATCGCAGGATCCTCCAGAATTTTAGGGATCTTCTTGATTTCCGTAAGCGTCATCTCCGGGTGGTCTGTCAAGATCTTTTTAATCTTGTCACCGTTCATGAAGATGTCGCTCTCGATTGCGCCGAGGCCCTGCAGTACGGGGCCGGTGCTTCCGAGAACAAACTGTTCATTCTCGCGCATACCACTCCGCGCCCACTCATCAATCTCGTCAGAGAATTCATCGCGGATGGAATACTGCACGTCGCCGATCTGCTTTTCGATCTCGTCGCAGATCCCGCCGACGTTTTCCGCGCGTCTGCCCTCGAGCACGGCGTCCTCGTCGAGCCCCTCTTCGATCAGGCTGGCGATAGAGCCGAAGGCGCTGTTCTCGTCCGGGAACACCATCTTCACGGCTTCCTGCGCGTGATATTCTCCATCAACGAGCGTCGTAAAGTCCTCAAGGAGCTTGTAGTAGTTTTCATCCATCACGCGCTCACCGTTTACATACTTATATGCAAACTGGTCAAATTTCGGCAGATATCCGTGTTCCTCGCACCAGTTGAGGTATTTCTGCGCCGCAGCACGCGGGTCTCCGTTCGCTCCCATGTCGTGCAGGATCTGGTTGAAGTTTGGCTCGCGCTTCGCGTCCGGCACGTTCAGCTTCGTCCCGTTTGCATAGCGCGTGTTCTGGAAATCCGTGTAGTCCGTAAATTCCGAAATCTTGACCATGTGCGCCACGATCGGGTTCAGGCCGCTCTTGTGGTAAGGAATAACCATCCGGATATTCGGGTCCGACATCAATTTGCGGATGTGCGCGTCAGACACGCCGACGCAAATCGTGCCGCAGTTGTCGCGGTATCCGTCGGCCTCCTGGATATCCATTGCCGTGTCATAATCAAATGACTCATCGGCCCAGACATAATTCCCGTTCGCATCAAGACCGGCCGAAACGCCGCCCTCAGATACCGCCGGAATCAGCGACATGTTGATCTTCATGCCCGTCAGGCCAAACTGTTTGACGAACAGTGGCTCTTTCGTGTATGCATGTGCGGGTAGCTTCTTTGCGCTCAGGTCGGCGATCATCTGCACATAGTCAAACACCATGCGCGGCACGTAATCGCTGAAGCTCTGCGCGCGCACGCCGCCGACGGCATACGCCTTTTTGGCAGACCAGTTTCTTCTGGGGAGGATGTCGTTGAGGTACTGCACGTCACCAAAGGCAGCCTTCGGCCCGGCAGAGCCCTTTTTGGAATTGTAGAGGCCGAGAAGCTCCGGGTTTTCCCGCTTCACGTTTCCGAAACCGTAGCTCGACAAAAAGTCCGATCTGGACACGAGCTTTCGCGCCGCAGCGTTTTCGCGGATGTACTTTGCCGCCTTGTGCTCCGCCGTGAGTTTGCCATAGGTTCTGAGCACTTCGTCCACGTGCGAGAAATCCAGCGCCGAGTCCGGCATGGCGTCAATGCCAGCCCCGCTCGCCAGCTTCGCGCTGTCCCCGCCATAGTTGAAGTAGTCGATCTGCACGTCAGATCCGGAAGGCACAAGGCTCTTCACGAGGCCGTTGTACAAATCAACAAACGTGTCGGAAACGCTTGCCTGCCGGTATCTCTTCGCGTCCACAAAGCACAGCTTGCACGCAGTCTCAAAGCCATGCTGATGGATGATGTCATTGATCCGGACAATGGATTCTTTTCCAAGATTCATATTGTCCGCTACGCCGCGGCGAACGAGCTCGTTGAGCACGGCGTCCAGCGTTCTGCGCTTTTTGCACACGAGCGAGAAGTCCAGATTCATGGCGTACTCGCCATTTTGCTTCACGACAGAAAACAGCGGTTTTCCGTTCGCCCCGTATACCACCGCCGCGTTGCTCCACGCGCCGAACGGAGCATACTTTCCCTCATACTCCCTGCAGATACGGTAGATGTAGTCGAGCTGGTTTCTGATGTCATCCGCGTCCTCGCGCGTGACGCGTTTTTTCTTCTCCGCCCGTTCGAGCCACTTGTTCAGATATTCTCTTCCGTCCTCGTCGTATGTGCGAAGCGAAAAGACAGCGCCGCCCTCGCCGTTGCTCGCAGCGACCATTTCTCCGTCGGCGTTCGTTACCTGCCCGGCGTGGTCGAAGTCTGTTTTGCCGTTCCCCGCCTTCGTCTTCGCCGCGTCCACCAGCGCATCGTCCCAGAGCTTCTGCAGCTCCTGCATCCGGTCGAGCATGGCTCTCGCCTCGTCGTGCGTGGCGCGGTCGCCCTTGAACGCGGCGCGCAGTTTCTTCACGAAGTCGCCGATCCAGTCGCGGATCTTCTCGGCGAGGCTGCGGTTCTCATTCGCCAGCCGCTGCACGGCCTCGGTGTTGCGCAGCATCATCTCGCACGCATCGGCCACGACCTCGTCCATCGCGCCGTCCATCGTCAGCTCGCCGGTCGAGTCGTTGTCGATCTTCTGCTGGGCGAGGCGTTCGATGCTGTCGCCGCTCTCGAGCACATGGTTCGCCACGAATTCCTTCAGTGCCTCGTACTGGCCACTGTTCTGCTGGATGAAATGCGTCAGCTCGTGCGACATCGTCTTCAGGATGGCCGTCTCGCCGATGTCCACGTTGTTCTTCCCGGCGTTGACGTCCAGATAGATCGTGCCGTCGCGGTATGCGCCGTTCATGCCGAGATACTTGCCGCCCTCGTCGGTCTTCGATTCAAAGAACACGACGTTCACGCCGGTCGCCTCGGCCACCTTGCGGGCCACGTCACCAACCTGATGCTGTCCGGCGCCAATGTCAAGGTCGTGCAGTATCTAGCCGGGCACTCTAAGGTAGAGACCACGCTAAATATTTACACGCATCTGATCGAGCGCAGCCCGGAGGCCAACCTCGGCACAGTCCTGCAGGCCTTTCCCAGCACGGAAACGCCCGAAAAATATCCCCAAAAACATCCCCAAAAATATCCCCAAACGCCTCGGCAGACGCCTGATAGCCGCATTTTTAGCCCGTCTCAACGGCCGGCATGACACAATGCAGACGTGCTGCAAAACGCAAAAAATCCCGCAATCTCAATGGATTGCGGGATTCTTCGTGGTGGACGATACAGGACTCGAACCTGTGACCCTCCGCACGTCAAGCGGATGCTCATACCAGCTGAGCTAATCGTCCGTGTCAGCGTTGGTTATTCTAACGCATCTGCACCTTTTTGTCAACCCCTTTTTTCGACGGCTCCGAAAAAATCAGAGCCGTCGAATCCGGATCATTTTACTTCGCCGTGATATAGACCGTGCAGTCGGCCTTCACGTCGCCGCACTCGGCCGTGATCGTCGTCGTGCCTTTGCCCACGCCGGTCACGACACCCTTGTCGCTGACCTTGGCAATGGATTCATCCTTGCTCGACCACGTGACGGTCTGGTCGCCGCCGGTCGGATAGATCGTCGTACCGAGCGGCACCTCGTCGCCGACCTTGGCCGCAAACTCCGTGCGCTTGCTGCCAAGGAACGTGATGGTGATGCTCGTGACCGATGGTGTCGGCGTCGGGGTTGGGGTCGTCTCCGGCGTCGGAGTCGGCGTGGTGACCGGTGCGGCGCTGGACACCGTCGACGGCGGGGTCGGCTCCGCGGATGCCGAAGCATTTTTGCTGGCGCTCAGGCTCACGGTGATAAGTACAATGACGGCCGCAACGACCGCGATGAGCAAAATGCCACCGAAGAGCATTTGCCACTTCGTGTTGACCGCGGCGTGCTCCGCCGCCGGCGTGCCTGCATTTTCGCTGGATGTGCGCAGCGGGATACGCTCTGCGGATCTGCTGCGGCTCGTACCGCAATATGGACAGCGGCTGCGCAGGCCGGAATACTCGCGCCCGCAGCGCCGGCAGGTGATCTTGGGAATGACGCTCATAAGAAGCCTCCAATATGTAAAGATCTGATATGCATTTGTTTTTATATCATACACTGTTCGGAATTTTTCGTCAAGAGGGAGAGCTTTTCGCTCTCCCTCTTTCGAGACACGTCAAAACTGCATCTGCACCCCGCCAGACAGATCCGAGGTCTGGATGCGCTCCTGCTGCCCGGTGCGGGCATTGACGGCGATGACGCAGCGCTGCCCGTCGTCCGTTTCGCACAGGTACTCATAGCACAGCGTTTCGCGCGCGCCGTAGAGCCGGAGAAATACCGTGCGCGTATCCATGACCCTCAGCGCCCCGGGCACAGCCGCCTGTCCCGCCTCGGCGCCGATGGTATCCGCCGGGAACGTGCGCGCCCGGTGCGTGTCCAGATACGACGCCGACGAGAAGCCGCAGACCGTCCCGTCATCGAGCCGGACGCGCACACGGAGCTGATCCGCCGTGCACAGGACATCGTCCTGCACATAGCAGAACGTGCAGATGAGCGACTGCCCCGCGTCCTCCGTGTCTATCAGGCGCATACCGTCATAGCCGCGCGCGCGCAGAAATGCCGCGGCTGCCTCCACCGCCTCATCGGTGGAAAGCGCCGGTTCGCCGCCGGCACAGGAGGAGTAATAGCGCAGCACTTCCCCGCCGGACACCGTGACCGCGATATAGGACGTGTCGTCCCCGTCATCAATGTCAAAGTTCCAGCACGGCACGGCGCCCTCCGAGCGGCCGGTCGCCTGCAGACGCGCCGCATCCATGTCCAGAAAAACCGCAGCCGCGGCCTGCGCCTGCTCCTCCGTGACCTTGTCGCGGCCCGCCAGCATGGCGTAGTCCGCCGCCGTGCGCACCTGATAGCTGCCGTCCGCGATCGGGAGCGGAAGCTCCTCAAACGAATCGGCCAGCGCCGCGAGTTCTTCCTCGAGCGTATCGGACAGGTCCGTCTCCAGGCCCAGATTCTCCAATGACTCCGTGCTGCGCATATGCGCCGTTGTCGTGACCGCGCCGTCATAGAGCGACTGGCCGAGCGCCGCGAGCTGCGTGCTCAGCTGCGTCGTGGCATCGGAAAAGGCGCGCAGGTGCGCCAGTTCCTCGGAGGTAAACGTTTTGCCCTCCGCCGCATTGCGCGAGAGCGTGCGCGCATAGTCCCCGGCGAGGGCGATGTTGCGCGCGATGCGCTCGAGCGCATGCGAGTTGACCGGCAGCACGCCGAGCGCCATCTCCGCCGTCTGCGCATTGCTGTAGATGTCCGTGCAGACCGTACACTCCATGGCCGCCGTCGTTGCATACAGGCTCTTTTGCAGCGAACTGTCGAGATCCTGCACAGCGTTGAGCACCTCGCCGTAAGCGTGGCGGTAATTGGCGTCCATGGCCGTCTGGCGGCGGTTGGCGTCCGTGCGGCAGGCAATCAGGCAGATCGCGAGCGCCGCGACGAGCGCTGCCGTGTAGGAAATGATGAGCACGCGTGTTTTTTTCTTCATAGCAAAACACCCCTTCCGGACTAGTGTTGCCGGAAAGGGTGGTTTTGATGTGCAATTTTTCTCAGCCGGTGATCTGCAGCGTCTGCGCCGATGCAAGCAGGCTCTCGTACCAGCCTGCCGGTGCCGTTCCCGCCCGGCAGAGCACGACCGAAATGCAGCCGTCCGCCGTCGGGATCAGGTATGCCTCGAGCTGTTTTTGCACCGTGGCACCGCTGACGCCGTAGGCATTCAAATCTCCGAGCTTGACCTGACCGAGCGGCTCCATGGCCGCAATGGTGCCGTAGTCATTGAGAATCGTGGCCGCGAGCGTCTGCGCGTCCGCGCCCGGGTGATAGCCGATCTCCAAATAGGCGTCCATGCTCGCGTCGTCCGCGCGGGCAAAGCAGCACTTGCCGTCCATCTCCGTGCTCAGGAACACGGAGGTGTCCAGATACAGCGAGAAGTCCGGGCCGCCGCGCTGTGCGAACGAGCCGGTGACGAGCTGCATGGTCTTGTCCTCGCCGCCGACGGAAACCACCTGCTGCGCGTCGCGCGACGGGAGCTGGCCGCTGCCGAGGATCAGCTCCGGCTCATCAGAAAACGGAAACTGCGGCAGATTTGTCGCGGCCGGGGCCTCCGGCGCCGGCTTATGGATACGGATGCCGGCCACATTGACGACGATCAGCGCGATCGCAAGCAGCACGACCACGACGGCCATGACGATGACCGCCCGCTCCACGCCCGTGCGTTTTTTCATGCCGCTCATCCTTCCAGTTTGGCGATGCCGGCATCGATCCGGCGCAGGGTCTCGTCCCGGCCGAGAATGCGGCAGATCTCCACCGCGCCGCCGGGCGTCACCGCGCGGCCGGACACCGCAATGCGCACCGGCCACATCACCTTCGCGTTTTTCACTTCCAGCCGCTCAGCCAGATCCTTCATGGCCGTGAGCAGCGTCTCATCGTCCCAGGCCGGGAGCTCCGCGAGCATGGGGCGCACCGTTTTGAGCATCTCGAGCGAGACGGTGGGATCGGTCTTGGACTTCTTATTCGTATAGAGCGCGATGTCGTACTCCGGCAGCGCGTCAAAGAAGTCCACCTTCTCCGGAATGTCCGTGAGCACCTCGCAGCGCTGCTGCAGCAGCAGCGCGATCTGCGCGGGATCGATGGCGGGGTTTTTCACCGTCTGCCGGATATAGGGCGCGGCCACGGCGGCGAACTGCTCCGGCGTCATGGCGCGGATATACTCGCTGTTGAAATACTTCAGCTTGTCGATATCGAAGATGGCCGGGGATTTGGAGATGCCCTTGATGTCGAACGCCTCCACGAGCTCGGGCAGCAAATAGATCTCCCGCTCGCCGCCGGGTGCCCAGCCGAGCAGTGCCACATAGTTGACCACGGCCTCCGACAGATAGCCCTGCGCGATCAAGTCCTCATACGACGGGTCGCCGTGGCGCTTGGACATTTTGTTGTGCTGGTCGCGCATGACCGGCGAGCAGTGGATATACTGCGGGATCTCCCAGCCGAAGCCCTCATAGAGCAGATTATACTTCGGCGTGGACGACAGATACTCCGACCCGCGCACAACGTGCGTGATGCCCATGAGATGATCGTCGATGACGTTGGCAAAGTTATACGTCGGCAGGCCGTCGCGCTTAATGAGCACCTGATCGTCGAGCGTGTCGTTATCGACCGTGATGTCGCCGAAGATCTCGTCACGGAAGGTGGTCTTGCCCTCGCGCGGAATCTTCTGGCGGATGACATAGGGCTTGCCGGCCGCGAGATTGGCCGCGATCTCTTCTTCGCTCAGGCGCGAGCAGCGGCCGTCATATTTGTGGATGACCGTGCCATCGGAAACATTTTCTTCGGCAGCGTCGTCCTTATCGCAGAAGCAGCGGTAGGCGTGGCCGCGCGCGATGAGCAGCTCGGCATATTCTTTATAGAGTCCCCGCCGCTCAGTCTGGATATACGGGCCGACCGGGCCGCCGACGTCCGGGCCTTCATCATGCATCAGGCCACAGGCGCGCATGGTGCTGTAAATGACATCAACTGCGCCCTCCACATAGCGGCCCTGATCGGTGTCCTCAATGCGCAGGATGAACTTGCCGTCGGCGTGCCGCGCGATCAGGTACGTATACAGCGCCGTGCGCAGATTGCCGACGTGCATATAGCCCGTCGGGCTGGGCGCAAAACGGGTGCGCACCTCGCCGTGCGGGATGCGCTGCTCCATGTCTTCAAACCACTTTTGATCTTTCATATTCTCTGTATCCTCCGGATAGACGATCCATAATTATTTATATCTTATTTTACATCGCATGGATTGTCAAGGAACTTTCTGTGTTGTATTCCACCACCGGTTGTGGTACAATATTCAAACAAATGCGAATTTTCAGCACAACAGCTAAGGAAGTAATAAAAATGGAAGAAAAAACAGCAAAAAAAGTGATGCTCTCCGGCATCCAGCCCTCCGGCGATCTGACGCTCGGATCCTACCTGGGCGCGATCAAAAACTGGAGCGAGCGCGCCGAGATCTTTGACTGCTATTATTTCATGGCCGACCTGCACTCGATCACCGTGCGGCAGAACCCCGCCGATCTACGCCGCCGCACCATCGAGCAGCTCGCGCAATACATTGCCTGCGGCCTCGACCCGGAAAAGAACACGCTCTTCATCCAGAGCCATGTGCCCGCGCACACCCAGCTCGGCTGGGTGCTCAACTGCTACACCATGTTCGGCGAGCTCTCGCGCATGACGCAGTTCAAGGACAAAAGCGCCAAAAACGCCGAAAATATCAACGGTGGCCTGTTCACCTACCCCGCCCTGATGGCGGCGGACATCCTGCTCTACCAGCCGGACTACGTCCCCGTCGGCAGTGACCAGAAGCAGCACGTCGAGCTCTGCCGCGACGTGGCCACGCGCTTCAACAACATCTACGGTGATGTGTTCAAGATCCCCGAGCCGTACATTCCGAAGGTCGGCGCGCGCGTCATGAGCCTCGCCTCGCCGGAAAACAAAATGTCCAAGTCCGATAAGGACCCCAACGGCACCGTGTACCTGCTCGACCAGCCGGACGTCATCATGCGTAAGTTCAAAAAAGCCGTCACGGACTCCGACACCGAGCGCTGCGTACGCTATGATTTGGCGAACAAGCCCGGCGTGTCGAACCTCATGAGCATCTACTCCGCCTGCACCGGCAAGACCTTTGAGGAGATCGAGGCGGAATTTGAGGGCCAGGGCTACGGCGCGTTCAAGCCCGCCGTCGGCGAGGTTGTCGTCGAGACGCTGCGCCCCATCCGCGAGGAGAGCGAGCGGCTGCTCAAGGACAAGGCCTATCTCGAGAGCGTCTACAAAGCCGGCGCGGAAAAGGCGTCCTACATCGCCAACAAAACGCTGCGCAAGGTCTATAAGAAGGTCGGCTTCGTCGCCAAATAATACTTACATTATTGGAGATCAGTTCTCATGTTTCTTAACACTGCTGTCTGGATCAAAGTCATGCTCGCGATCCTCATCGCGTTCGTGGTCAGCTTTGCGCTGACGCCGGTCGTCAAGATTCTGGCGCAAAAACTCGGCGCCATGGATGTGCCGGGCGAGGCCCGGCGCGTGCACGATCATCCCATCCCCCGCATGGGCGGTCTGGCCATCTTTCTGGGCTTTATCGTGTCGATGCTCCTGTTCGTGGACATCACGCAGGAGGTACGCGGCATTCTGCTCGGGTCGATCATCATCGTCATCACCGGCGTGATCGACGACATCATCTCCCTGCGCGCGTGGACGAAGTTTCTGATCCAGATCCTTGCCGCCGTCATCGCCGTGCTGCACGGCGTGGTCATCAGCGTCGTTTCGAACCCGAACGTGTTCAGCAGCCAGGAGGCCATCGTCCTCGGCTGGCTCGCCCTCCCGCTGACCGTGCTGTGGATCGTCGGCATCACGAACTCTGTCAACCTCATCGACGGACTCGACGGCCTGGCCGTCGGCGTGTCGACCATCAGCTGCGTGACCATTCTGGTCGTAGCGCTGCTCGTGTCGGAGCCGAACGTGGCGCTCATCGTCGCGGCGCTCGCCGGCGCGTGCATCGGCTTCATGCCCTACAACCTCAACCCCGCCCGCATTTTCATGGGCGACACCGGTTCCCTGCTGCTCGGCTACGTGCTGGCAACGGTGTCGGTGCTCGGATTGTTCAAGTTCTACGCGATCGTCACGTTTGTCGTACCTGTGCTCGCGCTGGCCGTGCCGCTGTCGGACACGCTCTTCGCGTTCTGCCGCCGTATCCTGCACGGGCAGAGCCCGTTTCACGCCGACCGCGGCCACTTCCACCACAAGCTCATGGATCTCGGTCTGAACCAGAAGCAGGCCGTTGCGATCCTCTACGCCATCAGCGCCACGCTCGGCCTCGCCGCCGTCGTGCTCACGACGAAGGGCTCCATCCGCATCGCGCTGCTCATTCTCGCGCTGCTGATTGGCTTTGTCGTGTGCGCCTTCATCCGCAAGAGCGTGCACAAGCACCACATCGACGTGGAGCTGCAGGAGGCACAGGCCGCCGCGGACGCGCAGGCGGAAGCCGAAGCGGCCGAACAGGAAAAAGACACCGCAGCTGCCGAAGCGCCCTCACAGGAGGTCAATGATGAGCAAACGCATTAAAGTCATGTCCGTTTTCGGCACCCGGCCGGAAGCGATCAAAATGGCGCCGCTCGTACTCGAGCTGCAAAAGCACCCCGAGATCGAAAGCATCGTGTGCATCACGGCGCAGCACCGGGAAATGCTTGACTCCGTCATGGACTGCTTCGGCATCCGGGCGGATTATGACCTGAACATTATGCAGCAGGTGCAGGATCTGACCGCGATCACGACACGCGTGCTCGAGCGGATGCGCGAAGTGCTCAGCGAGGTGCAGCCGGACATCGTGCTTGTCCACGGCGACACCACGACGACGTTTGCCGGCGCACTCGCCGCGTTTTACGCCAAGATCCCCGTCGGCCATGTGGAGGCCGGTCTGCGCACGTATGACCGCTGGTCCCCCTTCCCGGAGGAGATGAACCGCTCGCTCGTCGGCCGCATCGCCACGCTGCACTTCGCGCCGACTGCAAATAACGCCCACAACCTCGAGCGTGAGGCCGTGGAGGGCGACATTTTCGTCACCGGCAACACCGTGATCGATGCCATGGACTACACCGTCCGCGGGGAGCAGTTCGTCTCGGACGAGCTGCAGCAGGTCGATTTCTCGCGGCGGGTCATCGCCATGACCTGCCACCGGCGCGAAAATTACGGCCAGCCCATGCACAACATCTTTACCGCCGTGCGCCGTCTGGCGCTCGTCTACCCGGACGTGGAGATCGTCTACCCCGTGCACCTGAGCCCAGTCGTGCGCAGCACGGCGGAGGAGTTGCTCGGCGGCGTGCCGAACATCCGGCTCATCGCCCCGCTCGATGCCGTGGATATGCACCGACTCATGGCGCGCAGCTACATGGTCATGACCGATTCCGGCGGCATTCAGGAAGAGGCGCCCGCGCTCGGCAAACCCGTGCTCGTGCTCCGGCGCGAGACGGAGCGGCCGGAGGCCGTCTCCGCCGGCACCGTCAAGCTCGCCGGCACAGATACGGAGGACATCTACCGTCTGGCCGCCGAGCTGCTCGACGATCCGGCCGCCTATGACCGGATGGCCAAGGCCGTCAACCCCTATGGCGACGGCAGGGCCTGCCCGCGCATTGCACAGGCCGTTTTGAGCCATTTTCTCCCCGACGTGCAGCCGCCCGAGCCGTTCGTGCCCGCGCACTAAAGAAACAGCATCCCACCGAGGATGAACAGCAGCTCCTTGTCGCCGCTCTCACGGTACATGAGATACAGCACCAGGATCAGCAGCAGATCCTCACTTTCGAGGTCTGCGAGCGAAAATTTCTGCAGCAACTGCTGCAAGCCGCCGCCGGGCAAGCCCGGCGGCGGCTTGTTGTTTCCGCCAGACGGCGCGGGCGGGCGCGGACGGATTGAAGGCTGCGGCACATCCGGCACGCGCTCAACCCGGCCGCTGTTGCCCTGATAACGATTATACATGGTCGTCCCCCTCCAAGTCCTCGGCGGCGAGCTCGGCAAGCGACGCGAGCCGTGCGAGCTTCATGGCGCGGTCGATCTTCCGCCGGCGCTTCTCGGCCAGATAGGGCTTCATAGCCTCGAGCAGGTGGCGATTGGCGGAATCGTGTCCGCCACCGCGCAGGGCCGACATCATCCGACGCAGCTGCCCCATATCGAGGTCAAGCTCCAGCTCCGGTGCGGACGGCGGCGCGGACTTATCGCCGCCGTCGCCCAGGATTGAGGATGCCAACTGCGCGATCTTGCCGAACTGCTTCGGATCATTGAGCAGCGCGTCGAGCTTTTCCCCGATCTCATCCATCCTGCATCGCGTCCTTTACTTTTCCGGCCAGACGCTGCCCGGTGTCCGTGCTGAGCACCTGCGTGAGGATCTGCCGCAGCGTTTCGGTGTCCCCCGCGCGCGCCGCCTGCTCGATCTTCTGCGCATCGAGCGCGTCGGCCAGCTTCTGACCGTCGGTCGAGTCGGCGATCTCCTGCAGGCGCTGCAGACGCCCGTCGCGTGCAAGCTGCTTTTTCAGCGCATCCAAGTCCTTCATATCGGTCACGCTCCATTCGGGGCGGCTTGACTTTGCAGGCCGTGTCCCGTATAATGCAGATGGCCCGACCGTGCCGGGTATCCTGCTTACATTGTATTCTATGAGCAATGCAGAGGTGACTTGCCACGAAGATCCTTGTTTTTTCCGATTCTCACGGCCGGACGCTCGGCATGGTGCGCGCCATCCGGCAGCAGCAGCCGGATGCCGTGTTCCATCTCGGCGACTGCGAGCGCGACACGCAGCGGCTGGAAAAGGAGTTTTCGGACCTGTCGCTGTACCGTGTGTGCGGCAACTGCGACCGGGAGCCAATAAGCCCGGAGGTGCTGCAGCTCACGCTCGACGGCGTGAAGTTTTTCCTCACGCATGGGCACCGGTACAGCGCGAAATATACGCTCGATGCCCTGCTCAACGCAGCCTATTTCGCGGGCGCGGACATGGTGCTCTTCGGGCACACGCACCGCGCCGTGAACGAAACCATGCAGGGGCTGTACGTCGTCAACCCCGGCACGGCCGGCGTTGGCGCAGCGTGCACATACGCCTGCATCGAGACGGAGGACGGCGCAGTCCGCACCGTCGGCATCCACGCCATTCCCGAGGCATAAACCATGCGCCCCCGGCCTGCTGCCGGGGGCGCATTTTACTGCCGTGTTTACTTTTCGCGGAACGTCACGTAGAGTGTGTGGTTACTGTCGACATTCATGAAAGAATAGCTCGTCAGCGGCAGAACCGTGGTGCCGTCGATGACCAGTGTCGCGACCTCGTAGCCCTCCTTCGGCGTGATTGTGAACGACACGCTGCCGCCCTCAGCCACCTTCTGATCGCCGCTCGGGCTGACGCTGCCGCCGGTACCGCATGTGACGGTGACAGTGTACTCCTTCTTCTCCGGGCCTGCCGAGATGGAGACCTGGATTGTCGTGCCCGGCTTGACCATCGTGCCGCCGACCGGATCCTGGCGCGCAACGGAGCCCTTTTGCACGTTGTCATCATAGACAGTGCCGCCCGCCTCCACGGTGACGCCGAGGCTCTTGGCCGTCGCCTGCGCCTGCTCGAGCGTCAGGCCGACGAAGCTCGGGATCGCGACCGGGGTGTCCTCCGGCGCCGTTGGCTGCTCTTTCGGGCCGAGCGAGACAACGAACGTGACCGTCTGCCGGTGCTTGAGCTGTGTGCCCTCATTGACGTCCTGCCGGATGACGATACCCTTGGTCTCGTCGCTGTTTTCATACGTGATGCTCGGCTCGGCGTCCAGCTCCGCAAGCTGTGCCTTGGCCGATTCCTCCGTCTGGCCGACGAGATTGGGCAGGATGCGCTCATTGCCTTTATGAAAATTGAACACGCCGGTCAGCGCGCAGATCACGACCGTGACCAGGGCGAGCACCGCCGTGATCGCCGTGATCGTCAGCCGTTTGCGCTCACTCATGCGCCGGACGCCGTGACGGCGGCGTGTGGTTGTATGTCTGCTCATATTTTTCCTCCGGAATCAACAGGATGGATAGAAATTTCAAGGAAACAAGTATATAATAACATAGACGCAGCGTTTTGACAAATGTTCGTTTCTGGGAGGAGCATTGCATGAAGAAAATTGCACTTGTGACCGGGGCATCCCGCGGCATCGGCAAGGCGACCGCGCTGGCGCTGGCCCGCGACGGCTGGATGGTGCACGTGAACTATATCCAATCCCGCACGGCTGCCGAGGCGGTCGCCGCGCAGACCGGCGGCATGGCCATCTGCGCCGATGTGAGCGACGGGCAGGCCGTCGCCGCCATGTTCGAAAAAATTGGCCCTGTGGATCTGCTGGTGAACAACGCCGGTGTCGCAGTCTACGGTCTGCTGACGGATCTCGACCCGGCCGTCTGGAAGCGGCTGTTTGATGTGAACGTCACGGGTATGTACAACTGCTGCCGGTGCGCGATCCCGCCGATGGTACACGTGAAAGCCGGGCACATTATCAACCTCGCCTCCATCCTCGGCACGAACGGCGCCTCGTGCGAGGTTGCCTACTCAGCCACAAAGGGCGCCGTCATCGCCTTCACGAAGGCGCTGGCAAAGGAGCTCGGCCCGTCCGGCATCCGTGTCAACTGTATCGCCCCCGGCTGCATCGACACGGATATGATTGCAAACCTCAGCCCCGAGGACAAGGCGGAACTGGCCGACAGCACGTCCCTGTGCCGCATGGGCAGCGCGGAGGACGTGGCCGATGCGATCACGCTGCTGGCGAGCGAGCGCGCCCGATTCGTGACCGGGCAGGTGTTCGGCGTGGACGGCGGACTGCTGATCTGAACCAAATAACGCAAAAAACAGGTGCACACCGGATGAAGTGACCCCCAAAAGTTAGACAAATATTATAACGTAAATAGTTCAAGCAACCGAAAGGGCTTGCTG
>CAVFZY010000028.1:0-9716 GCA_963627135.1 Bacteroidaceae bacterium | reverse complement strand
TCGCCACAAGGCTTTTTTTGAACCACTCGCCTAGCGAGTGGTTTTCGATATACAAAAACAAAAACCGGCAGCCAAAACTGGCTGCCGGTTGCGGTTGTTTTGTTTCGTTGCCGAAAACGCGCTGCTTAGAACAGGCCCAGACCGAAGAAGTCGTTGACCTGGCTGAGCAGGATGAGCGCCATAGCGACCGGAGCGACAAATTTGATGCAGAAGCTGTAGAAGCCGTGGATGTGGCCGTTGTAGCCGCTGTCGATCTCGCCGTACAGGGATTTCGGCTTGATCTCCCAGCCGACCATGATGGCACAGAGCATGGCGCCGAGCGGCATCATGATGCCCTCAGACCAGACGTCCATAAAGTCGAGCCAGTCAGCGCACCAGGTCGCATCGGAGTCGATGTGGAACAGGTCCTTCGGCGCGATGCCGTTGGAGCCGAGACCGTCGACCGCGACAAGGCAGGCCAGCAGCGTGATGGCGAGGCAGACAACGGCAAGCACCTTGTTGCGGTCACGCTCGTGGCCCTTGGCACTGGCGCGATCGATGAAGGTGACAGCAACTGCCTCGATCAGGGAGATGGCGGAGGAAACCGCCGCGATCAGAACGAGCGTGTAGAAGATCAGGCCAAAGATGCCGCCGATGGCGCCCATGTCATGGAACACGTCCTGCAGCGTTGCAAACAGCAGGCTCGGACCGCCGAGCTTGATGTCAGCAAGTGCGACACCGTTGTTGATGCCGTTGGCAACGGCCGCCGGGATAACGGCAAGGCCGGCCATGATGGCAACGAGGGTATCGGAAATAACAATGATGACAGAGTTTTTCGGGAGGTTCTCATCCTTGCCCAGGTAAGAGCCGTAGGTGATCATGGCGCCCATGGCCAGGGACAGGGAGAAGAACATCTGGCCACCGGCCGTTGCCAGAACTTCGATGAAGCTGGGAGCCGATTCAAAGAAGCCGGCCGAGACCGCATAGCCGGGCACGAACATGTACTTCAGGCCGACAGCCGCGTTCGGAAGCGTCCATGCACGGATGATGACGATGATGAGCATGACGAACAGGGCCGGCATACCAACGGTGTTGAACTTCTCAATGCCGCCGCCGACACCGCCGCGGTTGATCAGATAGCAGATGACCATAAACAGGATCATGCAGCCGATGCCGATCCACGGATTGCTGAGCAGGGTCGCAAAGGAGCTGCTGTCAGGCATGCCGCCGAAGATACCGACGACGTTGATGATCATGTAGTAAATGCAGTAGCCGCCGAGGACGGAGTAGAAGGTCATGATCAGGAACGGCGCGATGATGGCCAGCCAGCCGATCCACTTGAACTTCTTCGAAATCTTCTTATAGGCGTTGACCGGGCCGTAGCCGGTGCTGCGGCCGATCGCCAACTCAGAGAGCATGATGGCAAAGCCGACAAATGCCGCCAGGCACAGGTAAACGATCAGGAATGTGAAGCCGCCGCATCTGCCCATCTTGTACGGGAAGCCCCAGATGTTGCCAAGGCCGACGGCGGAACCGATGGCAGACATCAGAAAGCCGATATTACTGCCGAATGAACCACGTTTGTTTTCGTCCATTGTTTTTCCTCCAATTTCAAATTCGCCTTTCCCGGAACTCCCCCCAAATGACGCCGGACGATAACCGCTTCGTCCGACCGTCCATAACCGCAAGCGGGAAATTCACGATCAAGTTATTGCTAATTTACACTAAAATCGCAAAATTCGCAACTGTTTTTCGGTAATTTCGTTCATAAACTGTTCATTTTAGACGAAGCAATGGTTTGGGCTGTGAAAAAGGAACTCGTTTTTAGACAATCTGACGGCGTTATCAAAATGGCAACTCCCATTATTTTGCTATTTTGTTTCCGGATGGATGCTATTACTGAATCATATGTGAAACACATCTGTCTATATGACACCGACACCCCCGGTATTTCTGACGCCGGAAGCCTTGCATTTTTCCGGCAATCATGTATAATGCTTTTGTTAGCCTGTTATTTTATTTAGGAGGAATTTCAAATGACATATGAGATGGATATCGCCGGGCTAAAGCGCGATCTGCCCCTGTGCAAGGTCTCGGACGACCTGTACATCGGCGCGTTCGTCATGTTCGGCGACGTGGAGCTGACCGTGCACTGCGCAGCCGAGCTTCTCAAGCTGACGCCCGAATATGACTACCTGATCGCACCCGAAGCGAAAGCCATCCCGCTGGTGTACGAAATGGCCCGCCAGAGCGGCGCGGACAAATATTTCGTCGCCCGTAAAAAGGCCAAGGCCTACATGAGCAGCGTGTTCCAGGTGCACGTCAAGTCCATCACGACGCAGGGCGTACAGACGCTCGTGCTCGACCAGACGGACGCGGAACTGATCCACGGCAAGCGCATCGTCATCGTGGATGACGTGATCTCGACCGGCGAGTCGCTGCGCGCGATGGAGGAACTCGTCAACGAAGCCGGCGGCATCATCGTCGGCAAGATGGCCGTGCTCGCGGAGGGCGACGCCAATGACCGCCCCGACATTACCGTGCTCGGCAAGCTGCCGCTGTTCAACCCCGACGGCACGCCGAAAGCGTAATTGGGCCGTATAGGGCACGCGGGCGCTGCATTGGCAGCGCCCGCGTGCCGTTAAAAAACCTTGAAAATCAAGGTTTTTTAGCAATTGATCCGATCCGAGGCGGGCCATGCCCCCTCGAGCGCCCCTGCGGCTCTATTTCACTACACTTGCGCGTAAGTTTTCTGAGCGTCTCACGCCGCCAGCTCAAGGAGGTACCGCTATGAACCTGCTCTTTGCGATCAACGGGGGCTATATCCCCACATTTCTCAACTGCATGCGCAGCATACTGCTGCACGGCGGCGCGAGCCACTACGAGGTGTTCATTCTGCACTCCGACCTCACGGACGGCGACGAGGCAGACATCCGCGCGGCGCTGCCGGACGTGGGCTTCCACTTCGTGTTCGTCGACCCCGCGATGTTCGACGG
Source organism: Bacteroidaceae bacterium (assembly GCA_963627135.1). Classification (GTDB taxonomy): domain Bacteria; phylum Bacillota; class Clostridia; order Oscillospirales; family Oscillospiraceae; genus CAG-103. The sequence continues at coordinate 6,741 of CAVFZY010000028.1, read as the reverse complement.
CTTTCCGGAGTCGAAACGCTACCCGCGCCAGATCTATTACCGCATCGCGGCGCCCCTGCTGCTGCCGGACACACTCGAGCGCATCCTCTATCTCGACGCGGACACGATCGTTATCAACCCGCTGACGACGCTGTACGCCACGCCGTTTGGCGATGCGTACTTCATGGCCTGCACGCACACGCGCAAGCTGCTTGAAAAGCTCAACGCCGCGCGACTGGGCATGGACGAGGCGGCACCGTACATCAACACCGGCGTGCTGCTGTATAACCTCCCCGCCCTGCGCGCCGATCTGGACATGGAGCGCGTGCGCGCCTTCGCCGACGAGAAGCAGGACGTGTTCCTGCTGCCGGATCAGGACATTCTCACCGCGCTCTACGGCGACCGGGTGCACCTGCTCGACAGCATGGTCTATAATCTCAGCGACCGCATCCTCGCGCTGCACAACGCGGAGCTGCGAAACGTCCCGGTCGATCTCGACTGGGTGCGTGCGCACACGGTCATCATCCACTACTGTGGCCGGCTCAAGCCGTGGAAGCCGCACTATGTCGGCGTGCTCGACGTGTTTTATCACGAGCTGATGCAGGAGATACAGAAATAGAAAACATGCGTTCCGAGCTTTCGGGACGCATGTTTTTTATCCGCGCAAACCGCCGAAGAACGCGCGCAGCACGTCCGCGCACGCGTCCGCCAGCACGCCGCCGTAGATGGCGGGGTGGTGGCCGTAGCGCTCCTCAAAGAGGTTGAGCACGCTGCCGCAGGAGCCGAAGTTTGGCTCTTTCGCGCCGTAAACAACGACCGGCACGCGGGCGTTGATGATCGCCCCGGCGCACATGGGGCACGGCTCGAGCGTGACATAGAGCGTGCAGCCGTCGAGCCGCCACGTGCCGCGCGCGCGGCATGCCTCGGCGATGGCCTCCATCTCGGCGTGGGCGTCGGCCCGGTGCGTCCGCTCGCGGCGGTTGCGGCCGCGGCCGATGATGTGGCCCGCGCCGTCGGTGATCACACAGCCGACCGGCACCTCGCCATCGGCCGCCGCCTCCTGCGCGAGCGCGAGTGCCGCGTGCATATACTCCTCGCGCTCCACAGGCGCTCTCCCCTTTCAAAAAACCGGCGCTGTTATCTTTAACAGCGCCGGAAACATGTTTTGGACGAAAACCGATCAGGCCAGAGCCGCCGTGATGATGGACATCTGGTAGACTTCCTCAGCGTCGCAGCCGCGGGACAGGTCGTTGATCGGGGCGTTCAGGCCCTGCAGGATCGGGCCGTAGGCCGCGAAGCCGCCGAGACGCTGCGCGATCTTATAGCCGATGTTGCCAGCCTCGATGCACGGGAAGATGAAGGTGTTGGCGTGGCCCGCGACCGGGGAGCCGGGGAACTTCAGCTGGCCGACGACCGGGGAGACGGCCGCGTCGAACTGCATCTCGCCGTCGATCTTCAGCTCGGGCGCGAGCTCCTTGGCGATGACGGTGGCATCGTGGCTGAGCGCAACCGTGCCGCCCTTGCCGGAGCCCTTGGTGGAAAAGCTCAGCATGGCAACTTTCGGGTCGATGCCGAAGATCTCGGCAGTCTTGGCAGTCTCGATGGCGACCTCGGCCAGCTTCTGCGCAGCCGAAAACGTAACCTCGCCGGTGGCCTTGTCGACGTTGTCCTGATAGTCAATGTTGATGGCGCAGTCGCCCATGACAAGCATCTCGTCGCCGCGGACCATGATGAAGCAGGAGCTCACGAGGTGGGCGCCCTTCTTGGTCTTGATGAGCTGCAGCGCCGGACGGACGGTGTCCGCAGTGGAGTAGGTTGCGCCGCCGAGCAGCGCGTCGGCCACACCCATCTTCACGAGCATAGTGCCGAAGTAGTTGCCCTTCTGGAGGTTGGCGCGGACGTCCTCCATGGTCATTTTGCCCTTGCGCAGGTCAAACATGCACTGGGCCATCTCGTCCATCTTGTCATAGTTGGCAGGGTCGATGATCTCGAGCCCCTCGATGTCGAAGCTGCCGGCCTTGGCCGCCGCCTTCACATCGTCCACATTGCCGACGAGGATCGGCGTCAGGAAGCCGCCCTGCTTCAGGCGAGCAGCAGACTCGAGGATGCGGGCATCGGTGCCCTCGGTGTAGACGATCTTGCGCGGATTGGCTTTGAGAACTTCAACCAGATTTTCAAACATGGTGTTTTCCTCCAATATGTTCATCTATTTTCTGTTTTTCGTGAACATGGTTTCATAAATAACAGTGTAACACCACAGGCGACGTTTTTCAAGTCTTGCGCGCGATTTTATAAAGAGGTTGTTGCCGTTTGGGCGCGGGCGTGGTAAAATACAGTCCGTTATCATGAATGTTACAGGAGGTGCGACATGGAACGCAATTTTGCTGCCGTCATGTCGGAGCTGCGCCATGCGCGCGGGCTGTCCCAGCGCAAGGTCGCAGCCGATTTGAAAATCAGCCAGGCGCTGCTGTCCCACTACGAAAACGGCGCGCGCGAGCCGGGGCTGGCGTTCGTGTGCCGGGCGTGCGACTACTACGGCGTGAGCGCGGACTTTCTGCTCGGCCGGGCGCCGAGCCCGGCGTGCACGCCCGAACAGCTCGAGGCGCTGCGCGTGCTCGTGCAGGACGTGCGCACCGCCGCCGACCGCGCCGAGACCGCACTGGAGGAGATTGCCCTATGATCCCACAAGAAGACATCCGTAATTTTTCGATCATCGCGCACATCGACCACGGCAAGTCCACGCTGTCCGACCGGCTCATCGAGCTGTGCGGCGCAGTCGATCAACGCGAGATGGAGCCGCAGCTGCTCGACAACATGGACCTCGAGCGCGAGCGCGGCATCACGATCAAGGCGCGCGCCGTCGGCCTGACGTATCACCGCGGCGGCAAGACCTACACGCTCAACCTCATCGACACACCGGGCCACGTGGACTTCAACTACGAGGTCAGCCGCTCGCTCGCCGCGTGCGAGGGCGCCGTGCTGATCGTGGACGCCTCGCAGGGCGTGGAGGCGCAGACGCTCGCCAACACCTACCTCGCGCTCGACCATAATCTGGAGATTCTGCCGGTTATCAACAAGATCGACCTGCCGGCCGCCGATCCCCAGCGCACCAAGACCGAGATCGAGGACATCATCGGTATCCCGGCCATGGACGCGCCGGAGATCTCGGCCAAGCAGGGCATCAACATTCAGGCCGTGCTCGACGACATCGTTGACCACGTCCCCGCCCCGAAGGGCGACCCGGACGCGCCGCTGCAGGCGCTCGTGTTCGACAGTCAGTATGACAGCTACCGCGGCGTCATCGTGCTCATGCGCATCGTGGCCGGCACGCTCCGGCGCGGCATGGAGGTGACGATGATGTCCACCGGCGCGTCGTACAAAGTGCTGGAGGTCGGCCACCTGCGGCCCATCGGCCTCGATCCGTGCGACGAGCTCGGCTGCGGCGACGTGGGCTACTTCACGGCGAGCATCAAAAACGTGGAGGACACGCGCGTAGGCGACACCGTGACCGAAACGGCCCGCCCCGCCGCCGAACCGCTGCCCGGCTACCGTCCGGCGCGGTCGATGGTCTACTGCGGCATTTATACCGAGGACGGCTCGAAGTACCCCGACCTGCGCGACGCGCTCGAGAAGCTCAAGCTCAACGACGCCTCGCTCTCGTTCGAGCCGGAGTCGTCGGTCGCGCTCGGCTTCGGGTTCCGGTGCGGCTTTCTCGGTATGCTGCATATGGAGATCATTCAGGAGCGGCTCGAGCGCGAGTTTGACCTCAACCTCATCACGACGCTGCCGAGCGTCATCTACCGCATCACGAAAACCGACGGCACGGTGCTCATGATCGACAACCCGCACGACTACCCGAACCCCGCGTCCATCGAGGTCGCGGAGGAGCCGTTCGTGAACGTGTCGATCATCACGCCGCAGGAGTTTGTCGGCAACATCATGCCGCTGTGCCAGGACCTGCGCGGCGAGTATAAAAATATGCAGTATCTCGACAGCCGGCTCGTGGAACTGCACTACGAGATGCCGCTCAACGAGATCGTCTACAACTTCTTCGACACACTCAAGGCACGCACGAAGGGGTACGCCTCGCTCGACTACGAATTTTCCAGCTACCACCCGAGCGAGCTCGTGAAGGTGGACATGCTGCTCAACGGCGACCAGGTCGACGCGCTGAGCTTCATCGCCCACAAGGACAAGGCCTACGGCCGGGCGCGCAAGCTGTGCGAGAAGCTCAAGGAGAACATCCCGCGGCAGCTGTTCGAGATCCCGGTACAGGCCGCGATCGGCGGCAAGATCATCGCGCGCGAGACCGTCAAGGCCCTGCGCAAGGACGTGCTCGCCAAGTGCTACGGCGGCGACATCACGCGCAAGAAGAAGCTGCTCGAAAAGCAAAAGGAAGGCAAGAAGAAAATGCGCCAGCTCGGCACGGTCCAGATCCCCACGGAGGCATTTCTCGCCGTGCTCAAGCTCGATGATTAAGGAGGACACAACCCATGCTCGAATTCCGTTTTGACACCCAGCTGCTCATCGAGGGCCACGGCCTCGACGAGGACGCCATCCACGACTATATCCTGCAGAATATCGCGGGCGACTGCCTGCTGGCCGTCGGCGATGAGGACCTCATCAAGATCCACTTCCACACGAACACGCCCTGGAAGGTGCTCGAATACTGCGCGGGCCTGGGCGACATTCACGACGTCGTCATCGAAAACATGGAGCGCCAGGAAAACGGCCTGCACGGCTGATCTTCCGGACGCAGAGACCGGCAGAGCGGACGCTCTGCCGGTTTTTCGTTTTCGCGCCGCTTGACTTTTCAGGCGGGATGCATTACCTTTTAAACACTCTGAATGTTTCCGGGAGGTGTCCGATCCATGGAGCCCATTTCCGATCGCCGCTGGGTCAGTGCGTGGAGCACCAGCCCCATCGACGCGAGCCTGTCCGAGATCGGGGTGCTCGACCGGCTCGGTGTCGCCGTGACGGATGTGTCCGCGCGCACGGCCGTGCAGCTCACGGCCGGCGGCACGCACGTGCGGCTGACGCTCTCGAACATTTTCGGCGTGCTGCCGCTGCACGTGGCGGCCTGCACCGTCGCCATCGGCACGGACGATGCGCGCGGCATCGACCCCGCCACGCTGCGCACCGTGACCTTCGGCGGGCAGACGCACGTGCGCATCGGCGCCGGGGCAAGCTGCACGTCCGACGCGGCCGCGCTGCCGGTCACCGCCGGGCAGACACTGACCGTGACGGTCTTTTACCGCGGCATCAATGCCATGCGCACGATCGGGCTCATCGGTGGGTGCAGCCACGCCGAGCTCGGCAACTGCACGCGCCGCACCATGCTGCACATGGCCGTGCCGATGCAGCACACAGCGGACTCCGGCGCGTACGAGGTCATCCCCGCGCTCACGGAGGTCGATGTGCTGGCCCCGGCCGGGACACACACGTGCGTCATCTTCGGCGACTCGACCGTGGCAAACGAGCTGCCGCGCCTGCTGGCCGCGCGCCTGCGCAAGGCTTGCATCGGGAATGTGAGCGTGACGCAGGCCGCCATCAAGGGCGACCGGCTGGTGGCCGACGGCGTGGGCCGCGCGGCAAAGCTCCTCGGCGGCGCGGGCGTGAAGCGCTTCGGGCGCGACGTGCTCGGCCAGGCGGGCGCGGACATGGTGCTCGTCAAGCTGGGGGCCAATGATCTCATCCACCCGCACTGCCTGAGCAAGCAGGGGCTGCTGACCCCGGTCACGTTCGCGCAGATGACGGCGGGCTACCGCGCGCTCGCCGACATGGCGCACGCACAGGGCGTGCGCATCTGGTTTTGCGAGCTCACGCCGTGGAAAGGCTACACGCGCAACCTCTTCGGCCGCGGGGACGACATCCAGTGGTCACCGGAATTTGACGCGCTGCGGCTGGAGCTCAACGCCTGGTTCCAGAGCGCGGACTGCCCCGCTGACGGGTACATCCCGCTCGACGCGCTGGCCGACCCCGACGACCCGGACGCGCTCGTGCCCGCCTACACGACCGACGGCGTGCACCACACGCCGGCCGGGCAGCGGGCGCTCGCCGCGCTGATCCCGGAGGACATCTTTACGAAATGAGACAGGAGGCAGCACACATGACGAACATCCGACCCGCAACTGCGGACGACATTGCACGCATCGAGGAGATCTATGACGCGATCCACACGGTCGAGGAGGCCGGGAAAGTCAGCATCGGCTGGGTGCGCGGCGTGTACCCCACGCGCGCGACCGCGCAGGCCGGGCTCGACGCTGGGGACCTGTTCGTGCTCGCCGACGGCGGCACCGTCTACGCCGCCGGGCGCATCAACCGCGAGCAGGTACCGGTGTATGCCGAGGTGCCGTGGGCGCACGACATGCCGCCGGAGCAGGTGCTCGTGCTGCACACGCTCGTCGTGGATCCGGCGGCGGCCGGGCATGGCTATGGGACGCAGTTCATGCGCTTTTATGAGCAGCGGGCCCGCGCGCTCGGCTGCCCGGAACTGCGCATCGACACGAACGCGAAAAACGCCAACGCCCGGCGGCTGCACACCTCGCTCGGCTTTCGCGAGGTGGCCATCGCACCGTGCAATTTCAATGGCATCGACGGCGTTGCACTCGTGTGCCTGGAAAAGTGGCTGGGCGCCGAGCCGTAACGACAGGCCCATATCAAAAGACCGCAGGCCCCGGAGCATGCTCCGGGTGAAGTGACCCCCAAAAGTTAGACAAATATTATAACGTAAATAGTTCAAGCAACCGAAAGGGCTTGCTG
>CAVFZY010000027.1:0-70189 GCA_963627135.1 Bacteroidaceae bacterium | reverse complement strand
ATATCGCCTACATAGGGGGCTTTTTGTGCTGTCCGTACAAACTGGAGCAGTTCAGTTGGACAGAGGCGGTTTTCTGTTTTCACGCAGAGATCAGAGCGCAGCAAAGATGCACGCGCCCTGCTTTTTCACCCAGCGGAGCAGCAGCGCGCTGCCCGCCGCCGTCACGACGGCGAAGATGGCCAGATATGCCGCCGCGCTGATCGCGTCACCGCACAGGAAGTACAGTCCGCCGAGCGCGAAGGCATAAAACCAGTTGGCAAAGAGCGAGAGCATCACGCAGCCGCTCTGCTTGATGGGCGTGGTCTCGTTGGTCCACGTCAGGTTCGGCATCTTGAGCCCGAGCGCGAGCGCGGCCAGCGCGCTCAGCAGCGTGTACAGCAGCGCCACGACCACCAGCAGCACCTTCTCCAGTGCGCCGCCCGGCAGCACGATGACCATGCACAGCGCGCAAAACAGCACCGGCACCCCGGTCAGCACGAGCTGCACGTCCAGCTTCGCGCGCAGCGCCTGCCACGGCACGACCGGCAGCGACTGGACGAGCCACAGGCACTTGCCCTCGAGCGACACCGAGGGCGCCGCCATGTCGTTCATCGAGGCGAGCAGGCACACCGCCGCGCACATCAGCACCGGCACGATGTCAACATTCCCGCCGAACACATCGGCCAGCGTCTGCCCGAGTGCGCCGCCCTTGATGAGCAGCACGATGCCCGCCACCGGCAGCATCAGGATGCCGAACCCGCAGTTGAGCATATAGTTCGGGCTGGCGGTGAAGCGGCGCAGCTCCTTGCCGAACAGCGCCCGCTGCGTGCTCTGCGCGCGCACGGCCTTGTGCTCGAAGCGCACCTTCTTCACGCTGCCGGTCGCCGTGGCGATCTTCAGGAAGCTGCGCGCGATGCCCCACATCGTCAGCGCGAGGAGCACCGCCTGCGTGGCCGTCATGATCAACATGGCCAGCCAATCGCCCGCGCCGGCGCAGCCGAACAGGTACAGCAGATACGCCGAGCCGCGGATCTTCATGCCGTACACGGCAGCGTTTTCCACCAGCAGCGTGATGAGCGCCTGCGCCTTGTAGTACACGAAGTAATACGCCGCCAGAAACAGCAGCGACAAAATCACGGTGATGAAGCTCTTGTTCTTCAGCTTCAGACTGATGCGCGCGACCACCCAGCCGAGCAGACACGAGAGCACCATCACGATCACGGACACAAGCAGCACCATCAGCACACCGCCGACGATCGTCCCCGCCGTGACCGGCGCCGTGAGCCAGTACACAATCACGCCCGGCACGATGACGACCGCCGCGTACATCAGCCCCAGCAGGTACACGCCCAGCAGGCGCGAGGCCATGACGCAGCACACCGGGATCGGCATTGACAGCAGCAGGTCGTTGTCTTTCGACAGGTACAGGCTCGAATACGTGCTGAACACGCTGCCGAACGTGCCGAGCAGCACCGCGATCAGACCCATGAGCAGGTAGTACAGCCAGCCCATACCGCCCTGAACCAGCGGAGTGCACAGGCCCACGGCCATGAGCGCGAACATCCCGCCGAGGAGGCCCACCATCAGTAGCGCATACAGTGCGATGTAGGCGATCGTCGCGCCCTTGGAGCGCATTTTGTTCTTTTTCGGGTCGTAGAAATAGTTGCGGAAGATCTCCGCCATCTGTTTTTTCAAAAGCGTTTTCAGCATGATGCATCCTCCAGCTCCAGGAACACATCCTCGAGGCTGTCGTCGCCCTTGACATCCTCCATCGTGCCGGAGCGGATGAGCCGCCCGCCCTTGATGATGGCCACCTTGTCGCAGAGCTTCTCGGCGACCTCGAGCACGTGCGTCGAGAAGAAGATCGCACCGCCGGCGTCGCACAGCTCGCGCATCATGCCCTTGAGCAGGTGCGCCGCCTTCGGGTCGAGACCGACGAACGGCTCATCCATGATGACGAGCTTCGGATCGTGGATCCACGCCGCGATGATGGCAAGCTTCTGCTTCATGCCATGCGAGTACGCGCTGATGGGCTGACCGAGATCACCCGTGAGCTCAAACGCATCGGCATACGGCTCGATGCGCGCCCAGCGCTCCGCGGCCGGGATGCCGAAAATGTCGGCAATGAAGTTCAGGTACTGAATGCCGCTCATGAAGTCGTACAGGTCCGGATTGTCCGGGATGTAGGCAAGCAGCCGCTTGCAGGCCAGCGGCTCTGTTTGAATGGAGTGGCCGCCGATCGTGATCTCGCCCGCGTCAAACTGCAGGATGCCGACAGTCGCCTTGAGCGTCGTCGTCTTGCCGGCACCGTTGTGGCCGATAAAACCGTAGATCTCGCCCGGCGCGATGTGCAGGCTCAGATCATCCACGGCCTTTTTCTCACCATAAGTCTTGGTAAAATGCTGAATATTGAGCATGGTGTCTCCTCCTGATCGTTGCACCGGTACGTGACGGTGCTCCTTTCCCATTTTTTCATACATTATACCCCCGCGCAGTGTGCAGCAGCAACCGATTTCTCACTTTTTAAGGAATGTGTAAGATTCGCTTTGCGCACCCGTGCGCTGCTCACGCGCGAATGTTTTTATTGCGCGGACAATCGTGCAAAAAAGTTTCTTCGGCGCGGACATTTTGCCGCGCGGCGCTTGTATTTCCGTTTTCGCCGCGGTATAGTAGGTGCAGAAGGATCCAGACAGAAATCTTACGGGGGTGTTGCTGTGGAGATCCCACTGCAGGAATTTGAACGCGCGGCGCAGCGGCTCAAGGGCGTGCTGCACCACACAGAGCTCGACCTGTCGGCCACGTTCTCGGCTATGACGGGCGGCAGCATTTATCTCAAGTACGAAAACAGCCAGAAGACCGGTTCGTTCAAGATCCGCGGCGCGAGCAACAAGATCGCGGCGCTCGTCGAGCGCGGCGAGACCGGGGCCGTCGTGGCCTCGTCGGCCGGCAACCACGCGCAGGGCGTGGCCTATGCCGCGCACCGCTTCGGCATCCCGGCCACGATCGTCATGCCCAAGACCGCGCCCATCGCCAAGGCGAAGGCCACGGAGGGCTACGGCGCCACCGTCGTGCTCGCGGGCGACTGCTATGACGACGCCTACGCCAAGGCCTGCGAAATCTGCGAGCAGGAGCACGCCACGTTCCTGCACCCCTACAACGACCCCGAGGTCATTGCCGGTCAGGGCACGATCGGTCTCGAGATCCTCGGCGACCTGCCCACGGCGGACATCGTCATCGTGCCGGCCGGCGGCGGCGGCCTGCTCGCCGGCGTGGCCGCGTGCATCAAGCAGATCAACCCCCGCGTACAGGTCATCGGCGTGCAGGCCGAGGGCGCAAATGCGATCGCGCAGTCGTTCCATTCGCACAGCTACGTCCAGACCGACTCCGTCGCCACCATTGCCGACGGCATCGCCGTCAAGGCACCCGGCGACATCACCGTCCCGCTCATCCAGCAGTATGCCGACGACGTCGTCACCGTCAGCGATCTCGAGATCTCCGAGGCCGTGCTCCTGCTCATGGAGCGCTGCAAGCAGATCGTCGAGCCCTCCGGCGCCGCACCCGTAGCCGCCGTGCTCAAGGGCAAGGTCGACGTGAAGGGCAAAAACGTCGTGTGCCTGCTCTCCGGCGGCAACATCGACGTGAGCTTCATCCAGTGCATCATCGAGCAGGGCCTCGTGTCCCGCCACCGCCGGCTGCGCTTCACCGTCACGCTGCTCGACCGGCCCGGCAGCCTCGGCAAGCTGCTCAACGACATCGCCGCCCTCGGCGCGAACATCCTCTCCGTGGAGCACGACCGGCTCACCGCCGGGCTCAACCCCAACGAGATTGACGTGCACGTCTCCTGCGAGGTCGGCGGTAAGGAGCACGGCGACCGCGTGCTCGGTCAGCTCATTCAAAACGGTTATCACGTAAAAATCGACTAATAGGAGGTTATCATCATGAAAACAGTTGCTACCAATCATGCTCCCGCCGCACTCGGCCCCTACGCTCAGGCGCAGGTCTCCGGCGGCTTTGTGTTCACGTCCGGTCAGATCGGCATCGACCCCGCCACCGGCGTCATCGCCGACGGCATCGACGCGCAGGCCCATCAGGTCTTCCGCAACCTGAGCGCCGTGCTGCAGGCGGCCGGCAGCGACATGTCCAAGGCCGTCAAGACGACGGTGTTCATCAAGAACATGGACGATTTCGCCACCGTCAACGCCATCTATGTCGAGTATTTCTCCGAGCCGTTCCCGGCCAGAAGCTGCGTCGAGGTCGCGCGTCTGCCCAAGGACGTGCTCGTCGAGTGCGAGGTCATCGCCGAGGCATAAGCGCCCACGCGCGGTCTTTTTCACCGCAGCCGGTTGAATTTCCGCTACTTGTTGTCCGGCTTGTGCATATTGACCACAAAATGTGGGAAATTGCACATTTCTCTGTATTCCTCTTTGACAATCTCTCGGCTTTGTGCTAGAATGAGAACACTGTTGATAAGAGCAATCTTGTTTTCCGGCCGCCGGATACGCGGCCGGGAGCACCAGTATTTTAAGGGAGGAATAGGTATGTGCATTCAGGCAATTAAGAGCGTTGGCGTCAAGGAGTACGCTTCCGAGCTCTGGACGTCGGTTAAGGAGATCGACGGCGGCAAGATCCTGTCGAGCGCCAGCGAACTGCTCGAGGTGAACACCAAGGCCATCAAGAAAAAGATCGAGTCGCTCTGCGACGAGAACACCACCTTCGCCATCCGCGATAAGCTCGACCTGGTCAAGGACTTCTGCCAGTGGCCGGTGAACTTCATTCAGGGCATGATCGGCTAAAACAAGCCTTTCTGCTTTGTCTGCAAACAGGAGACCGCCCCGATCCAAAACGGATCGGGGCGGTCTCCTGTTTTTTGTCTTTGCCGCGCTCACTCCGGCGCGCGCTCATCGCCGAAAAAGAACACTGCCACCGTACCAGGGCCGGCGTGGGACGCGATGATCGTGCCAATATCGCAGATGCGGATCTCCCCCGGAATGTGCGGGAAGCGCGCACGCACAGCGTCGCGCGTGATCTCGGCCTGCTCCAGGCAGTTGGAGTGGCAGATCCAGCACTTGCCGCTGTAGTCCTCACCGCCGACGGCGTGCGCCACCATGGCGTCGACTGTCGTGCGCACGGCGGCCTTCTTGCCGCGCACCTTGTCGTAGGCGATGATGCGGCCGCGGTCGTCGAGCCGCATGATCGGGCAGATGCCGAGAATCGCGCCGATGGTCGCCGCCGGGCCAGACACGCGCCCGCCGCGCCGAAAATACTGCAGGTCCGTCGAGTAGAACTGATGGTGCACGCGCTTGCGCCAAGCCATCACCCAGTCGATCGTCTCATCCATGGACTTGCCCGCATCGCGCAGATCGGCCGCACCGTCGACCAGCAGACCATAGCCGGACGAGCTGCACAGGGAGTCGATGACCTCCAGCCGCTGATTCGGAAACTCGGCGCGCAGCTGCTCGGCCGCCTCATACGCCTGGTTCACCGACTGCGTCATGCCGGAGCCAAAGGCAATGTGCAGCACATCGCCGCCCTGCTCGAGCAGGCCCTTAAAGTAATCATAGTACGCGAACTGGTTGATCTGGGACGTGCTCGGCAGCTTCCCCGCGTCCAGAAACGCATAGAACCGGGGCAGTGCCTCCGGGTCGCGGCCCATATCGTCCGGATATGTCTGCTCGTCGACAATATACGAATAGAAAATGACGGGGATCCCGCGGCTGTGCATATATGCATAGGGGACATCCACCGTGGACTCGCACGAGAGTAAAAACTGTGCCATCTATGATCTCCTTCTTTCTATTGGTTTTTCTGGCCCGATTGTAGCACTTACCAACGCGGTTGCCAACCGGTTTTATAATGAAAAATGGAAGTTTGTTCGCATACAGGCGCAAAATTTCCGCAAATTGATCTCCCATCTGCGCAAAACGGCCCGCCGATGACACCCGGTGGGCCGTTTTTGCGTCATGCTCTGCGCTTACCAGCGCACCGTACGCGGTGCAGCGGTGAAGGAGCTGAACGTCGCGATCGCGTCCGTCAGCGCGAGCACCTGCGTGTTGCCGTCATCGGCGGCGTACATGCTCTGCAGCTCGGGATAGTGATCGAGCATATCCTGCCGCGCCTCCACGCGGTCGTCCTCGATGGCCGTCGCGCTCACGCGCAGCCAGGTCTCGCCATCAAACGCGCACAGCTCCACCTTGGGGTTCGCCGCCATCTCCTTCGAGACGGCCTTGACCTTGCCGGTCTGGATATAGAGCTTGCCCTCGAACAGATTCACCGTGCCAAACGGGCGCACGCGCGGCTGGTCGCCCTCGACGGTGGCAAGATAGTACGTGCCGCACTTTTTCAGAAATTCATAGACTTCCTGCATGGTTTTTTCTCCTTTCTCCGGCTGTGCCGGGATCCGTACCAGATATTTTTCAAGCAGGCACACGGGGTGATACGACTCTTTTGAGCGCCGCATCCCCTCGTCGCCCACGTCCTCTTCGCGGTTGATGTAGCGCACATCGGGCGTGACGAAGCACTTGGCGTATTCGTTGACCAGCACCTGATAGATGCCCTCATAGGCGATGTCCGCCTTCTCAATGTGGATGATGAGCGTGTCGCCCACGATCTCCCCGGCGGAAAAACCGGCCACGCGCCCATTCACGCGCAGCAGCCCCGCCAGCAAGGCATAAGCATCAAAGTCGCGCAGGAATTCCCGCACGCAGTCCTCTTCCGCCTGCGCACTGTCGCTGTCCTTGTGGTAGCGGCGGGTGAAGGCATCAAAAAACGCGCACACCTCCGGCAGATTCTCCGCTGTGACGCGCTCAAACGCCCAGTCCGGGTACAGGCGCTGGAAACGATGGATGTGGTTGCGCTGGCCGTTGAAGCGCCGGCCGCGGAATGTCACCATGTCCTGCGCGTCGTAGAGATAGTCAAACCAGTCGCGCACCGGCGTGGCCTCCACGGCGCCGAAGCGCGCACGCAGGTTTTCCACATCATCCGCCGTGGCGGGGAAAAACTGCAGGGATTCCCCCACATCGCGGCAATATTTCACGAGAAAATCGTATGCATTTCCCACACGCTCTCCGATCGGTGTGGAAAATACCGTGCCGAGACCGGGGAACTGCTCGCGCAGCAGCAGCGTGCCGTCCAGTTCGAGCGCCGCGTCCTGAAAATACGGCTGCCAGAGCACGGCCGCGCCGGCCGAGGCATTGCACAGGCGTGTATCCTGCCGGGCAAAGTAGTGTGTGAGCATCGGGATGTCCTGCACGCTCAGCGGATGAAACGGGTCTGTCATGCTTCTGGCTCACCCTCCTGTGCAGTGGCCTGTGCCGCCTGCTCTGCTGCAGCCTGCTCGGCGAGCTTCGCCTTGAGCTCCTCAAAGCAGTGCTTGATGATGGCGTATTCCTGCTCGTTTTCGAGCGCGCGCAGCGCCGGCTGGCCATCAGCGCGCGTGTCGTAACGGTTGGCGAACAGCCGCTGCTGCGCGCCCTCGCCGGTCGTGAACACGACGTACGAGCGGCCGTTGTCCTCGCAGTCATAGGTGAACAGCACGTCGCACTGCACCTGTTTTCCGTCCGGGCCGAGGACCGCGAACGTTCCGTTTTCAAACATGATCTTGTGCTCCTTTTCGGGATTTGCCCCCATCATAGCATATCGCGCGCCATTTTGCCACTGCGTTTTCCGGCGCCCGTCTGGTCGCCGGTTTGCAGGCCAGATGGCCAACAAAAATGTGATTATTCTCCATCGCGTCCACTATTCCATAAAATTTTCACAAAAATTTCGAAAAAAATCACAATTTTTATGCAACGAAATGTTGATTATTGTTCGTTTCGGTGGTATCATGTATGTCAAGGCAACAAATAACAGGTAGGAGGAATCGGCGAATGGAAGAAAAAGTTGTAGACCGCAGAGTGCGAAAGACGAAACGGCAGCTTCGGCTTGCGCTGATGAAGCTCATGGCGGAGAAGAGCGTCAAGGACATTTCCGTGCGCGAGCTGGCAGCGATCGCAGACATCAACCGCGGCACCTTCTATATCCACTATAAGGACGTGTACGACCTGCTGTCCAGTCTCGAGGATGAGCTGGCGGACGGGCTGGTCGTCGTATGCCGCCGGCACAACGCGAAAAACTCCGAGGGCAAGACCTACCCGTACCTGATGGAGCTGTACCAGTACATCGAGCAGAATTCCGATCTGTGCCATGTGCTGCTGGGCAAAAACGGCGACATTGCCTTCACCGACCGCATCTGCCACATCCTGCGCGACGAATTTTTGTATGACTTCCTCGCGTATTACTATCCGAACGACCCCGTGATGCTTGACTACTTCTGCTCGTTCATCGTGTCGGGCAACATGTCGCTCGCGCTCACGTGGATTGACAACGGCATGAAGCAGACGCCCGAAGAGATGGCCGTGCTCGCCGGCGAGATCATCATGCACGGCGTGAAAGTGCTCGAAACGAAAGCATAACGCCCCCGCAGGGCAGCAAAAAGTCCCGGAAACTCACTGTTTCCGGGACTTTTTTATCGATTCGGGCATATCACCTCAGGCGGCTTTCGCCGCCCCGCAGCCCGCAGGAAAAGCGATCAGAGCGCCGCGCGCATCGCGGCGAAGGCCGCGTTCACGGCGCGGTAAATGTCCTGCACCGGCTCGCCGACGAAAAACGCGCCGTTTTCATACAGCACCCGCCCGGCGACCATCGTCAGGCGCACGTTCTCCTTCGAGCCGCTGTAGACCAGGTTGCGCGGTACATTGTGCACCGGCTGCATGTTCGGCCGCTGCAGGTCGATGACGATCAGGTCCGCCTGCTTGCCGGGAGCGAGCACATCGCAGCCAGTCAGGCCCATGGCCTGCGCGCCGCCAACCGTCGCCATGCGCAGCACGTCGTCCGCCGGGAAGGCGGCCGCGTCGCCGCAGCGCAGCTTTTGCAGCACGGCGGCCAGATACATCTCGCGGAAGAAATCGAGCGCGTTGTTGCTCGACGGGCCGTCGGTGCCGATGGCCATATGGATGCCCAGCTCCCGCATCTGTGCCAGCGGGGCGATGCCGCTGGCAAGCTTGGCGTTCGATCCGGGGTTCGTGACGGCCCAGAGCCCGCGCTTCCGGAAGATCTCCAGATCGTGCTCCGTCATGTGCACGCAGTGAAAGCCCCCGCCGCCGTAGTCAAAGTGGCCGAGAGATTCAAACAGCTCCGTCGGCGTCTTGCCCCAGCGGTCCTGACACTCGGCAACCTCGCGCGCGGTCTCGGCATTGTGCGCGAACACCGGCGCGTGCAACGCGCGGGCCAGCTCGCCGGCCTCGGTCATCTCGATGATGCTCGAGGTATACTCCGAGTGCAGGCCGAGCTGATAGGAGATCAGCGGGTGCAGGGCGTTGAACTTGCGGTATTCCGCTTCAAGCTGCTGCGCGCTACCGCCGCCCCCGCACAGCACCGTGCGGAAGCCGCAGTCGATGCTCGCCTGGGCAATGGCCTCGCGGAAATAATACATGTCAAAGCCGGCCGTGATGCCGCTCGTGAGATACTCAAGGATCGACAGTTTTGTGAACGCGTACACCGCCTCGGGCGTGAGCTTCGCCTCGAGCGGGAAGATCTGCTCGAACAGCCACGGCTGCAGCGGCACATCGTCGGCATACGAGCGCACAAAGCTCATACCGGCGTGCGCGTGCGCGTTCTTAAAGCCCGGCATGACAAGATCGCCGCCGAGGTCGATCTGCCGCTCGAACACGGGCAGGTCCTCCGGCGTGGGGCCGATGTAGGCAATCTTGTCCCCGTCGGTCCAGACCTCGTCCGTCGTGACGGACACACCGTCCGCCATCGTGAGCGTGCGGCCGTTGAAAAAGCGGATCATAGGCTC
Organism: Bacteroidaceae bacterium; assembly: GCA_963627135.1. Lineage (GTDB taxonomy): Bacteria > Bacillota > Clostridia > Oscillospirales > Oscillospiraceae > CAG-103. The sequence goes on along the minus strand of CAVFZY010000027.1, from coordinate 60,375 downwards.
AGCCTCCGTTTTCTGAAATGCTCCTGCATTATACGCCGGATCGGCCCGCTTGGCAATCAATTCCGAAAAATTTCACAAACCAGTTGAAGCCTATCTGATTTTTCGCTATAATAGATAAAAGAAAATCTTCTCCCATCAGGAGGCAGGATCATGACCAAAGAAAACATCTATTACATGGACGACAACGCATTCGACCGCTTTTATAAGCGCGCCCGCTATCAGGCCACCAGCTTCGTGGCCGGAAAATTCGGCAGCAAGGCGGCCGATTACCTCACGACGCTGCCGGACTTTGCCTACCTTATCTGCAAGCTCATGCTCGACCCCGACGTGCCCTCGAGCCGCAAGCTCGACCTCGGCCTTGCGCTGCTGTATGTGCTCTCGCCGCTGGACCTCGTGCCGGACTCGGTCCCGCTGCTCGGCAAGATCGACGATGCGTACGCCATTCTCGTGTCGGTGGCCAAGCTCCTGCGCAGCACCGACCGCAGCATTCTCCTGCGCCACTGGCTCGGCGACCCCGAGACGATCGACATGCTGCGCGCGTGGCTCAACTACTTCGATGAGAAGTTCGGCTCCGGCCTGATGAAAAAGCTCGCCGGCATGGTCAAGCACGCCTGACAAAACGACAAAACGATAGAAAGATCCCGTCATCCGATCGGATGGCGGGATCTTTTCCTTTTGTTGTTATTTCTCAAACCAGTCAAACACGTCCAGCCGCTTCCAGAAGCTCTGCTTCGGCGTGAACACGGCCGCGTAGTCGATGCTGCGGAACTTCGACTCCCAGCTGATGTCCGCCTCGTCCACCCAGCCCGTCAGCAGGCTGCCGAGCTGCTCCTGCGCCACGAGCATCTGCAGCGTCTGCTGGCTGCCGTCGCTGCTCATGACCAGGTCGTCACCCTGGATCGGCATGCGCAGAATGACGTGATAGCCGTACGTGCTCTCCACCACGCCGGACACCTCGTAGGGTTCGAGCGCCTCGCAGGCGTCCTCAAACTCCGTGACCATACTGCCGGAGGTGAAGCAGTAGCCGTGCGGGTAGCTGCTCTCGCCGGTGTCCTCGTTGTACTGCTCCATAAGCTGGTCAAACAGCTCCACGCGCTTGTCGGGGTCGGTCACAGCACGCAGCTGTGCTGCGATCTGCTCGGCCTGCTGCTTCTTGGCTGCCTTGTCCGCATCCGAGAGGGCGGTGCCGCTGTCATCCGTCGTCTTGAGCAGGATGTGCTTTGCCGTCATGTAGCTGTTTGCCTCGGCATATTCCTGCACGTCCTCGTCGGAGATGTTCGCACCGTTCTCGCCGAAGAGCTTGCTGGCCAGACCGTTATAGAGATACTGCGTCTTGGTGAAGTACTTGAACAGGTCCAGATCCATGTAGTACGACTGAAGCTTTTCGTTCAGCTCGGCCTCGGTGCCGTCGTCTCCCACAACGTTCTGGATGGTCTGGTCGATCGTATCCTGCACGTACTGCTCGCCCGCCGCGTCAAATGTCACGTCGTTTTCCGCCGCCTTGGTCTCGATGAGGTGGTTCCAGGCGATGTTGTTGACGATACTCTTGGTCATGATGTCGCTGTATGTCTCGTTCGTGCTCTCATCGTAGACCTCGCTCCAGTCCGTGATCTGCATACCGTAGCGCTCCATATTCGCCATGATGGCGCACAGGAAATAGGCATACTCGTTCCAGTACACGGTGCTGCCGTTGACGGTCATGACCTTCTGATTGCTCTTGTAAGTATTGAGCGCGGCGGCATACTTGTCGGTCGAGGTATCACTGCTCTCTTCGGTGTAGCTGCGCACGCGGGTCGAGGTACAGCCGGTCAGGCAGCAGACGGCCATTACGAGCGCCAGCAGCAGGGCGATGGTTCTGGTTTTCATCAGCAAACGCTTCCTTTCGTTTTGTTGCACATGGGTGTCATGCGCGGTCTTCCTGGGCGTCTGCCCATGCGGAAACAAACGCTCTTGCCTGTTCGATGACGTGGGTGCGGGTCTTGAGGCGCAGAATGACGCCCGGCTTTGCCCCCGCATCCACCTTCAAGCGGCCCTTGAACTCCGGCCGGACGTACAGTGCCGATACCTTCTGCATATCGAACTGCGCCAGCAGGAACTTCAAACAGCCGTTTTTCTGCGAAATATCCGTCACGCCGACTTTGCCCGCATCACTGCGCAGCAGCGCCACCTGCACGAGCGTGTACACGCTCGGCGGCGGGTCGCCGAAGCGGTCGATCACTTCGTCCATGAGGTCGTCAGCCTCCGCCTCCGTGCGCACGAGCGCGATGCGGCGGTAGAGATCCATGCGCTGCTCCTGACTGGGCACATAGCTCTCCGGAATGTTGGCTGACACGGCGAGGTCGGCCGCGCACTCGGCGCGCTGTTCGGGCTTTTCGCCGCGCTCTTCGAGCACGGCCTCCTCGAGCAGCTTGAGGTACATATCATAGCCGACGTCGATCATGTGGCCCGACTGCTCGGCTCCGAGCAGACTGCCCGCGCCGCGGATCTCCAGATCGCGCATGGCGATGCGGAAGCCGGAGTTGAACTCCGCAAACTCGCGGATGGCACTCAGGCGCTTTTCGGCGATCTCACTCAGCTCGCGCCCGCGCCGGAACGTCAGATACGCGCTCGCGCGCCGGTTCGAGCGGCCCACGCGCCCGCGCAGCTGGTGCAACTGGGCAAGGCCCATGCGGTCGGCGTCCTCGATGATGAGGGTGTTCACGTTCGGAATGTCGATGCCGGTCTCGATGATCGTCGTGCAGACCAAAATCTGCGTCTCGCCCGTGGCCATGCGCTCCATGACCGTCGAGAGCTGCTCCTCATTCATCTGGCCGTGCGCCACGTCCACGACCGCACCGTCGAGCATTTTCGAGATGCGCAGGGCGGTGCGCTCGATGTTTTCAATGCGGTTGTGCAGGTAGTACACCTGCCCGCCGCGCTGCAGTTCGCGGCGCATGGCGTCGCACAGCACGTTCCAGTCGTGCTCCATGACGAAGGTTTGTACCGGGATGCGGTCCTGCGGCGGCTCCTCGATGGTGGACATATCGCGGATGCCGGACAGGGCCATGTTCAGCGTGCGCGGGATGGGCGTGGCCGAGAGCGTGAGCACGTCGACCGCACGGCTCATCTCCTTGATGTGCTCCTTGTGCGCCACGCCGAAGCGCTGCTCCTCGTCAACGATAAGCAGGCCGAGGTTCTTGAACTCGATATTTTTCTGCAGCAGCTTATGTGTGCCGATCACGAGATCGCACTTGCCGCTGCGCATGTCTGCGAGCGTCTGGCGGATCTGCCCCTGCGAGCAAAAGCGCGAGAGCATTCTTATCTCGACCGGGAAGCCGTAAAACCGCTGCACAGCCGTCTGATAGTGCTGCTGGGCGAGCACGGTCGTCGGCACCAGAATGGCCGCCTGTCGCCCGTCGAGCACGCACTTCATCACCGCGCGCAGGGCGACCTCGGTCTTGCCGTAGCCCACGTCGCCGCACAGGAGGCGGTCCATGGGCACGGGCTTTTCCATGTCGGCCTTGATCTCGTCGATGCACCGGAGCTGGTCGTCCGTCTCCGGATAGCCGAAGTGCTCTTCAAACTCCGTCTGCCATGGGCTGTCGGGCGCGAAGGCATGGCCCTTCGTGCGGCTGCGCGCGGCGTAGAGCGCGGTGAGCTCCTTGGCCATGCTTTTCGCCGCCGCCTTGGCGCGCGTTTTCGTGCGCGCCCACTCCGTGCCGCCCATTTTGGATAGCTTCACGGGATGATCTTCGCCCGCGCCGATGTATTTGCTCACGAGGTCGAGCTGCGTCGCCGGGACATAGAGCGTGTCCGCCCCGGCGTAGCTGATCTTGATATAATCTTTCACCGCACCGTCGACCGGCATCTGCACGATGCCCGCAAAGCGGCCGATGCCGTGGTATTCGTGCACGACGAGGTCGCCGACGGAGAGGTCGGTATAGGAGTTGATCTTCTCGCGGTTCGTTTGCTTTTTGTGCTTTGCACGCCGCAGGCCGGACGCCGCGATCTGCGTGTCCGTGAGGATGGCGAGCCTTGCGTACGGAAACTCGATGCCGGCCGAGAGGCTGCCCGCCGTGACGAGGCACTGCCCCGGCTCCGGCAGCGCGTCCGGATGCTCGGCCGCCGCGGCATGGATACCGTGGCCGTCGAGAAACTCGCACAAAATGCGCGCCCGGCGCATGTCGCCCGCCAGCACGACCACGCGGTAGCCGAGATTCTGATAGTGCGCAATGTCATCCGCCGCGGTTTGGCTGCTGCCGCCGTAAGATGGCAGCTGCTTTGCCGTCAGGCTCACGAGCGTGCGCGCCTCGATGGGGCTGCGGCCGAGCTGCAGCCCGTCGGCCAGCACGATGGGCCAGGCCTGGACTCTGCGCATCATATCGGCAAACGGCTCGTAAAAAGTTTCCGCGCGCGCGGCCATCGTGCCGCTGCGCACGAGCAGGGCGATGTCCTCACGCAGCTGCGCGGTGTATTCCTTTGCGCGCTCAGCGCAGCGCGCCGGCTGGTCGATCAGCACAGCAGCCTCCGGCGTGAGATAGTCCAGCGCTGTGGCAAACGTATCATACACGAAGCCCATATACCGGTCAGCCGCCGGGAGCGCGCACTCGGCGCAGAGCTTTTCCCCGTCGGCGCGCAGAGCCTCGGCAAGCTTCCGTGCCGTGTCGTTGCCTTTTTTCGCGGCGGCGCGCTCAGAGAGCTTTTGCAGCTTTTCACCCAGGGCAGCGCTGCCGCCAGGATACAGCGGCGGCAGGGTCTCCGCCGCCGGCAGAATGCGGCAGCTTTCCAGCGGCTGGGTGCGCCGCTGGCTCTCGGGGGCAAAAAAGCCCATGGAGTCCACATCGTCGCCCCAGAACTCCACGCGCACCGGCTGCGGATACGCGGGGGAGAAAAAGTCCAGAATGCCGCCGCGGCGCGAAAACTGGCCCGGTCCCTCCACCTGCGCCGTGCGCAGGTAACCGCAGCGCAGCAGCGCATCCTCGGCATCCTCGGGCGGCAGGGAGCTGCCGTCGCGGATCTCAAAGGCCGCCTGCAGCAGTTTTTCCTTCGGCATGGCGCGCTGCAGCAGACCCGAGACCGTGCACACCACGGCCGGCGCCGTCCCGGCAGCGAGCGCGTAAAGCGCGCTCAGGCGCTTTTGCTCCGTCTGGCGCGAGACGCTCTCGACCGTGTAAAACGTATAGTCGCGCGCCGTCAGCAGCGGCACGTCCTGCCCCAGCAGGGCAGAGAGGTCTTTTTGAAACAGCTCGGCCGCCGCCTCGTCCGGACACACGGCCAGCACCGGCGCATCGAGCTGCGCGTGCATCGACGCCGCCAGCAGCGCGCGTGCGCTCGCCGGCAGGCCCGAAATGCGCGCAGGAAGCCGCCCGCTCTCCAACAAGGCCGGGAGGGCAGCTGCTTCCGTATCGCCGAACAATTGTCCGGCCTGCGCGACCAGGAACAAAACAACACCTGCTTTATGTAAAAAATCGTGTTTTTTTATCATACCACAACCTGTACAGGAAAAGCAAACCCTCTGCACGGCAGATTCTACACCTATTTATATAATAAATCCGAACATTCTTATTGAAATAATCATGAATTTTTGCTATACTGGTAGGGCTGATACCAGCGTATCCGCGCAGTGAAAAATCATCGAAGGAGCCGAACCTATGGCCACCATGAATTCGCTCACCGATATCTGGTCCGTCGTCATGGACAGCCTCTCGCAGGAGCTGACCCAGACGGCGATCAATACCTGGTTTTCCGATTGCACCCCCATTGAGATCAATAATAATACGCTCATCGTGCACACCACGTCGGATTTTAAGCGCAGCATCATCCAGTCGCGTTTTGAAAAGACGATCTGCGCCGTGCTGTATGATCTGTTTTCCTGTCCGTTTGAGCTCGTCGTGCTCGCCGGGGACGATGAGCTGCTCGAATACCGCGAGAAGCGCCCGTCGTCCGAGGAGATGCCGGAGATGGACGGCTATACGTTCGACCGCTTCATCGTCGGCCCGAGCAACAAGTTCGCCCACGCGGCAGCCATCGCCGTGTCGCAGAACCCCGGCAAGGCGTATAACCCCTTACTGATCTACGGCAACTCTGGCCTCGGCAAGACGCACCTTCTGCTCGCCATCGGCCAGACCATCCGCCACAACAATCCCTCGGCGAAGATCGCCTACGTCAAGGGCGAGGAGTTCGTCAATCAGATGGTCAAATCCATCGGCACCGGTACGGCCGAGAACTTCCGCCAGAAATACCGCAACGCGGACCTGCTGCTCATGGACGATATTCAGTTCATCGCCGGCAAAGACAGCACGCAGGAGGAATTTTTCCACACCTTCAACTGCCTGTATGAGGCCGGTAAACAGATCGTTGTGACCTCCGACCGGCCGCCGAAGGAGATGAAGCGCCTCGACGACCGCCTGTGCACCCGGCTCGAGGGCGGTCTGCTCGCGGACGTCCAGCCACCGGATCTCGAGACGCGCACGGCCATCATCCGCACGAAGGCCGCTCAGTTCGGCATGATTCTCTCCGAGGACGTTATTCAGTACATCGCGGAAAACATCACCTCGAACGTCCGCCAGCTCGAAGGCGTCGTCAAGCGCCTGACCGCTTACCGCGACATTCTCGACGATACGATCACGGTCGATTCCGTCAAGCGCGCCATCAAGGACGTCATCCGCACCGGCACCTATATCCCCACGCCGGACGTCATCATTGAAGAGTCCGCGCGCTCGTTCCAGCTCACCGGCGCCGACCTGCGCGGGCAGAGCCGCAGCAAAAAGACCGCCATGGCCCGCCAGATCGCCATGTACCTCATGCGCAACCTCACAAATCTCCCACTCAAGGAGATCGGCGAGGAATTTGGCGGCCGCAACCACGCCACCGTGCTCAGCTCCATCCGCAAGGTCGAGGAGCTGCTCAAGTCCGACCCGGACATCGCCGCCACCGTGCGCGACATCACGAGCAACATCAACTCCAAGAACTGATTTCCACATTCCGCTGTTATTCTAACGTGGAAAGCGTGTGGAAAGCTGTGGATCACAAAATTGCCGATTTTTGCCTGTTTTTTCAGTTACCAACTTTCCAACAATCTTTTCAACACGGTTTTTCCCGCCGCCGCAAGGCATTCAGCGGGTTTTCCACCAAACGAACAGCTCTACTACTACTACTAAATTTATGCTTTCTATCTTTCGGATAGACGCAGCGATTCTGATCAAGGAGGCCGCCCATGAAATTTTCCTGTGACAAATACGTTCTGCAGCAGGCTGCCGCATCCGCAGCCCGCGCCGCAGCCGCCAAGAGCCCGATTCCCACGCTCGAGGGTCTGCTCATCGAGGCCGGCGCCAGTGTGCGCATCACCGGCTACGATCTGAAAAAAGCCATCTACACCACCATCGACGCCGACATTCCCGAATCCGGCAGCGTGCTCATCGGCGCGCGCCTATTCTGTGAGATGCTGCGCCGCATGCCGGACGGCATCGTTACCGTCGAGGCGGAAAATGGCACCGTATCCGTCAAGTGCGGCAAGGCAGCGTTCAATCTCGTCGGCCTGAGCACGGACGATTACCCGGATCTGCCGACCGTCGAGGCGGAAAACGGCGTGTCCCTCCCGCAGAATCTGCTCAAGAAGATGATCAACGAGTGCTCCTTTGCCGTGAGCACGAACGAGAGCCGCCCGGTCTACATGGGCACGCTCTTCGAGATTGAAAACAACGTCCTGACCATGGTCTCCGTCGACGGCTACCGTCTGGCGCTGCGGCGCGAAGCGGTCGAGGGCTACGGCGACGACTGCAGCTTCATCGTGCCCGGCACGGCGCTGAGCGATCTTGAGCGCCTGTGCGGCGACAGCGACGAGCGCGTCATCCTATCCGTCGGTAGCAAGCACATCTCCTTCACCGTCGGCAACACGGTTATTTTGTCCCGCCGGCTCGAGGGCGACTTCCTCAATTATAAAAAAGCGATTCCGGAATCCTTCCGCGTCACGGTCAAGACCGCGCGCACGGATCTGCTCGAGGTCGTCGAGCGCGTGTCGCTCATCATCGACAGCAAGAACAATGCCCCCCTGCGCCTGACCTTCCGCAAGGACGCCATCGACTTTGTCTGCACGACGCCGCTCGGCAAGGCGGCCGATTCCTGCCCGTGCGAGGGAGACGGCGGTGATCTGGAGATCGGTTTCAACGATCACTACCTGTCCGACGCGCTCAAGGCCGCGCCCGCGGATGAAATCAACGTCTGCCTGAACACCGGCTCGAGCCCGTGCATCCTCGTCCCGGCTGATGGCAGTGATAACTTTGTGTATATGGTCCTGCCGGTGCGCCTGCGCGCCGGGCAGTAATCCGGGTCTGAAAAACAGAAAAATGGAAAATATTACGATTGAAACAGAGTTCATCAAACTCGACGCGCTGCTGAAGTTTGCCGCCCTCACGGCGACCGGCGGCGAGGCCAAGCAGGTCATTGCCGACGGCATGGTTACCGTCAATGGCGAGACATGCACCATGCGCGGCAAGAAAATCCGCCCGGGTGATGCCGTGACCTTCGCCGGGCACACGCTGCACGTACAGCGCGCGCGATGATCGTGCGCAAAATTGCGCTCAACGGCTGGCGCAACTATGAATTTGCTGCGGCGGAGTTTTCGCCCGGCACAAACGTCATCACCGGTGAAAATGCCCAGGGCAAGACAAATCTGCTCGAGGCGGTCTACCTGCTCACGGGCGGGAAGAGCTTTCGCACGCGGTTTGATAAAGAGCTCATCGGCTTCGGCTACACGGGCGCGGAGGTGCTCGCGGACGTGTTCGCCTTCGGGCGGGAGCAGACCGTGCGCATCGTGCTTCGGCAGGGGCAGCGCAAGCAGATCTGGCAAAACGGCGTGAAGAAAACTGCCGCCGAGCTCACCGGAACGTTTGCCGCCGTGCTCTTTTGTCCGGATGATCTGAACATCATCCGCGACGGGCCGGCCGCCCGCCGCCGCATGATGGACATGGCTATCAGCCAGCTGCGGCCGAAGTACGGCGCGCTGCTCGTTGAATACAGCCGGTTATATGACCAGAAGTCCGCGATTCTGCGTGACTGGCACGAAAAGCCATCCCTGCTCGACACGCTCGACGATTTTTCCGACCAGATGTGCCGGGTTTCTGCCAAGCTCATCCGCTACCGCGCGGCCTACGCCTCTCGGCTGAACATCGCGGCTGCGCCCATCCATGCCGACTTTTCCGGCGGGCGCGACAAATTGACCCTCGCCTATCGCACGGTAAGCACCGTGGCGGATGCGCTCGGCACGGAAAAAGAAATCTATTATGCCCTGTGTGACCATCAGGAGCAGCACCGCCGCGCCGAGCTCGACAGCGGCCAGTGTCTCACCGGCGCGCACAAGGACGATCTGCTCATCGACATCAACGGCCAGAGTGCGCGCGCGTTCGCCTCGCAGGGGCAGACGCGCACGGCGGCGCTGTCGCTCAAGCTCGCCGAGCGGGAGATCTTCCACGACGAGTTTGACGAATATCCTGTGCTCATGCTCGACGACGTGCTCTCGGAGCTCGACGCGCAGCGGCAGGCTTTCGTGCTCAACCGCATCGGCGGCGGGCAAACACTCATTACCTGCTGCGAGGACGCGCGCATTGCCGAGCGCACCGGCGGCCGCGTGCTCACGGTCGAAAACGGGGTGATCCGCTGATGTATCTGCACCTCGGCAATCAGGTCATCGCGCTGCAAAAGAGCGTCATCGGCGTCTTTGACATGGACACCGCCACGTGGTCGTACCGCACACGCGAGACACTGGAAAAATTGGAACAGGCCGGTCAGGTGGAAAACGCCGCCGGGACCGAGCTGCCGAAGTCGTTCGTGCTCTGCTCGCTCGGCAGTGGACAGACCTGTTATCTCTCCCAGCTCAATACCGCAACATTATATAAACGCAGCAAGGCCAGCGGACTGGAAAATCTCTGACCGCGGCGCTGCACGGAAGGAAGCAAACCATGCCAGATATTACAGATAAGATCACACAGGAGTACGACGCCAGTCAGATCCAGGTCCTCGAGGGTCTGGAGGCCGTCCGCAAACGCCCGGGCATGTACATCGGCTCCACGTCCTCGTCCGGTCTGCACCACCTGGTGTATGAGATCGTCGATAACTCCATCGACGAGGCGCTCGCGGGCTACTGCAGCCACATCGAGCTCACCATCGAGCCCGGCGACATCATCTGCGTCAGCGATAACGGCCGCGGTATCCCCGTGGACATCCAGCCGCAGACCGGTAAGTCCGCGCTCGAGGTCGTGTTCACCGTGCTGCACGCGGGCGGCAAGTTCGGCGGCGGGGGATATAAGGTCTCCGGCGGCCTGCACGGCGTCGGCGCCTCGGTCGTTAACGCTCTGTCCGAGTGGCTGGAAGTGAACGTGCACAAAAACGGGAAGATCTATCAGATGAAGTTTTCCCGCGGTGATATCACGCAGTCCATGACCGTCGTCGGCGAGACAGACCACACCGGCACGACCGTGCGCTTTAAGCCCGACCCCGTCATGTTCGAGGATACGGTCTACGACTATGAGACGCTGCACGTGCGCATGCGCGAGCAGGCGTTTTTGAACGCCGGCCTGCGCATCACCATCACCGACCGGCGCGGCGAGGAGCCCGTAAGCGAGTCGATGTGCTACGAGGGCGGCATCCGCGAGTTCGTGGACTTCATCAATAAAAACAAGACTGCCCTGCACCCGGAGACGATTTATATGTCCGGTGAGCGCAGCGACTCCATGTGCGAGATCGCGCTGCAGTATAACGACGGCTACAACGAGGTCATCGTTTCCTTTGCCAATAACATCCACACGCCGGAGGGCGGCATGCATGAGACCGGCTTCAAGGCCGCGCTCACCCGTGCGCTCAATGCCTACGGCAAAAAATCCGGCATCCTCAAGGAGGGCGACAGTATCTCCGGCGAGGACAGCCGCGAGGGTCTCACGGCGGTCATCTCCGTCAAGCTCACGAACCCCCAGTTCGAGGGCCAGACGAAGGCCAAGCTCGGCAACTCCGAGATGCGCACGCTCGTCGACTCCGTTGTGTTCGACCGCCTGTCGCAGTTTCTGGAGGAGAACCCCGCCGTCGGCCGCATGATCATCGAAAAAGCGCTCACGGCCTCGCGCGCCCGCGAAGCCGCGCGCCGCGCGCGCGAAAATATCCGCCGCAAAAACGGGCTCGAGGGCTTCAATATGCCCGACAAGCTGCGCGACTGCAACGACCGCGACCCGTCGCTGACGGAACTCTACATCGTCGAGGGCGACAGCGCAGGCGGCTCGGCCACACAGGGGCGCGACTCGCGTTTCCAGGCCATCCTGCCGCTCTGGGGCAAGATGCTCAACGTCGAAAAAGCCCGCGCCGACAAGGTCTACGGCAACGACAAGCTCACGCCTGTCATCACGGCGCTCGGTGCCGGACTGGGCGAGGAGTTTGACGTCAACAAGCTCCGCTATCATAAAGTTATTATCATGGCCGATGCCGATGTCGACGGCAGTCACATCCGCACGCTGCTGCTGACGTTCTTCTTCCGCTTCATGCGCCCGCTCATCGATGGCGGCTACGTCTACTCCGCCATCCCGCCGCTGTATAAGCTCAACCGCGGCAAGACCACGCGCGTGGCCTTCTCCGATGAGGAGCGCGATCAGATCTCGGCCGAGATGCGCGGCGACAATCCGAACGCGAAGATCGACATCAACCGCTTCAAAGGCCTCGGCGAGATGGACCCGCATGAGCTCTGGGAGACGACCATGAACCCCGAGACCCGCACGCTCAAGCAGATCACGCTCGAGGACGCCGTGCACGCCGACGAGGTGTTCACTGTGCTCATGGGTGAAAAGGTCGAGCCGCGCAAGGCCTTCATCGAGCAAAATGCCAAGTACGCGGTCAATATTGACATTTAAGGAGGTGTGCAGCCATGGCCAAGGATTATAAACGGGAGGATATTCTCTATCCCGACCAGAAGATCATTCAAAGCGAGCTCGTCCATGAGATGCAGACCTCTTACATCGAGTATGCCATGTCCGTCATCGTCGGGCGTGCGCTGCCGGATGTGCGCGACGGTCTCAAGCCCGTGCACCGCCGCATCCTCTACGCCATGTATGAGGACAATCTGACCTCGGATAAGCCCTTCAAAAAATCCGCTACCTGCGTCGGCGACGTGCTCGGCCGGTACCATCCCCACGGCGACGCGTCCGTGTACGACGCGATGGTGCGTCTGGCGCAGGACTTTTCCATGCGCTACATGCTCGTCGACGGCCACGGCAACTTCGGCTCCGTGGACGGCGATCCCCCGGCCGCCTACCGATACACCGAGGCGCGCCTGTCTAAGATCGCCAACGAAATGCTGCGCGACATCGACAAGGACACCGTCGACTGGGACCCGAACTTTGACGAAAGCCGCCGCGAGCCGCGCGTGCTCCCGTGCCGGTTTCCGAACCTGCTCGTCAACGGCAGCTCAGGCATCGCCGTCGGTATGGCGACGAACATCCCGCCGCACAACCTGACAGAGGTCATCAACGCCTGCGTCTGCGTGCTCGAAAACCCGGACGCCACGCTCGCAGACCTCATGCAGCACGTCACGGGCCCGGACTTTCCGACCAGGGGCATCATCGTCGGCCGCAGCGGTATCCGCGCGGCCTACGCCACCGGCCGCGGCCGCATCGTCGTGCGCGCTCGCACCGAAACCGAGACCTGGGGCCACGACCGCATCCGCATTATCGTGACGGAGCTCCCCTATCAGGTCAACAAGCGACAGCTCATCCAGAATATTTCCGAGCAGGTGCGCGATAAAAAGCTCGACGGCATCTCCGGCCTGCGCGACGAGTCCGACCGCAACGGCATGCGCATCGTCATTGAGCTCAAGAAAGACGCCAACACCCAGGTCGTGCTCAACCGTCTCTTCGCCCAGACGCAGATGCAGACCACGTTCGCCGTGAACATGCTCGCGCTGGTCGATAACCAGTCGCAGCCGAAGATTTTGTCCCTGCGGCACATTCTCGACGAGTACCTCACCTTCCAGGAAGAGATCATCGTCCGCCGCACGAAGTTCGACCTCAAAAAAGCGCTTGAGCGCGCCCACCTGCTCGAGGGCCTGCTTATTGCCGAGGAGAACATCGACGAGGTCATCCGCATCATCCGCGAGAGCTATGATAACGCGAAGGAAAACCTCATGCAGCGCTTCAGCCTCTCCGACGTGCAGGCGCAGGCCATTCTCGATATGCGCCTCAAGGCCCTGCAGGGGCTCGAGCGCGAGAAGCTGCAAAACGAGTATGACGAGCTCGAGAAGCGCATCGCCTACTTCCGCGAGCTACTGGCCGACCCCGAAAAGGTCAAGGCCGTGCTGCGCGACGAGCTCATTGCCATCCGCGACAAATACGGCGACGAGCGCAAAACGGAGATCCAGGACATTGAGGACGACATTGATATCGAGGACCTCATTGAGGAGGAGCAGTGCGTGTTCACGCTCTCGCACGGTGGCAACATCAAGCGTGTGCCCGTTGACGAGTACACCGCGCAAAAGCGCGGCGGCAAGGGCGTGCGCGCGGCGACCTTACGCGACGAGGACTATGTGGATACCGTGTTCACCGCCTCGACGCATGACTACATTCTCTTTTTCACCAACCGCGGCCGCTGCTACCGCAAGAAGGGCTATCTTATCCCCGAGGCCGGGCGCACCGCGCGCGGTATGAACATCGTCAACTTCATCCAGGTGGACAAGGACGAACAGGTCAACGCCATGCTGCACGTGCGCGAGATGGACGATGATTCATTCCTCGTCTTTGCCACGCGCAATGGCACCGTCAAGCGCATGCCACTCTCGGCCCTGCGCAACATCCGCACGAGCGGCATCCGCGCGCTCACGCTCGACGAGGGCGACGAGCTCATCAACGTCATGCGCACCGACGGCAGCCGGAACATCCTCATGGCGACCCACAAAGGCCAGGCCATCTGCTTTGCCGAGACGGACGTGCGCCCCATGGGACGCGAGGCTGTCGGCGTGCGCGGCATCCGCCTCAGGGATGGAGACTGGGTCGTCGGCGCCGAGATTGCGCAGCCGGACGCGGGCGTGCTGTCCATTACCGAAAACGGTTATGGTAAGCGCACGCCGGCCGCCGACTACATCCGCGGCGGCGAGGAACCGCAGCACCGCGGCGGTTCCGGCGTGAAAAACTACAACGTCACCGACAAGACCGGCCCGATCGCGGCCGTCAAGGTCGTGCAGGATACAGACGATGTCCTTGTCGTCTCGGACGACGGAGTCATCATTCGCATGGAGGCCGCCGGCATCTCCGAGCTCGGCCGCGCGACGCAGGGTGTGCGCATCATGCGCCTGTCCGAGGGCGCACGCGTCATCTCCGTCGCGCTTACCGACCGCGCCGAGAGCGGGGACGCCGCTCCCACCGAGGAGCCCGAGGCATGAAGCAGGTCACCATCTATACCGACGGGGCCTGCTCCGGCAATCCAGGTCCCGGCGGCTGGGGCGCCATCCTGAGATACGGCGCGCATGAAAAGGAACTCTCCGGCGGTGAACCGTCCACGACGAACAACCGCATGGAGCTGCTCGGCGCGATCACGGCGCTGCAGAGCCTGCGCGAGCCGTGTCAGGTGTCGCTGTATACGGACAGCCAGTATCTCGCCAACGCCGTCAACCTCGGATGGCTGCGCGGATGGAAGCAGAAGGGCTGGCGCCGCAAGGACGGCGAGCTGAAAAACGCCGACCTCTGGCAGACGCTCGACAGTCTGCTCCAGACGCACACCGTGCAGTTTTTCTGGGTCAAGGGCCACGCCGATAATGTGTACAACAACCGCTGCGACGCGCTGGCCGTCGCGGAAAGGGAGAAGTTTGCATGACAGAGCCGAACGAACCGAAGATCGTCCATTTCCCGCCACGGGCACAGGCTCCGGTGGAGGAACCGGCCGGCAGCTGGGAGCCGGATGAGCAGCTGTTCGGTCTCGAGGAGCTGCAGCAGCAGCTGCCGCCAATCCGCAAGCTGCATCTGGAAAAGGGCAAGCTCACGGACCTGATACGCCTGTATCCGGATATGAAGCGCACGTTTGACGTGCCTGAGCTGCTGCCTGAGGCCGTCATCGCCAGCGCCATGGTGCGCCGGCGCATGGAGCTGCTGCTCTTCCGCGCGGATGATCAGCGCGAGGCGGGCTATGCGCTCGTGACGGTCTGCTCGCCGTACGGTTACGTGCTCGTGCACGCGCTCACGATCTTTCCGTTCCTGCGCGGGCAGCTGCTCGGCCGTGTGTCCATGGAGCTCATCGCGCGCTGCTATGCTGGAAAGAAGGGCATCCTCTACTGCCAGAGCCGCACGTGCGTGGCGCTGCCGGAGCGCGAGCGGCTGCTCGCGAAAAACGGCTACCGCGACACCGGCTTCCGCTTCCGCTGGGACGGGCAGCCGGCGGCGCTGTATCTGCGCCCGTGTCAGAGCATGGAGGACATCACGCCCGTGGCGCAGCTGCTGCTGCGGGATCTGTACGGCGATCTGCTGCCGCCGGTCAACGCGCGGCGCATGATCCAGCCGGAGGCGTGAACAGGAGGACAATATGGGACAAAGTGTAGATCTCCGCGTGCTCACGGCGGAGGAATTCGGGCCGTTCCGGCAGCGCAACATCGCGCGCTATGCGCAGGAACTGCTCTTCGCCCGCGCCACGGACACAGAGGAGCACGCGCTCACCGAGGCGCAGGGCGCGCTCGACGAGATGCTGCCGCAGGGCGCGGACACGCCGCGCAACTACCTGCTCGCGGCGGAGACCGTCGGCGAGACCGTCGGCGAGCTCTGGTGCGACACGACCGAGCCGGAGACGGTGTTCATCAACGACTTTTTCGTCTATCCTGCCTGCCGCGGCCATGGCTGGGGCAATGCGATGCTCTGCGCCGTGGAGGAGCTGGCGGCCGCACAGTCGTTCGAGCAGGTCGTCACGCACGTATATCATACCAACCGCATCGCGCTGGCCATGTTCGAGGCGGCCGGCTTCACGCAGATCGGCCCGCCGAAGGGCGGCAACATCTTTCTGCGCAAGCGGTATATGCGCTCGCCGTTTCTGGCATAATCGAAAATGGAACCCCCCACCGCGCTGCTCAGGCAGCGCGGTGGGGGGTTTGTAAGGTTTGGCAGTAATTTTATGCTTTGCATAAAAATAAGAAAGAGAGATGACGCTGAAAGCCTTTCGGGTGCGCCGAATCCAATGGTGACAGAGTCGTGGGGGAGCCCGAGGGGGCAAGGCCCACCTCGGATGAGATCTGGCAGTATTTCTATTTATTTTCTTTGAAAATAAATAGAAATACTGCCTCCGGCTGGGATGGGACCGGAGGCAGGCCCGCTGCTGCGGGAAGGGGGGAAAACGCGGCGCACAGGGTGGAGAAGGATGGAAGGAAGCTGCCTGGATGGGGGCAATGGGATCTTGCGCCGCAGGGAAGAAAGCAAATGGGTCAGGCCGCGTAGATTTTGCCGACGATCCGGGTCGCGAGCCCGGTCGGCAAAATGCGCATGAGAAACACGAACAGGGCGTATTTGTGCCCCATCGTGCAGATGAGCTTCGCGCGCTTTTGCGTGGCGCGCCGGGCCACGAACTGCCCGGCAAATTCGGCGGTCATGCCGGTTTGCTCGTCGTGCTCCATCACGGCGACGGAGCGCGCGATGCGGCCGTGATAGACATCGTCGCCGTCGCAGTTCTTGCGCCGCGCGGCGGTGAAGCCGGTGGCGATATCGCCCGGCATGATGACGCAGACCTCGATGCCGAAGGGGCGCACCTCACTGGCGAGCGCGAGCGAATACGTGCGCACGGCGGCCTTGGAGGCCGAGTAGTATGCCTGAAACGGAATGGCGATCGGCGCGGCAACGGAGCTCATGTTCACGATGCGGCCGCCGCCCTGCTGCCGCATGACGGGCAGAACGGCACGGTTCATGTTCACCATGCCGAAAAAGTTCACATCAAACTGCCGCCGGGCCTCCTGCGTCGGCGTAAACTCGATCGCGCCCGAGATGCCGAAGCCCGCGTTGTTGATGAGAATGTCGATGCGGCCCTCGCGGCGCAGGACCGCCGCCACGGCGGCGTCCACCTGCGCCTCGTCCGTCACATCCGCCTGCAGGTGTGTCACGCCCGGCTCCGCGTTTTCGGCGCGGCGGCTGAGCTCATACACGTTCAGACCGCAGCCGCGCAGGGCGCGCGCGGCGTGCAGGCCGATGCCCGAACTGCCGCCGGTGATGACGGCTACACGCGCTTCGGTGGTGGATGACATGGAGATCGCCTTCATTTTCTTTGAATTTTTTAAGTATCTGGTAGAATACTAGCAGACAATACGAAAAATTGCAAGGGACAACTTGTGAACTTTTCTTGACACCGGTCACAGCGCACCCCCGTGCCCATTGACGCATGACCGGATTTTGGGTATACTGTGTGCAGAAAAATAGAGACAGATCAGGCGGCGCGGGCCTATCCGGTGCCGTGGGAGAAAGTATGCATCTGAGTAAACAAATCGAATCCATGTATGACGACGCGGTGCGTATCCGCCAGGACCTGCACCGCATTCCCGAGATCGGCTTTCAGCTGCGCGACACGCAGGCCTATGTTCTGTGCGAGCTCCGGCAATGCAGCCCCGACCGCATCGAGACGCCGGCCGTCTGCGGTGTGAAGGCCGTGTTTTTCGCCAGGGACGCCGAGACGACCATCGCCTTTCGCGCCGATATGGACGGCATCCACAATGATGAGGCAAATGACGTGCCCTACTGCTCGCAGCACCCCGGCAACATGCACGGTTGCGGCCACGACGGGCATATGACCATTCTTTTGCTCTTTGCGCGCTGGATCGCCAAAAACCGCGCTCATATCCATTGTAATATTGTCCTGCTGTTCCAGCCCGGCGAAGAGGGCTGGGCCGGTGCGCGGCGCATGATCGACGACGGCGCGCTCGAAAACCCGAAGGTGGACCGCATCTACGGCCTGCACCTGTGGCCGACCGTGCCGAAGGGCAAGATCGGCGTGCGCTGGGACTATCTCATGGCGCAGACGAGCGATTTCGAGATCACCGTCCACGGCAAGAGCGCCCACGCCTCCACGCCGCAGATGGGCATCGACGCCATCGTCGTCGCGGCGGAGCTCATCACGATGGTACAGACCGTCATCACGCGCGACGTTGACCCGCACCAGGACGCGCTGCTCACGCTCGGCAAGATCCAGGGCGGCACGTCGCACAACGTCATCGCCGAGGAGGTCACGATCAGCGGCACGCTGCGCGTGTTCAGCAATGATCTTTACCGCACCCTCAGCCACAAGATCGCCGCGCTCATGCAGGGCCTCGAGACGGCCACTGGCGCGCAGATCGACATGGACCGCAAGGTCCGCTACCCCAGCGTGCGCAACCCGCGCGCGCTGGTGGAGCAGTTTTACACCGTGCTCGATTCCATGGACGATACGGTCCTGGTGGAGTCCGTCATGGCGGCGGAGGATTTTGCCGAATACCAGCAGGAGATCCCGGGCCTGTTTTTCTTCCTCGGCGTGCAGGAGCCGACCGGTACCGCCCCGCTGCACAGCAGTCATTTCAATTTCGATGAGCGCGTCCTGCTGACCGGCGTCGAAACGTTCAAACGGATACTGGAGTGTGAGTCAAAATGTATGAAGAAAAAATAATCCCCCCGAAAAAGTCCATGCCGCAGGCCGTGGACGGCACGCTGCGCAAGTTCGCCCTGCGCGTGCCGGAGGTCATCTATCAGTGCAGCGGCATCATGGTCTTTGGCAAGCGCATCAAGTCGCTCGTGTTCTCGACCGATCTGTCCATCATCAAAAACGTGAACGCCGACGCCATCATCGCGGTCTACCCGTTCACGCCGCAGCCGATCATCACGCAGGCGCTGCTGCTCGCGGCCGATATCCCGGTGTTTGCCGGCGTCGGCGGCGGCCTCACGCAGGGCCAGCGCGTGGTCAACCTCGCCATGTTCGCCGAGATGCAGGGCGCGACCGGCGTCGTGCTCAATGCGCCGACGGCCAGCGCCGTCGTCTCGCACGTGGCTGAGACGATCGACATCCCCGTTGTGCTCACGGTCGCGCGCGCGGACACGGACTTTGACGAACGCATCAAAGCCGGCGCGGACATCTTCAACGTTTCCGCCGCGGCGGAGACGCCTGCCGTTGTGCGCCGCATTCGCGAGCTGCACCCCGACGTGCCCATCATCGCGACCGGCGGCCCGACGGACGAGAGCATTCTCGAGACCATCGAGGCGGGCGCCAACGCCATCACGTGGACGCCGCCGTCCAACGGCGAGATCTTCCGCGACATCATGGCTGCCTACCGCGAGAATAAGCCGCACCCGTAAATCGGGGCGCAGCATGGAAAACCGGCCCGGACATTTCTCAATGTCCGGGCCGGTCTGCGTTTCTTACGGCGGGGTCTCTGCCGCTTTGTCCACGGGGTCAAACTGCAGCGCATCCTGCACGGTCCGAAATGCGCCCGTGTCGCCCCAGGCGGCCGTCAGGCGCTTTTCCATTGCCGTCATCGCGGGGTACTGAAGCCAGGTTTGCTGGTGCACGTAATACTCCCCGCTGCTGAGGATATAGCCGTCGTGCGCCTCCGTGGTGGAGTAGGCGACATAGCCGCGTGCGTGCTCCCCGTGCCGCGGCAGGGAAAAGGCGGCGAAAAGATCGGTATTCGTCTGCTCGCCCCAGAGGACGGTGTTCGCGGTGAATGTCCGCGCGCCCAGCGAGGCGTAGGGCGCGGCGAATGTCTGCCCGTCGCGGTCATACAGCACGCGCCCGGTCGCGTCCCCGGCGGCGGCCCACCCCTCCGGGATGCTCCGGTAGGCCGGCCGGATCTGGATCGCCTCCGTGCCGTAGAAGCCGGGGTCGGTCGTCCAGAGGAAGTGGTGGAACACCATCCACGTCTCCCGCTCGCCGGGGAGCTGCACGCCCACGCCGGTCAGGCGCAGCTCCTTGACATCGTAGACCGTGTCCTGCACATAATAGCGCTCGTTTTTCTCGTTGTATGCTTCCCACAGCACGGTTCTGCCGTCGTTGACGGGATAATCCTCCACCTCGACCACGACGCGCAGCGCGCCGTCGCAGGCCGCGATGTCCTCCGGTGTGAGATCGTCGAGCACATCCTCCGGGAAGCCGAGGTCGAGCAGCTGCTGCCGGATCGTTTCCGTCTGCGTCTGCTCGGATATATCCACGGGCTGCCAATCCATCGGATAGCTGCCGCCGAGCAGATACCCCAGCGCGCCGCCGATGCCCAGCGCCGCGGCAAGCACGAGCACGATGCACCGATCTGTCACCCGCACCGGCTTCGGCGCGATGGCGTATCCGGCCTCGTCCAGCGCGCCGGACAGTCGGTAAAGACTGCGGAGAATGCACCCGTAGCCGATGAGCATTGCGATGGGCACGACCCATCCGCCGTACTGAACGGCGGCGAGGACGCATATAAGTGCGTACCACACGATCAGCGCGAGCGCGTTGCCGGCCTGCGCGGGCAGGCCTGCCTTTGCCTGCACCGCCAGCAGCCCCCGCCAGAAACAGACGTACAGGCCCAAGAGCAGCACTGCATTCACAGCGGTGAGCGCGGTCGTGACGGCGGGCGTGAACACGGCGCTCTGCAGGATCGTCGTATTCAGGATCAGCGTTGCGAAAAAGTAGGCCGCGCGGACCACGGTGACGGCAAAGCAGCCGCCGAGCCAGCGGTTTTCCTGGCGCAGCGTGCGAAAGCCCAACAGCAGCAGCACCGTGCCAATGGCGGGGAGAATGTAGTTCAGACACAGGAAGTTCAGGGTGATCGCGCACAGCGCCATGCCGAAGAGGATGCGGTTCATGGCGCGCCGCCACGGCGTCACCTCGGCCACGATCTTCTCCGGCGGCATGTCGGGGACGCTCTGGGCCAGCATGGCCTCAAAGTCCGCGTCCGTCATGGTCTCCCACGGGCGGTCACACATGGCCCTCACCTCCCAACATCCTGCGCAGCTGCTTTTTCAGGCGATAGAGCTTTCCCTCGACGGCCCGTGCGGTCATGCCCAGCTCGGACGCGATCTGCGCGGTGGACTGTAAGTAATAATACTTTCGGTAAAACAGCGCCCGGTCTCCCGGCGAGAGGCGGCCCAGCGCGGCATGGACGGCGGCGCTGCGCTCCGCCTGCAAAATCGCTTCCTCGGGGGAGGCATCGGGCGCCGGTGTGCCCGCCGGGATGGCCTGCGTGCCGCGGTGGCGCTGGGCGCTGTGCTGATAGTTTCGCGCCGTGTTTCGGGTGATCGCCGTCAGCCACGCATTCCAGCTCCCGCGCGCCGGGTCGAACTGCGCGATCCGGCTCCAGACGCGCATGGACACTTCCGACAGGCATTCCTCCCGATCCTGTGGATCGGGCAGGCTCGGCGCAATGATGTAGCGCATCAGCGGCCCGTAGTGCAGCAGCAGGGCCTCCATGCCGCGCTCATCTTTTTGCAGCAGCTGCGCGATCATCTCCTGCTCCTGCACGTCCTCGCCTCCTCCCGGCTCTGTTTCTACTCTATTATACACGCCCCGACCGAAAACCCCACGCATATTTTTCCGGCTCCGTGCGGGAAGAAAAAAACAGTGCCCGGCTGCGATCACCGGGCACTGTCTGCTTTTCTGCTTCCGTCTTGCAGCGGAATGGTTCTCACACGGGCTTGTTCGAGGTCTTGAGCACGACGTCGTGTGCACCGCCCTCGACGATGCTCACCGAGGACACGAGTGTCAGCCGCGCCTTCTCCTGCAGCTCGCGGATGGTCAGCGCGCCGCAGTTGCACATGGTCGAGCGGACCTTCGCCAGCGTCTGCTGGACGTTATCCGAGAGCTTGCCGGCGTAGGGCACGTAGGAATCCACACCCTCCTCGAAGGACAGCTTCTTGCTGCCGCCGAGATCGTAGCGCTGCCAGTTGCGCGCGCGGTTGGAGCCCTCGCCCCAGTACTCTTTCATGAGCGTGCCGTTGACGTTGACCTTGTCCGACGGGCTCTCGTCGAAGCGGGCGAAGTAGCGGCCGAGCATCACGAAGTCCGCGCCCATGGCCAGCGCGAGCGTGATGTGGTGGTCGTGCACGATGCCGCCGTCGGAGCAGACGGGCACGTAGATGCCGGTCTCGCGGAAGTACTCGTCGCGTGCGCGGCAGACCTCGATGACGGCGGTCGCCTGGCCGCGGCCGATGCCCTTGGTCTCACGCGTGATGCAGATGGAGCCGCCGCCGATGCCGACCTTCACGAAGTCCGCGCCGCAGTCGGCCAGGAAGCGGAAGCCGTCCGCGTCCACGACGTTGCCGGCGCCGACCTTGACGCTGTCGCCGTAGCGCTCGCGGATCCACGCGAGCGTGCGCTTCTGCCACTCGGAATAGCCTTCGGATGAGTCGATCACGAGCACGTCCACACCGGCATCCACCAGTGCGGGCACGCGCTCGGCATAGTCGCGGGTGTTGATGCCGGCACCGACGAGGTAGCGCTTCTGACTGTCGAGCAGTTCGTTCGGCTTCTGCTTGTGGAGGTCATAGTCCTTGCGGAACACGAACGCGCACAGGCGGCCCTCGTCATTGACGATGGGCAGGGAGTTGAGCTTGTGCTCCCAGATGATGTTGTTGGCTTCCTTCAGGGACGTGCCGTCGGGCGCGGTGATCATCTTCTCGCGCGGCGTCATGAATTCGTGCACCGGCGTCTCAGGCGCCATGCGGCTCACGCGGTAGTCGCGGCTCGTGACGATGCCGACGAGGCGGCCGTCGGCCGTGCCGTCTTCCGTGACGGCGACGGTGGAGTGGCCGGTCTGCTCCCGCAGGGCCAGAATGTCCGCCAACGTCGCGTCGGGGCTGATGTTCGAATCGCTGCGCACGAAGCCCGCCTTGTAACTCTTGACGCGGGCGACCATCGCGGCCTCGTCCTCGATCGACTGCGAGCCGTACAGGAACGACACGCCGCCCTCCTGCGCCAGCGCGACGGCCAGCCGGTCGCCGGACACGGACTGCATCACGGCCGAGACCATCGGCACGTTCAGCGACAGGGCCGGTTCCTCGCCCGCGCGAAAGCGCGTCAGCGGTGTGCGCAGGGAGACATTGTCCGGGATACATTCGCTCGACGAGTAGCCGGGTACCAGCAGATACTCATTGAACGTGTGTGACTGGCCGGAAAAGAAGTAAGCCATGGGAAAGACCTCCTTATAACAATTTGCAGTGTAGAAACCGGAGCGGATCGCGCCCCGGTGATGATTTTTGCTATTGTACCGCGAACGGGCGCGCTTGTCCACCCCGAAGCGCGGAAAAAAATCGGGTGCGTGACCGCTTGTTTTTGGACATATGATAGAAATGATAAAGACTGCGCACCGCCGCCGGCGGTGCGCAGGGAATTACAGTTTGCGGATCTTGTCCTTCTCCTCGATGAGGGGCAGATAGTCCATGTACGGCGTGTCGTTGGCACAGGTGAACTTCGCCTCGGAGCTGAACGCCTCGACCTCTTTGTGTGACTGTTCGATCGGGCGCAGCGTGCCCGCGCCGGCGATGCAGCCGCCCGGGCAGGCCATGCCCTCGAGCAGGTAGCCGTCGTACTTGCCGGCCTTGGCCATCATCAGCAGCTTGCGGCAGTCGGCCAGACCGGTCGCCGCGGCGACCTTGACCTCCCGGTCGGGGTCCATGTCGTGGATGGCGTTGACGACCGCCTGCGCCACACCGCCGGAATAGGCAAAGCAGCGCGCGTCGCGGCTGGAGTTGGCCGGCAGCTCCTCCTCGTCTTCGGGCAGGAACGCCTTGTCCATACCCTTGGCCGCGAAGATGCCGAGCGCCTCTTCAAACGTGAGCACGAAGTCCACGTCGCTGCGCACGTTCTGGCGGCGCGCCTCGAGCTTTTTCGAGTCGCATGGGCCGACGAACACGACCTTGCAGTCCGGGTGGTCGCGCTTGATCATGCGCGCGGTGAGCACCATGGGCGTGAAGGCCACGGAAATGTTCTTTTCAAACTGGGGGAAGAGCTTTCGGACCATGTCGCTCCACGACGGGCAGCAGGACGTGACCATGAACTTGTGCTTTTCGGGCACTTCCTCGAGGAAGTCCGCCGCCTCTTCGATCACGCACAGGTCCGCGCCGATGGCGACCTCGTACACGTCGGCAAAGCCGAGGCGCTGGAACGCCTTGCGCATCCGCTCGGGCACGCCCTCGGGGCCGAACTGGCCCACGAATGCCGGCGCGATCGCCACATACACGGGCGTATTGCTTTTGATCGCCTGAATGGTCTGGAAGATCTGGCTCTTGTCCGAGATGGCGCCGAACGGGCAGCTGACCATACACTGGCCGCAGGAGGTGCACTTGGAATAATCAATGTCGGCGCGGCCAAGCCCGTCGGAATGGATGCAGTCCATGCCGCAGGCCTTGCGGCACGGCCGCTCGAGACGCACAATGGCGTTGAACTTGCACTCTTTCAGACAGCGCCCGCAGCGGATGCACTTATCCTGGTCAATGTGGGCCTGACCGTTCTGCCGCGTGATCGCCTGCCGCGGGCAGACCTCCATGCATGGGTGCTCCAGACAGCCCTGGCACACGTTCGTGATCTTCACAACATTGTCCGGGCACCGGTTGCACGCGAACTTGATGACGTTGATGAGCGGTTTTTCGTAGTAGATCTCCGGGTCGAGCGCCTTTTCCACACCGTCCGAGAGCAGGGAGAACTCCGAAAGCTTGCGCAGCGGCAGCCCCATGGCCAGCCGCAGCTGCTCGCCGACAACGGCGCGCTCGAGAAACAGACTGTCCCGGTAGGAACCGATCTCTCCGGGGATGATCTTGAACGGCAGCTCTTCGAGCCGCTTTGCGTAGTCGCCGCCCTCATAGGCCAGGCGCGCGATCTCCGTGAACACTTCGTGACGGATACGAGCTTTTCCAGTTTCAATGCCGCGCATAGGATTCTCCTTTGGGAATAAAAAGTGAATTCTGGCTCGTGAAATTAACAACAAGCACTTGACGTGGGGTCATGCAAAACATTATACTAATACGTGATAAATTTCGCAATTCTTTTTTTGAAATCTGGACAAAAAAATAACGCATAGTTTCAATTTTGTCGAAAAATCAAAGAAAACGGCACATACGTCCGGGAACACGGGCCCGCATTTGGGGTCGGTCTGTGACCTGGACACAGAAAGATCTGCCTGACCTGTGGTAGGATGGATGCAAGGAAAGCCACAGCTTCCGCAAATTTTTCAGCCGTCAGGAGGGAACGCACTATGGAAGAAAACAAAACGAAAGCCAGGATCATCGCGGTCGCAGGGAAAGGCGGCGTCGGCAAGACCTCTCTGTGCTCGGCGATCGTCCGCGAGCTGGTGGAGGCCTTCCCCGGCAAGCGCATCCTCGCCATCGACGCAGACCCGGCCGTCGGCCTGTCCACGGCGCTGGGCGTCCATGTCGAGCACACGATCGACGACATCCGCAACGAAGTGATCGAGACCTCGGAGCGCGGCGAGTACCGCCAGGCCATCGAGGTGCTCAATGAGGCGCGCTTCCGCATCTTTGACACCATGGTCGAGTGCGACGGCTTTGCCTTTCTGGCCATCGGCCGCCCGGAGGCAGCCGGCTGCTACTGCTCGGTCAACTCCTACCTCAAGGAAGTCATCAGCATGCTCGCCAATGACTTTGACTACGTGGTCATCGACGGCGAGGCCGGCATCGAGCAGATCAGCCGCCGCGTCATGGAGCAGGTCACACACCTGGTCCTCGTCACGGACCAGAGCGCCAAGGGTGTGAACGTCTGCCGCGAGATCAAGGAGGCGGCCGACGACCTCATCACCTACGAGCGCATCGGCATGATTGTCAACCGCGTGGTCGACCCGAGCATGAACGATCTCGTCAAGCTCGACGGCGTAGATGTGCTCGCCTACATCCCCACCGATCCGATCCACGCCGCCAACGACATCCGCGGCAAGAGCGTGTTCGAGCTGCCGGAGGACTCCAACATCATGGTCGGTGTCCACCAGGCGCTGCACAACCTGGGCATTTTTTGAGGAGGGAACGACATGAAGGATATGGAACTGTACGACAGCTTTATTCGGGAAACGACCGACCTGCTCGGCGCGCCGACGCAGAAGTGGGCCTACAACGAGCGCGATGCGTGGAAGGACAACGGCGAGAGTGAGCTCGTGCTCCTGCGCGACGCTGCCTATGAGCTCGGCGGCGGTGCGAACGACGCCGTGAACTTCACCTGCGTCACGTCCGACAGCAGCCTGGTCCCGGCGGACGAGGTGCTGCTCTACGGCCCGGATATGAAGGAGATCAAGGGCGACGTGCCGTTTGCCCGCCTGGTCATTCTCGGCGTCAAGGATATCGACGTCGAGAACAAGGACGCGACCTACACCGCTATCCGCAACATCGAGTTCGTGAAGTACCATGTTTTTCCGGATGGGTACATGATGCGCGTTTCGCCGGAGAGCAGCCGCGAGCAGATCCGCGTGAGCAAGAAGGCCGTCAAGAAGGGCATCTCGTTCTACAAGGTCGGCTGCGACTTTATCAAGCAGTATAAGAAAAATCCGAACATCACGAACGTGCGCGTGATCTTCATCACGAAGAATGTCGACTTCAAGACCCTGCACGACACGGCCAAGAAGATTGACGACGTGACCAAGACCATGAACACCATCCTCGAGGGCATGCCCGAGGATCTCGACTGCGCGAGCTGCAGCTTCAAGCCCGTGTGCGATGAGGTCGAGGGCCTCAAGGAGCTGCACTTCGGCAAAGCCGGCAGGCAGATGCCGAAGGCGTAATTTCCGCAGTACATATACGCACGGCCCCGCAAAAACCTGCGGGGCCGTGTTTTCATCTTTCATCCAAAGGAGGTGCGCCATGCCGAATTTCCGCATGACGCTCAGCTATGACGGCACGCGCTATAACGGCTGGCAGCGGCAGGGCAACACGCCGGACACCATTCAGGGGCGGCTCGAGGCCGCGCTCAGCGACTTGCTGGCGCAGCCGGTCGAGGTCACGGGCTCCGGCCGCACGGACGCGGGCGTGCACGCGCGGATGCAGACGGCGTCGTTCCGCGCGCAGACCGACCTGCCCGCGCCGGAGCTGCTGCGGCAGCTGCGCACACGTCTGCCGGGGGACATCGGCGTGCTCACGCTCGCCGAGGCCGCGCCGCGCTTTCACGCGCGCCTGTCCTGCCGCGGCAAGACGTATGTCTACCGCATCTGGAACAGCGAGACGCCGAACGTGTTCGAGCGCCGCTATGTCTACGCCCTGCCGCAGCCGCTCGACACGGCGGCCATGCAGCGCGCGGCCGCGCTGCTGTGCGGCACGCACGACTACACATCGTTTTGCGCCAACCGGCGCATGAAAAAATCTGCCGTGCGCACGGTCACTGCCATCACCATCGAGCGGCCGGGCGAGGAGGTGCGCCTGACGTTCTCGGGCGACGGCTTTTTGTACCACATGGTGCGCATTCTTACCGGCACGCTGCTGGAGGTCGGGCTTGGGCAGCGGGACGCCGGCACGATGCCGGCCATCCTCGCCGCGCGTGACCGTAGCGCCGCCGGCCCCACGGCGCCCGCCCGCGGGCTGATCCTGTGGGAGACAAGATACTGAACGTTTGGCAGCGCACAGAATCGGAATTTTTGGAGGTGTCTTATGCTGTTAGCAATTCATCTTGTAATGATAATGGTATTTGTTATCCTTGGAATTGTCTTTTTAAACGGAAAAGGAGCTTTTTTGATTGCCGGTTACAATACCGCCTCAAAAGCCGAAAAACAAAAAACGGATGAAAAGAAGCTGTGTAGCTTCATGGGAAAATTGATGTTTATATTGGCCGGGTGTTGGCTCGTCATTGCTTCCAGCGAGATTTTCAAAGCGATGTGGTTGCTCTGGGTAGGCCTTTGTCTGTTTTTTGTCGTATGTATCGGTGCGGTCATCTATATGAATTCCGGAAACCGATTCAAACGATAACTTCCGGTTTGCCGAACCGCGAAAACGCACCCGGTGCGACCTTCCTGGTCACACCGGGTGCGTTTTGGTTATTCGCTTATGCCGCGTCATTTCAGCCGCGCACGCTGCGCCGCGCAGTAGGCGCGCACGTCGAACGGCTCCGGCACACTGTCGCGCCGGAGATACAGCGGGTGGTGCGGGTGCCCGGCCTTCGACCGGGGGCCGAACGTCAGCCACTGCGCATGGTATTCCTCGCCGATGGCGAGCATTTCCTCGAGCGCGCCGAACAGGTACGGCCGCTTTTCGATCAGCGTGCCCCACGCGGCCCACACGGCCGGCCGGTTGCCGGGCGCGTACTGCCCGAGCACGTAGCGAAACGCCGCCATGTTCTGCTCATGCAGCGCGCGGTTGAAGGTCGTGTCCATGGCGCTCGGGTCGGTCGCGCGTTGGGGGTAGACGTTGAACATCGTGAAGCTGTCATACCCGTTGCCGAGGGCGATGCGCTCGACGCTCTTGAGCGTGTTGTCCAGATCGCCCGGCTGCGCGGTCGACGGGTTGATGCCAATGCAGATGAGCGGGTTTTCGCCCCGCGTGCCGAGGATGTAACGGTATTCGGTGTAGTACGGCGGCACGTACAGCCAGCGCGCGGCGTCATAGTCGTCGTGCTGCGGGCAGTTGAGCGCGTCGTCAAAGGTCAGCAGCGCGCACGTCTGGCTCGCGCCCTTTGGAATGTGCATGGGTGTCCCTCCGATCGGTGCGGTCAGTCCCCGGCGGGCGGGAACGGTTTGGAATAGGCGGTCTTGGCGCTCACGCCCGGCAGGCGGCCGATGCGCCCCGCGAGCGCGGAGATCACGTCCTGCGGCGCGTCGAGCACGACGCTGATGATGCTGACGCCCTTGGCGCGGTAGGGCAGGCCCATGCGGCCGATGATGTACTGCCCCGCGTCGTGCAGCAGGGCGTTGAGCTGCGCTGTGCTCTCGCTGTTTTCCACGATGATGCCGATCAGCGCCACGCGCGTTTCCATGCGCGCTCACCTCGCTTTCGTTTTGTCTATTGTACGCGAAAACCGGCGGAAACGCAACGCGTTTCCGCCGGTTTTGTTCCGGGAAGTGCTGCTTATTTGCAGTGCTTATAAAACTGTTTGGAGTTATCGAGCACCTGGCACTCGGCGTTCGGGTAGAGCACGACCTTCTTCGGCGTGCCGTCGTCGAGGATGCGCAGGGCGTCGTCCCAGGTCTTGACGTATTCGGCGCCGGAGTGCTCGTCGATATACCACGGGTCGCGCATGCCCTTGACGGTGTGCTCGGCAAACACGACGGCGTGGGCCATGTTCTTGCCCTTCGTGTAGCAGCCGGACCACATCATGCCGCCGGGGGCGGAGTGGCCCCACTTGTCGTACAGGAAGTGCACGCACGGGCCGAACGGGGAGTTGGCCGCGAGCACGAACGAGCCGCCGTCTTTGAGCGAGGCAATGACCTCAGGCGTGTAGGCGCAGTTGGCCTCGGCGGGCTTAAAGTAGTTGTTGGCGATGACCACATCGCAGTCGGGCACGAACTTCGCCGCGTAGTGCTCGGCGGCGTAGGCGGCCGCGTGCTGGATCTCGGCCTCGAAGTCGCCGGCGAACAGGTTGCAGATCTGCGCGTGGCCGTTGAGGATGGCGTCGATCTTGAAGTCCAGCCCCATCATGCGCGCGGCCTGCTCGGCGTCGCTGCGCATGAGCGTGTGGGGGTTGCCCATGTTGAACTCTGTCGTCGTCGTGAAGCTGTGGTTGCGCATGATCGTGCGCAGCGAGCTCACGCCCGGCAGGATGCACTTGGCGCCGCCGCTGAAGCCGTAGTAGCTGTGGGCCATGGTCGTGCCGATGGCGATCTTGTAGTCGGCGGACATGACGTCGGCATTGATCTCAACGGGCACGTTGTTGGTCGTGTTGCCGACGAACACGTGGTTGAAAAACAGGTTGTGGTTGTGCACCTCATAGTTTTCGACGATCTCCTCGCCGAGCTTGCGCACGAACTCCGTGCGGTACATGACGCCGTGGGTGCCGAGCGCGATGATGAACCAGATGTTCTCCTTCGGCACGCCGGCGGCGCGCAGCTCCGCGATGACGGCCTTGGCGATGGGCTCGCACGGCGTCGGGCGGGTGATGTCGTCGATGATGATGACGGCGCTCTTCTTGCCTGCGGCGCCCTCGGAGATGGGCTTGGCGCCGATGGCGGCGTGGATCTTCTCGGCAATCTGTGCCTCGGTCAGAGCCGGGGTGTCATAGCCGTGGATCTTGGAAATGTGCACGTCCCAGTTGTCGGGGAACGCGATCGGGATCGGCTGGTCGCTGTAGTTGCTGTTGGAAGGCAGGTCAAATGCTTTCATTGGAAACCTCCTGTGATAAATGTTGTCTTTTATCTTCTTCGTTCTGCTCGATCAGGCACTCGCGGTATGCACCGGTCAGCGCCAGATGGTTGTAAACGGCATCGGCAGCTGCGGCCTCGTCGCGATCCCGCAGCGCCTGGCAGATGGCAAAGTGCCCGGCACGGGTCAGGGCGTTTTCGTCCCGGCGCCAGGTCTTTTCCAGTACGCGCTCGCGGTAGCTGTCCATGAGTGAGGACAGCGTGGTGTAGATATACTTGATGAGGGAATTGTGCGACATATGCATGAGCGCGCTGTGAAATCGGGAGTCAAGCACGGACTGCTGCTCGATCGGCATGGCAAGATAATCGTAGTCGGCGAAAGTGCACAGGCACTCGATCTCTTCATCCGTCGCGTTGCGGATGATGTCCCGGCAGACGTCCGTTTCCAGCACGATACGCAGGTCAAGCACGTTCTCGAGCGTGCCGTTGCTCAGCGCGAACAGCGCACAGATCGGCCGGTTGATCGACAGCTCCGGCGTGCTCGTGATGTATGAGCCGCTGCCCTGGATGCTCTGCACGATGCCCATGGCCTCCAGGCTCTTGATCGCCTCGCGCACGCACGTGCGGCTGACGTTGAACCGCGTCACCAGACACAGCTCCGTCGGCAGTTTGCTGCCTTTTTGCAGCTTCCCACGGCTGATCTGATCGAGGACTTCGTCCACGATCTTCTTGTAATTTGTACTGACCTCTGATTTCATGTCGTGACCTCGATTGATTTGATGCTTAACGGTTCTTAGCAACATTCACAAAAAATGTGTCGCATTTTTGAACACTATGATGCTTTACAAAGAAAAACGGTAATGGTATGATTGAAGTGAACAAATATGTCAGACAATTTCAGGGACCTATGCAAGGTCCTTTCCTTATTCGCCGGAAAGTTGTCTGACAATTATCGGGCAACTTGCAATCTGTGTCTACATTAGCACATTCTTTTTTTTAAGTCAATGATTTGTCAGACAACTGACGCTTTGCAGGACACAGAAAGAAGTCAACTCTGCATCGAGTGAGGTGAGCGTCGAGAGAAATGGAGCAGCATTCCCCCCCTGTATCGCAAAAGCAGAGAATTTGGAATGAAAATGTAACTTAGAGGAGAAAAAGAAAATGTCAAACACGAGCAATGCATCGAAAAATGTAAAGCGCTTCCTGCTGCTGTTCGCACTCGGAGTCGCTTACGGTTTCATGTATGTTATGCCGTACATGAAGTCCAGCTTCTATGATCAGATGATCGCCGCCATGGGCTGCACGAATGCCCAGCTCGGCTCTCTGATGACCTACTACACGATCGCACTGACCATCTCCTACCTGCCAGGCGGCTGGATCGGAGATAAGTTTAACCCGAAGCCGGTCCTGCTGGCCTCTATCTTTGGCCAGGCGGCGCTGAGCTTCCTGTTCATGTTCACGTACCAGAGCTACACCATGGCCGTTGTCGTCTGGCTGCTCATGGCGCTGACCGGCGGCTTTGCTTTCTGGCCGGCCATCATGAAGGGTATCCGTATGACGGGCACCGACGAAGAGCAGGGCCGTATTTACGGCATCTTCGAGGCACTTAACGGCTTTGCTTCCCTGCTGCTGAGCTTCATCATGATCGGTATTATGGCTGTTGCCGGCAAGGGCGATCTCGTCACTGGCTTCAAGAGCGCGCTGGCCTGCATGGGCGGTCTGTCTCTTGTTTCCGGTCTTCTGGTCCTGTTCCTCATGCCGAAGGATGCGCAGTACGGCGCAAACAAGGAAGAGAGCACCGAGGCCAACAAGATCACCGTGAAGGATTATCTGCACGCGTTTAAGATCCCCGGCGTCTGGATCATGGCCATCCTGGTTTGGTGCTATGTGACCATTTCCGCCGTGGCGAGCTACCTGACGCCGTACAGCACGGACGTGCTCGGCATGTCCGCCGTGGTTGCCGCGAGCATCGGCACCATCCGCACCTATGGCTGCCGTCTGGTCGGTGGCCCGCTTGGCGGCTTCCTCGCCGACAAGACGTTTAAGTCCGTTTCCAAAGAGCAGGTCCTCGGTCAGACCGCCTGCGTTGTTACTCTGGGCATCTTCCTGATCCTGCCGGTCGGCACGAACAGCACGGTGCTCGTGATCCTTCTGCTCCTGGTGGGCGTTGCGATGTTCCTGTGCAAGGGCACGTACTTCTCCGTGCAGCCCGAGCTCGGCATTCCGACGAAAGTCTCCGCGACGGCTGTCGCGATTGCGACGCTCATCGGCTACCTGCCGGATATGTTTGTGCACACCATGTTCGGCAACTGGATCGATCAGTACGGCGCTGCCGGCTACAACAAGATCCTGCTTTACGGAGTTGGGACCGCAGTCCTCGGCATTGTTGCGGCAGTGCTGGCAGTTGCCCAGTCCAAGAAGATCGCAAAGCGCAAGGCTGCCGATCAGGCTGCGTAATTCCCGCAAATAACAAGGAGGCTTATCCATGAGCAAAATCAAGATCAACACAGTCCGCTGCAAAGGCTGTGGTTACTGCGTGAATGACTGCCCGCGCAAGGCACTGTCGTTCTCCGGTAACATCAATGACAAGGGCTATGACACCGTTCAGGTCGACGATTCCCTGTGCGTCGCCTGCGGCACGTGCTACCGCGTGTGCCCCGACAGTGTTTTTGAAATCCTGGAATAAGAGGTAAGAACATGAGCAAACAACTTATGAAGGGCAATGAGGCCCTGGCAGAAGCGGCGCTGCGCGCCGGCTGCCGTTTTTACAGCGGCTATCCCATCACCCCGCAGACCGAGATCCTGGAGTACCTGGCCAAACGTATGGACGAAGTGGGCGGCACGTTCGTGCAGACCGAGTCTGAGCTTGCGGGCATCAACATGCTCCTCGGCGCGGCAGCGGCCGGCGCGCGTGCGCTGACCAGCTCCGCCGGCCCTGGCTTCTCCCTGAATCAGGAGGGCATCTCCTATCTCGTCGCGGCAGATCTTCCGGCCGTCATCATCAACGTCATGCGTATCGGCACCGGCCTCGGCGACATCGCTCAGGGCCAGGGCGACTATTGGCAGATGACCCGCGGCGGCGGCCACGGCGACTACCGCACCATCGTGCTGGCGCCGGCCTCCGTGCAGGAAAACTGCGACATGATGTCCACTGCCTTTGAGCTGGCCGAGAAGTACCGCCATCCTGTGTTGGTCGCATCCGACGCCGCCATCGGCCAGATGGTCGAGGGCGTGGAGCTCAAGGATTTCGTCGATCATGATATCGATCAGTATGACTGGGCGATCCGCGGCTGCAAGGCCGGTCAGGCGCCCCGCAAGGTCCAGAACGTCTACTATACCAACCCGCAGTACCCCGAATTTCTGCGCAGCAAGTATCAGGCGATCGAGGACAACGAGCAGCGCTGGGAGTCCTACTACGCGGAGGACGCCGACGTGGTGCTCGTGGCTTACGGCATTAGCTCCCGCATCTCGAAGGAAGCGGTGAACATGGCCCGTGCCGAGGGCTTCAAACTCGGCCTGATCCGTCCGATCACGCTCTGGCCGTACCCGGTCAAGGCGTTTGAGACCTGCAAGAACGCCAAGGCGTTCATGACGGTCGAGATCAACATCCTCGGCCAGATGGTCGACGATGTGAAGCTGGCTGTGGAAAACAAGTATCCGGTCGGCTTCTATGGCACGTTCTTTGGTCTGCCGGAACCGGAAGAGATCGTCGCGCAGGCCAAGGCCATGCTGGAAAAGGAGGGGAAATAAATGAAACTCAAAGCACCCGAAACTGTCTTTTCCTCCGCCGGCTTCTGCCCCGGCTGCGGCCACGGCCTGGCCACCCGTCTGATCGGCGAGGTTTCCGAGGAACTCGGCATTCAGGAAAAAATGCTGGCAGTCGTGGACGTTGCCTGCTGCTCGTTCAACATTGACTACTGGCGCTACGATACCATCATGGCGGCCCACGGCCGCGACATCCCGACGGCCGTCGGCGTCAAGCACATCCGCCCCGAGAACCCGGTCTTTGCGTACCTGGGCGACGGCGCTGCCTACTCCATCGGCATGGCGGAGACCGTGCACGCCGCGCTGCGCAACGACAACATCTGCGTGTTCGTCGTCAACAACAGCGTCTTCGGCATGACCGGCGGCCAGATGGCCCCGACCACCCTGCCGCACCAGAAGACCGCCACGTCCCCGCGCGGCAAGGATCCTGCCCGCTACGGCACCCTGAACGTCGTCGACGTGCTCGGCAAGATGGACATTGCCTATCTGGCACGCGGTGAACTGGTCGGACCTGCCGGCATGAACAACTGCAAGAAGCTCATCCGCAAGGCGTTCGAGCACCAGCTCAACGGCGACGGCTTCAGCCTCGTCGAGCTGCTCAGCCCCTGCCCGACCAACCTGAACATGCCGCCGGTGAAGGCCCGTGAGCATGTGCATACGGAAATGACCAAGTATTTCCCGATCGGCGAATACATTGACAAGAAGGGTGGTAATCAGGCATGATGGTAGAAATGATTTGCGCCGGATTCGGCGGCCAGGGTGTCCTGACCACCGGTCTGATCCTGGCAGAGGCCGGCATGAAGCTCGGCATGAACGTGCTGTGGTATCCGTCCTACGGTTCCGAGATGCGCGGCGGCACGGCCAACTGCACCATTAAGTTCTCCGACAAGGAGATCGCCAGCCCCTGCGCCAAGAAGATCGATATCCTCATGGCCATGAACGCGCCGGCGATCGACAAGTTCGAGAGCAGCCTGCGCCCGGGCGGCCTGCTGCTGGTCAACAGCTCGCTCGTGCACGAGCGCGAATACCGCGACGACATCAAGGTTGTCAAGGTCCCCATGACGGAGATCGCTGCGGAGCAAGAGAACCCGAAGGGCGCCAACATCGTCATGATGGGCGCCATGGCCGCCAACTCCGATCTGTTCACGGAAGATGATCTGGAGCGCCTGACCAACGAGTTCTTCGAGAAGAAGGGCAAGATCAACCCGAAAAACAGCCTCTGCTTCCGCGCCGGCACGCAGATCCACTAAAAACCGGCCAACTCCACGGGTCTCTGCTTATTATCCGTTTAATCAGCACCCGGGGCGCTGCCCGGCAGCGCCCCGGGAAAATCCCGCTCTGGAGGTATCACATTTTGAATGTTTTAGACATCATCATCATCCTGGCGTATTTTGCCGGAATGATCGCGCTTGGTCTGATCGCAAACAAAAAGCAGACCGGCGTGGACGATTATTATGTAGGCGGCCGCTCCATGGGCGCTCTGAAGATCGGCGCGCTCTGGATGGCCGGCTGGATCGGCGGCTCGTCCGTCATTGGCACATCCTCGAACAGTTATTCCATGGGCATCACCGGCGTCTGGTACGTGGGTGAGATCGCCATCGGCTGTGTGCTCTTCGCGCTCGTCATGGCCAAGCCCATCAAGCGCGTGAGCGAGACGCTCCAGAATATCACGTTCCCCGAGCTGATCCATGCACGTTATGATCAGAAAAACAGCACCATGGCCAGCATCACGACCATCCTTGCCATGATCGGCTACACGGCGGCGCAGTTTGTCGCCGGAGCTTCGATTTTGAATGTTCTCACGGGCTGGAACCTGGGTCTGTGCTACATTCTCGCGGCCGTGGTCATCGTATTCTATGTCTCGACGGGCGGCCTGCTCGCCGTGACGTATACCGACATCGTACAGATGGTGCTGCTGTTGCTGGGCGTAGTCTTCCTGGCAGTGCCGCTGGTCGGCGCGCAGCTGCACAAGATCGGCGCCAACCTCGCTACCGATCTGCCGGCAAGCTTCTTTGACCTCGGCGCCTGGGGCTGGCCGACGATCCTTGCGCTCGGCCTGTCGACGATCATGTCGTTTTTTACGAGCATGGACAGCTACACCCGCTGCATCGCCGCCAAGGACGCCAAAACCGCCCGCACCGGCACGATCTATGCAGCCGTGCTTGTGCTCATTATTGCCGGCGCCAGCACATTCCTTGGCATGGCCGGTAAGCTGATCCTGCCCGACCTGGAATCCGCCAACAACATTGTTGCGGCGCTCGTGGTCGAGATCTTCCCGCACGGACTCAAGGGCCTTGTGCTTGTCGGCGTGCTCAGCGCCATCATGTCCACGGCGGACATTTCCGTCCTGACCGGCTCGGCCAGCCTGACGAAGGATATTTACCAGCGCTACTTTAATCCCAATGCGTCGGACAAGACGCTCCTGCGCGCGGGCCTGTTTGCATCTCTGCTCGTGGGCGTGCTCGGCGCGATCTTCGGTTGGTTCACGCAGGACATCATGAACATCCTGCTCATCACCTTCACCATCAACTCGGCCGGCCTGTTCCTGCCGACGATCGGCGCGTTCTTCTGGAAAAAGTCGTGCTCGGCGGGCGCGTTCGCTTCCATGGTCTCGGCGACGGTCATCGCCATTGTCTGGTTCATCGGCGGCAAGGTCAGCTCGCTGCCCCTGTTTTCCATCGACGCGCTTTGGCCCAGCTTCGGCGTGTCGGCCATTTTGTATTTCGCCATCTGCCTGACGCATCATCAGACCCCGGCAGAGCAGGAAAAGGCGGAGAAATTCTACGCGGCCAAGTGAGCCGCAAAGCCCCCATCTCAAGATAGGAGTATTGTCACAATGGAGCAAATGAAGAAGATGCCCCTCGAGGGGATCCGTGTCGTGGAGCTGGCGACGGTCGTTGCCGCCCCGACCGCGTCGCGCGTGCTGTGCGCGTTCGGCGCAGAAGTCATTAAAGTCGAAACCAAGATCGGCGACGAGATGCGCCGTGCCGGTGAGTTCGAGATGGTCGTGTGCGAGGACGATAAAAACCCGCTGTTCACCATCCAGAACAGCGGCAAGCGCCTGACGAGCATCGATCTGAAAAATCCGGACGGCAAGGCTGCCTTCCTCAAGCTGCTCGAGACGGCCGACGTGTTCCTCACGAACGTCCGCCTGCCGTCGCTTGGCCGTCTGGGACTCGATTACGAGACGCTGCACAAGGCCTACCCCGGCCTCGTGTACGCGCACTTCTCCGGCTTCGGCCCCAAGGGCCCCGATGCCGCCAAGCCCGGCTTTGACAGCACGGCGTTCTGGCTGCGCAGCGGCCCGATGGCCGACTGGCAGGTGCCCGGTTCGTTCCCGTTCACGCCGACCTACGCCTTCGGCGACATGGCCACGAGCTCTTCCTTCGTGTCTGGCATCCTCATGGCTCTCATCGGCAAGAAGAGCACCGGCATGGGCACGTTCGTGAGCACGTCGCTGTTTGCCAGCGGTATCTGGTGCAACGCCATCGGCGTCGTATCCCACCAGCCGCAGTTTGGTGGCGAGCGCCCGAACGACCCCCTGCGCCCGGCCGACCCGTTTTGCCACTTCTATCAGTGCAGCGACGGTAAGTGGATCGGCGTGTTCGACAACGAATACCGCCGCGAGCTGCCGAAGTTCGCAAATCTGTTCGGCATGCCGGAGATCGCCGACGATCCCCGCGCTGCCAGCCTGGAGGCGCTGCACGAGACCGACTACGTCGTCGAGATCGTCACGCGGCTCAACACCCTGTTTAAAACCAAAACTGTCGCCGAGTGGGAAGCCTTCCTCTCGGAAAACAACGTCTCCTGCGAGCGCATGCGCACCATCCGTGACGTGAGCACCGATGAGCAGGCCATTGCCAACGGCTATATCCAGAAGGTCACCTTCAAGGACGACCTCGAGGTCATGATGCCGTGCCCGCCGATGCAGCTGACGGAGTACGCCACGCGCCCCTATACGTCCGCCGGCCGCCTCGGTGCCGACACGGACAGCATTTTCCACGATCTTGGGTATACCGATTCGGAGATCGCCGCCATGAAAGCCAGCGGCGCCATTCAGTAAAGAAAAGGAGATCATACCATGAAAATCGTTCTGGCAGAAGTACCATATACCAAAGACAGAGACATCAGCGTTGAAAAGTCCTGTGTCCCCGAGGGCGCGGAGCTGACCATGGCCGTGTTTGACGAGCACGCCGAAAACAATGATGCGTTCTACGCCGAGATCAAGGACGCCGATATCATCGTTGACGGCTACGTTCACTTCGGCAAGAAAGAGATCGACGCCATGGACCACTGCAAGGTCATCTCTTTCCAGTCCACCGGCTACAATGAGGCCGACCTCGACTACGCGAAGGAAAAGGGCATTGCCGTCTGCTCCATCCTCGACTACTGCACGCAGGAGACCGCTGAGAGCGCCATGGCCCTCATGCTCAACCTCCAGCGCGGCATCCGTCAGTATGACCGCAGCGTCCAGCAGGATCACGTCTGGGACTACCAGGTCGTGCCGGGCCTCAAGCGCATCGCCGGTCAGGTCATGGGCATCGCCGGCCTCGGCCGCATCGGCCAGTCCGTCGCCCGCAAGGCGCAGGCGTTCGACATGGAAGTCATCGCCTACGACCCGTTCCTGCCGCCCGCCATTGCCGAGAACCTCGGCGTCAAGCTTGTCGATTTTGACACGCTGCTGGCCGAGTCCGACGTGCTGAGCCTGCACATGAACCTCACCGAGGAAAACTATCACATGTTCAACAAGGAAGCGTTCATGAAGTGCAAAAAACACCCCATCATTGTCAACGAGGGCCGCGGCCCGCTGATCTGCGACGATGACCTTGTCTGGGCGCTTGACAACGGCTATATCCGCGGTGCTGCACTCGACATGGTCGAGAGCGAGGATCCGGATCTGAACACCTGCCCGCTCGTCGGCCGCGACGACGTGCTGCTCACCCCGCACAGTGGCTACTACTCTGACACGTCCAACTACCTCGTCGCGAAGCTGTCCATGGACAACGCCCTCTACTACGTCAACGGCGAGTACGACAAGGTCAAGTCCATCCGCAACGGCGTCAACGCCTGAGCCATTTTCCCGCTTGTTTCCGCTGGGCTGCCAATTTCCAATTTCTCTTTATTTCCACCCTTCTTTCTGTTCTGTTTTCGCGATCTGATAAATCTTCTCTCCTACCAGCCGTCCAGTGGATTCCCAATGTCCCGTGTCCGTGTCCGGTCTCCGGCGCGGACGCGGGCCTGAAAACCGGCATATGCCGGGCACCGTGTCAGGTGCCCGGCGCTTTTTTGCGGTTGACAGCATCCGATAAGCACAGTAAAATCAAGAGAGCGGGCGGGGGTCCGCCAGAGAAAGAGAACGTTTTTTGATCGCGGAGGTGTTTCCTATGGAACCTGCAAAAGTATATTTTTCCGATCTGCGCACGGATGAGGTCAGCACGCTCGAAAAGCTGCACCGGCTCATGAAGGCGGCCGGCTTCGAGCAGATCGACTTCAAGGACAAATATGTCGCCGTCAAGCTCCACTTCGGCGAGCCGGGCAACATGGCCTATCTGCGTCCAAACTGGGCGCGCGTCGTGTGCGACTATGTGCGCGAGCTCGGCGGCAAGCCGTTTCTCACTGACTGCAACACGCTCTATGTCGGCGGCCGTGCCAATGCGCTCGACCATCTCGACAGTGCGATGCTCAACGGCTATACACCCATGACCACCGGTGCGCAGTGCATCATCGCCGACGGGCTCAAGGGCGGGGACTACGACCTCGTGCCCATCCGCGGCGGCAAATATCTGCGCGCGGCGAAGATCGGCCGTGCCATCATGGACGCCGATATTTTTATCTCCCTCACGCACGCCAAGGGTCATCCGGCTGCCGGCTTCGGCGGCGCGCTCAAGAACATCGGCATGGGCTGCGGCTCGCGCGCCGGCAAGGAGGAGATGCACAGCTCCGGCAAACCGGTCGTCGATCAGACGAAGTGTATCGGCTGCGGCAAGTGCATCGAAAACTGCGCGCACAACGGCCCGCACATCGAAAACGGCAAGTGCACCATCCTGAAGTATAAGTGCACCGGTTGCGCCCGCTGCATCAGCGTCTGCCCGATGCATGCCATCCACCCGGATTTCGACATCGCCAACGAGGTGCTCAATTACAAGATCGCCGAGTACGCCAAGGCCGTTGTCGACGGCCGTCCGTCGTTCCACATCGCGCTCGCGGTGGATGTGTCGCCTAGCTGCGACTGCGAGGCGTTCAACGACGTGGCAATGGTGCCGAACGTGGGTATGTTCGCGTCTTTCGATCCCGTGGCGCTCGATACCGCCTGCGCGGACATGATCAATGCCCAGCCGGCCAATCCAAACAGCGTCATCGCGCACGAGCATGACCACCCGCACGACCACTTCACGGCCGCGCACCCGGACACCGACTGGCGCGCCGCCGTCGAGCACGGCGAAGCCATCGGCCTCGGCACGACGCACTACGAGCTCGTGACGGTGTGACGCGTTTTATGCCAAAAGGCTCCCCCATCCGGGGGAGCCTTTTGGCGTTTTGCGGTCATTTAGTCCAGCAGCGCGAGCGCCTGCAGGACGGCTGCGGCCGAGACGTCGGCCGCTTGCTGCTCAAACTGCTCGAACGACGCGGCGGCCGTGCCGTCGGCGAGGTCTGAGATCGCGCGCACCACGGCAAACGGCACGCCGCTCATGCTCGCCGCCTGCGCGACCGCGCCGCCCTCCATCTCCGCCGCCATGGCGGCCGGGAACGCGCGGCGGATGGCGGCCTTCGCCGCCGCGCCGGAGATGAACTGGTCGCCCGTGGCGATCAGGCCGCGGTGCACCCGCTGGGCGCCGATCGCATTGCCCGCCGTCCGCGCCAGCAGGGCGGACAGCGCCGTATCGGGCGCGAACACCGTCGGCGCGCCGGGGTCGCCCATACACACGCAGCCGCGCACGAAGCCGATGGGCGCGGCGTCAAAATCATGCTGCACCAGCCCGTCGGCCACCACGATGTCGCCGACGGCGAGGCCGCTTGCGAGCCCGCCCGCGATGCCGGTGTTGATGACCGCGCCGGGCGCGAACCGGTCGATGAGCACCTGCGTGCAGCGCGCCGCGCTGACTTTGCCGATGCCGCATTGGACGAGCACGACCTCCCGCGCGCCCAGACGGCCCATGTGAAAAATCAGCCCCTGCACGGTCTCCCGTGTGGGCTGCGCGAGCGCCGCGATGAGCGCGGCGAGCTCCGAATCCATGGCGCCGATCACGCCGATCCGGCCATAAGCCATAAAGATAACTCCTTCCGGAGGCACGGCCGCAGCCGTGCCGTTTTTCGTCTACCTTAATTCATCCGCACGCCGGTGTCAAGCCGCGCTATGAAATTTATGAGTTGCTCATAAATTTGCGGATATCTTGCTCCCTTCGTGCGGCTTGCTATAATGAAGGCAAGTTCAAAAACCACAAGGAGGAACGAATCATGCTGAGTGAAAACGTCAAAAAACTGCTCAAGGAAAACCTGTGGGATCTGGCCACCTGCAGCGCCGGTGTGCCAAATGTGGTGCCGGTCGCGTTCAAGGACGTAACGGATGACGGCAAGCTCGTCGTCGGCGACGTGTTCCTGGATACGACGCTGCGCAACCTCGCCGCGAACGACGGCCGCATCGCCATCTCCGTGTACGATGCAAAGACGCTCGAGGGCTATCAGATCC
The DNA here is from genome assembly GCA_963627135.1 of Bacteroidaceae bacterium. Lineage (GTDB taxonomy): Bacteria > Bacillota > Clostridia > Oscillospirales > Oscillospiraceae > CAG-103. Next base: position 18,742 of record CAVFZY010000027.1, on the reverse strand, counting down.
GGGGCACGGCCGAACACGTTACGGACGGGCCGGTCGTGGCCACGTTCAAGGCCATGGTCGAGCAGATGTTCCAGGGCGCGGCCACGGCGAAGGGCGCGCTGATCATCACGCCGGAGACCGTCATCGTCACGACGCCGGGCGCCGAGAACAAGAAAGTTCTGTAACGGCGCACGCGCGCTTTCCATCCCTTTTGATCCTTCTCTTTTTGCCCGGAGGCGGGCGCGGGTACCGGAATGCGGCCCGCGCCCGTCTTTTCGCACCTTGCAACTTTTCTGCATCTGATATACAATAACTATCATGATACCAGCCGTGGAAAATCACGAATAGGGGACGGAAGGAGACCATCGGGCTATGCTTCAAGTTGCAGTGTGTGATGATGAAGTTTGGTGTCTTGACCGGATAGTGCAGATCCTGCGGGGGGCACTGGGAGAGACAAATTGTAATATGCAGACGTTTCAAAGCGCGGATGCCGTGCTGATCGCGCTCGAGGAGGAATCCTATCAGCCAAATATTGCGGTGCTGGATATTTGCATGGCGGACGTGGACGGGATCGCGCTGGCCAAGCAGATCAATCGCAGCGTGCCGGCGTGCAGGATCATTTTCATGTCCAGTTACAGCGGATATCTTATGGATGCCTACGAAGCGGAGCACGTCTACTATGTGCTCAAGCCGGACATGGCGGTGCGGCTGCCGGTCGCGCTGCGCAAGGCGCTGACGGCGCTGGCGTCCGACAAGACGCTGACCGTCCGGCGCGGCGCGTCCGTGCAGCGCATCGCGCTTGACCGGGTGCTGTGTCTCGAGCGCTCTCTGCACCGAACGGTCATCCACATGACCGACGGGGATCTGGAGACGACGCAGGGGCCGCGGGAGCTGCTCGAGAGCGGACAGGCGGAGAGTCACTTCATCCACTGCCACAAGAGTTTCTGGGTCAATGAGCAGATGATCGCGTCCATGGAGCGCGACAATTTCCGCCTGAACGGCGGCATGCTCATCCCCATCAGCCGCTCGCACCGGGACGCGGCCAGGGCGGCGTTTTTCCGGCTGCTGGCCGGCCGGGCCGCGCAGATGGATGCGCGGGCTGACGGCGGCTTCCCAATGGAGGGCACGCAGCATGGCATATAACGGTTATGTGGCGGATCTGTTTTTTAACGCCTGCGCCATCGCCCTGTGGGCGGCATTTTTGTGGCGCGTGCTTGACGGGCCGCGCTTTTCGACCTGGCTGACGGTGGCGCTTGCCGCGGTCATCGGGGCGGCGTATATGGCGGCGACGCTGCTGCTCACAGACGTCGGGCAGGTGCGCGCGCTGATGTTCCCGCTGTGCTCGCTCGCGATGGCATTTTTGCTCTTTCGCGGCCGGGCCGGGCGCAAGCTGCTCGCGGTCGCGGCGGAGCTGGCCGTTTCCCTGCTGCTGGAGCTGATGTTCACGCCGCTGATGATCGACCTCCAGCCGAGCGACAAGCTGTCGGTCTGGGCAGACCCGCGCGCGCTGATCTACGGCGTGACGTTTTTGCCGGTGCTGGCGTTGGGGCTGGGGCTGCTCAGCCTGCTGTTCGCGCGCTCGAAAAATAACCTCTCCGGTAAGCAGTTGCTCATCTTTTCGGCGTTTCCGCTCACGCAGATGGTCTGTGAGGCCTCGCTCGTGACGCTGATGTTCACGCCGCCGCACTTCGAGTATATCCCCATGCAGCTGATCGTGTCGGTGCTGTTTCTGGTCTCGGATATCGTGCTCTACCGCACCATGGTGCACACGGAGCAGCGCGTGCAGCTCGAGGTGGAAAACCAGCTGCTCGAAAAGCAGCTCGACGCGCAGCTGGCGCACTACAGCGATCTGACCGAGCAGTATGAGCAGATCCGTGCCATGCGGCACGATATTTCGCATCATCTCAACACCATCAACGCCCTCCTGCAGGAGGGCAACCTGAAGGCGGCCTCGGAGTATTCCGAGCAGCTGCTGCCGATGCAGACGTACATCTCACGGCTCAGCAAATGTCAAAACCCGGTCGTGGATGCATTTTTATACAGCCGCGTGCAGGACGCGGAGACAAAGGGCGTGCCGGTGCAGGCGGACGTGTCGCTGCCGGTGGAGCTGCCGGTGTCCAACACGGACCTGATAGTCGCCTTCGGCAACATGCTCGACAACGCCTTGGAGGCCTGCGAGGGCGTGCCCGACGCGCAGATCCGTCTGCGCGCGTACCTCGCGAAGGGGTATCTCGTCATTTGTGAGCGCAACCCGGTGCGCGGCGAGCCCGCGGTGGTGAAGCCGCGACGCATTCCGGAGTTGGAGCGCGGCGTGGGCTTTCGTGTGTTGAGCGGCCTGGCGCAGAAGTATGACGGCAGCTTCCAGCACGAGATGGCCGCTGACGGTGACTACACCGTCACGCTCATGCTCAAGGCTGCGCCCGACCCGGTCATGTATCCGAAAAAATAGCGGAAAGGAGCGAATTTTTATGCGTATTGCAGTCCCTTATGAAAACGGGAACATTTTTCAGCACTTTGGTCGTTCGGAGGCGTTCAAGATTTATGACGTCGACGGCGGCGCGGTCACGGCGGCCGCCGTCGTGTCCACGAACGGCAGCGGCCACGGCGCGCTGGCGGGCTTTCTCGCGGCGCATCACGCCGATGTGGTCATCTGTGGCGGCATTGGCGGCGGCGCGCAGTCGGCGCTCACCGAGGCCGGCATCCGGTTTTACGGCGGCGTGAGCGGCAGCGCGGACGCGGCGGTGCAGGCGCTGCTCGACGGTTCGCTTGGCTATGACCCCGAGGTGCGCTGCGACCATCACGGCCACGCGCACGGCACGGGCCACACCTGCGGCGAACACGGCTGCCACAGCTGACGATTGGCACGTTTTTTGCGAGGGCTCCGGTTTCCCGGAGCCTTTGCCCACTTTCGATGCGAAGAAAATTTCCAATTTCCTCTGACAATGTCTTGACATTCCGTACAAGATGTGCTACTTTTTTGTTGACCAGATGGTAAATGAAAATCTGGGTACATATTGATTCGATCAAGGGGAGGAAATACCATGACACAGTCCGTGAAAGACGAAGCAAAATTCCTGGATACCCGCCTCGACGACGAGACCGCCGCCGTACTGGAAAAGTGGAACCTGGTCATCCTCGGCGCAGCCCTGCTGCACGACGCTGACCACATCCGTCAGGCCATCCGCTGGCACTATAAGATCCCGATGCAGCTCTGGATCATCAACCTGGCCGTGTACGTTCTGCCCACCGTGGCGGAGTTTTTGCTGAAAAACAAGCGCACGTCCTCGTTTTTGACCGTCGCCGCCAACGGCGTCGTCACGAGCGCGGCATTTTTGAAGGTGCACCTGTTCAAGCCCACGACGGACATCTGGGGCGCCTGGAACTACAACTACTTCAAGCTTGCCAAGGGTGTGTGGCACGAGGGTCAGTTCATCAAGGGCATCGACTGGATCGACTGGGCGCTGCTGCTCGACCTGCCCGCCGTGGCCATCCCGGCGTGCATGACGGCAATCAAAAAGCGCAAGGAATTCAAGCAGAACCTGCTGGAAGCGGGCGAAGAGGCCTGATGATTGAGGGGGAGCGCCGGCTGTGCGCTCCCCTTTTGACTTGGGGGCGAAGCAAATGAAAGACATCTCACTGAGAATTCTGGACATGGAGTGCGCTGCGTGCGTGGCGCGGCTGGACCGCGCGCTGGAAAAATTGCCGGGCGTGCAGCGCGCGGCGGTGAACTACACCGCCGCGTCGGCGCTCATCACCTATGACGAGGGCGCGACCGATCTCGCCGCGATCGCGGCGCGGGTCCGGCGCGCGGGCTTTCGCGTGCCGGTCGAGGAGCAGGACCTGCTCCCGGCGGAAGTGGACGCGGAAACGGCCGCGGCGGCGGACGCGCTGCGCGCGGTGTTCGGCGTCAAGGATGTGACCGTGCAGGCGGACGGTACGCTCACGGCGTATCTCTGGCCCATCGGCGTGGACGGGCGCGACCTCGCCGCTGCCTGCGCAGATGCGGGATGTCCCGTCACGCTCGGCGAGCTGCGTGGCGGCGACGCGGATCAGGAGCTCGAAAAGCGCATGGACCTGCTCAAAACGCTCGTGACCTCGGCCTGCTGCACGGCACCGCTCATGCTCGAGATGCACCCGAAGCTGCAGTTTCTGGCCGGGACGGCACTGCAGTTCGGCCCCGGGCGGTATTTTTACAAGAGCGCGTGGCGCGGAGCGCGCAACCGCACGTTCGGCATGGACTTTCTCGTCTCGCTCTCGTCCACGCTCATCTATCTCTACAGCTCTTACGTGACGTTCACGCCGCGCCGCAGTTACAAGCTCTACTTTGCGTCCGACGGGGTGCTGCTCTCGCTCATACTCTTCGGCAAGTACATGGAGCAGGTCGCGGCCGGCGAGGCCAACTCCGCCATCCGCAAGCTCATGCACCTGCAGCCGCGCACGGCCATGGTCCAGCGCGGGGACACGTTTGTCGAGCTGCCGGTCGACCAGATCGCGGAGCACGACCGGGTGCGCATCCGCCCCGGCGAGCGCGTGCCGGTCGACGGAACGGTCGTCAGCGGTTCGTGCGCGGTCGATGAGTCCATGCTCACCGGCGAGAGCATGCCGGTGGACAAGACACCCGGCGACAAGGTCATCGGCGGCAGCTTAAACCGCTCGGGCTCTGCCATCGTCTCGGCTGAGGCGCTGGGTAAGGCGTCCGTGCTCGAGCAGATCATCCAGATCGTGCGGCAGGCCCAGTGCGAAAAAGCGCCTGTGCAGCGCTTTGCCGACAGAGTCGCGCGCTGGTTTGTGCCGGGCGTCATCGGCGCGGCGGCGCTGACGTTCCTCGTCTGGTACCGGCGCGTTGCGCCGCGCAATCTCGAACGCGCGCTGCTCACCTGCTGCGACGTGCTGTCGGTCGCGTGCCCGTGCGCGCTCGGCCTTGCCACACCGACGGGGCTCATGGTCGGCTCCGGCCGCGCGGCGGAGCACGGCATCCTCTTCAAGAGCGGCGCGGAGCTTGAAAATGCCTACAAGGCCGACTGCGTCGTCTTTGACAAGACCGGCACGCTCACGAACGGCGCGCCCGCGCTCACGGACGTCTGCCCGTGCGGCGCTGTGCAGCCGGAGACGCTCGTGCGGCTCGCCGCCGCGCTCGAGCAGTGCTCGGATCACCCGCTGGCGCGCGCCGTCACGGCGTATGCGCAGCAACAGTCTGACGCGCCGCTGCCGCAGGCGGAGGACTTTTCCTACGCGCTCGGCTGCGGTGTGCGCGGCACGGTCGCGGGCGCGGCCGTCATCTGCGGCAGCCGGACGTGGTTCGGGGAGCTCGGCATCGACACGGCCCCGCTCGCCGCGCTGCCGGATCTGCGCGCGCAGGCCAAGACGGAGCTGTGCGTCGCGCGCGACGGCGTCGTGCTCGGCACGCTCGGCATCGCCGACACGCGCAAGACCGAGGCGGCCGCCGTCGTCGCGCAGCTCAAGGCGGCGGGCAAAGAGGTCTGGATGATGACGGGTGACCATGCCCGCACGGCCGAGGCCATCGCGGCTGAGGTCGGCATCGACCACGTGCTCTCCGAGGTGCGGCCCGACGAGAAGGCCGCCGCCATCGAGCGCCTGCGCGCGCAGGGGAAAACGGTCTGCATGGTCGGCGACGGCATCAACGACACACCGGCGCTCGCCGTGGCGGACTGCGCGGTCGCCATGGGCGGCGGGGCGGACATCGCCATCGAGTCGGCGGGCATCCTGCTGCCGTCCGGCAGCCTCGAGAAGCTGCCGGAGCTGTTTGACATCTCCCGCGCGACCATCCGCACGATCCGCCAGAACCTGACGTGGGCGCTGTTTTATAACCTCGTCAGCATCCCGGTCGCGGCGCTCGGCGTGCTGCATCCGTCGATCTGTGCCACGGCCATGTCGGCCAGCTCGATCGGCGTGCTCATGCACTCGCTGCGGCTCAAGGACGGCAGCAAAAAGGAGGGACATTTCCCGTGGAAGAAAAAGTCCTGACGACGCATGTCCGCGGCATTTACTGCCGCCAGTGCCCGGAGTGGATCGTGGACGACCTGCTGCACACGCGCGGCGTGCTCGATGCGGTGGTGTCGTTCTGGCGCGCGGAGCTGACCGTGCGCTATGACCCGCAGATCGTCACCGAGGCGGAGCTACGCCGCGTGCTTTCTGACTGCGGCTACCCCGCCTGTGAAAAAGGCGCGCCGGGGTCGAACCCGCTGCGCAACGCGCTCAAAAGCGCCCTCGGCCGCGGGCCGGAGGGGCGGAGCTGACCAAAATCAAGAGCACAGACAAAAAGCACCCCGTTTCCCGGATCTGCGATCCGGGAAACGGGGTGCTGATTCATTGTGCGCTCTTGCGGGAGTCCGGATGCCGGAACTTCGTTATTTGCCCGCGTTTGCCAGCCACTTCACGAAGCTCTTCGCTGCCTTCATGCCCGCTTTCAGGGCAGAGCTGGCCGCGTCCTTTACGGCGGCATCGACTTTGTTTTTGAGTTCGGTCGTCTGATCCTGAATGTGGTTCTCGGTATCGATCTTGTCGGCCAGTTCCTTCATCGACTGCTTCACGGAGCTGAGCAGCTGGTTGTCCGTGGTGTCGATGCTGTCTGCCAGATTGTTGATGATGGCCTTTGTCGACAGCGCGATGTTGGTCCGCAGGCTGGTGGAGATGGTGTAGAAGGTCCAGTCTTCGCTGATCTCGCTCGTCACAACGCCCTTCGCTTCTTTCATGACCTTGTCCGCGAACATCATCATGTTCTGCGAAGTGCGCCCATAGGCGTACAGGTATTTGGCCAGGTCGGCAGCGAGCTCCGCCTGCGTATCATAGACCAGATTGCCGCCCATGTAATAGTAGATGATGTAGCTCTGATACCCGATGGCGGCGGCAGTGACGTCAGTTTTGCCGCTGAGCGTATCCTGGATCAGGCTGTCCACTCTGCCGGCAGTGATGTTGTCCAGAACGCTGTCCGCAGCCGCGCCGAGATCAAACTGCCGGAGATAGGTGTAAAATTGTTCGGCGTAGTACGGCAGCAGGATCCCGCAGTCACCCACGCTCACATAGCACCAGTCGCCGATGTTCTGAGATTCCGTGTTCCACTCCATCTTCATGGTGTAGTACAGCGGCGTGCAGGCGTAGCCGTCCGGCACGCTGGACTCAAACATGATGTAATTTCCGGCCGGCATTTTGCGGGTCAGGATCGCGTGCTTGGGCAGCATCTCCAGGAGCTTCTGCGTTTCGGGGGACAGGTCGTCGCCGACGAACTGCTTCAGGGTGTCCGTGGCATATTCCATCACGCTGTCGTTCTGGAGAATGGGATAGATCCAGGTGTTGATAAATTCAGCCGCCAGATCGCCGTTTTCATCCAGGTATTCCTGACCTTCCCGCATCAGATATTTTGCGATCGTGACGGTAAGCTCAACGATCGCCTGCGTGGACGGATCGGCAAACATGCCGTCGAGGCTCACGATGTCGTCCAGATCGTTCAGCACGAGGTTGCTGAGCTTCAGGAGGATCTGCATGGACCAGATCAGAGTCACGTTTTTGTCATCGTTAAAGGATACGATGCCGTTCTCATCGGCGGTCGCCTGCAGGATCGCCGGCAGACGGATATCGGTGTCGTTGCTGAAGAAGGTGATCAGCGGATCCGTGGCGGAAGCCTGAAGCAGCGCCCAGTAGGTGGCCAGAAGCTTGTAGGCCGCTTCGTCATTGAGCGTGATCTGCCGGTTTTCGGAATCCCACTGGAGCAGCTCCTTGTCCAGCACGTTGAGATCGTCCCAGGTGAAGCCCTCGGTCCCGTAGAGGTTCATTGCGTTGGTGAACGTGTCTTTTCCCAGCGCCACGGACGCTTTCACGATCTTTTCGACCTCGTCACGGTTTACCAGCGTGAAGGTCGTTCCCGGCAGCGCATTGCCGCCCAGATCGGCGGACCGGAAGGAGAAGCCGGGCTTTTCCGCCTTCAGAAAAACACCGGGCAGACTCAGCTCCACGGAACCGATCTCCCAAGAGCCAATGTCGGTCGTTTTCTTTCCGACGGGCGCTTCATAACCCACGTAGTTCACATGGCTGTCGCCGACATGCACCGTTAATTCGCCGCTCTCGGGCTGCCAGAGCTTATAGCCGTTGCCGTTGATCTGACGGATCTCGAGGGTGTAATCGCCTTCGGGCACATCGGTCGCGCCGTAGATCTTATAAAACTGGCCGACCGTGTCCACGCTGGAGAACGCCCAGCCAAATGCGGTCTGAAGGAGACCAAGGACATACTCTGACCAGCCATACACCCCATTGGCAGTGTATTTGAACGAGGACAGGAAGGCCGCGTCTTCCACGGCGTCCTTTGTGAGCTTGTACTCATAGCCCTTTTCCTTGTCCACCAGATACATGTCCATATCCGGCAGCTTCTCGTTGGCGAGATAGCCCTGAAGCGCTTCCTTGAGTGCGGATGCAAAGCTGTCGAGGGAGTAGTCCCCCTTCTGGACGAGATTCGTAACGCTCTGGCCATACACCAGGACGGCGACGTCACTGTCGCCTTTGGGGCCCTGAGTATAGGGGCTTTCAGAAACGGCGGCCGCGTCAGCCGCCGCTGTCTCTGTCCCGTCCGCGGCAAACGCTGCAGCGGGGAGCAGGCTGAAGAGCATGGCGAATGCCAGCAGCATGCAGATCAATGGTTTCTTCTTCATCATACTTCTCCTTTTGTGTGGTCTCAGATCAAAGCCGGGCGCACGGATCAGACGCGCCGGGTATCTTTCTAACGTCTGTTAAGTATACACGATATACCTTATAAATTGCAACGCCAAATTGCATGAATTTTATGCCCGGCTCAGGCCCGTCTTTCGGGAGAGCGCACAGCGGGACGCTCGGTGTAGAGACATGGAAGATCGCGCTCAGAGATAGAATTTTGGCTCCCTGCGCCCGGCGCAGTACTTTTTCACCGCGGTGGCCGCGGCCAGCCGCAGCGGCAGCGGCACACCGCGCGCCGACTGCGGGCAGATCTGGATGCAGCGCAGGCAGGAGATGCACGTGTCCTTGTCCACCTTCTGGGGTGCGTCCTTCGGGATGGCGCCAGCGGGGCAGTTGTCCGCGCACAGACCGCAGCGGATGCAGCGCAGGCCGCCGGTCGGCTTGAGCGGCAGACCGTTGTAGGCGCGGTAGTTCGGGTTGCCGGGCACGGTGATCTCGGCTGGGGCGTCCTCGGCAATGCGGGATGCAAGCTGTGTGCAGAATTCCCCGATTTTTGCGCGGTCGGACGCGTCCGGCCGGCCGGCGGCGATGTCGGCGTTGACCGAGTGTGGTGCGATGACCTCCGCCGCTGCGATCACGCGAAAGCCCAGCGGAGCGAGCGTGTTGCGCATTTCGAGCAGGGCGTCGTCCACGGCGCGGTTGCCGAACACGGCCACGAGCACAGCCGGGGTCTCCGCCCCGCGCAGGGCGCGCATGCGTGCAAGGCACGGCCCGGGCACGCGCCCACCATAGACCGGGAAGAACACAAGCAGGCAGTCGTCGGCGGAAAACGTCTTTGCCTCGGCGTGCACGGTGATGTCGGTGCACGCATCCGGCACGCCCAGATGCTCTGCGAAGAGCCCGGCGGCACGCTGCGTGCCGCCCGTGGGGCTGAAGAAATACAGGTACAGGTTGCGCGGGTGCATAACATGGCCTCCCAATTTCAGATTGTCTATATTGTAACGAAAAACGCCCGTGAATGCAATGCTTTGGGGGCACAAAGGGCGGGAATTGTGTCGCTTTGTGCAGGCTGACAAGGCGGATGGCTGGTCATTCGCTGGGCCGGAAAATTTTCGCTGTCGCGCGGGCGCAGTCTGTGGTAGGATAGGGGCAGAAATATCACGTGGGAGTCTGGGGTCATGGACCGGGAATTTGACACTGCGCCGGTGCCGCGGCTCGTGCTGCGGCTGGGGCTGCCCGCCCTGCTGGCGCAATTTTTCAATATTTTATATAGTGTGGTCGACCGCGTCTTCGCCGGGCACCTGCCGGGCACGGGCGAGCTCGCGCTCGCGAGCATCGGCGTCTGCGCGCCGCTGCTCACGGCGGCCACGGCCTTTGCCACGCTCGTCGGCACGGGCGGCGCAGCAGTGCTGAGCATTTCACTCGGTCAGCGGGACCGGTCGAGCGCGCAGGAGGCCATGGGCACGGGCTTCGTGCTGCTGGCGCTGCTGTCCGTCGTGCTCACGGCGGCGCTCGAGCTGGCGGCCCGGCCGCTGCTGCGCGCGCTTGGCTGCAGCGAGACGATGTATCCGCTCGCGGCGGTGTACTTCCGGCGCTATGTGCTCGGGACGCCGGCCGTGCTGCTCGGCGCGGGGATGAACCAGTTCCTGCTCGCGCAGGGCCATGCCCGCCGCGGCATGTGCGCAGTCATGCTCGGCGCGCTCGTGAACACTGCGCTCGACCCGGTGTTTATGTTCGCACTCGGGCTCGGCATCCGGGGCGCGGCGCTCGCCACGGTGCTGGCGCAGACGTGCGTGCTGGTGTTCGTGCTGTGGTCGCTGGCGCGGCGCGGCAGCGAACTGCCGCTGCGGCTGTGCCGGGTGCGCGGGGCGATGGTGGGGCGCATCCTGCGCATCGGCTGCCTGCCGTTTTGCATCATTTTGCTCGACAATCTGCTCGTCATGCTGCTCAACGGCGCGCTGCGCCGCTACGGCGGGGCCGACGGCGACCGCCTGCTCTCGTGCGCGGCGGTGGTGCAGAGCTTCATGACGCTGGCCTACTGCCCTGCGGCGGGCATTACCTCCGGCTGCGCCACGCTCTATGGGTACTACTATGGCGCGCACCGGGCCGACCGGGTGCTGCAGGTGTTCCGGTGCGTGTTTTTCCTCTGCGCGGGGTATCTGGCACTGCTGTGCCTGGCGGCGCAGCTCCGGCCTGCGTGGTTTGCGCGGCTGTTTCTCGATCAGGCCGATGCGCTGCCGCTCGCGGCCGGGTGCATCCGCCGGTACACGGCCGGGCTGCTCGGCGTGGCGGTGCAGTATGCCATTGTCGACGGTCTGACCGCCATGGGGCAGACGCGCGCGGCGCTGCCCATCTCGTTTTTCCGCAAGGGGCTGTATATCGCGTGTGTGCTCGTGCTGCCGTGCATCGCGCCGGTCGTGGAGGTGTTCTGGGCGGCGACGATCTCGGATCTGCTCGGCGCGGCCGTGACGGTGGCGGCGTTTTGCACGCACATCGCGCCGCGGCTGCGGCGGGAGCTGGGCGGCGCCTGATCCGGCGGGCGGTTGCAGTTTTGCCGCGCGTGCGCTATACTGGCGGCAGGACCACCGGGCGCGGCAGCCGCTCGCGGCCTGGTGAGCAAAGGCGGTGAGACGATGCAGAGTCCAATAAAAACCGGCGCTGCCGGGGTGACGCCCGCGCAGCTGGCCATGCAGGATGCACTCATCCGGCTGTACGCGAGCGAGGATATCCGGGGCCTGAGCGTCACGGCGTTCTGCCGGCACGTGCCGGTCGCACGCACGACGTTTTATGCCTACTACGGCAATCTCGACGACCTGCTGGCTGAGGTCGAGGACCGGTACATCGCGCAGCTGCGCGCGCGTAATGACGATCTGGCATCGGAGGACCCGGCGCAGTTTTCCGACGAGGACTATCTCCGGCGCACGCTCGATTATCTCGCGCGCAACCGGGCGCTGTTTTACGCGCTACTCGTGCGGCAGCCCGACGTGCGCTTTCTCGAAAAGTGGAAGGAGGCCATCCGCTGCCATTTCCGCAGTCTGCTGTTCCGGGACCACCACTCGGAAAACGAGGCCATGATCCTGGACGTGGCGGCCAACGTCGCCATCGGCACCTATACGTTCTGGCTCAAAAACCCGCATGAATTCGATGTCGAGCGCTTCAACGCGCTGCTGGCGTCTGTACTGCGGATGAACCGGCTGATGTAGGATTTGTACAGTCGGCGCGTTTTTGTAGTGTTCCTTCGCCCCTTTGCCCGGTAAACTGTGGGTAAAGGGGTGATTTTTATGGTCGTGCTTCCCAAGGGGGACTGGCGGGCGCAGCAGGGCGATCTCCTGCGCGGGCGGCGGCTCCTGCCGCCGGTCGGCAAAGTGCGGTATTTCGGGCGAGCAGGTGCGCGCCTTCTGCCGCGAGACGCTGCCGGACGATGCGGCCGACCGTGTGCGCGCGCAGGCGGTCGATGCGCTGGCCGCGGGCTATCAGCTCCCGCGCGCGGTGCTCGCGCGGCTGCGTGGGCTGTACTCTGACCGGGAGATCATGGACCTGACGCTGCTCATCGGCCATTACATGATGGTCGCGGCGTTCAATAACAGTCTTGTCAGCCTGGAGGCGGACGCGGATTATGAAATGGAGGGCGCGGCAGTATGTTGACCTATCCGTTTGTACACCAGCTCGGCTTCGTCGTGGACGATATGGCGCGCGCGATGGAGGAATATGGCGCGATCTACGGCATCCGCACCTGGTACCGCGCCGGCCGGCGGCCGGACGATGTGATGCGCTTTCACGGCGTGCGCATCGACGATCCGGGCTTCGATCTCGTGACCGGCTACTGCGGCCGCACGGAGATCGAGCTGATCACGACGGCCGCGCACGAGAGCCTGTACGCAAACTTCCTGCGCGACCGGGAGCCGGGCCTGCACCACGTGAGCTTTTTCGTGCGGGACCTTGACCGGCACGTCGCATACATGAAAACACTCGGCTTTGAAGTGGTCCAGAGCGGGCACATGGCCGGGAAAACCGTGCGCACGGACTACGCCTATATGGCGCGGCCGGGCGAGGGCTACGGCCGCATCGTGGAGTTTTCCGCCTCGCGGCTGTTTGGAAGGCTGCCGGTCATTCGCGGCAGATGGAATATGTGGGCCGCCGTGCTGACCGGCAACGCGCAGATCCTCCGCGCACCGGCACGGGCGGCAGAAAGGGGTAACGCATGAGCAAAACCGTTTTGATCACCGGGGCAGCGTCCGGCATCGGCCGGGCATTCGCCGACATTTTCGCCGCCGAGGGCTATGATATGGTCATCGTCGGGCGCAACACGGGCAAACGCGCATGAGCACCGTCGCCATCCGCGTGCTGCACTGCGGGCGTGTGTGCGTGTCGCCCTATCTGCCGTTCGGCGGCGAGCACTGCGGCCTGCTCCGGGCGGCGGGGCTGACCACGCGGCCGCGGGACCGGCTGTGGCTGCCGGTGTCGGCCTACCTGATCGAGCATCCGCGCGGGCGCATTCTGGTCGATACCGGCTGGCACCGGGCGATGAGTCCGGACGGCGTGTATGACGTCCGGGCACAGCTGCGCCACCTGTCGCCGCCGCTGTATGCGGTCAACCCGGGCGTCGTGGCGCGCGGGGAAGCGGTCGACGAGCAGCTGGCGGCGCTCGGCCTGCGGCCGGAGGCTCTGGACTATGTGCTGCTCACGCATCTGGACTGCGATCATGTCAGCGGCGTGCAGCTCGTGCGCGCGGCGCGGCACATTCTGGTCGCGGCCGAGGAGCTGCCCTTTGCCGCCCGGCACACGGTGCGCTACCGGGCATCCATGTGGGCGGGGGTGCGGCTCGAGCCGTTTGCGTTTCAGGCCACGGGTCTCGGCCCCGCCGGCCGGTCGCATGACCTGTTCGGCGACGGCAGTGTGCAGCTCGTGAGCATCCCCGGCCACAGCGCGGGTCTCTTTGCCGTGCAGGTGCAGAATGCCGCGGGGGCGTTTGTGCTCCTGTGCTCCGACGGGGCGTATGCCGCCCGCTCGTGGCAGGAGATGATCCGCCCGGGCATCTCGGCCGATCCAGCGCAGCAGCTGCGCTCGCTGCGCTGGATCCGCGAGCGCAGTTGCGACCCGCTGTGCGTGGAGGTGCTGGCGAACCACGACCCTGCCGTTGTGCCGCACATGGTCGTGCTCTGATGCGCGCCCGGCTTGAACCTCTCGGCGCCGCGTGCTATACTGGCGGCAGCAACACCGGAAGGGGGGCGGCCGCCATGCGCGAATCCGCAACGAAAAAAGTGCTCGCTGAGAGTCTCAAGGAGCTCATGCTCCGGCGCGATTTTGCGGACATCACCGTGACCGATCTGTGCGCGGCCGCGGAGATTAACCGCCGCACGTTCTACCGGCACTTTACGGACAAGTACCAGCTCGTGACGTGGATCTACGACAAGGGCTTTCAGAAGGCGATCGGCGACGATGAGCCGGGCCTGTTCGACCTCTTCGGGCGTGTGTGCACGTATTTGTATGCCGACCGCGCGTTTTACGCCCGCGCGCTCACGTTCACGGGGCAGAATTCCTTTCATGACTTTCTCTGCGCCCGGCTGCGGCCGTACCTGCAGGCGGATTTTTCCGACCTCTTTTCCGACCCGCAGACCGAGGCCTTCATGTCCGGAAAAATGTCAGACGTGGTCATGGACATTATTCAGGACTGGCTCAGCCGGCCGGATTGCCCGCCGCCGGAGGTGTTTGCGCCCTGGGCGCTGCACCTGTGGAAGGACATCATGGGCCGGTGGAAGGAGCTTGGCGATGTGTGGGAGCACACATTAGACCACAAAAACGCATAAGTGAGGCAAAAAGCCACGCAACCGCAGTTCCGTGGCTTTTCTTGTGGCACGATTTGTTTTATGCTAAACACACCCCCCTCATTTGGAAGCGTGCAGATTCAGAGGTCTTGTTTTGATCTTTCATGGTACCTCTTTCTCCGTTGCGCGACGGTGTCCGCACGCTTCCGATTTCGTCTTTTCGGCAGAGCATGCCTTCCTTTGATACCAGATGCCCCCGGACTGCATTTGCAGCCCGGGGGCATCTGTGGTTGTGCGGCGTTGTCTTATATCTTCCTGCGTGCCCGGCCGACCAGATACATCCCGACCGTGCCGGCGCCCAGCAGAACGATGTTCACGATCGGTACGATGTTTGCCTGCAGCGTGTCGGTTTCAAACGCGTTCTGCGCCAGAAACAGCGCGCCCGCCCCGGCCGCCGCTGCGCACAGGAGCACGAGCACGGGCGGATTTTTCTGCGCGAACAGCCGCCCGTCGCGCGAGCACGCCGCACGCAGACAGTTGACCGCCAGCGTCAGCAGCATCGACACGAGCACGAAGTCCGGCAGCACCCACAGCCCGATCACGAGCGCGCCGAAGCGCTCGACCGCGTGAAACAGGCTCACGTTGCGCAGCATGGTGAAAAACGGGTGGTTGAGCTTTGCCGTCAGATCCGCGCCGAGAATGCCGATCGTGAACGTGCTCAGCAGCGTCACGAGCACGCAGATGCGCACGCACCACCACACGGCTGCGCGCCCCCGCCCGGGCGCGGCCGGCGTGCGCCCGCCGGTGAACGCCCCGAAAAACAGCACCGCCGCCCCAATGCCGAACACCGTCAACCCGCTGCGCGCAACACCGGGAAGATCCTGCACCGTTACGGGCAGCAGATTTTTCGCATTCAGCCCCGGTGCCGCGAACACCAGCACCAGCGCCAGCACGAGCATCAGCAGCGGCAGAAAGATCTCCGAGGCGCGAAAGAGCGCCTTCGTGCTCCCGAGCGCGCCGCAGACCGCCATGACCAAAATCGTCACCACGAACGGCCACGGCTGGCTCAGCGGGAACACCGCCTCAATGAACCGCTCTGCTCCGATGCGCAGCGCAAACGCACTGTAGAGCAGAAACCACAGCGCGTAGATGCCCAGCAGCACGCGCCCCGCGACCGGGCCGAGCGCGCGCAGTGTGATCTCGCCGATGCCCTCGCCCGGCCGCCCGCGGTGCAGAATGCCCTCGAGCATCCACGCAAACAGCAGCAGCGGCACCAGCGCCGCCAGCGCGCACAGCCAGCCGCCGCAGCCGGCCTCCACGGTCGTCTTGCGCGGCACGAGATGCAGCAGCGGCGAGAGCAGCACTATTGTGCACAGCGCGTAGTACTGCCGCCGCGTGAGTTGAAGTCCTGTCATGTTCCGCCTCCCGATGTGTCGATGCCGTCGCGCAGGTCAAACGTCCGGCCCACGTCGGCGCTGACCGTCACGCGCACCGGAACGCTCTGCCACACGGTCGGCCAGTCGTCGCGGATGGCAGCCCATTTGCGCCCGCCGCCGATGGCGAGTGCCTGTCCCACGCCGAGAAAGTCCGCACCCAGCGCCTGCGACGCGGCGATCACGTCCTCTGCCCAGCCGGTCACGCGCGCGGCGAGCGCCGCGTTGAGCTCGTCCTGATAGGCCCGCGCCGTGATCCGGCGCGGCACGCGCAGCTCGGCGATGCCTGCACGCAGCTTCAGCGTCACGTCCACACGTGCGAGCGTGCCGTCGTCGTCCCACACCGGGCGAAAGCCCGCCTTGCACGAGTCGAGCGTGAGCATAACGGTGCTGCCGTCACTGTCGGTGACGGTGAGGTCGCCGTGCCCGGCCGCGCCGAGGAGCATGCTGGCCCCGCGCGCCGTCTCCGGCTCGATGCTGCCGACATAGTCCCCGTCGTGAAAGATCGCGTACCCCGCCGGGGCGAGCGCCAGCTTGCCGCCCTCGCTCTCCGGTGTGCGCACGCACTCCACGGCGCCCACCACGGCGCAGCCGCTGCTGGCGAGCGCGCGGGTGATGTCCGCGCAGGAGTAGGCGTGGCTCGTGCCGTCGAGCGTGATGTCCTTTTCCAACGCGGCGAGCGCTTCTGTTACGTCGGTCTTGTCGTCGCCCGTCTCCATGACCGCTTTCTGCGCCGTGCCGCCGCGCACAACGAACAGCGGCGCGCTCAGGCGCATGTCCGGGTTGCGCGCGATAAAGTCCAGCAGCGGCCCGAGCCCACCTGCGGCGGCCGCCTCCTCGCCGAGGAGCAGATAGCTCGTTTGCGCGTAAAACAGCTCCGCACTCGGCGCACGGTCCTGCAGCTGGTCGAGCGCCGCGAGCATCGACACGCCCGATTGCGTCATGCGCTTCGGCGCCTCGTTCTCGCCTGCCTTGCCCGTTGCCGCGCTCAGGCACACGCCCTCCGGCGCGAGGTCCACGCCGATCGTCTGGATCAGCTCCAGATCTTCGACTGCGCGGTAATTGCTCGAGATCGCGCCGGTGCCGCACCCGCTGCACAGCATACCCGCTGCCAGCAGCAGCGCCAGCGCCCGTCTGCGCCGCATGGACCATCCCTCCTTATATTATAATGGTATGCCCTATCTCTGCCGCCGGCGGTTGGGGCTGTCGTATTCCGGCGGACGGAATTTCTCATCCGGCTGCGGCCGGCGCAGCAGCGTGCGGAAGATCGTCGGCCGTTCGCTGTCCACGAACGGGGCCATATACGCCACCCCGTCGCTGTCGATCGTGCACAGGTACCAGATCACAAGCCCCAGCACCGCCAGAATGCCGAACAGCCCCGCCAGCGCCGCTGCCAGCACCAGCCCCAGCCGCAGCAGACGCACGGCGTTGCTCAGCTCCTGGTTCGGCAGCGTGTAGCCCGCGATGCCCGCCAGCGCCACGACGATGATCGCCACCGGGCTGACCACCTTCGCGTCCACGGCCGACTGCCCAACGAGCAGCGCCCCGATGATCGACACCGTCTGGCCGATCGAGTTTGGCAGCCGCAGCCCGGCTTCCTGCAGCAGCTCGAAGGCGATGAGCATGAACAAAATGATCGTCGGCACGGAAAACGGCACCTGCTGCTTAGCCTGAATGACCGACAGCAGCAGCTTTGCCGGGATCATCTCCTGGTGGTACATCGCCACGGCCACATACAGCGCCGGGAACGTCAGTGAGATCGCCAGCGCGAAATATCGCAGCACGATCAGTGCCGAGGCCAGCAGGTAGTGGTGCGATTCGTCCTCCGGCGCGTGCATCAGCAGCCGGAACGTCGTCGGCAGCAGGTAGCCCATCGGCAGCCCGTCCACCAGCAGGCCCACGCAGCCGTCGAGCAGCGCGCCGGCGAACTTATCCGGACGCTCTGTCTGGCCCAGCTGCGGCAGCAGTGCCCGCGGCCGCTGCGTCAGATACGGCTCCAGATCACCGCGGCCGAGCAGCGCCTGCTCGTCGATGGTGTCGAGCTTGTCGAGGATACGCTGCACGCGCGCGGGGTCAGCGATGCCATCCACATACAGCACTGCCACCGTCGTCTCCGACTGCCGGCCGACGACCGTCTGCTGCAGCTTCAGCGCCGGGGTGTGCAGCTTGCGCCGCACGAGCGAGGTGTTGATGCGCAGCGTTTCGACGAAGGCGTCCTTGGAGCCGCTGACGGATTTCTCGATCGTCGGCTCCGATACCGCGCGCACATTCGACGTGCGCACCTCGAACGTGACGGCTTTGCGCTGCGCGTCGAACACGAGCGCGACCGAGCCGTTGGTCAGATCCGAGACGACATCGTCCATCTCCGCGCGCGTGCGCGTCGAGCAGCTGTAGACCGCGCCCTGCTCGATCCGGTGCACGGCCTCGCGCGTGGAGGCGATGTCCGCCAGGCGGCCGCCCTCCGTCAGCGGCCGCAGCACGTCCGTGGACACGTCGCCCGCCGAGACCACACCGTCGAGCCAGCAGACGGTCACCGTCAGGCGGCTCTCGAGGCCGATGCGCACGGTGCGCGCCTCAAAATCGTCGCAGTCGGAAAATGTTTTTTTCAGTTCGCCCGCCGTGATCGGCACGTCATACTGCGGCTGCGGGCGCGGGTGCGGCTCGTCGCCGGTGCCGCGTTGAAAGAAGTTGGTTTGCATATTGCGTAGTATAACCGAAAAAAACCACAATATTTTGTGCCCGAAAAAAGGGTAAAAACTTTTTTGCGAAAATGTGAAAAAAGTTGTTGACAGCCGTCGATTTGGGTGGTATATTAGCAAAGCGCTCGCGGGGAACGCCAAGAACAAAACAAACTTCCGAAAGAAAGTTGAAAAAAGTTCTTGACAAGCGCAGCCGCGTGTGGTA
>CAVFZY010000026.1:0-46229 GCA_963627135.1 Bacteroidaceae bacterium | reverse complement strand
ATCTCTTGGAGAACTGAGGTGCGCGACGAGCGGCTTTGAGGCCGTACTTCTTACGCTCTTTCATTCTCGGGTCACGGGTCAACAGGCCGGCAGCCTTCAGGGGCGCACGGTAGCTGTCCTCGACCTGGAGCAGCGCACGGGCGATGCCGTGACGGATCGCGCCGGCCTGGCCGGTCACGCCGCCGCCGGTCACGGTGGCTTCGACGTCGAACTTGCCCATGGTATCGGTCGCAGCGAAGGGCTGACGAACGATGAGCTTCAGGGTCTCGAGACCAAAGTAATCATCCAGGGGACGGCCGTTGACGGTGATGCTGCCGGTTCCGTTCGGGAACAGGTGCACACGCGCGACGGAGGACTTTCTGCGGCCGGTGCCGTACATATAGGCTTTCTTGCTCGTATAAGTTGCCATGTTCTATTTCCTCCTTCTCAGCGATCCCAGACTTCGGGCTTCTGTGCCGCATGGGGATGCTCAGCGCCGCGATAGATCTTCAGGCGCTTGAGCTGCCACTGGGCGATGGTGTTCTTCTGCAGCATGCCGCGCACTGCCAGACGCATGGCCAGCTCGGGCTTATCCTTCATGAGCTTCTTGTACTGCGTCTCGTGCAGGCCACCGGGATAACCGGAGTGCGTGCGGTAGTACTTCTGCTCGAGCTTCTTGCCGGTGAGCACCGCCTGCTCGGCGTTGATGATGATGACAAAGTCACCGCAGTCAACGTGCGGGGTGTAGTCGGTCTTGAGTTTGCCGCGCAGCAGATCAGCAGCGAGCGCTGCGGTCTTGCCCATCGGCTTGCCGGCTGCATCCAGAACGTACCACTTGCGGGTGACGGTGTCCTTGTTCAGCAAAGTAGTGGACATATTCGTGCCTCCAATTAGAATGTGTTGAAAAACATTTTGACATTTTTCAGGTGCGAACATAGAATAGGTCTCGCATTCGCGCTTATCTTTTATACCACAATCATCGGCGCCTGTCAACGGAATTTTGATTTAGACACCATTTTGCTCTCGAAATCTCTGTTTTGCTTCATTTTACGCTTGAATTCGCAGTTTCTATTTTCATTTTGGAGGTCCCACTATGAACGACCTGAATGCGTTCACCGGTCTGGTGCGCCGGTGCGTGGAGGATTATGATATGATCGCGCCGGGCGACACCGTCGCCGTCGGCGTCTCGGGCGGCAAGGATTCGCTCGTGCTGCTCATGGCGCTCAACGAGCTGCACCGGTACTATCCGAAGCCGTTTGCGCTCGAGGCCATCACGGTCGAGCTCGGCTTCGACGGCATGGATTTCACGCCGGTAGCGGAGCTGTGCGCGTCGCTCGGCGTGCCGTACACCCGCCTGAAAACGGACATCAAAGAGGTCGTGTTCGACGTGCGCAAAGAAGACAACCCCTGCTCTCTGTGCGCCAAGATGCGCCGCGGCGCACTGTGCACCGCGCTCAGCGAGCGCGGCATCACAAAGCTCGCGCTCGGCCACCACTTTGACGACGCGGTCGAGACGTTTCTGCTCTCGCTCGTATACGAGGGGCGCATCAGCTGCTTTCAGCCGGTGACGCACATGACGCGCACGGGCTTGGATCAGATCCGCCCGATGCTCTACGCCGGCGAGGGGCGCATCGCCAATCTGGCCGGGGCGCTGGCGCTGCCGATCGTGGAAAACCCCTGCCCCGAGGACCGCAGCAGCAAGCGCTATGAGATCAAGCAGTTCATCCGCACCATGAGCCAGACCTACCCCGACCTGCGCAGCAAGGTGTTCGGCGCCATCCAGCGCGCGCCGCTCGATGGCTGGGAGAAAGCGCGCTGAGCCCGGTGCAAGCAAAAATAGGACAAGCCCGACGGGAAGATCCCATCGGGCTTGTGTTGTTGAAATGAAGTCTCAGAGGACGTTCTGGCAGAAACGCATGATGACCGCAGCGGTCTGTGCGCGGGTCGCATCACCCTTCGGCTGGAGCGTGACAACGCCCTGACCATTGTCTGCGCCATAGATCAGGCCCTGTGCGACCGCCCAGGACAGCGGCGTGCGGGCATAATCGGAAATGGTGCTGTAGTCCGGGCAGCCGGTCAGGTCGGCAGTATCGAACACATCCAGATCCAGGACATTCCTGGCGTAGTTATAAAGGATGGTCGCCATGTCCTGACGCGTAATGACGTCGTTTGGGGAGAACGTGGTGGCACTCGTGCCGCTCACGACGCCCTTCTCAGCCGCCCAGTTGACCGCATCGACATACCAGCTGTCCGTCAGATCGGTGAAGGGGCTGGTCTTGGTGGCCTTCGGGGAACCGGTCTGGCAGTAGAGCATCTCCACAAGCTGTGCGCGCGTGGTCACGCCGTTCGGGGCGATTGTGGTAGCGCTCGTGCCGCTCATGATGCCGTTCTGGATGCAGTAATCAAGGCCTTCGTGCGACCAGTCGGTGTAAGCCGGCATATCGGTGAAGCGAGCGCCTGGGCAGATATGCGCATCAGACGAGCTGCTCACTGGGATGCTGTTGAGCATCTTGGCCAGCTCAAAGAATTTGGCCTGCAGCATGGCGTGGGTGGATTTCTGCGTCTGGCCAACCATGTTGATGTGGTCGGTACCGTCGATCTTCTCTATGTAGTTCCAGACGCCCATCTTGGTGCCGGTCTTGAAGGTCATCTTACCGTCGGTGCCGACGCCGTAGTTTTCATTGTACTTATCCGTGGAGTTCTCGTGCGGACGGATGGCGGAACGAACAGAGACGATGCCGTCATTCTCCCACCATTCCGGCGTGATGTTCACATGGCCGACCGCGTAGTTGACGTGGCTACCCATGTAAGTGCCGCTCTTGAGCATCATCGGGTTCATGCTGGCGTTCGGCAGATAGTGGCCGGTCAGCGGATCACGATGAGTGTTCGAGCAGGCGATGGAGAAGTAATAAATATCATCCTGGGCTTTGGCATAGCCGTTGAGCACGGCCGCACCGTCCACATCGAGGTCGTAGACGCTCAGGTCATCGGTGTGCTGCGTCCAGATCTTGCTGTTGATCACACGATTGAAGTAGCTGGAATAGGACTCATTGGGCTGGCGCACCAGGCCCCACTGGTCGAGCTTGAAGTCCAGGCCGAAATTGTTCTCGTTGACATTGGCGCCGGCAACGGAACCGATGATGCCCATGGCATACTGGGCCAGATCGCCGATGTTCTGATAGACCTTCGTGTCATACTGGCTGCCGTCGTGCGGCGTGCAAAGCGTCGTGATGCTCTCGATCCAGTGGCGGCACTCGCCGGTAAACAGCGGGCTGATGGAGCCGTCGCGGCTGGCGTTGCGCTCGTCGGCGTCGCCGTTTTCAAGCAGCTGTGCAAGCATGCGGATCGTCTCGCCGCCCATGCTGTGGCCGACCAGATGCACTTTCAGCTCGCTGTCGGGGTTGTTCAGCTCCGGCAGGACGCCCGGGAACGTGCGGCCGTAGCGGGCATGGCCATTGGTGGCGGAGTGGTATGCGCCGTAGTCGACCGTGCCGCCGACAAGGTAGGCATACAGCTCGCAGGCGCGGTCCCAGTTACTGGCAACAGGGCCGATAGACGGGGTATAGACCTCGTAGCCGGCATCGTTGAGGATGTCGCGCAGGCTGCTGAAGCCACCCCAGTAGTTCAGGCCGAGCACTTCCGTGCCGCCCCAACCGAACAGGCCGTGCACCAGCACGATCGGATAATGGTTGCCGTCCGAGGACAGCAGCTCCGGCAGATCCGCGTCCGTCAGTTCCTCTGCAGAGGTCGCATGATCGGCGTCATAGTCCGACGCATCAGCAGCGCTCGCTGCGAAACCGGGCATGCAAAGCACCATGGCCAGAACCAGAACTGTGGCAAGCACTCTGCTCCACGTTTTCTTCATAGAAGATCCCTCCATAAATATAGGGCAGCGCATAGGCAACTGCCACTTTTTTGATGCCTTTACTATAGTTCCCGCGTAAAAAATAACAACCCCCACGCAGGTACATCTGTAACCTTTTTGCACATCCAAACTTTTTTGATGAAACACGTGTCACCATCGTGTGCGTCCGGATACAAAATGCAAGCCATCAAAAAAAGCCCGCTGTCCGTGAGACACGGACAGTGGGCTTTCACTATGGTGTACTATGGAGTCAGATCATGATACCGCGCTTTTTTGCCTCGAAGGTCAGCTCATCGCGGAAATCGGGGTGCGCGATGGCGATCAGCTGGCGGGCACGCTCGCCGAGGCTGCGGCCGCGCAGATGCGCCACACCGTACTCGGTGACGATGTAGTCCACATCGTTCTTGCTCGTCGTGACGACGGCGCCCGGGGTGAGGATGGGTTTGATCTTGCTGATCGTGCCGCCCTTGGCTGTGGACGTAAAGGCGATGAAGCTCTTGCCGCCGCGGGACTGACAGGCGCCGCGGACATAGTCGATCTGGCCGCCGGAGCCGGACATGTGCTTCGTACCGACCGACTCGGCGCAAACCTGACCGAAGAGGTCGACCTCGACCGCCGCGTTGATGGAGATCATGTTGTCGTTCTGGCAGATGACGTCCGGGTCATTGACGTAATCGACCGGCAGGATCTCCACGGCCGGATTATCGTCGATATAATCATAAATACGCTGCGAACCGTAGGCAAATGTCGTGACGGTCTTGCCGCGGTGGATCTGCTTTTTGCTGTTGTTGACCGCACCGCACTCGATGAGCTCGACCATGGAATCGGTGAACATCTCGGTGTGAATGCCGAGGTCATGCTTGGTCTTGAGCGCCATGCCGGTCGCGTCCGGGATCGCGCCGATGCCGAGCTGCAGGCAAGCACCGTCCGGGATGCGCTCGGCGATGAGCCCGCCGATCGTCTTGCTCACCTCATCGAGCTGGACCGGCGGCAGGACCGGCAGATCGTGGTTATACTCCACAACGGCGTCGACCTGCGAAATGTGGATCAGCGAGCCGCACAGGCCGCGGGGCTGGCGGTCGTTGACCTCGAGGAATATGCGCTTGGTCTTGTCGAACATGGCGTCGATATACGAGCCGTTGAGCGCCAGGCTGAAATAGCCGTGGCGATCCATCGGCGCGACCTCAACGCACACGGCGTCATAGTCGTACTCGGTGCGGATGCGAGTCGGGAAATCGCGGTAATACGCCGGGATAATGTCGGCATAACCGGCGTTGACCGCCTTGCGCGCCGCGCTGCTGGAAAACCAGCTGTAACCGGTCATCTTACCGGCCAGCGTGGGGTCGGTATAAAACTCAAACGGATACGCATCGAGCAGGGCCTGCACCTTCACGCCCGTAATATCGCTGTTGCGGATGTGCTCCGCGATCGCAGTCATGATGGCCGGCGTCTGCGAGGTCGCCGTATCCATGCCGAGCAGCCAGCCGGACTGCACCTGCTGGGCGATCTTATCCGGTGTCGTCAGTTTTTCCTGATACATCTTCTGATAGTCTGTCATAATTTGCTCTCCTAAAACAAAAAATATGAACACATGGGTATAAATAATATACACGATTCAAATACGTAATTCAAGAGGGCGCGGGGCCGTTTTGCGATCATCGCAGAAAATCGGTCACATTTTTGGGAAAATGAGAGGTTTTCTCCTGCGGAAAAGTATGATATGATAATATAAAATTTGTTTGAATTCTTGAAAGATTTTTTAATGCGGCTCTCATTTTTTCCGGTTACAATGATGATGTCGCATCATGCGGCAGAGGGACTCCCCTGCCAATTCTGAAAAGCAAGGAATGATACGACACCATGACGATCACGATTGTCTGTGACATTTTGGGCGAAGAGAATAACGGCACCACCATCGCCTGCATGAACCTCATCCGCTTCCTGCGCGCGCAGGGGCACACCGTGCGCGTGGTCTGTGCCGACCAGGACAAGGCCGGCAACGAGTGCTTTTACATCGTGCCGGAGCTAAACCTCCACCTGCTCAACCCGATCGTAGAGCGCAACGGCGTAACACTGCCGCGCGTGGACAAGTCCGTGCTCGAGGACGCGATCCGCGACTGCGATGTCGTGCACACGACGTTCGTACTGCAGCTGTCGCACACGGCGGTGAAGATTGCGAAAGCATACAACAAGCCCATCACCTCCAGCTTCCACTGCCAGGCCGAAAACGTGACGGCGCACTTTCTGTGCAAGGACCTCGACGCGATCAACCGCGGCGTTTACCGTGCCTGCTACCAGATGGTCTATCAGTATTCGGACATCATCCATTACCCGACGCAGTTTATCCGCGATACGTTTGAGGCCGTCGTCGGCCCGACGAACGGCCGCGTGATCTCCAACGGCGTCAACAGCATGTTCACGCCCGGCCCGGCCAAGCGCCCGGAGGGGCTTGAGGACAAGTTTCTCATCGTCTCGACCGGCCGCCTGTCGAGCGAAAAGAATCAGGAGATCCTCATCGAAGCCATCGGCCGCTCGGCCCACCGCGAGCAGATTCACCTCATTCTCGCCGGCGAAGGCCCCCGAGAGGAGCATTACCACCATCTGGCTGAAAAATACGGCGTCGACATGGAGATCGCGTTTTTCTCGCGGCAGGACCTGCTGAATCTGCTGCGCTGTGCCGATCTCTACTGCCACCCCGCCGAGGTGGAGATCGAGTCCATCGCCTGTCTGGAGGCCATCGCCTGCGGGCTGGTGCCGGTCATCGCCAATTCCCCGAAGAGCGCGGCCAAAGCGTTCGCGCTCGACGAGAAGTCCTTATTTAAAAATAAGGACCCCGAGGACATGGCCGCCAAGATCGACTACTGGATCGAGCATCCGGCCGAGCGTGCGGACTACAGCCGGAAGTATCTCGAGAGCGGCACACAATTTGAACAGCAGAGCTGTATGCGGCAGATGGAGCGGATGCTCTTTGATGCCGTCGCCCTGTGCGGCAAACCAACATGAGCCGCAAGACCGTTTATTATCACGACCCGCTGCACGATGACTTTGCGCCGACAAACGGGCACATCCGACCGAAGCCGATCGGTGCCAACTTCCCCTATGAGCACCCCAGCCCGGTCTGGCAGGTGCTTGCGTTCGTCGTCTACCGGCTGATCATGACGCCGTTCCTGTTTTTGTACTGCAAGCTCGTTTTCGGCCTGCGGATCGAAAACCGCAAGGCGCTGCGCGGCCTGCCCGGCGGCTGCTTTCTCTACGGCAACCACACGAACACGCTGGCGGACGCGTTTATCCCGTCGCTGCTGGCATTTCCGCACCGGGCAAGCATCGTCACCGCCGCAGACACGGTCTCCATTCCGGGCCTGCGCAACATCGTGCAGATGCTCGGCGCCATCCCGCTGGCGGACACGATTGACGGCACGCGGCAGTTTCTCGCCGCGCTGCACCGGCGGCTGGAGCGCCGTCAGGCCATTATGATCTACCCGGAGGCGCACATCTGGCCATATTACAATGGTATCCGCCCGTTCCCGGACACGGCATTTGCCTACCCGGTGTACGAACAGGTGCCCGCCGTCGGCGTGGTGGTCGTCTACCGGCAGCGGAAGCTGCTGCGGTTTCTGCCGCCGTGCATCACCGTCGTCGTCAGCGATCCGTTCTATCCCGACTCCACCCTGCCGCCGCGCAGCGCCCGCCGGGCCCTGCACCGGAAAATCTACACATTCATGTGCGATACTACTGCCCGGTGCCACAGCTATGCGCACATTGAATATCTCCCCGCACAGGACACACAACAGGCCGCGCAATAACCGCGCCGCACGACCAGAAAGGTGGGATCCCGCTTGGCACATTTGACCGAGGCCGCCATCCAGGACACATTCCTAAAATTGCTGTCCGAGCAGCCGTTCGACAAGATCACCGTGACGCAGCTCGTGGACGAGTGCCAGATCACACGCCGGACGTTTTATTACCATTACTCCGACCTGTACGAGCTGCTCGATACCATCCTGCGCCGCGAGACCGAGCGCGCGCTCGACGAATTTGAGGCGACCGGCAGCTGGGAAGAGTGCATGATCACCGCCTCCCGCTTTGCGCGCGAGCACAAGCGCGCCGTGTACCACATCTACACCTCTTCGCACCGGCTGGAGCTGGAAAAGCACGTGGGCCGCATTTCCGGGGAAATGATGCACAGCTATGTGGAGCAACAGGCCCGCGGTCTGCGCGTGAGTGCGCAGGACAAGAAGCTCGTGTGCGACCTCTACCGCTTCGGCATCACGGACATTTTCTACGAATGGCTCGAAAACGGGATGAAAGAGGACCTCGAAGCGCAGATCCGCCGCCTGAGCCTGCTGTTCACCGGCAACATCCGTGCCTCCCTGTCCCGGGTGCAGATCCCGGTTGAATTGTAACCACCCCCCGGCGGACACGCCAGTGTGTCCGCCGGGTTCATTTCATCAGCGAAGGAGATTTGTCATGCCTATTCTCGATCATCTGGAGCCGCGCGCCGTCTTTTCCTGTTTTGAGCAGCTGTGCGCCATCCCGCACGGCTCCGGCAACACGAAAGAAATCAGCGATTATCTCGTGCGCTTCGCGGCCGAACATCATCTGCGCTGCATTCAGGACGCGCACAACAATGTTGTCATTTTCTCTCCCGGCACGTCGGGCTACGAGTCCGCCGCCCCGGTCATCCTGCAGGGGCATATGGACATGGTCTGCGAGACCGCGCCAAACTGCACGAAGGACATGACCCGCGAGGGGCTCGACCTCTTTGTGGACGGCGATACGATCGGCGCGCGCGGCACAACGCTCGGCGGGGACGACGGCATTGCCGTGGCCATGGCGCTGGCGATCCTGGATGCGGACGACATCCCCCATCCCCCGCTCGAGGTCGTCATCACCGTCGACGAGGAGACCGGCATGCTCGGCGCGGCCGCGCTGGACGCCTCCGTCCTGAAAGGCCGCACGATGCTCAACATCGACTCCGAGGACGAGGGCGTGCTCACCGTCAGTTGCGCCGGCGGCAATGTGTCCGTGTGCACGCTGCCGGTCACGCGCGCGCCGTTTTCCGGCACGGTGCTGACCATCACGGTCGGCGGCCTGCTCGGCGGCCACTCGGGCACGGAAATCGACAAGGGCCGCGGCAACGCGAACCTCCTCATGGGCCGCGTGCTGTACGCCATCAGTGAGCGCACACCGCTGCGGCTCATCTCCGTCGCCGGCGGCCTGAAGGATAACGCCATCCCGCGCGAGAGCCATGCTGTCATCACCGTGGCCGATACTGCCGCCGCGCAGGCGGCGATCGCGGACATGGACGCCGCACTCCGGCACGAATACGCGGCCGCCGACCCGGATGTGTTCGTGCGCTTTGACGCAGCCCAGCCGCAGCAGCTGCCGCTGGACGAGTCGTCCACGCAGCGCGCCGTGTGCATGCTCTGCTGCCTGCCGAACGGCATCCAGGCCATGAGCCGGGACATTCCGGACCTTGTACAGACGTCGCTGAATCTCGGCATTCTGACCACGTACGCAGACGCCGTGCAGGCATCGTTCTGCGTACGCAGCAGCGTGTGCACGCAAAAGGAGATGCTCGTCGCGCGCCTGCGCTGCCTGATGGTGCAGCTTGGCGGCACCGTCGACGTCACGGGCGATTATCCCGCATGGGAATACCGCAAGGATTCGCCCCTGCGCGAGCGCATGGTCGCAGTCTTCCGCGAACAATACGGCCGCGTCCCGAAGGTGGAGGCCATCCACGCGGGCGTCGAGTGTGGGCTGTTTGCCGGAAAGCTGCCGGAGCTCGACTGCGTGTCCTTCGGCCCTGACCTGACGGAGATCCACACCTGCCGCGAACGTATGCACATCGCCTCCGTGCAGCGTGTTTGGCGTTACACGCTCGAGGTGCTTCGCCGCTGCAAATGAGCGAATATGCAAAACCCGCCCTGCACCGATCGGTGCAGGGCGGGTTGCCGTATGCGAAATTACTTGCGCAGTTCGTGCTTGTCGCTGCGCCTGGCCGCTGCGGCCACAAGGCCGGAGAGCGCAATGAGCGCGATGACGTTCGGCAGCACCATAAGCTGGTTAAACATGTCAGTCAGTTCCCAGACAAGATCATTGGACAGGCAGGAGCCGAGGAAGATGAAGATGATGGCGATGATGGAGTAGGCAAGGTTCGCCTTCTTGCCGAAGAGATAGTTGACATTGATGCGGCCGAAAAGGTTCCAGCCGACGATCGTCGAGAACGCGAAAAACAGCAGGCAGATGGCCACGAACGCATTGCCGAGCGTATCGCCGAACACACTCGAGAACGCGAGCTGCGCCATGTTTGTCTTGGAGATGCCGTCGACCGCGCCGTGGGCCAGCGGGCCGTTGCCGGCGTAGAGCGTGGAGATGACGACCAGCGCCGTCATGGTCAGGACGATGAACGTGTCGATGAACACGCCGATCATCGCGACCGTGCCCTGCTCGTGCGGGTTCTTGACGTTGGCCAGCGCGTGCGCATGCGGCGTGGAGCCCATGCCGGCCTCGTTCGAGAACAGGCCGCGCTTGGCGCCCTGGCTGATGGCCGTCTTGAGCGCGTAGCCAATGCCGCCGCCGATGATGGACTGCGGCACAAAGGCATACTTGAAGATCATGCCGAAAGTCTCCGGCACGTAGCGGATGCGGGCGATGAGCACAATCAGGCCGCCGAGCAGATACAGGCAGGCCATGACCGGCACGATCTTTTCCGTGACGGAGGCGATGCGCTGCACGCCGCCGATGAAGATGAATGCCGCGACGGCCGAAAGAATCAGGCCCATGACCCAGGTCGGGATGTGGAACGCATTCTGGCATGCCTCACCGATGGAGTTGGACTGCACCATGGTGCCCATAAAGCCGAGCGCCAGAATGATCGCGACCGCGAAGAAACCGGCCAGGAACTTGCCGAAGCCGTTCGGGAATGCCCGCTTGATGTAATACACCGGTCCGCCAAGGACATTGCCATCCGGCTCCACGGTACGCGTCTCCTGCGCGAGCACCGCCTCGGCATAGATCGTCGCCATGCCAAAGAACGCGATGACCCACATCCAGAAGATCGCGCCGGGTCCGCCGATGAGGATTGCGCCGCAGGCGCCGACGATGTTGCCGGTACCGACCTGCGCCGCGACCGCCGTCGCCAGTGCCTGGAACGAGCTCATGCCGGATCTGTGCTTCTCGCCGTTGAGGCTGAACTCACCGAAGAAACGCCGCCAGCCCTCGCCGAAGCAGCGCACCTGCACAAATTTCGTGCGGATCGTGAAGTACAGGCCCGTGCCAATGAGCAGAATGATCAGCACATAGTCTGACAGGTACATGTTGATGGTCTGCACAATTTTGAGTAAAGTGTCCATGTTGTTTCTCCCTCTGCATTGAATTTTTGCAAAGCAAAAAGCTGCCGGTCGTTTCGACCAGCAGCTCCAGAGAACAAACAGCGCTTGAACACCCGCACATATCGGGTATTCGCTCTGTCCTTTTGCCTGAGAGATTCGGCTTTCGCCTTGCACCTTCGGCACCCGCTTGGCGCGGGATTCTCCAGAGTCTCCTCCGCCTCCAGTCTCGGCTGCGCCGATCCTTGAGGTTTCGATGGATATTCATTTGATTGCGTCGAGTATTATGACACACACATACAGGGCTTGTCAAGCCCTGACTTCAAAAAAAATTCACAAGTTGCCGGTGCCGTACATCAGTGCCGCGAGTGCGACGACCGGTGCCGTCTCGCACCGCAGAATCCGCTCGCCCATGGAGCAGATGTGCATGCCGAGCTTGCGGGCCATATCGGCTTCGAATTCGGCAAAACCGCCCTCCGGTCCCGTGATGATGGCCGCCGATGCGATTGGGGCCGCGGTGTGCTCGATCGCATCGCGGATCGTCTCGCGCTCGCCGGTCTCGTACATGAACAGCGGCAGACCCGTGTGCAGCGCGCCGTTGAGCACGGCGACGAAGTCTACCTCATAACGCACCTGCGGGATGATGCCGCGTCCGGACTGCTTGGCCGCCTCCTCGGCGATGCGCTGCCAGCGCTCGAGCTTCTTTTCCATATTGACCGCCTTGGCCACGCAGCGCGTGCAGGAGAAAAAGACGATCTCGGCGGCACCGGCCTCCGTGCACTTTTGCACGAGAAAGTCGCTGCGCTCCCCCTTTGGCAGGCCGGCAAACACCGTCGTGCGCACGGTGGGCTCTGCCTTGCACGGCACGACCTCGATGACCTCGGCCTCGGCCTCGTGCTCCAGCGTCTGCACCAGGCGGCACTTATAGTCGCGCCCCGCCCCGTCGCAGATAACAATATCATCGCCCGCGCGCAGACGCAGCACGCGGATATGGTCGGCGTCGCGGCCGCGGATGATCGCCCGGCCATTCGGGAAGTTGGTGCCTGCTATGAAAAATCGAGCCATAATGGTCGCCTCCGATGCATGATCTCTGCCATGATTATGGCACACTTCGCACGTTTTTGCAAGCCGGGTCATAGCATGGTGTGGAGGTATGGACGATGCAGGATTCCGTTTTTCTTGACAACCGCACCTTTCAGCGCGTCTGGCAGCGGGTGGCGGGCAGCGTGGGCGAATCCGCAGCCGCACAGCCGGAGGCCGACACGCTGACTGAGCTGCTCGCTGAGTGCATCTGCACCAAGGCGGCTGGGGCCGCGTTTTACGCAGCGCTCGCAACGCGCATCCGTACCGGGCGGCAGCAGCTGCTCGGCATCGCGGCGAAGGAGCGGACACACCAAAAAGAACTGCAGGTGGAGTATTTCCTGCGCACGGGCGAGCGCTGCATCCCGCCCGCCGCCTGCCCGCGTCTGGGTACGGCGGCGCAGGATCTGCGCAGCGTCTATACACAGGAGCTCACGCTGGCACAGCGGCTCGACGCGGCGGCAAACAAAGCGCCTCCCCCGCTGCAGGAAACGCTGACCGCCATGGCGCAGCAGGACCGCTGCCACGCCCAAACCGTGCGAAACCTGCTTGCCTGTCTGCTGGGCTGATACAAATCCGCGCAAAAATGTGTTTCTTTTAAAATGGGACTTGACTTTATGACAAATCTTGATTATAATGTGCAAGCTGACAATTTGAAATGCAAGCACCCCGAGCAGAACGTGGAGAAGTCGCGTAGCCTGGTCGAGCGCGCACGATTGGAAATCGTGTATACCCCACAAGGGTATCGAGGGTTCGAATCCCTCCTTCTCCGCCACACGTCCACCGTAATTCAATCGAATTACGGTGGACTTTTTTGTTTTATTTTGTTTAATTATGGACATATCCGAATCGAATCCGCAATCGCCACATGGCATTTTTGCAGGGTTGTCAATTGCCGCATATTTTTCACGAGATGAAAAACGCTCCCGTTGGCCCTGCCCGCAAATGCAGGCAGGGCCGGGAAAAACGGGCTCAGCGGTCGAGGATCTTTCCGTCGATTGAGATCGTGACGACCTGCCACGGCAGGAACTTCCCGCTCGCGCGCAGCGCCTCCCGCGCAGCGTGCTCGAGCCCGCCGCAGCACGGCACCTCCATGCGCACGATGGTGACACTCTGAAGATCATTCCCCCGGATGATCTCCGTGAGCTTGTCGGTGTAATCCACCGCGTCGAGCTTCGGGCAGCCGATGAGCGTGATCTTTCCCTTCATGAACTCGCTGTGCATGTTCGCGTAGGCATACGCCGTGCAGTCGGCCGCGATAAGCAGCTTCGCGCCCCGGAAATACGGCGCGTTGACCGGCACGAGCTTGATCTGGCACGGCCACTGGCCGAGCTGCGACGGCTGCGCCGCCGGAGCCGCTGCCTGTGCCGTCTCCTCACGCTGGAAGCGGTGCATCTGGTGGCCGGGACAACCGCCGGCGTGCGCAGCGTGCGCGGCCTCTGCCTGCTTTTTGCGCTTGTTGGCCTGCACAGCCGCCTCGTCATATGCCGCCGCTTCGCGCTCGACAAAATGGATGGCATCCATCGGGCAGGCGGGCAGGCAGTCACCGAAACCGTCGCAGTAATCATCGCGCAGGAGCTTGGCCTTGCCGTTCACGATGCCGATGGCGCCCTCGTGGCAGGCAGTCGCACACGCGCCGCAGCCGTTGCACTTTTCTTCGTCAATGTGGATGATTTTGCGGATCATAATATCCCTTCCCTTTCCAAAAATCGTCCGGGCCCCGCCCGGCAGTCTTGACATTCTGCGCATAAGATAGCATAATAAGACCCACAAATCCGTTGTCAGAACAACAAATGGAGCAAAAAATGAACATCACGCTATCCAATACGCGCCTCTTTCGCGGCATTGGCAGTGATGAGCTGCCGCTGCTGCTGCAATGTCTCGGCGCGGTGCAAAAGCACTATGACCGGGGCGAGATCATTCTCGCCGAGGGCGCGCCGACCGAGCAGCTCGGCATGGTGCTCTCCGGCATGGCCATGATCGGCTATGACGACGTCTGGGGCAACCACAGTCTGCTCGGCCACGTCGGCCCAGGCGAGGTGTTTGCCGAGCCCTATGCCTGCATCCCCGGCGAGCCGCTGCTCATCGGGGTAACCGCCTCGGAGGACACCGAGGTGCTGTTTTTGAACATCGGCAAGGTGCTCACGACGTGCACGAACGCCTGCCCGTTTCACGCCAAGCTCATCCAAAACCTGCTGACCGTGTGCGCTGCTAAGAACCTGCAGCTCTCGCAGCGCATCCTGCACACGGCACCAAAGGGCATCCGTGCCCGGCTCATGTCGTACTTTTCCGAGTGCGTGAAGCGCACCGGGGAATACAGCTTTGACATCCCCTACAACCGCCAGCAGCTGGCCGACTATCTGGGCGTGGACCGCAGCGCCATGTGCAGCGAGCTGTCGCGGATGCAGCGCGAGGGGCTGCTGAGCTATCACAAGAACCATTTTTCCGTGCACGAAGCACTGGAGTAAATCGACGAAAGGCGGACGCAACATGACGAGAGAAGAATACGCAAAGCGGATGAAAAAGCACCCCGACTGGGCCCCGGGCCGGGACGCGATCGAGGCGGCTTTTGCCAAGCGCTATCCCAAGACGGAGCCGGTGTGCTTTGAGAGCGAGCTGCATGACCGCGCGGCCTTCGGCGGCGACGAATATCTCGACGGCTTTGCCGTCTATGACACGGGCAAGGACTATCAGCACATCGTCACCTACGGCATGAGCGAGCTGTACCCGAGCATGGCGGCCTTCGGCGCCGAGTACAGCAAGTGGGGCTATGAGATGACGATGAAGGTGCGCGAGAGTTATGCCGAGACCGGCACATGGGCGCTCGATCTGCTGGCCCAGCTGGCGCGCTACACGTTCCAGACCGGCAATTTCTTCGAGCCGGGCGCCTACATCCCCGGTGACGGCATCTCCCTGCACCCGGATCTGGACTCAGCCATCACGGGGCTGGCCATCGTCAGCGACACGACCGTCGCACCGATCGAAACGGTACACGGCAGGGTCGCGTTTTTGCAGCTCGTCGGTCTCATGCAGCCGGAGCTGGACGCGATCACGCACGACCCGGACGCACTGACCGGTATCCTGGCGCGGATGCGCGCAGAGGATCCGGAGCTGGTGCTTGATATGCGCAGAACGAAATCCTACGTATAAAAATCAGCTGCACCGTGATATCACGGTGCAGCTGTTTGATTCTCTAAGCTTGGAATCAGTTATCCTTTTTCGCGATCAGCTCCGCGCAGGCCTCGCCGAGGATGCGAATACCCTTCTCGATCACCTCATCGCTGCTGTTGGAGTAATTGATGCGGAACGTGCTGACATTGCGCTCCTTTTCATAGAACGGATCGCCCGGACAGATCGCGACGCCCTTCGAGAGCGCGACGCGGTAAAGATCGACCGCAGACATGCCGTTGGGCAGCTTTACCCACAGGAACATACCGCCCTCCGTTGGCGTGAACTCCACACCCTCCGGGAGGTACTTGCGCATGCAATCCATCATCAGCTCCGCCTTATGCTTGTAGAGCACTTTCGTCTTCTCGATATGCGCGTCGATGTCGTTGTCCGCGAGGTACTGCGCCAGAACGAGCTGCGAGAAGATATTGGTGTGCAGGTCGGCGGTCGCCTTGTAGCTCAGGAGCTTTTCACGCAGCGCCTTGTTGCGCACACACACCCAGCCGATGCGCATGCCGGGGGCGACAATCTTGGAGAACGTGCCGAGCATGCAGCACTGCTCGCCCAGTTCCTTGCCGAAGCTGTCGGTCGCTGTGCCGGAAAAGCGCAACTCGCGGTACGGGTTATCCTCCAGCACGACGATGTCCGTGCCCCGGAAGATCTCCACGACGCGGTCGTGCACTGCCTTGCTGTAGCTCAGGCCGGTGGGGTTCTGGAAGTTCGGGATGACGTAGGCAAACTTCGCGTCCGGATTGGCCTGCACGGTCGCCGCCAGCTCCTCGCAGTCGATGCCGTCGGGATTGATGGTGACGGGCAGGATCTCGGGATCAAAGAAGTGGAATGACTGCAGCGCGACGAGGTAGGTCGGGTTCTCGACGATCACCTTATCGCCGGGGTCGAGCATGCACGCGCCGATCATCGTCAGCACCTGCTGCGAGCCGTTGGTGATGATGATGTCGTCGGCCGTCACGCCGGAAACACCCATCGTCTCATAGCGCTTTGCGACCCACTCGCGCAGCGGCAGGTAGCCCTGCGTGCCGCTGTACTGGAGCGCCATGACGCCGTTTTTTTCAAGAACTTTGTGCGTTGCCTTGTCCATCGCCTCGACTGGGAAGGAAACCGGGTTCGGCAGCCCGCCCGCGAAAGATATCAGATCAGGAGACGCCGCTGCCGCAAGAATGCTTGCCGTAAACTCGCCCTGAAAATCAGGACGCATGATTTTGTTGGAAAGTCTGGGATTCATAATAATTTCTCCTTTCGCAGGCGCTTGACATGTCCTGTGTATTTCTGCAGACAAGCGCTCATGATTGACAATTATAGCACACCACCGTCTGGTTGCAAGGAGAAAACCGCACGTTTCATGAAGGATTTATGTGTCAAAATGCACAAGCACCCGCAGGTCGGTCTTCTCGGTTCAGCCCCTGACTGGATCTGGAACAGGCCATGTCCGTCCGCACCACAAAAAATTATGAAATGAATATTTATTATAATTCTGCAAATGCTATTGACTTCGTAAAAATATTTGCTACGATACGATAGATGTAGTATAGTATCATACTGCAAGAAAGAAAACGGTAACAGCAGAGCGGGCATTTCCTGTACAGGCACTCCAAACTACTGACCAGCTGAAACACACGTAAGAAGCAAAGAGGTAATGACGATGATTGTAAGCTGTGAAAATAAATCAAATTTTTCTGCGAAAAATATATTTGGAAATCTGGAGATGCGCTGGCGCTCCGTGATTTTGTTTGCAGTAGCCGCAGGTGTATATACCGGCGCGGTTATGCTGTTTGGCATCCTGAAGGACACCTCTTTTCAGGATATCGGAGTATCCTACGAGTGGTGGGTCATTTTTGCTGTCACGATCGTAGTGAACTGTGAGAAAAACTGGGAAGCTATGCTCAAGTGCTTTGTGTTCTTCCTGATCAGCCAGCCGCTGGTGTATGTGGTCCAGATACTGTTCGGGTCTCTGACGTGGGATATGGGATGGTATTACTATCGAGCCATTTGGCTTCCGGCAACATTTTTGACCTTGCCGGGCGGCTTCATTGCATATTATTGCAAGAAGCAGAATCTCCTTGGCGCTGTTATTCTGGGCCTCGGGAACACGCTCCAGGCAGTGCTTGGCGTTTATTATTTCGGTCAGGCGATTTCTGACTTCCCGCATCATCTCTTAAGCGGAATTGTGTGCTTTGGCTCGATCTTTTTCATGAGTTTCCAAATTCAAAGGGTGAAAAAGTACCGGCTTGTCGCGATCTTGCTCGCATTTGCGCTGACGGCTGTCCTTCTCCTGCTTGCCAAGGCAGCCGGCATAATTATTATCTGAGCAGCAGACTATAAAGAGAATCCGCAGCAGCCACCTGTCCGTGCAGCAAACCTCCCGGACAGGATCGTAATTACAGAAACATGCTCAATATGCCAAGAAGGGACGGAGAAAATGAAAGTAAAGAAACGAATGTTGCGCCTGATCATTTCGCTTGCCTTAGCGCTGATAGTCATTGGCACAGGCATACCGGAGGCATATGCCTGCACGGCAGTATATGTCGGGGCTGATGCCAGTGAAGACGGTACCGCTATTATGGCAAAATCAAACGATTATCAGGACGTTTGGGCGAACTATGTAACCATTACGGAGCGGGTGGAGAACAAGCCAGGCAGAGTCATGCCGGTAGACAATGATGCGACGGTATTTGCAGAGCTTCCCGCAACAACATATCGTTATACCTCTACGCCATGGATGGACAGCGCAACAGCGGCAAACGGACTTGGCAGTGACGCCACGGTCTGCACGAATGAATACGGTGTTGCGATGATCATGTCGATCACCTCGTTTTCCAACGCCGCAGCCCTTGCGGCGGACCCTCTTGTGACGCATGGCCTGTCGGAATTTACTGCCGTTGATCTTGTGACTTGTCAGAGCGCTACTGCCAGAGAGGGCGTAGAAGTGTTGCTGTCTCTGATCGATACATACGGAAGCAGTGAAGTGAACATCGCGCTGATCGCCGATCAGACCGAGGCCTGGTATGTAGAAATGTACAGCGGGCACCAGTATGCCGCCGTAAAGCTCCCATCCGATATGGTATCTGTCTTCGGCAATGAGTTTTCGCTGGAATATGCTTCGGACTATGCAGATACTATCCTCTCGCCCGAGTTGGAAAGCCTTGCTGTCAAAAACGGCTTTGCGGTCTATGGAAAGAACGGCGAAATGAATCTTCTTTCCACATACTCCGGGGATGAGGTCGTCACGAATTACTCTCATATGAGAACATGGATCGGGCATCAGCTGCTCTCGCCTTCCGCTTATGGGGAATACGATAAAGAGGTACGGTACCCGCTGTGCTTTGCAGCCGATAAAAAAGTTTCTCTACTGGACGTTATGGAGATCATGCGCAATCGCTTCGAGGGCACCGAATACAGCCCGGACGAAACCGGGCGGACAGATATGCGCGTCATTGGCACGGATACGGCACTCAGCGTGCATATCGTCCAAATTTATCCGCAGCTTCCGGCAGACATGTCCTGTGTTACATGGGAGAGCACAGGTCCCGCGCTATATGGCGTCTTTGTCCCAGTATCCAATGCTGCAACAAGCATAAGCGCACCGTACAGCCGCAATCAGGGTGCGGACATGACCGGCGTATTCGATACGGAGCTATACCCTTACTACCGCTTTAAGGAACTGAACACGCTCAGTGTCGAGAAGAACGCATATAAGATCTATGGCGAGCCGGTGCGCGCTTACTGGCATCAGGCAGAGGTCGAAATGGTACAGACGATGCAGACCGTGCTGGAGAACGCTCAGGCACTTGATGATAGCTCGACTGCAAAGCAGTATATTACGGATTACTGCAATGCTGTGCAGGAGCAGGCATTTTCTGATGCGGGACAGCTGCTGAATGATGTGCGCTGGTACATGAGCAAAAACAGCAACACGATGAAAAACGGCAGAAATCCGGAGACACATGAGGTCATCGACGAATTGAAGGATGTCGAGCCGCTTGCGGTGACGTTGGATGCCTCGCCGTACAGTGAGATCCCCGCTGTGCAGGAGGCGACCGGCTCCGGCGTGTCGACGGTTATCCTGCTGTCTGCTGCGGCAGTTGTTGTTGCGGTGATCATCGTCACGTTCCTTTTTGTCCGCAGAAGACAGAAGTCCGCCAAGCAGGTGCACTAAAAGACAATGGCAGATCGAGATTTCCGAGGAGAGAAAATGAAAAAAATTATCACATCACTCATTGCGGCGGCGCTTCTGGTCGGATTGACGGGGTGTCAAAGCCGTCAAACGAACAATGCGGCAGAAACGCCGCCTGCCGCGACGCCGACGGCAGCGAGCGTAAAAACAGTTTCGGCAGGAGGCATGGACATGGATTATATCGTATTCGGCAGCGGGGAAAAAAGCTTCGTCATCCTTCCCGGCCTGTCCGTACACAGCGTGATGGGCTCGGCCGATGCGATCGCGGAGGCCTATCAGGATTTTTCCGAAGAATATACTGTGTATGTTTTTGACAGAGCCAAAGACATACACGCCGGTTACACAGTTCGAGATATGGCGGAAGATACCGCGGCAGCCATGCAGAAGCTGCATATTGAAGGCGCTGATGTGTTCGGCGCATCCCAGGGCGGCATGATCGCTATGTATCTTGCCATTGATCATCCGGAGCTGGTCAATAAAATGATTCTCGGCTCCACGCTGGCAAAGCCCAACGACACATTCAACCAAGTTGTTGACGAATGGGTGCGGTTGGCGCAAGCAAAGGATGAGACGGGGCTTCTTGCGAACTTTGCGGACAATGTGTATTCCGAGGCCACTTTGGAAGCTTACCGTGAAACGCTGATCTCCTCCAATTTGGGTATCAGCGACGAAGAATATCAGCGCTTCATCATTCTGGCCGAAGCCTGCAAGACCTTTGACTGCTATGACGAGCTTTCCAACATCCAGTGCCCGGTTCTGGTGATCGGCGCTGAGGGCGACCGCGTGGCAACTGCGGAAGGCTCGAAACAGATTGCCGAAGCTCTTGGCTGCGAGATCTATCTCTACGATGACAGCTACGGTCATGGCGTATATGATGAGGCTCCGGATTACAGGCAGCGGTGCCTGGATTTTCTGCGCGGCTGAGAAACGCGCAGAAGTCTGCATGAGACGGGTCTTGTTTCATGACAGTACAAAGTCTGTAGTGGAATAACGGGGTTGTCTTTTACTCTCTTTTCATGTTACATAAGGAACGATCGTCATGAAGCAAATTCATATCAACAAGAAAAATGCTACCGCATTTTATGCGGTAATTCAGGCGCTGTATTTTTGTACATTTGCCCTGATCAGCGGCTACGCTTCGGCCTACCTGCTCGACCGCGGCTTTACCAATGGGCAGATCGGCATTATGCTCGGTATCGGCAATCTCGGCGCAGTCGGATTTCAGTTGCTGGTTGCCACAGTTGTTGCGCGTACGGGGATCCTGCTGGGCAAGGTTGTAACCGGCGTCCATGCGGTTATCGTCGTGTTAGCGTTGGCGCTTCTTTTGCTTCCGCTTAGCCGTGTTGGCTTCTGCATCCTGTATGTGCTTGCGTTTCTGCTTCTCTCCTCCATGCAGTCATCCATCAATTCTCTTTATCGCGGCTACCATGAACAGGGTACAAAGATCAATTTTGGCTTGGCGCGCGGCAGCGGCTCGGCGGCATATTCCATAACGAGCCTTGCCGCCGGCATGCTGATCCAGAAATTCACACCGTGTGTTCTGCCAGGGCTGTATGCTGTTTCGTGCCTCCTGCTCTGCGTGACTATTTTTATGTTCCATGCTCCGAATGTCGTGCAACGGCAGGCAGGAAGCGTAACACCGGCCGAAAAGAAGCTGCTGCTGCGCGAGTATCCCCAGTTTTATATCTTCTTTGCCGGCGTATTATGTCTTGCTACCTCAAGCGGATTTACGGAAACTTTTCTGCTGCAAATTATTCAGCGAATCGGAGGAAACAGTACCAATCTCGGCATCGCGATCTTCATCTCCGCCATGACGGAACTGCCTGCCATGATCCTTTACCGCCGCTTTGCGGACAAGGTAGGCAACCGCAGACTTCTTGCCTTTGCTGGCTGGATGTGGGCGTTGAAGAACTTCCTGATCATGCTGGCGCCGAACGTTTACTTCATATATGCAGCCGAATTTCTGCAGTTTGTTGGCTTTGCGATCTACGTGCCGGCAGGTGTCCGGTATATTGCGCATACGCTTCCGGAAAGCGAATTCCTGAAAGGGCAGGCTCTGGTAGGAAGTGCTTTTACGTCAGGATATCTGATATCCAGCTTTGTCGGCGGCCCAATGATCGACCTGATCGGTTTGCGTGCGACTTTATGGGGCGTACAGCTTTTCTCCGTCGGCGGTGTTATCCTGTTTACACTTGCGATGATCAAAAGCCTGAGCAAATTCCCCTCGGTGCCTGTGGGCAGACAAAAAAACTGATCCTCGGGCTGTCAAAAAAGCCTGTAGGGGCTTTTTGGCAAGTCGGAACCCGTAGCCCACCCGACAGGTGGTGGAAGGAGGTAAGACCCCCGCAATGAAAATAAAGGTCAACAAAAAAAGCGCGGCGCTGTTCGTGTTTGGGATCAACCTGATCCTGTTCATACTGCTTACCGCACCATTCAAGCTCTGGGTTGCCGCGTCTGAGATGACGCAGATGCGCCCTACCGCCGCCCTCACGCCGGTTCTTGGAATGATTTTCGGCTGGCCCGCGGCGCTGGGCTGTGCAGCAGGAAATCTTGTTTGTGATCTACTCGCCGGTTATGAGCTTTCCTATTCGTTCCTCAACAGTATCTTTCAGATCCTGTATGCGATGAGTGCTTATTGCCTCTGGAAAAAGCTCAACCGGGAACGCGGAGGAAAGGAATTCCGGCTTGACAGCGTGACCAGGATCCTGAAGTTCTGCCTGCTACTGATCTGCAACGCGCTTTTGGCCGTTTTCTTTACCAGCATTTTGAATCACGCCTATCATGTTATGGACATTCTATCGCTTGACAGTCTCTTCCTCTTTGTCAACAGCTTCGATTCCGGCCTCCTTTTCGGTGCACCGCTGCTGATCCTCGGAAGGTTGCTTCAGATGAAATTGGAAAATGCCCAAGCCGGAAACGGGAAAAATATCGTGCGCTTTTCCATGAATGAGCGGATGATCCTCAATACACTGATCACCGGCATCTGCATCTGCATGCTGGTCGGCACGGCAGTCTACCTGGCGGACAAGTACGGTTCTGGTGACAGCATGGGTGTTTTGGGGCGGATCTATCTATTTGAGACGCTGGCGATGAACACGTATTTTGCATTCTCGATCGGCTTCATGCGTTTTACGGAAAAGAAGATCTCACGCCCGATCGAAGAGCTTGCGCAAATCGCCGAAACCTACTATGCGGGACATGCGACGGACGCACAGCGCGAGGAAATGCTCGATGCCTGCGAGGTTTATGCAGAGGATTCTACCGAAGTGGGTGAATTGGCTCGCTCGTATATATCTATGGTCCAAGACCTGGGTGAGTATGTAAACAACCTACGAAGCGTTATGGCGGAGAAAGAGCGGATCAATGCAGAGCTGACGTTGGCGTCCGATATCCAGGCGCATATGCTTCCGTGTATCTTTCCGCCTTTCCCGGAGCACGATGAATTCGATCTCTATGCTGTCATGCACCCGGCCAAGGAAGTCGGCGGTGATTTCTACGACTTTTTCATGATCGGTGAAGATCGGCTTGCCGTTGTTGTAGCCGATGTATCGGGGAAAGGTGTTCCGGCTGCGCTGTTCATGGTGATCACCAAGGTGCTAATCAAGAATTATACGCAGATGGGCATGGAACCGGCAGAGGTCTTTACAACGGCGAACCGGCTCCTCTGCGACGGCAACGACGCCGGCCTTTTCGTGACGGCGTGGATGGGAATACTGGAGATCACGAACGGCACACTCACTTATGTGAATGCCGGGCACAATCCGCCGCTTATCAAAAAGGCAGACGGAGAATTTGAATATATCCGGGAACGGGGCGGCTTTGTTTTAGCCGGTATGGACGACGTCAAATACCGCCAGAGCACAAGAACGCTCAAGCCAGGAGAACGCTTGTTTCTTTATACCGACGGCGTTACCGAAACGACGGATACCCGGCAGCAGCTTTACGGCGAAAAGCGCCTGCAGGACTTTTTGAACAGCCATTCATCGTGTGACACGGAGAAAATGCTCAAAGAACTTCAAACCGACCTGCAGGGATTTGCCGACAGCGCACCGCAGTTTGACGACATTACCATGCTGCTTCTGGATTTCAAAGGAGAAAGCACGATGCATGAACAAAGTTTTGAGGCAAAAGAAGAAAATGTCTCCGCTGTGCTTGCATTTGTGGAAGATGAGCTTGAACGCGCCGGCTGCTCCACGAAAATGCAGACAGCGATCTGCGTGGCTATAGAGGAGGTCTTCGTAAATATCGCGCACTATGCCTACCCAAACGGCAGCGGGACTGCAAAGATCGCTATCGGTATGGATGAAACGACGAATACTGCAACTTTCGTCGTTTCTGATACAGGCATTGCGTTTGATCCTTTGGAAAAGGATGATCCGGACCTCACGCTCCCTGTCGAGCAGCGCGAGGTCGGCGGTCTGGGCATACTGATCATTAAGAAAACGATGGACTCCGTTTCTTATACCCGCAAAAACGGAGAAAATCAGCTGACTATGGTAAAAAGACTGGAAAGGAGAATCCAGAAATGACAATTATCCCTGAGCAAAAAAATAAGACCATGACTTTGCACATCGCGGGACGGCTCGACACAACTACTGCCCCAGAGCTTGAGAAAGTGATCGGTGCGCTTCCGGCAGAAGTCACAGATCTGATTTTGGACATGAAAGAGGTTGCCTATGTTTCCTCCGCCGGACTGCGTGTATTGCTTGGTGCACAAAAAAAGATGAACCGGTGTGGCTCCATGAAACTCACCGGGGTCTGCGAAGAAGTGATGGAGGTTTTTGAAATGACCGGTTTTTCTGATATTATGGTGATCGAATGATGGAATTGATAAGCGAAGCGATTATTTTTGCGACAAAAGCCCATGACGGAATGCGCCGCAAACTGTCAGAAGCTCCGTATATTCTGCATCCGTTGGAGGCGGCTGCGATTGTCGGCTCCGTGACGAGCGAGCAGGAAGTAATTGCAGCAGCCGTACTTCACGACGTGGTGGAAGACGCCGGAATTCCCATAGAGGAGATCGAAGCGCACTTTGGAAAACGGGTCACAGAACTGGTCGCATCAGAAACAGAAGATAAGCGCGCGCAACTTCCGGCAGAGAGCACATGGAAGCTGCGCAAAGGAGAAGCCATCGAGATCCTCAGCAGCACAGAGGATCTCGGCATAAAGGCCCTTTATCTGGGGGATAAGCTCTCCAATCTCCGCTCCATATACCTTGTATGGAGGGAAAAGGGAGACGAC
The DNA here is from genome assembly GCA_963627135.1 of Bacteroidaceae bacterium. GTDB lineage: Bacteria > Bacillota > Clostridia > Oscillospirales > Oscillospiraceae > CAG-103. The sequence goes on along the minus strand of CAVFZY010000026.1, from coordinate 21,373 downwards.
GTGTGGCAGAACTTCAATGAGAAAGATCCGGCACAGCAGGCATGGTATTACCGCGGCATTGCCGACAACATTCAGGAGCTTTCCGACACGCTGGCATACCAGGAGTTTAACAGGTTGATCCAGATGATGTTTAAGGAGATATCCATATGATCGAAGAAATTACATACCATACAAGCGACGATACGCTTATCATCTGTCTGAATGGGCGTGTGGATGCCTCCAATGCAGCAGAGATCGAAAAGGAGATCGTGGCGGCACGTACTGCGTCGCCGGATATGACACCGGTGATCGACGCAGAAAGGCTTGCATACATATCGAGCGCAGGTCTGCGCATCCTTTTGCGTCTGCGCAAGGAGGAACCCGATCTGGCTGTGATCAACGTATCTCCGGAAATCTATCAAATTCTGGACATGACCGGCTTCACAGAGATGATGACGGTAAAAAAAGCATACCGCCGCTTTTCCGTGGATGGCTGTGCGCTGCTCGGCAAGGGCGCGAACGGAGCCGTTTACCGGTATGATGCGGAAACCATCATCAAGGTCTACTTCAATCCGGACGCCCTGCCGGAGATCCAGCGCGAACGCGAGCTTGCACGCAAGGCGCTGGTGCTGGGCATCAATACGGCGATCCCTTATGATGTTGTGCGCGTCGGAGAAAGTTACGGAACGTTGATGGAGCTGTTGACTGCGACCTCGCTTTCCGAGCTGATCAGGAGGGACCCGGAGCATCTGGAGCTTCCGCTCAAATACTATGTGGATATGCTCAAACAGATCCACAACACACAAGTGCAGCCGGGCGACATGCCGGACATGAAGCAGGTGGCGCTGAGCTGGGCAGCATTTGATCGGGACCATCTGCCGGAAGAGCTGGGAAACAAACTGTATCACATGGTGGATGCCGTTCCGGAGCGGCATACGATGATGCACGGCGACTATCATACCAACAACATCATGGTGCGCGACGGAGAAGCGCTGCTGATCGACATGGATACGCTCTGCATGGGGCATCCGGTTTTTGAACTTGGTTCCATGTTCAACGCATTTGTCGGTTTCTCGGCAATTGACCATGACGCAGTACAGAATTTCCTTGGTCTCCCGTACGCGTTGTCTGAAAACTTCTGGCGCAGAGCGCTTGCCATGTATCTCGGCACAGAGGATGCGGAGCTGCTCGACGAAGTGGAGCGCAAGGCGAAAATCGTCGGCTATATGCGTCTGCTGCGCCGTACCATCCGCCGTACTGAGCCAAACCGGGAGCAGCTGATCGCATATTACAAGGCGCAGCTCATCCGTCTGATCCCGGCAGTAGATACATTGACATTCTGACATGAAGGAGGCATCGATCGATGCATAAGAAAAACGCATTCAAACTGCTTGGTCTGCTGCTTGTGCTCTCAATGCTTATGCCGACGCTGACCGCATGCGGTTCCGGCGATGCGGCGCAAAGCACGCCGACGCTTACGGCAAGCATCTCGAAAGATCCCAAATTCGACTCAGCGGTTCTCAGCCTTACTGCCGATGATTTCAGTCAGGTCGGTTTTTCCTTTGGGGACAGCTGCGATATCGAGTTCAGTAATGGGTACAGTCTTACCGATGTGCCGTACTACAACGGATACTATGTAAAAACAGGAGATCCTGTTGTTGTTGCATATCCCAAAAACGAGTATGTTCTGATCGCCAACAATAACCGCGATCTCTGGACGCCGGCCGAGCTGGACAGCAGCTGCACTGTGAAAATCACACGCAATACCGCAGGAAAGTACCTTGCGACCTATGAGGCGCTCGGACAGAGCTATTCCACGGACCGAAGCACCTACGAAAGCGATGAGGCCTTCGCCAATTTCCGTGCAATGTCGGGCGGCAACCTGAAAGAAAATTTCATTTTCAGAGGAGCATCCCCGGTAGATAACAGTCGGAACCGCGCCTCTGTCGCCGATTCCCTGCTCAAGCAGAGCGGCATTCAATGCGTTCTTGACCTGGCAGATTCGGAAGCAGATATGGAGACGTATCTCGCCTCTGAGGACTTTCATTCCGACTACACAAAGTCTCTTTATGAACAGGGGCGCGTTGCGCTGCTTTCCATGAGCGCGAATTACGACTCCGATGCATACAAGGCAAGCGTTGCACAGGGAATGCGGCACCTCCTGAAATACAGCGGCCCTGCATACATTCATTGCATGGAAGGGAAAGACCGCACCGGCTTTGTATGCCTGCTGCTGGAAGCACTTGTCGGAGCGAGCTATGACGAGATGTGCGCAGATTATATGGAAACCTACGCCAATTACTACAACATCAGCAAAGACGAAACACCTGACCGCTACAACGCAGTCGTTTCCCTGTATTTCGATTCCTTTATGGAATACCTTGCTGGGACGAATGATGCAGCTCAATTGCAGACTGCTGATTATACAGACGCTGCAAAAGAATACTTGACCAGTTGCGGTATGACAGCGCTGGAAATTGAGCAGCTGGTCACACTGCTTTCGAAATAACTGCAAAAAGGCAGAATTCCTCATGTTCCCCTTTCGTACCGTTCGTTTCTGCAGATGATCGCGCATGACAAACGGCAGCTCCCTGCGCAGGGAGCTGCCGTTTTTTATGCCAATATTTTTTGAGCGCTCAAGCAAAATAGTAAGGACTGCATAGATCGCAGCCAGCCCATTGATCATGCGTGCCCGTTTCCCGATTGCCCATGGGCTTCCTTTCAGAGGTTGATCCGCTTACCGTATGGACTGATTGCCTTGACGGGACAGACAAGCACACACAGATGACATCCAACGCAGATGCGCGGATCCATGAGCGGCTTGCCGTTTGACATGCGCAGCGCCTCATGGCCTCCGTCACGGCAGGAGAGATAGCAGCGGCCACAGCCCAGGCACTTTTGGCGGTCAAAGCGCGGCAGGAGCTTGGTCTGCCGGTTCAGCTCGTTCAGATCCGTCACATTTTCCACACCAAGCCCTTGCAGCTCCGACAGACGCGGCAGCGCTTTTTCTCTCAGATACCAGGTAAGGCCGTCTATCAGATCGTCGATGATGCGGGCACCGTATTGCATAACAGCCGTGGTGATCTGGACATGGTTGGCGCCCAGCAGCAGAAATTCAACGGCGTCGCGCCAGGTATCGATGCCGCCCATGCCGCTGATGGGGACATTGTGGAGCTGCGGGTCAGAAGCCATTTCCCAAATGAACCGCAGGGCGATGGGCTTTACTGCGCGGCCGGAATAACCGCCGACGCCTGACAGCCCCCGCACGGAGGGCTCGGTGGCATAGGTATCAAGATTCATCCCCATAAGGCTCTTAACGGTGTTGATGGCCGCGATGCCGTCCGCACCGTTTTCCATAGCTATGCGCGCAAACGTGCGCATATCCGCAACATTCGGCGTGAGCTTTGCCAGCAGCGGAACGGTGCAGCCACGCCGTGCGGCTCTGGTGCATTGGGCGACGGCCTCCGGGTTCTGTCCGATATCCACGCCAAGTCCCTCCTGCTCCATGTTGGGGCAGGAGAAGTTGCACTCGATCATATCTGCACCCGCATCCTGAGAAAGCCGCGCCAGACGTTCCCATTCTTCATCGTTCCGCCCCATAATGGAGGCAATTATGACCTTGGCAGGATAGTCATGCTTCAGGCGGCGGATAATGTCCAGATCCTCCTGCAGGCTGTTGCAGGAGAGCTGTTCAATGTTCTTAAAGCCGCAGAAGCCATGCTCTGCGGGGATTGCGGAGTAACGCGGCGACGCCTCACACGGGACAAAATCACAGAGCGTTTTGAAGCATGCGCCCGCCCAGCCCATGTCGAATGCGCGGGCGATTTTTTCATATGTGCTCGCCACAACGGAGGACGAGAGCAGAAACGGGTTTTCCAGATGTACGCCAAGAAAGTTGCATGAAAGATCAACCGGCGTTTCCGGAAGCTGTTCCCATTCGAGGCTATCTTCATGCAGCGCGGTCAGCACACGCCTGATATGTATGGGATTTGCCTTTTGTACGCATGCGCTCTCGCATGGGGCGCCGCATTCATTGCAGGGAAAATCCTGTTTGAGTTTTGTTGCTGCACCGACCGGGTTTGCGAAGCTCAGGGAGCGCAAAAGTCCTGCGGGGTCGCACCCGCTGGGACAGGCCTGTGTGCAGGCTGCATGGTCGCAGAGCAGACAACGGGAGACTTCCTCCGCCGGAATACTGGTTTCATGTTGCATATAATTTCCATCCCTCCTGGAAACAAAAGGCGATTTGTGCAATTCCATTTTGACCACAACCACAGATCTTCTTCGCTTTATGGTGGGAGCACAGCCGCACAGGATATGCAGCATTCCAGTGGGAGAACACAAAACGCACTTATCTCCCCTGCCCTCATCATTCAGAAAAGTCCGCCAGAAGTCCAGTTGTTTTCGTTCAACCATAGGCGATCGTCTGTTTGCAGTTCGGCTCACAACAGCCACGGCACTTTTGCAAAACAAAACTACTCATTTTCATTTTATCATAAAGCCAGGATCGAGTAAAGAATTATTGGGTATGGATAGTTATTATCTCATAGCACTTGGGAAATGTTCAGCGGGTGCTGATCGCGCGTTAAGTTTTAGGCCTGAAAAACTTTCCTATGATAATCGCCGCCGAAGGGTCCCCCCCTATGGCTGTTTCAGCCGAAGCGCCTGATCTCACGCGTTTAAGTATAGAGGCCGCTGTCGGTGATCACCGTCTGAAAGCGCACATCGTGCGGCTCTGTCGGAATGTCTTCCCGGGTCAGCTGCTCGCGGCAGATCAGGATAGACGCGCCCCGGTAGTGCTCGAAAAACCGGTCGTAAAAGCCGCCGCCCTGACCGAGACGCGCCCCGGTATGGCTGCAGCTGACACACGGAACGATCACCAGATCGATCTCCTCCGGCGTGACAGTGCAGCAGGCCGCGGATGGCTCCGGAATGCCATAGGTGCCCGGAGCAAGCTCGCTGATTGAGCGGATCTCTTTGGGCTGCATGATCCCATTGCCGGTACACAGCGGCACGCACAAGCGTCTGCCGCTGCGGAGAATGTCGCGGAGCAGCACTGCCGTGTCGATCTCGCGATCGGTGCCGACAAATGCGAACACAGTCTTTGCCGACCGGTATAGCTCCGTCGACAGGATTGTCTGCGTGATCGCCGCATCCGCGCGCTGCTTTTCTTCCGGTGTCATCGCCCGCTCAGAAGCCCGAACCTCTGCCCGGAGCCGCTTTTTGCGCTCAACGATCTCCATGCCTTTCCTCACCTCATGCTTGAAAGATTGCTTTTGCCTTCCGGCGAACAAGCCCGGCCATATACAGTGACCCGCAAGCTACAACGGGCCCGGCCCCGGCAGCCTGCAGCGCGGCGCTGATCCCGGCGTCGATGTCTTCCGCTGCTTCGGCGCTCTGCCCCATCGCATGGAGCGCCGCCGCGAGTTCCTGCGCCGGGAGCGCGCGGGGGCTGTCCGGCGTGACACAGACAAAATGCAGCGCATACGGTGCCATGCACCGGAGCATGGTCACATAATCCTTATCGGCAAGTACGCCTGTGAGGAAGGTCACACGCTCCCCCGGCAGATATGCCTCGATTGCCTGCACCAGCGCCTGCACGCACTGCGGATTGTGCGCGCCGTCAACAAGGAAGGCCGGCTCGCGCCGCAAAAGCTCAAAGCGTGCCGGCCACACCGTCTGCGCGAGCCCCTGCCGGAGCGCCGCCTCTGGCACGCACCAGCCGTGCCGGCGCAGCACATCGACGGTCTCGAGAACGACCGCCGCATTGTGCAATTGGTGCGCACCCAGCAGCGGCAAAAAGAGCCGCTCCAGCCCCCGCCAGGAAAAATACTGCCCCGCGAGACCGGCAGAGATCGGCCGCAGGGCCGCGAAATCCGCCTTGACAAGTTGTGCGCCCCGCTCCAGGCAAGCATTTTCAAACACTGTCTCGACCTCCGCGGTGCCCCTGTAGCACACCGCCGTACAGCCGGGCTTGATGATCCCCGCCTTGGCTGCGGCAATCTCCGCAAGGGTATTGCCTAGATACTCCGTATGTTCGAGGCCGATGTTCGTGATGACCGCCGCTTCCGGCCGGTCGATCACGTTCGTGCTGTCGAGCGCACCGCCAAGGCCGACCTCCAGCACGACGATATCGCACCCGGCATCCAAAAAATACTGCATCGCGATCGCGGTCACCAGTTCGAACTGACTCGGGTGGTCCCGCATCTGCTCGGCCAGCGGCATGACGAGCGCTGTCAGCGCCGCCAGCGTTTCATCCGGAATACTTTCCCCATTGACCTGTATGCGCTCGTTGAACCGGCAGATATACGGTGAGGTATAAAGTCCCGTCCGGTAGCCCGCGGCTTGCAGAATGGACGCGAGCATCGCGCAGGTGGAGCCCTTGCCGTTGGTACCGGCCACGTGGATAAAGCGCAGCTTTTTCTGGGGATCCCCCAGCTTGCCGAGCAGTTCCCGCGTGCGTTCCAGTCCGAGGCGCGTACTGCTCCACGTCTGGCTCTCGATGTAATCTATAGCTTCTTTTACAGTCAAGTCATTTCTGCCTCACTTCCGAAAAAACTCTGGTACGCAGCAGCGCCAGCAGCGACGGCATGATCGCCCCGATTGCCACCGCCTTGCCTACGCACACCACATACCGCACAAACAACATGCCGAAGATATATACAGCAGAATAATACCCATAGAGCTTACTGTCAATGTACATGACGCCTGTATTCAGCGTCGTCACGATGAGTTCGGCCGTGACAATGATGAGGATCGTCTGCGTTTTCGTCAGGTGGAACGCTCTAAGTCTGGCGTACTGGCCCACGATGAGTCCGCAGACAACATACGGCAGCATCCACAAGAGCGTCGTAACGGAAAAGCCATATCGCAGGACCTGATACACGAACGTACCCACGAAGCCGATGGCCGCACCGTCCGCCGGGCCGAACAGCAGCGCCCCCAGCAGGATGGGGATGCTCTCAAACGTAATTTTGATGTTGCCCATGTCGATGGAGATCGCACCGAGCACTGCACACATCGCGGCCAGCATGGCATTGGCCGCCATCTGTTTTGTCGTTTTCAAAGTAAAATGCTCCTTTCGTGACAGTCGCCACAAAAGGAGCTTTTCCTTGAGTGGCAGCGGACGCGAACACGGTACCGCAGCGGAGCGCTTTCGTCCGGTGGCTACTTCCCATCCATCGGCACTTGACGCACCGTGTTCTACTCTGACACTTATGTTCGATATTTTCTTGCAGCCGGAATGAGCAGCCCGCCCACAGCGTTTCCCAGCGTATTGACAAAGAGAAAAACGACTGCCCTTCCGCTCCACATCCGGGCCATGGAGATGCAAAACATATTGGCCACGCAGTGCTCAAAACCGCAGAGAAGGAACGCCGTTATGCCGATGGCGATACACACGCCGGCCAAAACGGACTCGGCAAAGCCCTTCATCCACGCGCAGCCTCGACGACGTGCGCAGCAAGCACCGCAGTCGTAACACTGCCGACACCGCCGGGAACGGGTGTTACGGCAGAGACAAGGCACTCCGCCTCATCGAGCTTCACATCGCCCACGATTTTCTGCTTGGTCTCGGACCAATTGATGCCGACATCAATCACCGTCTGCCCTGCGCGGAAATATTCGCTGCCTATGGACTCGGCCCTGCCGGCAGCGACGACAACAATATCCGCCTCGCGCACAACGGACGGCATATCCTGCGTCTTCGTGTGGCAGATCGTAACCGTACCGTTTGCCGCCATGAGCAGCATGGCGACCGGTCGGCCGATGACGAGGCTGCGGCCGATCACGGCGACGCGCTTTCCCGCGACCGCAACGCCGTAATGTTTCAGGATCTCCATGCAAGATCGCGCGGTACAGGGCGGAAAACCACACCCGCTGCCGGAATAAATCTTTGCCATGGAGCCGCTCGTAATGCCGTCGACGTCCTTTTTGGGGTCCAGCGAAGCGCAGGCCGCCTTCTCATCGAGCGTCTTCGGCAGCGGGCGGAACATAAGCACACCATGAACAGCGGGGTCCGCATTGAGCGCATGGATCTCCGAGATCAGCGTCTCCTGCGGCACATCCGCCGGCAAAACGACCTGCTTGACCAGCACGCCCACTTTCTCACACCGTTTGAGGGCGCCGCGTTCATATGCCAAGTCGTCCGCCCGCGCACCGACACGCAAAATTGCGAGGCAGGGAAAAATCTTTTTCTCCGCGAGCTCCGTGACAGCAGCCATCGTCTTTTCGTCCAGCGCCGCCGCTGCGGGCGCGCCCTTTAAGAATGTACAGCTCATACCAGCCTCCTGCGCACTGTGTTGTAGGTCTGCTCCGCCTGCGGGACATACGTTTCCAGGCGGGTGTTAACATAGAGATTCATTTCCTCTGCGCGGCCGCGATCTTTCATCAGCCTCGTGTTGACGAACACATTGAGCGCCGCACCTTCGAGCGCGGCCCGGCAAAAAGCGGCGCCGCAGCCCGCATCGGATACGGCGAGCACACTGCCGTTCGCCGCAAAGCTTTCCATAAGTGCGATCGCCTCGCAGCTCAGGCGCACGATCTCCAACGGAGCCGCAGCAGCGTCAGCGAGGCACTTTTCCATGACCGCGTCCCGGTCGGGAGCATCCTTCGGCATGGCATATGCCCGGCTCAGCGGCGCGAACGCCGCAGCGTCCTCATCGACGAGTGCAATGAGCCGGTCCTTGATCTCCCCGGCCTGCTGCATGAGCGCACGCATTTCCGGCTCGGTCTGCGCATATTTCTTCTTCCCGACTGTAAGGCAACCGACCATGATGCCGAGCCCCGTGCCGAGGGCAGCGGCAAGGGCGCTCACGCCTCCGCCGCCGGGAACGGCGGCGGAGGAAGCGAGCGCATCGGTAAAATCTGCAATGCTGCTATTGACCAGCATCATCAGAACAGTCCCGAAATGACGCCGTTTTCATCGACGTCGATCTTCTCTGCTGCGGGCACCTTGGGCAGACCCGGCATGGTCATAATGTCGCCTGTGAGTGCGACGATGAAACCCGCGCCGGCGCTGACCTTCAGATTCCGGACATGGATGGTAAAGTTCCTCGGCGCGCCGAGCTTCGCCGCGTCATCGGAGAAACTGTACTGTGTCTTTGCCATGCAGATCGGCAGGTTGCCAAAGCCGAGTTCCGTCAGCTGCTTGGCCTGCTTGACCGCGTTGCCAACAAGCTGCACACCGTCCGCGTGGTAGATCTTCGTGCAGATGGCATGGAGCTTTTCCTCGATTGTGGTGTCGAGCTCGTAGCTCTGGCGGAAGTCATTCGGCTGCTCGCACAGACGGACCACTTCCTCGGCCAGCGCACGGCCGCCTTCGCCGCCCTTTGCCCAGACTTCGCTGAGCGCGACGTTCACACCGAGTTCGCTGCACCGCTGCTCGACGAGGTCGAGCTCCGCCTTGGTATCCGTCGGGAAGGCGTTTACTGCGACAACGCAGGGCAGACCGAACACATTCTTAATATTGCTCACGTGCTGCAGCAGATTCGGCAGGCCCTTTTCGAGCGCTTCCAGATTCTCGCGATCAAGTTCCGTCTTGGGCACGCCGCCGTGGTACTTGAGGGCGCGCACGGTGGCCACGATGACGACAGCGCTCGGCCGGAGTCCGGCCATGCGGCACTTGATGTCAATGAACTTCTCCGCGCCGAGATCCGCAGCAAAACCGGCCTCGGTGACCGCGTAGTCCGCGAGCTTGAGGGCCATGCGTGTCGCGGTGACGCTGTTGCAGCCGTGGGCGATGTTGGCAAACGGGCCACCGTGAATAAACGCCGGCGTCCCCTCGAGCGTCTGGACAAGGTTCGGCTTGAGCGCGTCTTTGAGCAGAGCGGCCATCGCGCCCTCTGCCTTGAGGTCATGCGCCGTGACCGGCTTGCCATCAAAGGTGTAGGCCACAATCATACGGCCGAGACGAGCCTTGAGATCGGCGATATCGCTCGACAGACACAGCACCGCCATGACTTCACTCGCCACCGTGATGTCAAAGCCGTCCTCGCGCGGAACACCCTGCGCCTTGCCGCCGAGGCCGTCCACGATGTGACGCAGCTGACGATCGTTCATATCCACGGCGCGCTTCCATGTGATCTGCTTGGCATCGATGCCGAGAGCGTTGCCCTGCTGGATGTGATTATCGAGCAACGCAGCCAGCAGATTATTGGCCGCGCCGATGGCGTGGAAATCGCCCGTAAAGTGCAGGTTGATGTCCTCCATGGGGACGACCTGCGCATAACCGCCGCCGGCAGCGCCGCCCTTGACGCCGAACACCGGGCCGAGGGACGGCTCGCGCAGTGCGACGATCGCATTCTTGCCGATCGTGCGCAGGCCGTCGGCCAAACCGACGGACGTCGTGGTCTTGCCCTCGCCGGCAGGTGTCGGCGTGATCGCCGTGACCAGCACGAGCTTGCCGTCCGGCTTGTCCGCCATGTCCTTCAGAAGCTGATAGTCCACTTTTGCCTTGTAGCTGCCGTACTGCTCCAGATATGCTTCGTCCACACCGGCAGTCTTGGCAATCTCCGTGATCTTTCTCTTGGCGCACGCCTGCGCAATTTCAATATCTGAGTGAAATCCCATGTTTTCTCCTAATCGTTTCAAAATTACTGGAACGGGCATACCCGGAAACGACTATGCCCGTTCATGATCTGGAAATCAGTACAGCTGCTCCTTGGCGTGGATCAGATCCACCATGAGCTGATTGAGCGGTGCCGCCATGCCGACCTTCGCGCCCTCGGAAACCGCCGCACCGTTGATACGGTCGACCTCGGTCCGGCGCTTGTTCGTCACGTCCGCCAGCATGGAGCAGATATTGCCGCCGGTCACGAGGGCAATATCGATGACATTTTTGAATTCCGTCTCAAAATCGAAATCCATCCCGGTCGCATTCGCGACAGCGACCGCTTCCTTCACGAGCGCATACGATGCATCGTTGGCAAACTTGTTATTCGCAATGCACTGGTTGGTGTCGCTGATGAGCGCGCAGATGGCGTTGATGCCGATGTTCACAAACACCTTGCTCCAGACAAGCTGCTTGACGTTCTTCTCGAAGATCGTCTCCGGCACGCCGCAGTCCTGCATCACCTGCACGATCTTCTTTGCCATCTCATGGTTGCCGCTGAGGCTGCCGATGTGCGTCGGCCCCTGCCCCTTATGGAGAATGTCGCCGGGGCCGGCGACAATGGCGCCGCCGCCGCTCGTGCCGAGCAGAATCTGGCTTTCGGGAACAAACTTTACGATTTCGTCGGCATTGCCGTAGCCGTTTTGCAGGGACAGTACGACCGTGTCCGGTCCGATCAGCGACTTGTTTGCCGTCAGCGCATCCGCGCTCTGGTAACCCTTTGTCAGCAGAATAGCCAGCTCTGCCGGGGCACAGCCGGTGGTATCGGTCGTGGCCTTGAGATTTTTATAATACTTGACCGTTCCATCCAGATGGGTGAACTTCAGGCCGTTTTCATTGATCGCATCCACGTGCGGCTTGACAACATCGACCAGAAGGACATCGTTGTGCTTGCTCAGATACATACCGTAGATGCAGCCCATGGCACCAGCGCCAATGATTGCAATTTTCATGTCAGATACTCCTTTTCGTAGTCAGTGATCGGTGTCCGCCCGCGCTCAGGAAGCCGTGCCGGCTCCCGCCTTTTGTGCGCGTGCGCACAGCCAGTTTGTCAGGATCGTTGCAAGGATGAAGTTGAGTGCGACCGCGATGATCGCCGGGATCGACGCCGCCGGATACACGGCGCTGAAGCTCGCCGCGATGCCGACCGCCAGCGCGTTGTTCTGCTCGGACGAGGTGATAATGAGCGCATTTGCTCTGGGGGTATCCATCTTCAAAACCTTCGCAAGCAGGAAGAACACCACGGCGGCGATCACAAAGTTGAGCGTAACCGCAACGATGACGATGATCGAATCCATGCTGAGGATGACCGCCTTGTTGGGTGCCGTGCTTGTGCCGATGATGATCAGCACGGACAGCAGGCACAGCGAGGTGAGGATCTTCTTGAAGTTTGTGATCTTCTCCTTCAGGATGCTCTTGAGGAGGATGCCGAGCACCACAGGGATCAGCACGACGATCGTAATATTGAGCACCATGCTCAGAAAATCGATCGACACCCACGCACCGCCGAGCAGCATGGTCAGCAGCGGCGCTGCAACCGGCGCAAGGAGCGTGCAGATCACGCACATGGCAACGCCAAAGGATACCTCACCGCCGGCAAGCGTGACCAGCACGGCCGCCGCCGTTCCAGGCGGCATCGTGCCGAGCAGGATCAGCCCGAATGCGAGCTGGCTGTCCAGCCCCAGCACAAGCGCGACCAGGTAAGCCGCCAGCGCCATGATCACATATTTTGCCACCACGCCGATGATCAGATCACGCGGCTTTTTGGCGACCTGCACGAGCTCCTTCGTGCTGATGCCGGTGCCCGCGCCAAGCATCACGATCATCAGCAGCAGGCTCGACAGAGAAAACATGAACGTGGCCGTGCCAACGGTGACCGTGCCGAAGCTGAGCTTGTTGAGCGGGATGAGCAAGTTGGGAACGAGCAGTGCGATCCCAACGACGACAAGAACAAACAGCGTCAGATATTTGTTTACAAAGCCGTTTACTTTATCAACGGTTTTCACGATCCGCAGCTCCTCCCGTCAATCCAGTTCGGGGATCTCGACCTGCTTGTTGAAGCTGAACTCCGGCGTCGGGAACGCGCCGGAGATCGTCTCCTCGTGGAACAGGTTCAGACCGGCGATCATTTCATCGCGGATGTGCGCGAAGTGCTTGACGAACTTCGGTTTGAAGTCATTGTACATACCGAGCAGATCCTGCGTCACAAGGACCTGGCAGTCCACATCCGGGCCGGCACCGATGCCGAGGATGGGCACGCTGACTGCGCTCGTGATCGCCTTGGCGACACAGGACGGCACGCACTCGACTACGATGGAGAATACGCCCGCCGCCTCAAGTGCCTTGGCGTCCTCAATGAGCTTCTTTGCGCCCTCCGGCGTTCCGCCCTGGACCTTGAAGCCGCCAAAGTTGGTGGCCGACTGCGGTGTCATGCCGATGTGGCCCATGACCGGGATGCCCACATCGACCATACGCTTGATCGTGGGGGCCATGTTGCTGCCGCCTTCCAGCTTGACACAGTCACAGTTGGTCTCCATGAGCATTCTGCACGCGCTGCGGATGGCCTGCTCCGGGCTCTCCTGATAGGAGCCGAACGGCATATCACCGACGATGAAAGTGTTGGGCGCACCCTTCACAACGGGCCTGATGTGATGGATCATGTCGTCAAGCGTCACGCCCACCGTTGTGCTGTAGCCCAGCATGACCATGCCCAGCGAGTCACCAACGAGGATGATCTCCACATCACTCTCATCAATGATTGAGGCCATCGTATAGTCATAGCCGGTCACGAAGGAAAATTTTCTGCCTTCCTCTTTGAACTTCTTGAAGTCCAGAACTGTCATTTTTTTCTTTGCCATGATGATTCTCCTTTTCCGTTTTTCTGGTTGTCATTTTCTCAAATTGGTATGACCTCCGAAAGCAGGGTAGCACAATTTAAGCGATATAGCAAAGAAAAAATGCGCTGTTGCTTGAATTTTGTTACATTTCTATAGAATCACATTGTCATTTTCATGCGTTTTGGAAAAGATTTTTTTGCATTGGTATAACCTTTAACAATCTCGCCGCGAAGAACATGCCATCTTGTTTTTCCCCGCGGAATGTGATAATATCTTGACAGCAAAAATAAGGATGTGTTTTCATGAAGTCCCTTCCCCTGTCCGGCCAGCTTTCGGACAAGATTGCCGAAATTATTTTGGACGAGAACGAGTACAGTCCCGGTGACAAGCTGCCCGCCGAGAGGAACCTCGCCGAGGATCTCGGCGTCAGCCGGACCGCCGTACGGGAGGCGCTCAAGCAGCTCGAAGCACGCGGCATTGTTGAGATCCGCCATGGTGCCGGAACCTTCGTCGCCAGCAATCCCGGTGTGGTCAGCGACCCGCTCGGGCTGGAACTCGCCATGCGCACCGACGATACGATCTCTATTCTTTCAGACTGGTATCGCGTCCGCATGATCCTGGAGGGGGAAGCGATGGAAATGGTTGCCGAAAATGCGACGGACGCGGAGCTGGACCATCTCTTCGAACTGCTCGACGCGGAGCTGACACTCGCGCAGACCGATGACGAGGATTTCATGGAAGAAGACCGCAGCTTTCACTGTGCGCTTGCGCACGCATCGCACAACGTCATCATGGCGCGCCTGATCCCGTCGCTACACGCGTCCATATATTACGACATGGTGCGCAAGCTCTACCCGGTTCTGCGCTCCCGGTTTGAAAACAACGCCTCCACGAACCACAAGCGCATCATTCATCACCTCAAGCTGCGCGACGGAAAAGGTGCAAACCTCGCCATGCGCTGCCACATGCTGGAGGCGATCGCGGACATTCGCTCCATCTGTGTATGATGCATCCGCCCGTCCTACGATCCGAAGTTCCATCCGGGCAACAGCACGGGATACCTGAGGTTGAAAATATTATGCTTGATGCCACGAAGTATGAGATCGGAAAGCTTAAGCGGGTCCCATACCGCAGTCGGCAACTTCAAGGCATTTTTGCTTGGAACCAACCGCAGAAGCGAAAGAAGTCTTTTGGCAAAACTTTTGGTAAATAAGAAACAGACCGCTGAATGCATTGTTTCAGCGGTCTAAACTTTACTTTCGATAAGTTTCTATTTCGATAGGTTTATAAATACCGGTGCCATCAAGACAGCTTATTGGCTGTCCAGCGGTCTATGCCGTTTTTCAAACCACTCTGCCCCGTAGTTAAACAGCAGCACTCCCGCCAGAGTAATGCCGCCGTCCACCAGGGTCGCGGCATTTGGCATCTCGTGCAGTATCACAGCACCGCTCAGCTCCACGGCAACAGCTGCACACTGAAAGCCCCGTTGCAGGATCCTTCCGCAGCGGGATTCGCATACATGCCGGATCGACTGGAGCACCTGATTTTGAGCGGCTTCGGGCGCAGGAAAAGCACACCGTCATTCTATCAAAATCACTGCGAACCCACATCGAAGCATTCCATTGTTTTTTACGAAGTTCATGAGCGGATTTTTTCGAAAATCACTTGCGTATTTGCTGCCGATTTGATACACTTGTTTTTTCTTTGTAGGGCATGGACGCTCTGCCGCTTGCGCCACAGGCCGCGCAAAGAAAAAGCTGACAGCGACGACGCGCAGCTGCGATAACAGCGCCGCAGAGATCAAAGCATTTTTCGTTCCGTTTGGACAGTGCATACATCAAAAAAGCGCTCTCAACGAGTTGTGCACGCCGTACTATCACCACTATCACCATGGAGAGGAGAAATCATGCGAAAAAGAAGAATTTTATCCCTGATCATGGCAATGATGCTATCTGTCACCACGCTGTTTCCCGCACTGACAGTCACAGTCTCTGCCGAAACGAGCAGTAACACCACAGCATTTACCAGTATCAGTACCACACGCCTGTCGATGACGGATCAGCGTGAGGTGGACCTGTCTTTCAATCTGGGCTACAAGCCCGAAGCTTCCGATTTGGAGTGGACCTTCGGTGGCGAGGCTCTGGACGAGTGGCGCAACTGGGAGGATGAGGACAACGGTGGTGAGCCCGTATTCACCGTAAAGGACCTGACTATTGCCGACAACGGCGATGTGACGGCGACCCTCAGCGTCGATTACCTGTTCGACGGCGATGATGCAGCCTACTGGCGTCCGTGGTACGCATATCGCGGTGAGTATGAGCTGACAGTAACGGACAAGTCCACCGGAAAGAGCGCAAGCCAGACCATGCGCTATGAAGTCTATGACTCCTATACGCCCTATGACGAGCTTGACAGCAAAATTCAAGACATCATAGACAATCAGACGAACGGTCTTTACATGTCCTATGAATCCACGGGTCTTTCCACCGATGGTAAGGATATCATGGAGGTCATAGTGGCGAGGGATAAATCCGTGGTAGACAACTATCTCGCTCTGTTGCAGAGAGCTCAGACCGATCCGGACGCCGTAGCGGCAGACGTGAAGTCCGGCAAGCTGAGCGATTATCAGATCCCCGTCTACATCACCAATATCCATCCCAATGAGTGCCCCGCCGTGGATCAGCAGATCGAGTTCCTGAGAGCGATCGCCACGGAGGAGACGATCTCCTACAAAAACGGAAATAATGAGACATGCACCTACAATGTTAAGGACGTGCTTGACGATGTGTTCTTCATAATTCGTCCCACTGAGAACCCCTATGCGCTGGAAAATTACCAGCGCGGCAACTCCGAAGGCTTTGACCTGAATCGTGACAGCACCTATCAGACCCAGATCGAGTCTCAGGTGGCCACTGCGGATATCGTGAAGTGGAAGCCTGTCACTCTGGTGGAACTGCACGGATTTATCTACTATGCACGTACCCAATTGCAGATAGAGCCCTGCACGCCTCCCCACGAGCCAAATCTGGAGTATGACCTGTTCATGAACTATGCTCTGGAGGGCGCACGCGCCTTCGGCGACGTAGCCTCCATGAACTCCATCTACAATTCCTCCAGCGAATATGCCAAGGAAAACGGTGCGACTGAAGACGATCAGCCGTGGTACGACATCTCTCTTGAGTCGGGCTACGATCCCACCACCGGCCGCTTCGAGGAACCCTCCGACGATATGTCTACGAACTACACGCCAACCTACGCGCTGCTCCATGGCACGATCGGCTACACGGTCGAGTGCGGCGAAAACAACGAGGCATCCGTCACAATGGGCAAGTACGGTCTCATCGGCCACACCGCCTATGTTGCCGAAAACAAGGATGACCTGTACCTGAACCAATTGGAATTCTTCAGCCGCGCTCTGAATAACGAGGAGTCCTCAGAAACCGAAAAGTGGTTCGTCACACAGGACAACCAGGTAGATACGAACTTCCGCGAAAAGGACGAATACGGTAAATTCTATCCGGAATACTATGTTATCCCCACAGACGCAGAGTCCCAGCGTGACATTGCTGACGCCTACTTCATGCAGGAATATTTCATCCGCAACGGCGTGCAGGTGGAAAAGCTCACCGAGGATGTGACGGTCGACGGCGTGACTTACAAGGCCGGAGCCTTCGTCATTGATATGCATCAGGTCAGCCGCAGTTTTGCCAACGCCGTCCTGTACAAGGGCAAGATCGTCGAGAACTGGACCGGCCTTTACAGTGAGTCCGTCACGAACTTCCCAGAGCTGCGCGGCTTTGACTGCACGGCCATCACCGAGTCCGGCGTATTCGAGGGCAAAACTGTCGACGCCAACACCGTGGAGCACGGAACGGCATGGGTCACCACCTATGGAAAAACCGCCACCGTCATCAGCAACAACGGTCTGGATGCCGTGAACGCCGTCAATGACCTTATGGCCAAGGGCGTCACCGTGGGCTTTATCACTGAGGCCGGTGAGCATTACAGCAAGGGCGATTTTGTCATCGACTACAAGAACGCCACGCAGATCGACGGGCAATATGTCATTGAGATCACCAATGTGACAAATGTCCCCAAGGCGAAGGTCATTACAGAGCCCAAGCTCTATGTGGATGACGACAGCTTTGACCGCTTTGCCTTCGGCAAGCAAATGAACTTCAAGATTACCGACAACGTGTCGGAGGCAAACGTTGCCTTCTCCAGCAACGAGCCGGACGAGGATGTGCAGGCTGCCGTGAAGGCGGGACTGCCTTTTGTGGGTGCCAGCGTCAACATACTCGAGTACGCAAAGGCGACCATTCCGGGCTTTGATTTCGATATCCAGTGGATCATCGAGGAAGGAATGTACGGCCCCGAGGAGGTCTATAACGACTATGAGGCGCTTTTCAATGTTGAGTATGGCGACAGCCTCATCACTGCAAGCTACGCTGCCGACGGAGACTTTACCACCTATACCAAGGGCGGCTCGATTATCTCCGCTTACCCGGAGGAGGCCACGGTGCTTATGCGTGCCAGTAGCGACGACGATTTCTATAAGGCCGGCTGGTGGAACGGAATTGACGACCCCGATGCGGGCCTGAAGGGGCATGTTGTGGCTATCGACTACCAGGCCAACGGTCTGGATATGACGGTGTTCTGCACCAGCATTACCAACAAAGCGCACCAGACCGACGATTACCGTCTGGCTACCAATGCCATCTACAGTAAGCTTCTCGGCTCTGACTTTACCGTTGCATCCGACGAAACAGCGGATCCCACCCCTTCACCTTCAGCCGATCCGTCCGATACGTCTGCGCCGAACGCCGATAATAGCAGTTCAAACACGCCTGACACCGGTGACAGAATGAATGTCACCGTGTGGCTCGCAATGGCCTGCCTGTTTGCCACTATTCTGGTCGTTTTCTCTGTCAAAAAGGAGCATTAAACGC
The DNA here is from genome assembly GCA_963627135.1 of Bacteroidaceae bacterium. Lineage (GTDB taxonomy): Bacteria > Bacillota > Clostridia > Oscillospirales > Oscillospiraceae > CAG-103. The sequence goes on along the minus strand of CAVFZY010000026.1, from coordinate 3,002 downwards.
CCAAACAAAGCAGCACAACACAGCAAACGCGCAAAACCGGGGCTCAGCAAACGTTGCCGAGCTCCGGTTTTTTCAGTTCTGTTCCAATAGTCAAAATCCAATGCAGGAGCATGCTTCAAAACGGTAAAAACGCCTGATTTCAAGCATTTTTCAGGCATAGAGAAAGTCCACCGTAATGCTATCAAAATCACGGCGGACTTATGGCTAAGAACGCCAATTTTAATAGAAACCGAGTACGGGGGTGCAACTTCGGTTCAGAGGGGGTGCAACACGCTGTCAAGGGGGGTGCATTTCTCGTTTAGGGGGTGCATTTTTTCTGTGACATTGCACCCACCCTATATAGAGACCGCTCAAAGATTAAAAAGACGCTTCGATTTGTCATTCACGAACTGTATAACAGGTCCCGAAATGATAACCGTGATGATCGTGCAAACCCCGAACTTTCCACCAAGTAAAACACCGATTATAACCATAATGGCGTCCAGCACCATGCGGACTGTTTTCACCTGCCAGCGGTTCTTTTCCGCCAGAGCGAAGGTAACTGCCTCATAAGAGCCGCGTCCCAAAGATGCCGAAGCGTACAGCCCTGTTCCAACGGCAAACAAAATCACGCCGGATAGCATGATAAGGAAATTGATCCATGCATGGCTGCTGTATACATGGCAGTCTGCGAACAGCTCTACACAGACGCTGTATATAATCTGATAGAGCACGGTTCCTATGTGGATCTGCGATCTGTCGTAGATCAGCACGAACAAAATCATGCCGAACGCCACGACAAAGGAAGCCGCTCCGATGCTGATATGAAATGTCTCAGAGAGGCCCTGCCATAGAACCGCCAGCGTTGCACCGCCGAAACCCGCATACAGAGCAAGCGTGATACCATAAGCGGCAACGACGGAACCCACTGATATGATCACGAACTTTTTTGACAAATCCTTCATGTGTTTTATTTATTCTTCAAGCTGAGAATCTTAGCTGTCACGGCTCCTACAACGAAATTAACAAGCGTCCACATGATTGTGTCGATGATTGCCGACTGAATGGACATGGTCTTCATGATCGAATACTGTGAGAAGCAGAAATATATCTCCGTCAGGAGGGCGATGAATGCCGCCGCTTTTGCGCCCTGCAAAGGCTTGAAGAACTTCCCCCACAGAATAACGGTCGCTATCAGAAAGCCGTGTGCGACATTTGCCATCAGCATCGTCCCAACATTGACGGGTTCTCTGGAAATCAAGGTAATGGTCTCCGGTGAAAGCTCAAGAAACTGCCCAAGAAAGTCGTGGAAAAAGGTGGCGTATATTGCGATCGTCAGAGCCAGCACCGTCACGGTTCCCGCCAGTGCTGCCAGAATAAAGTTGATTGCCTTTTTGCTCATAACCGTCTCCTCCAATCACACCCGAACGATGTAATCATCCTTTCTCTTCGCCGCTTCGACCGGCGCACCGTCAGGGTATCCGAGTGCAATGCTGCCAACGCCGCGCAGTGTTTCCGGCAGTCCCCATTCACGCAGAAGAGCCCTGCCCTTTTCGCTGTCGAATATCTCCCTCTCTCGGTGTACCCACACAGAGCCAAGTCCCAGCGATGCAGCGGCGAGCATCATGTTTTCCAACACACAGCTCCCGTCCTCAACGAAGGTGCCTGCCGTCCCGTCTGCCAGCACGAGAACGATGACCGGCGCACCGTAATACGGGTCGTTGGTGCTACCCATCACACCGGCGTTCAGCTCGGCGATCTCCTTACGGTATTTATCCGATGTGACCGCTATGATTGCGGGTGATTGATGTCCGCCGCCGGTCGGAGCGTAGGTTCCTGCCTCAAGGACTGCATCGAGCAGCTCTGACGGAACAGCGTCAGGCTTATATGCTCGGACAGCTCTGCGTGCTTTGATTGTGTTCAATACTTCGTTTGACATAGCAATGCCTCCTTAAAATATAAAAATCGCCACACACTCACAAGGAGTGTATGGCGAAAAATGAGCCTGGTGTCTCAGAAAAATCCATACTGATTTTGGAGTTTTCGTGTAGCACACAAAAGTGCAAAAGTCAACCTCTCCGCTCGGTTTTTGCCTGAAAACAGGTGACTTTTCCCGTGCGGTTGCCCCTATATAGTAGAAAGCCGCAGGCGGTTAAACCTGCGGTCTTTGTGCTCGTTAGGGCTTATGCTTTACAACTGCGATGACCGTTCTATGAAAATCGTCAGGGCAACTGCGAAAGCCGCATTGGAGAGCCAAGAAGGCAAATAGTTCTTTAAAAGCAGCCGAAAGGCTGTTTTTATTTATGTTCTTTTTGCTCGAATGTAGGCAGCCACGCTTTGAGCCAAAAGCCGATCGCCACAAACAGCCCCATCACCGCCAGATAGTCCAGCAGGAAAGCGATGAGCGGCTCGGAATAATCAAAGAACACAAAATGACTTTTCAGCAGCAGGTAAAGCCCCACATCCCGGCGGACGAAGGCCACGGCTCCATAGGCGGCAAAGAAATATCCGGCAATTCTGAGCGCCCATGTGCGTATCCGATTGGGCCGCAGGTGCTTCCGGGCCATGGTCAGCAGCATATTCCAGTGCATTCCCAAATGCAGGCTCATCAGCACGAACCCCCAGAAGGCGCAGAGAATATGCAGCTTTCCGGCCAACTCATAGCCGCCATGCTTCGGGAGAAACGCAAACACATGGCGGGACAGCACAATGCCGCTGACCGTGGAGCCGACCATACACAGAAAAATCAGTCCTGCAAGCACCGTCTGCACGACGCGCAGGGGTGTATAGCGCCCCTGCGGCACTGCTTGGATCCACCGGCGGTTCAAAATATGGTGTAGAACGAACAGGGCGAACATTCCCATGCCGATCCACTCGTGGGCTGCTTCTCCCACAAGGCCGTATGCCATCAGGAGCAGCATGGACACCGACATGGCCGCATCCACGGCGATTTTGATTTTGAGAATTGGTTTCATGTCCTCATCCTTTGCTGTGGGAGATCACCCAGTTCAGGTTGTCCGGGT
>CAVFZY010000025.1:0-42469 GCA_963627135.1 Bacteroidaceae bacterium | reverse complement strand
AAAGAGGGCTTCCGGCGGAGCGATACCGCTGAAAGCCCTTGTTTATTGGGGATTTTCCTTGTATCAAAGACAGCGTTTACATAGACGACGGCTGGTCGGGTACGAACTTTTCAAGACCGGCGTTCACGGAGATTATGGAGCTGGCGGAAAAGGGCCTCGTCGGCACCCTGATCGTCAAGGACCACTCCCGCTTGGGGCGTAACCGCCTCATCGTGGGGCAACTTCTGGAAGAGGGCTTCGACAGCCTCGGCGTCCGCTACATCGCTATTATGGACAACATCGACACCGCCAAGGGCATCAGCGATCTTGTCCCGATGCAGGACTTGTTTAACGAGTGGCACGCCAAAAACACCAGCCAGAAGGTACGCAATGTGTTCAAGAGCAAGGGAATGTCCGGCGCACCGTTGACTACCAATCCGCCCTTCGGGTATCTGAAAGACCCGGAGAGTAAGAACGGCTGGATCGTGGACGAGGAAGCGGCAAAGACCGTGCGGCAGATTTTCGCTTGGTGCGTAGACTGCCTCGGGCCCACGCAGATTGCCAAACGGCTGAAAGCTGACAAGGTACCGACGCCCACGGAACACTGGGGCAATATTGGCAGGAATTGCAGCAAACCGCCCGCTGTGCCCTACAACTGGTGCTCTGCCACCGTGGCGGACATTCTCGGCAAGCAGGAATACTGCGGCGATACGGTGAATTTTCGCAGCACCACCAAGTCCTTCAAGAACAAGAAGAAAATCGAGCGTCCGCCGGAGGAATGGCAGATCTTCAAGGACACGCATCCTGCCATCATCGACCGGGAAACCTTCGCCTTGGTGCAGGAGCTTCGCAAGCACCGCCGCAGGCCCACAAAAAGCGGCATCGTCAGTCCCTTTTCGGGATTGCTCTACTGCGCCGATTGCGGAGAGAAGTTGTATTACAGTGTCACCAACAACTACAAGCGGGAACAGGCATACTTCTTCTGTTCCTCCTACCGCAAGAACTCCGAGGTTTGCTCTGCTCACTATATCCGTGAGAAAGTGGTGGAGCAAATCGTTCTGGAGAGTATGCAGCGCATCCTCTTGAATGTGCAGGTGTTTGAGAAAGAGTTCGCCCGCAAGCAGATGGATTGGTACGCGGAGGACAAGAAGAAACAACTTGCCGCCAAGCGCCGGGAACTGAGCAAAGCGAAGAAGCGCATTGCGGAGATTGATACCCTGATTCAGAAAATCTACGAGGACAACGCCAGCGGAAAGCTGTCTGACGAGCGTTACGCTACCCTGTCCCTATCCTACGAGGAGGAGCAGAAAACGCTGAAAGCCGCCATCCCGGAGATGCAGGCCTATTTGGAAACCGAAACGGATAAGACCGAGAGCTTGCAGAGGTTTGTTCAGAAGGTGAAGCAAATCACGGAGCTGAAAGCGCTGACACCGGAGCTGATCCACGAGCTCGTGGACAGGATCGTAGTGTATGCGCCCAGGTACCTTGACGGAAAGCGGGTGCAGCTTTTGGACATCTATTACAGCGGCGTGGGCATCCTCCACGAGCTGACCCCGGAGGAGATGGAAGAAGCCTTCCAGCAGCACCTTACCGAGCGTAACAAAGAGAAAACGGCGTAACCACAAGGGTTACACCGTTTTGGAAAACTTATTAAACTGAGATACAAGAGCCGCCACAGGGCACCTTCCTTACGGAGGGTGCCCTGTCGGCGGTCTTTTTTTGCTTGTTTTCATGTGCATCGGCGGAAGCTGCCGTCCGTGAGGATGCGCGCGCAGATCAGCCCCAGCGGCAGAGCGGCGACGATCAGCAGCGAGGCGACAAGCCACGATGCGCTGTCGCTCAGGTTCATCGTGCCCAGATCGTACACGGCGCGGTAGAAATACAGCCCCGGCACCATGATGACGATCGACGGCACGGTGATCGTGATGCGCGGGTAGCCCGAGCGGCGCTTATACACGGAGGCGAGCAGGCCCGCTGCCAGCGCGCCGAAAAACGCGGCCGCCGCCGGCGGGAACCCGGCCAGGCTGACGAGTTCGAGACGCAGTGTGTTCGACAGCGCGCCGATCACGGCGGCGGCCGCCGCGAGCTTTACGGGGCTGTTGAACATCAGCGAGAAGCCGAACACGCCGCAGAAGCTCATGGCCAGCCGCAGCAGGATACGCGCCCAGACGGGCAGCCCCAGCGGCAGGAAATCCAGCGGCTGCAGCCGCAGCAGCAACGCCATGAGCCAGGCGGTGAGCGTTGCCACGACGACGATCATGATTGCGTAGGCCAGCCGCTCGAGCCCGGAGCGCATGTCCTGCTTGGCCATGTCGATGCCGCTCGTGATGAACGGGAAGCCCGGGATGATGAACAGCATCGCGCAAATGTACCCCGCCTGATGCTGTGGGTCGATGGGGAAGAGCAGCGATGCCAGCCGGAACAGCCCGGCATAGACCAGACACGCCGCCGCGACGGACAGCGCAATGCAGCCAAACAGCGTCAGGTGCCGCTGTGTCAGCCGCGCGCGGATATACTGCCCAACGCCTGCGCCCAGAAAGGCCAGCAGCATCTCGATCGGCCCGCCGCCGAGCAGGAACGTGAATGCGCCGCAGGCAAGCGCGGCCGCCAGCCCCAGCTGCAGCGGGGTGTAGCTGCCGCCTGTCTGCGCGATCTTGTCCAGCTTGGTGTGCAGGTCGTCCGCGGTCATGTACACGCCGTCGAGCGGGAAGCGCTTGACAAAGCGCTCGAGCTGGTCGAGATTGGCGGTGTTGACGCCGGTTGCCGTCAGCGTCAGCGTCTGCGAGAAGCTGTTCTCGCCGTCGGAGCAGGTATATTCGATAGACAGCAGCCCGATATCGGCGGCGCACACGAGGCCGAGCGCCTCGGCAATCTCGTTCATGGAGTTGCGCACACGCCACGCACCGGTGCCGCACGAGAGCAGCAGCAGCCCGACCCGGCCGACGACGCCGGCCCGGATGGGCAGCGGCGCCTGTGAGACAGGCAGCTCTTTCAGATCTCGGATGGGGTCGTGCCATGGGATCTGCATATGGTTTGGTTTGATGATCGGATGATGCATCGTATCTCACGCCTTTTTTGAAAATTCGGACTGTATTGTAATCTTGTACGCGCCGGAAGTCAAGTGCGGACAGGAAGACGGCCTGTCATTTGACAGGCCGTCTTACAATATGGATTCAGAAAATATTGTCATCCACGTAAAACGAATACGGCTTCCCGTTTACCGTGAAGGTGATGTGGTAGGCATCGCGGCCCGCCGCATGCACGCGCTGGACATCGACGTCGCGGATCTCCGCCAGCGAGATGCCCAGCCTCCGCAGCACCCGGCGCAGGGCCTCGGATATGCTGATCTCCGAATCGGTCGGGTCGGTTGGGTCGGTCGGGTCGGTTGGGTCGGTTGGGTCGGTCGGGTCGGTTGGGTCGGTCGGGTCGGTTGGGTCGGTCGGGTCGGTCGGGGCGGTGGGGCTGTCCGGAACGCCCGGCTTTGCGGGGGTGGCCGGAGCGTCCGGCGTCTGTGCAGGCCGCTCCGGGCGCTGCACATCGAGAATCTCACCGGTGCGCGCGGCGATCGTATAGCAGTATTCCCCGTCGGCCGCCGCAAAGCGGACACGGTAGGCGAGCTGACTGCCGTACTGTGTCAGCTCCTGCGTGCAGTCGGCCGGATCGACCGCCGCGTCGCCGCCCACGATCGCGCGCACGTCATCCTCGCTCCGGTATCCGTCGCGGCTGACGGTGCCGTAGAGCTGCGCCGTGTCGAACGTGACATCATATGTCTCGGCCAGCACGAGCAGATCCTGCACCGGCAGGGTGCTGAGTGCCTGCGCCGTATCGAGCTGCGTCTGCAAGGCAATCGTCTCGGCCAGCGCCGCCTTGCCGGGCGACACCAGCCAGGCATCGGCGTCCGTGCGCGTCTGATCGGAGTCCGCTGCCTGCTGGCAGAGCACGGCGGCGGAAAACTGCCGCTGCTGTGCAGACGTCTGCGCCGCATCATAGACGGCCTTGCCGAGCTTTTGTGCCCGCGCGGCGGAAGCGCCTTCGACGGTCACGAGCAGCGTGTTGTCCGCGTCCGTGAGGTAGTCGGCGTCCGCGAGTGCGTCTGCGAGCGTGCTGAGTGCGTCCTGCATGCGTGCGCCCTGCAGATCGGTGTCCGTGAGCAGGGCGGCGGCGTCCGCGTTGCCGGCATCCATGGCCTTGACACGGTCGAGGCGGTTGACCGTTAGCGTGACGCTGGGGTTGATGTCGACAGTGACGGTGCAGACGCTTTGGTCGAGCGCACGGTAGCTGAATATGCCGCCGAGCAGCAGCACGAACACGGCGGCCGCGGCGAGCGGCTTCCACACCGGGCGGCGGGGTGACGGCATCGGCACCGGCTGCGGCGCGCGCTCCTGCGGCTGTGCATCGCAGGAGGCCAGCAGATCCTCCAGCCGGTCGGGCGCGAGATCGGCCATTTCATCGCGCAGACGTGTTTTGATCTCTTCCGGTTTCATGACGGCTCTCTCACCAGCCTTTCCAGCTTCTTCAGGCTGCGGCGGTACTTGCTCAGTACCGTCGGCAGCGGCATTTCCAGCAGCTCCGCGATCTCGCGGTGCTTGAGTCCCGTGACGACGTGCAAAACGACGATCTCGCGCTCGTCCTGCGCAAGCTGCGCGAGCATGGCCTGCGTCACGATCCGGTTTTCGCAGTCCCGGAATGCGTCGCGGGGATCGGCCTGATCCGCGGCGTCCTCGAGCGGGACGCCGGTGCGCTGCCCCTCGCGCAGGCGGGCGAGCGCGGTGTATTTTGTGATGCCCAGGATCCATGTCAGCGCGTTTTTGCCGCCGGGGCGGTAGGTGGGCGCGCTCTTCCAGACCTGCAGGAATGTCTCCTGCATCACGTCCTCGGCGGCGAAACTGTCGCGCAGGATGGACAGGGCAAAGCAGTAGACGGGATTTTTCGCCTGCACATACAGCTCGGCAAGCGCGGCTTTGTCTCCGGCGGCGATGCGCACGAGCAGCTGCTCGCTGACTGCCGGATGGGTGGTGTTGCTCATAGCGTGGACCTCTTTTTTCGCAAGGTGGACCTATCTGTCACCAGCATAACACACCTGCATACCATATTGCAAATCCGGCGGCAAAATATTGCACGAAATTATGGAGAATGGGAATTTTAAGGTCTTGTTTTCTTGCGTTTAAAATTTTTTTCAAATTGCCTGCAATATTTTTTTCATGGAAACGCAATACAGAGCGAAGAAGTTCTGTTCAGAAGCGGTCGTATTTCCACTTTCTGTTCAAAAACCGCAGCGGAGCTCTCGGACATACCGCTGCGCATTCATTGGGGCATCGCTCCAGACAGGGGGGTATCAGGTATGTATGAACTTTCTTATGATCTGCAGGCAAAACCGCGCCCGTCCGAGGCCAAACCGTGGCTGAAATACTTCAGCCCGGAGGCCGTGGCCGCACCGCTGCCGCAGGATACGCTCTACGGCTATCTCGCGGCGCAAAACGGCGCGTATCCGGACAATGCCGCGCTCAACTACTACGGCAACCGCATTCCATTCGGCCGTGCGCTGCGCGAGATCGATCGCACGGCGGACGCCTATCAGGCACTCGGCGTGCAGCCGGGCGAGATCGTGACGTGCTGCTCGCTGGCGATCCCGGAGACGGTCTATTCGCTCTACGGACTCAACAAGATCGGCGGCGTATCGAACATGATCGACCCGCGTGCGAGCAGCGAGGGCATCTGCAATTTTGTGGCCGAGACCGGCTCGCGCGTGCTGGTGATCCTCGACGCGATCCTCGAAAAAAATCTGGACATACTGCCGACGCTGGATGTAGACACGATCATCGTCCAGACAGCGGAGCGGTCGCTGCCGCCGATGGTGCGTCTGCTCAAGCGGCTCAAGGCCGGTACGGTCCGCCTGCCGGCGGACAAACGCATCGTCTACTGGGATGATTTTCTGCGCGCGGGTGAGGGGGAAAATGCCCAGCCTGTGCCGTACCGGGAGAACATGCTCGCTGTCATCAACCACACCGGCGGCACGACCGGCGTACCCAAGGGCGTCATGCTCACAAACGATGGCATGAACGCCATGAGCGTGAATTTCGGCCTCTCGGGTGTCAACTACAGCCGCGATAACCGCTTTCTCGATATTATCCCGCCGTTCGCGTCCTACGGTGTCGTGTGCAGTCTGCATGTGCCGCTTTCGCTCGGGCTGGAGGTCGTGCTCGTCCCGCTGTTTGATCCGGAAAAGTTCGCGGACATGGTCCGGCGCTACCGCCCGACGCACACGCTGGCCGTCCCGTCGCACTACGAGCGGCTGATGAACGACGCACGGATACGAAAAATGGATCTGTCGTTTTTCGAGACGGCCGGTTCCGGCGGCGACACGATGAACGCCGGGCTGGAGGACAAGCTCAACGGCTTCCTGCACAGCCGCGGCTGCCGCTATCCGCTCTCGCAGGGCTACGGCATGAGCGAGGTCAGCGCCGCCGCGTGCTGCAACTTCAATCATGTGCACAAAAACGGCTCGGTCGGCATCCCGCTGCTGAAAACCACCGTATCCGTGTTCCGGCCGGATTCGTTCGAGGAGCTGGGCTACGACGAGATGGGCGAGATCTGCATCACCGGCCCGACGATGATGCTCGGCTATCTCAACAATCCCGAGGAGACAGCCCGCGTCATGCGCCGCCACCCGGACGGCACGGTCTGGATCCACAGTGGGGACCTCGGCTATATGGATGCGGACGGCTTTGTTTACATCAAGGGCCGCATGAAGCGCATCATCATCCGCCACGACGGGCACAAGGTGTTTCCGACGCAGCTCGAGGGCATTATCGGTAGCTGCGGCAAGGTGGAGGCGTGCGCGGTCGTCGCCGTGCGCGACCGGGAGCGGGCCCAGGGCAAGCTGCCCATGGCGTTCGTGAAGCTCAGAGACACGATCCCGCACGAGCGGTTCCAGGCTATCCGGGACGAGATCCTGGCGCTGTGCAACGCACAGCTCCCGCTCAAGGACCGGCTGTATGACCTGGCCTTCGTGCCGGAGCTGCCGCACACGGCCGTCGGCAAGATCGACTATCGCCGGCTGGAGGACGACTACGAACGAGAACACTGTGCCTGACATACAGGAAGGAGAAACGATATGAAACACGTCAGAAAACCTATCGCCCTGCTGCTCGCGCTCGTGCTTGCGGCGAGCCTGCTGTGCCTGCCGGCGCTGGCGGCGGACACCGTTCCCGCGCGCTATGCCCGCTACCGCGTCTATACCTGCCTCGGTGACAGCAACGCCGCCGGCTACGCTGCCGAGGGCTATCAGGACCAGCCGTGCACCGTGACGTCGGGCGCGTACCACTCCATGGTTGCAAATGGTCTCGGTGCCAAGCTCAACGCCTGCGGCTGGAGCGGATTCCGCAGTCACGAGATGCGCCATCTGCTTGATCCCGACTGGGAGATCACGAACTGGGAATATGCCGAGGCCCTCGGCACAGCCGCATCCGTGACGTATGATGACCTGGAGTCCCGCCGCGACCTGTACATCCAGGCGGTGGAGGAGGCCGATCTCATTACGGTCAACATCGGTTCAAATGATATCCTTTCCAACCCGATTATTCTGGTCCTGCGCGAGATGAATGACACGGACGGTGTGGATAAGGCCATTCTCGACGCCATCAAGGCCGAACTGCAGAAGACCGGTGATTTCGGCACGGCGCTGCTCAAGCTCATCGGTTATGCCGAGTCCATCGGGCAGGGGACGAAGGTTCTCGCATCGCTGACATACCACATGAACATCGCCTACCAGCAGTTCAAGGAAAACTGGGACGCGATCGTGAAAAACATCTACCGCCTGAACCCGGACGTGACGCTCGTCGTGGTTGGCATGCACAATGCGTTTGCCAACACCTCCATCACGGTCGGCAGTGTGGTCAAGACCGGCAAGCTCCTGCAGCCGATCATGGACAAGATGAACGCCTGGATGAAGAGCGACTCCGCCTACGCCGGGCAGTACATTTACTGCGATGTGCCGGATGTCGAGTGCGGCGAGCTGGCGTTCACGCAGGACGATTTCTGGACGGCGTATCTCCCGGCTGTGCACCCCACGGCAGCGGGCCATCGCTACATTGCCGACCGCATCCTCTCCGTGCTTCCGGACACGGCCCTGTCGTTTGAAGATGTGCCGGAGGGCGCGTGGTATTATATGGATGTGGCGGCCTGCTACTACCGAGGCCTCATGGTCGGCGTGACGGATACGCGCTTTGCACCCGACATGCCGGTGGACCGCGCTATGGTCGCAGCCATTGTGCACCGTATTGCCGGGGAACCGGACGCGTCGGGTACGGACATGCCCTTCCGCGATGTTCCGTCCGACGCTTACTATGCGCAGTCCGTCCTCTGGGCCTACCATGCCGGTGTGGTCAGCGGCTGCAGCGCCGACACGTTCTGCCCCACGCAGGCGATCAGCCGGCAGGATTTGGCCACTATCCTTTACCGCTACGCATGCCTTACGGGCGCTGCGGATGAAGCCCAGTCGGATGATGCCCTGAGCGGTTTTACCGATGCGGGTGCTGTCAGTGATTATGCCCGTGCGGCGCTGGCCTGGGCCGTGGAAAACGGCATTCTCTATGGCAAGGACGGCAATCGCCTTGACCCGCAGGGCACGGCGACGCGCGCCGAGTGCGCGGCGCTCCTGTGGCGGTTCGTCAGTGCCTGAGCTTTCATTGCTTCCCAACGGACGATCCATGCGCACTTCGTCCGCATCCTCTCCATTCCCCCAGACCCCGCCAAGCGGGGACCGCCCCGGAGCTGTTGGCTTCGGGGCGGTTTTTCAGACGCGAAAGCGTCTGAAAAACCGCAGGATCAAATTCGAGGCGGGCCTTGCCCCCTCGAGCACCCCCGCTGCTCAGAGGACGGTCCCTTGCGCGAAATACGGAGCGCGGCAATCGATTTGCCCGACGCGAAAGCGTCTGAAAAACCGCAGGATCAAATTCAAGGCGGGCCTTGCCCCCTCGAGCACCCCCGCTACTCCATAGCTATCTGTTTGTATGCAACGGGAATGGCGGCAAAAAGCAGCGCTCGCTCCAGAGCTATAGGCTCAGGGACGGGTGCCGCTTATGGCACTGCTTGTTTTACCCGGCGCGGAACAGCCGCCGGTACTCGCGCGTGCTGCAGTAGCCCGCTGCGCACTGCGAAAAGGCGTCGCCGAGAAAGAGCCTGTCCGTGCAGATCTCGATGATGGAAAACCGCTCGCCCGGCGCGGCGGCCAGGATGCGGATCTCCGCGTCGAGCAGCGGGCGGTACTCCGCCTCGCAGGCATCCGTGATGCACATGTCCGGCTGCCAGCAGAAGGTCTGCTGCACGTCGCAGCCGTAGATAACGGCGTCAAAGGCGGCACCGTCGCGGATCGCGTGGTCAATGTACGTTCGCAGGGTCATGATTTTTTCTCCTCTCATGTCTATGTTGTGTTTCTGTTTTCTCCCTTTTTCCACAGCATAGCACATGCAAAGTCCAATAATCAGGACAGTGAAGATAAAAATCCCGCTAGTTTTGCGCCGCGCGCAGCCACGCGATCTCCTGCGCGTACCCAGCATCGTCGTTCGGCGTCTCGAGAATGAACGGCAGTCCCGCCAGCGCCGGGTGGCGGGTGGCGCGCACGAGCGCCTCCGGCGGGATGCAGCCGTTGAGCAGCTTCGCGTGCCGGTCCTTGTGGCTGCCGCACGGATTCAGGCTGTTGTTGAGGTGCACAGCGCGCAGGCGCTCCAGTCCAATCACGCGGTCAAACTCCGCGAGCACGCCCTCGAGGTCGGCGGCAATGTCATACCCCGCGTCCCAGACGTGGCACGTGTCGAGGCAGACGCCGATGTGCTCCGTCACCTCCACGCGGTCGATGATGGCGCGCAGCTCCTCGAAGCGGCCGCCAACCTCGCTGCCCTTGCCGGCCATGGTCTCGAGCAGGACGGTTGTGGTCATATCGGGGAAGAGGACCTCATTGAGCAGTGCGGCGATCTTCTCGATGCCCACGTCGATGCCCTGCCCGACGTGGCTACCGGGGTGAAAATTATAGAGCTGTCCGGGCGTGTGCTCCATGCGCTGCAGGTCATCCGAAAAGGCCATGCGCGCGAACTCCGCCACGTTCGGCTTGGCCGCGCAGGGGTTGAGCGTGTAGGGCGCGTGCGCGACCAGCCGGTCGATGCCCGCGCGGGCGCACTCGGCGTGAAAGGCTGTGATGTCTGCGTCCTCAATGGGTTTGGCGCTGCCGCCGCGGGGATTGCGCGTGAAGAACGCGAACGTGTTCGCACCCAGCGCCTCTGCGCGCTTTGCCATGGCGAGATACCCGCCGGCGGAGGAAATGTGACAGCCGATCCGGAACATACGATCACCTCAAAGAATGGATGCCCTCATCATAGCACACCGCGCGGCGGCTGCCAAGCTTGCCACCGCGCCACGGATGGTGTATGCTGTCCAGAGAAAGGGGGACTGGCCGTGCAGCCGTATGAACTCATTCGCTCCGGCCGCCGCACGCTGGCGCTTGAGCTGCGCGGCGGGCGCGTGATCGTGCGCGCGCCATACCGGACATCCCAGGCGGTGATCGACCGCTTTGTCGCGTCGCACGCCGACTGGATCGCGCGCGGGCTGGCCAAACAGGAGGCCCGCGCTGCCGCGCACCCGGAGCCGACGGACGCCGAGCGGGAGGTGTACATCCGGCAGGCGAAGGCGTATCTGCCGCAGCGCGTGGCGTACTATTGCGAGCGGATGGGCCTCTACCCGACGCAGGTGCGCATCACGGGGGCGCGCACGCGCTTTGGCAGCTGCAGCTCGCAGGGGCACATCTGCTTTTCGTGGCGGCTGATGCAGTACCCGCCGGAGGCGATCGACTATGTCGTCGTGCACGAGCTGGCGCACCTGCGCTACATGAACCACGGCGCGGAGTTTTACGCGCTCATCGCGCGCTATCTGCCGGACTGGAGGGCCCGCCGCGCCCTGCTGCGGGCATGAAGAAGCACACCGGAGGACGGGCTGTCCTCCGGTGCTTTCCATTCGGAATTGACTTTTTGCACTCGCTGCGTGTAAACTATCAATTTAAGAAACCAAGGAGGGATGTACCATGAAGCAGGCGATCGCGCTGGCCGGCGGCGGCACGAAGGGCGCGTATCAGGTCGGTGCGTGGAAGGCAATGCGGGAGCTGGGCATCCCGTTTGACATTGTCACGGGCACGTCCATCGGCTCGGTCACGGCGGCGCTGATGGTGCAGGGCGATTTTGACCGCGCGTGGGAACTCTGGACCCATATCACGGAAGACCAGATCATGCTCGAGCGGGCCGATGCTACGCCGCACGAAAAGCACGAGCTGGCGGCCCTGGCCGAGCACCCGGAGCAGCTCATCGCACGCGTCAGGGACTGGGCGGACCTCAACCGCCGCACGGCGGACATCACGCCGTACCGCGCGCTCGTGCACCAATATCTCGACGAGGCGCGCTTTTTCGCCTCGCCGGTGGATTTCGGACTCATGACGGCGCGCTTCCCGTCGTTCCAGCCGGTCGAGGTGCGCAAGCAGGACATCGCGCCCGGCTACCTGCCGCAGTGGATCCTCGCGTCGTCGGCGTGCTACCCGATGTTTCCGATGTGCGAGATCGACGGGCAGAACTATCTCGACGGCGCATACTCGGACAATCTGCCGATCGGCACGGCGTTTCGCCTCGGCGCTGACCGCGTCATCGCCATCGGCCTCAAGCCGGAGACGCCGGAGAAAAAATACACCAACCATCCACTCGTGACCTATATCGCCCCGGCGGAGCCGCTGGGCAAGCTGCTGGAGTTTGACCCCGACGCGCTGCGCCGCAGCATCGCCCTCGGCTATACGGACACGCTGCGCGTGCTCGGCAGTTATATCGGCCATACGTACACGTTCGAACCCGACGGGCAGACGCTGCTCGAGGGCGTCGCGCGCGACTATCTGCTCTGGCTGCTGCGCCGGGAGCTGACGCCGCCGGACTCCATGCTGGACTTTCTCCGCAGCGACACGCCGCTGACCGACCGCATCCTCAGCGATCAGCGCAGCGACCTGACGGCCTGCGCGCTCGCGGGCGTGGAGTGCGTGCTGGAGGCGTATGCCTACCCGCGCGGGGAAATCTACGATCTCAAACTCCTGCTGCCGGAGCTGGCCATGCGTCTGGCGGAGGACGAGGACACCCCGGCGCTCGAGCGCGCGCACGCGCTGTGCGCGTCGCTGGGCAGTGAGCATTTCTTCACGCAACTGGCCCCGCTTACGCCGCACTATGATGTCAGGGACCTCTTCCTCGCCACGCTCACGCTCTATCTGCGTGAGCAGACGGCCTGACGTCAGGTTTCTCTGCATAGAACGCGACAAGCTGAATGCCGAGGCTGACCGGCTGTCCAAAGAGAAAGAAAATCTGGAAGAGTAGCTTACTCCCTTCTCCAGAAGAAACCTAAGGAGGGGAATGGTATCGCGCAGAAGGCGCGGGATGTTCTCTCCGCCAAAGAGCTCACCAATGAGATGCTCCTGTACTTCATCGACAGGGTAAAATGTCTGATCCGGCATGCGTCTGGAGATTGTTTACTGCTTCCAATATAAGACAGATGATGAAATTTTTAATCTAATACAACCGCGCAACCGCAGATTGATTTTAATTTTTTTAGTCTTTGCTGGATAGGAGCAAACCATCCTGTCGGTGATATAGAGGGTCTCGCTGATCCCAAAAACCGATTTGTGCTCTCTGCGCGTTTTTTGCACCCATCCCTTGCGCAACCGGAGCAAGTTCGGTATGATAGGAACACCGATATTTTCATTCTGGAGGAGAAAGTATGAATATTGCTGTCATCACCGGCGCATCCGCCGGTATCGGCCGGGAGCTCGTCTACGCCGTGGACAAAGACGCACGCTATGACGAGATCTGGGTCATTGCCCGCAGAAAAGAGCGGTTGGAGGAGCTGCGCGATAAGTGCACGAACCCCATCCGCCCGATTGCGCTCGATCTCTCAGATCTGAGCAGCATCGACGCGTATCAGGCCCTGCTCGAGCAGGAGCAGCCCGAGATCAAGATGCTGGTCAATGCGGCCGGCTGCGGCGTGTTCGGCCCCTTTGCCGAAGCAGACCGCAAGAAGCTGCTCGCCAGCGCGCAGCTCAATTCGCTCGCGCTCACGGGCATGTGCCACGCGAGCCTGCCGTATATGCACGCCGGCAGCAGCGTCATCAACATGGGCTCGAACTCTGCCTGGCAGCCGGTGCCGTATCAGGCGGTTTACGGCGCGAGCAAGAGCTATGTCCTGAGCCTTTCCCGCGCGCTCGGCCGCGAGCTGCGCCCGCAGGGCATCCATGTCATGTGCGTCTGCCCCGGCTGGATCAAGACCGAGTTCCAGCAGGTCGCGCATCATGATGAATACATCCGCTATGTGGACAAGTGGTACGGCCCCGACGAGGTGGCGGCGCAGGCAATGCGGGACCTCAAGAAGAAAAAGAGCGTTTCTATTCTTGGCCACCCGGTGCGCCGTCAGGTGCGTCTGGTCAAGTTCCTGCCGGTGGACACCGTCATGGATATCTGGTGCAAGCAGCAGGGGATCGAGTAAGGCGTTTTACCGCTTGACAATTCCTTTTCCTTCTGGCATAATACCCTCGTTCGTCGGAGGGCGAGCTGTTCAGAGAAACGGCAGCCGGATAAGGCGCAGACTGAAATGTCTGTTCCTTGTCCGGCTTTTTTCTTTTTAAGGAGGATGACCATGGATCTGCTCAGGGGCGACGTGCGCGCAATTTACCGCAAATACTTTTTGGCGGCGTTCGGCAGCGCGCTTGTCTCGTGCATTTACGGCGTTGTGGACATGGCAATGGTCGGCCAGTATCAGGGGCCGGACGCCACGGCGGCGCTGGCGGTCGTGGCGCCGGTGTGGAATGTCATTTACAGTCTCGGCCTGCTCACAGGCATCGGCGGCAGCGTCCTGCTCAGCGCAAAGCGCGGCGGTGCGGCGGGGCAGGCGGAGGCGAATGAATATTTCACGGCGGCTGTGTTTACCTCTGTGCTGCTGGCGGTGCTGGCATGGGCCGGCATCTGGCTGCTGGAGGAGCCGATTTTGCGCTTTTTCGGCGCGGATGCGGCGCTCCTGCCGCTGGCACGGCGGTATCTGCTGCCGGTCAAGTGCGTGTTCCCGCTGTTTTTGTTCAACCAGATGCTGGCCGCTTTCCTGCGCAACGACGGTGCGCCGGCGCTGGCGACGGCCGGTGTGCTGGCCGGCGGAATTTTCAACGTGTTCGGCGATTATTTCTGCGTGTTCACACTGGACATGGGTATGTTCGGCGCGGGCCTTGCCACGGCGATCGGAGCTGGGATCTCGTTTGTTGTGATGCTTTCGCACTTTTTTACTCGCCGGAATACGCTGCGTCTCCGGCGCCCGGCGCACCTGCTACGCCAGCTGTGGGAGATCGGTGTGACCGGGTTCTCGACGTTTTTTATCGATGTGGCGATGGGCATCCTGACCATCCTCTTCAACCGCCAGATCATGCGCTATCTCGGCGCGGACGCGCTGGCAATCTATGGCCCGGTCATCAACATCAGCACCTTTGTCCAGTGCTGTGCCTACAGCGTCGGGCAGGCGGCGCAGCCGATCATTTCCACGAACTTCGGCGCACATCAGGGCGCGCGCATCCGCGCCGTGCTCCGGCTGGCGCTGGTGTCGTGCGCGGCGTTCTCCGTTTTCTGGACGGCGCTGAGCCTCTCCTGGCCGAACCTCTATATCCGCATCTTCATGCGGCCGACGGCGACGATCCTCGCCATGGCACCGGGCATTGTCCGGACGTATGCCGTGTCGTTCCTGCTGCTGCCGCTGAATATCTTCTCCACGTATTATTTTCAGGCCATCCTCAAGCCGGGGGCTGCGTTTTTCGTCTCCGTCGCGCGAGGGCTTGTCATCAGCGGCGCACTGATTTTGCTGCTGCCGGCCGTGCTCGGGGCGGCCTCTATCTGGTGGGCTATGCCGGTCACGGAGCTGCTGGTTGCGTGCTATGCCGTGTCGGCCATGCGGCGCGCGACGCGGGCGTTGCCGTCGTGCTAAAACCGGGCCTGTCTGCATACACTCCTGTTATCGGGGGTGATGTGCATGAAGCGCTGGAAAGTTTATCTGTGCGCGGCGGTGTTTCTGCTGCTGACGGCGGTGAAAATGGTCGCCCCGGCGGCGGCCGCGGATGCGCGCGAGGTGCTGCTGCCGGCTATCAATACGAACGATGACTACAAGTCCGTCTTTGCCGAAATCCGCAGCGTGTTTGCGCCCACAGCGGTACAGGCGCAGGACGAACAGCTGCGGCAATATCTGCCCGCCGTAAACGTGAATATGTCCAACTGGACGACGCCTGCACCGGAGCCGACACCAACACCCACGCCGGAGCCAGCCCCGGAGCCCACACCGACGCCGACGCCCGAACCGACGGAGAGCCCGCAGCTGCAGGCAGCCTTTGCCGCGCGCGAGACGTTTCTCAACGAGCAGGCAGTCTATTCCGGCTACGCGGTGCCGGCCAATGTCAGCTACGCGGTCAGCGAGCTGCCGTTTGCGCACGCGTCGCCGGTCGCGGGCTATACCTCGTCCGGCTTCGGCTACCGGCTGCACCCATTGGAAAACAAGGTAAAATTTCACTACGGCACAGACTTCGCGGCCGATTCCGGCACGGCGGTCTGTGCCTTTGCTGACGGCACGGTGCTGGCCGCCGGACAGGACGACGGGTATGGCAACTACGTGAAAATTCGCCATGCCGACGGCTACACGACGCTCTACGGCCACTGCAGCAAGCTGCTCGTGCGCGCCGGGGAGACGGTCACGATGGGGCAGGAGATCGCGCTTGTCGGCGCGACCGGCAAGGCGACCGGGCCGCACCTGCACTTTGAACTGATGCACGATGGGTATTACTATAACCCGGAGTTTTACCTCGCCTCCGTATGAAGCGCCGCCGCTTTTCATTGGATATTCGCCCGGGCGCGGTCGCCCTGCTTGCCGGGCTGTATTTTCTGTTACCGCTGCGCTGGTGCGCGCGGCTGGTGCTCGCCGTGGCGGTGCATGAGCTGGGCCACGTCGCGGCGCTGGTGCTGTGCGGCGCGGAGATCTACGGCCTGCGCATGGAGGGCTGCGGGCTGGCGCTGTGCTGCGCGCCGCCGGAGGGCGCGGTGCGCACGCTCGCAGCGGCGCTTTCTGGCCCCGCCGCCGGCGTAGGGCTGTTTTGCATCCTGCGCGGGCTCGGCTGCCCGGAGGGGGCGGACCTGAGTCTGCTGTATGCGTGCGTGAATCTGCTGCCGGTGCTGCCGCTCGACGGCGGCCGTGCGCTGGAAGCGGCGGCCACGGTGCTGGCAGGGGAGCGCGCGGCGGAGCGGCTGCTGGACGTGCTGGGACTGGTGCTGCCGGTCGCGCTCATGGGCTTTGGTATCTTGCTGTTTGCGCGCGGCATGGGGCTCGCACTGGGCGTATTTGGCGCGTGGCTGGCGCTTTTGCAGCCAGGCATGACTTGCCAAGGCGGAAAACATGATGTAAAATACGCTTACTATCATATGTAGGAGTGTAGTATGGATCAGCGACTGGAACGCATCCTGCCGCGCGTGCAGAAGCCCGCGCGCTATACCGGCGGTGAATACCGCCAGATCATCAAGGACAAGGCGGAGGTGGACCTGCGCCTCGCTTTTTGCTTCCCGGATATTTATGAGATCGGCATGTCGAACATCGGCATGCGCATCCTCTATGCCACGATGAACCGGATGCCCGGCGTCTGGTGTGAGCGCGTGTTCGCCCCCTGGGGCGACATGGAGGCCGAAATGCGCCGTGCGGGCATCCCGCTCTATGCGCTCGAGAGCGGCGACCCCGTCAGCGCGTTTGACGTCGTGGCGTTCTCGCTCGGCTATGAGATGGCGTATCCCGCCGTGCTCAATATGCTTGACCTGGCCGGCATCCCGCTGCGCAGCGCCGACCGGCTGGAGCTGACGCCGCTTGTCATCGCGGGCGGCACGGCCTGCAGCAATCCGGAGCCGATGGCCCCGTTTTTTGACCTCATGATCATCGGCGAGGGCGAGGAGGTCAACAATGAGGTGCTCTCGCTGTTCCGGCAGGCGCAGAAGGAGGGGTGGAGCAAGACGCTGTTTCTCGAAACGGCGGCGAAGATCCAGGGCGTGCTCATCCCGTCGTTTTACGTCCCGCACTGGAATCCGGACGGTACGCTGCATGACCTGACGCCGACGCACGGCGCGCCCGCGCGCGTGACCAAGCGCATCATTCAGGACCTCGATGCCTGTTATTATCCGACGGACCCCGTCGTGCCGAGCACCGAGATCGTGCACGACCGCGTGAATGTGGAGCTGTTTCGCGGCTGCATCCGCGGCTGCCGCTTCTGTCAGGCGGGGTATGTCTACCGACCGGTGCGTCCGCGCAAACCGGAGACGATCATCCGGCAGGGCATCGAATCGCTCAAAAACACCGGCTATCAGGAGGCGACGCTCCTGTCGCTATCGAGCAGCGACTACCGCCCGCTCGACGAGGTGTGCGACGGGCTGCTGGAATACTGCGAGCCGCGCAGCATGAGTCTCGCGCTGCCGTCGCTACGTGCGGACAACTTCTCTATGGATATCATGAGCCGTCTGCAGAAGGTGCGCAAGGGCGGCCTGACCTTTGCGCCCGAGGCCGGCACGCAGCGTCTGCGCGACGCGATCAATAAAAACGTGCGCGAGGAAGACCTGCTCCATTCCTGCCAGGTTGCCTTTGAGGGCGGGTGGAACGGCGTGAAGCTCTACTTCATGCTCGGCCTGCCGACGGAGACGGATGAGGACGTGGTCGGCATCGCGGAGCTTGCCAATCAGGTGCTGCACACGTGGCGCATGCACGCGACGAACAAGGCCCGCGGCGTGCGCATCACGGTCAGCACGTCGTGCTTCGTGCCGAAGCCGCACAGCCCCTTCCAGTGGGAGGCACAGGTGACGATGGACGAGTACAAGCGCAAGGTCAACCTCCTGCGCGAAAATATCAAGGCCAAGAGCGTGACCTACAACTGGCACGACCCGGACACCAGCTTCGTTGAGGCTGTGCTCTCGCGCGGCGACCGGCGCATTGCCGACGTCATCGAAGAGGTCTGGCACCGCGGCGGCAAGCTTGAGGCCTGGGGCGACTATTTCTCGTTTGATCGCTGGATGGCGGCCATGGACGCCTGCGGCGTCGACCCGATGTTCTATGCCTGCCGCGAGCGCGGGAAGGACGAGTTCCTGCCGTGGAACGTCGTGGACATGGGTGTGCGCCGCGCGCACCTGTGGCACGAGCGCGAGCAGGCGTATAAGGCCGAGCTCTCGCCCGACTGCCGCAAGCAGTGCACCGGCTGCGGTGCACTCGCACTCATGACGGAAGGGGGCAAGTGCGATGCCTGAAAAGCTGAGACTGCGCTTTGAAAAGACCGGCCGCGCGATCTATATCTCGCACCTCGACCTCATGCGCACGATGCAGCGCGTGTTTCTGCGCGCCGACTGCCCGCTGAAGTATTCCGAGGGCTTCAATCCCCACGCGCTCATCTCCATCCTGCTGCCGCTGTCCGTCGGCGTCGGGAGCGTGTGCGAGCTGATGGATTTCCAGCTGCGCGAGGACGTGGATCTCGCCGCGCTGCCCGAGCGGCTCACGGCGGTCATGCCGGAGGGCATCCGCGCGCTCGAGGCATACCCCGCCGGGCGCAAGGTGCGCGAGCTCAAGTGGCTGCGCGTGACCGGGCGGTATGAATATGACAACGCAGACCCCGCGGACATGGCGGAAAAGCTCCGCGCGTTTTACGCGCAGGATGCCATCGTCATCACCCGCAAGACCAAACGCGGGGAAGGGCAGATGGACATCGTGCCCGCGATCTCGGAGCTGCATGTGCGTCCGGAGGCGCGGTTCGTGACGGTCGAGGCCGTTGTCTCCGCGCAGGAGCCGACGCTCAACCCCGACCATCTTGTCACGGCGCTGCATCAGCTCGCGCCCGAGCTGGCGCCGGATTTTGCCGCCTTCACGCGGCAGGAGGTCTACACGGAAGATATGCAAATTTTCCGCTGAAAACACTTGCAAACCGGCACGGGATGTGCTATTATCTTATGGCTTGTGCGAAACAGCGTTTCGCAAGATAACGACGGTCCGCTGCCGTGACCGGCTCTGTCCACCGGTATGAACGTCTGATAAAGGAAGGATTTCATTATGGATCTCATCAAAACTCTGACTGCGCAGTACATGAAACCCGAACTGCCGGCCATGCGCGTCGGCGACACCGTGCGTGTCACTGTCCGCGTCACCGAGGGCAACCGTGAGCGTACCCAGGCTTTCGAGGGCACCATCATCGCCAAGAAGCATGGCGGCATCAACGAGACGATCACCGTCCGCCGCATCTCCTACGGCGTGGGCTGCGAGAAGGTTTTCCCGGTGCACTCTCCCACGATCGTGTCCGTCGAGACCGTTCGCCGCGGCAAAGTCCGCAGAGCCAAGCTGTACTACCTGCGCGACCGCGTGGGCAAGAGAGCCAAGGTCAAAGAGCTTATCTAAGTGGATACTGCAAAAAAGAGGCTTCGGCCTCTTTTTTGCATTTTCGGGGCGTTTTTGCGCCGCCGGAAAAGAATTCACACAATTTTAGTTGCCGAAAATGGGCTTGAGCGTGTATAATATAAGCTACGAATTTTTTACACCGAGGTTTTGAAAAATGGACAGCAAGAATTCCAGCGGCGCCAAGGGCCGCGCCGAAGTATACGATTGGATCCAGTGCATCATCTTTGCGCTGGTGTTCTGTGTGCTGCTGTTTGTGTTTGCGGTGCGCATGGTCAACGTCGTCGGTCACTCCATGGTGCCGACGCTCGAGCAGAATGACAAGGTCGTCATCTCCAACCTGTTCTATCATCCGAAACAGGGGGATATCGTTGTCCTGCGCAAACAGACGCTCATGGAAGAGCCCATCGTCAAGCGCATCATCGCGACGGAGGGGCAGACCGTGGACATTGACTTTGACGACGGCGTGGTCTACGTCGATGGCAAGGCGCTCGATGAGCCGTATGTCAATGAACCCGTGCACGACCGGGAGAATTTCGAGGGCAAGATCACGGTGCCGGAAGGCTGTGTGTTCGTCATGGGCGACAACCGCAACGCCTCCACCGACAGCCGCGATGCACGTCTCGGCTGCGTCGATGAGCGCTATATCATGGGCCGGGTGTACTTCACGCTCTTCCCGGTCAAGAACATCGGAGTTGTGAAATAACATGGCGCAGGACTTTGAGAAACTGAATATCCAGTGGTTCCCGGGCCATATGACGAAGGCCCAGCGCATGATCGAGGAGCACATGAAGCAGGTCGATGCCGTGTGCGAGATTCTCGATGCGCGCATCCCGATGGCGAGCCGTAATCCGGACATCGACCGGCTTGCGGGCGACAAGCCCCGCATCGTCGTGCTCAACCGCACCGATCTCGCCGACCCGAAGGCGACGGCGCGGTGGCGCGCAGCCTTTCAGCGGCAGGGCATGACCGTGCTCGAGACCGACAGCCGCAGCGGCAAGGGCGTCAATGGCTTTGCCGGGGCCGTGCGCACGGCGCTGCACGACAAGATCGAGGCGTATGCCGCCAAGGGGCAGGTCGGCCGGCCGATGCGCGTCATGGTGCTGGGTATCCCGAACGTGGGCAAGTCCACATTTATCAATAAGGTGGCGCGGCGCAAGGCGGCCGCCGCCGGCGACCGGCCGGGCGTTACGCGCGGCAAGCAGTGGATCACGGTCGATCAGGGCCTTGAACTGCTGGACACGCCGGGCATCCTCTGGCCGCGGTTTGACAGTCAGGAGGTCGGCGAGCTGCTGGCTATCACCGGCGCGATCAAGGCCGAGGTGCTCGACCGCGAGACGCTTGCGGCCAACTTCATGCTCCGGCTCGCGCGGTTTTACCCCGACGCGGTGGAGCAGCGCTACAAGTTCCACCCGGACCCGGCCTGCAATGGCTTCGAGCTGCTGGAGCAGGCGGCGAAAAAGCGCGGCTTTCTTATCTCTGGCGGGGAATATGATCTCGAGCGGATGGCGGGTGTGCTGCTCGATGAGTACCGTGGCGGCAAGCTCGGCCGCATCACGCTTGAGATGCCGGAGGCGGAAGTATGACGCAGGTCGATCTGTGGACATTGGAAAACGATCTCCGCACGCCGGACACCGATCCGCTGTGCGGTGTGGACGAGGCCGGGCGCGGCCCGCTGGCCGGGCCCGTGTGCGCGGCGGCGGTGATGCTGCCGCCGGGACTGGAGATCCCGGGCCTGAACGACTCGAAAAAGCTCTCGGAGAAAAAACGCGAGGCGCTCTATGATACCATCATCGCGCAGGCGCTGAGTTACGGCATTGCGTTTTCGACCGTGGAGGAGATTGAGGAACACAACATCCTCGGCGCGACGTTTCTGGCCATGAACCGGGCCATCGCGCAGCTCTCCCCGCAGCCGGTGCTTGCGCTCATCGACGGCAACCGGAACACCGGCATCGCGGTGCCGAGCCGGTGCATCGTCGGCGGCGACGGCAAGTGTGCCGACATCGCGGCGGCCTCCGTGCTTGCAAAGGTCACGCGTGACCGCTACATGCGCCGGATGGCGGAGACCTATCCGCAGTATGGTTTTGAAAAACACAAGGGTTACGGCACGGCGGCGCACTATGCGGCCATCCGGGCGTATGGGCCATGCCCCATCCACCGGCCGTCGTTCCTGAAAAAGATGCACTGATATGGCTGGTGCAGTCAAGGGAACGAAGGGCGCCTGGGGCGAGGACTGCGCAGCGGCGTACCTGCGCCGGCATGGTTACCGCATCCTCGCGCGCAACTACAGCTGCCGCTTTGGCGAGATCGACATCATCGCGGCCGACCGGCACTATGTTGTGTTCGTGGAGGTGAAGCTGCGCGCGTCCGACCGGTTCGTGCGCGCGGGCGCGTATGTGACGCCGGCCAAGCAGGCGCGCGTCCGCACGGCGGCGTCGCTCTGGCTGGCGGAGCACGAAACGGAGCTGCAGCCGCGCTTTGACGTGGTCGAAATTTACGGTGACGCGGACACGCCGCGCCGCCAGCGCAGGATCAATCAGATCGAAAATGCATTTGAATAATGAGGGATCAGATATGAACTACTACAGCACAAGAGATCATCAGCAGATTGTTTCCGCCGCGCAGGCGATCGCCCGCGGCCTCGCGCCGGACGGCGGCCTGTTCGTGCCGGAGGCGCTGCCGGAGGTGTCCGCGCAGCAGCTTCAGGCGCTGTACGGCATGACCTACCAGCAGCGCGCCGTGACGATCATGCGCCCGTTTCTGAGCGAGTTTACGGAGAAGGAGCTCGCGCGCTTTACCGCTGCGGCCTACGGCAGTCAGTTTGACGACCCGGCCGTTGCGCCGGTGCACCGGCTCGATGACACCACGGCGTTTCTCGAACTCTGGCACGGGCCGACGTGCGCGTTCAAGGATATGGCGCTGCAGATCCTGCCGTACCTGCTCACGGCGAGCCTGAAAAAGTGCGGCGAGCAGCGGCAGGTGTGCATCCTCGTCGCCACCTCGGGCGACACCGGCAAGGCGGCCCTGCAGGGCTTTGCCGACGTGCCGGGCACGAAGATCCTCGTGTTCTATCCGTACAGCGGCGTGTCGGAGATCCAGCGCCTGCAGATGGTCACGCAGACAGGCGATAACGTCGCGGTCAGCGCCGTGCGCGGCAACTTTGACGACGCGCAGACCGGCGTCAAGCAGATCTTCGGCGACAAGGCGTTTGCTGCGCAGATCTCGCAGCGCGGCTGGTTCCTGTCCTCGGCCAACTCCATCAACTGGGGCCGCCTGCTGCCGCAGATCGTCTACTATTTCTCGGCGTACTGTGACGCCGTCACCGGCGGCATGATCGCCATGGGCGACAAGCTGAACTTCGTCGTGCCGACCGGCAACTTCGGTGACATTCTCGCCGGCTGGTATGCCAAGGAGATGGGCCTGCCGGTGGGCAAGCTCGTGTGCGCGTCGAACGCGAACAATGTGCTCACGGACTTCATCCGCACGGGTACTTATAATAAGAACCGTCCGTTCCACACGACGGCGTCCCCGTCGATGGACATTCTTGTCTCGAGCAATCTCGAGCGTCTGCTCTACGCCCTCTGCGGCAGCGACACGGAGGTCGCGGGCTATATGCAGCAGCTGCGCGATCAGGGGAGCTACACGGTCTCCGACGAACTCAAGGCGAAGATCCAGGCGACGTTTGCCGGCGGCTTCTGCAACGATATCCAGACGCGTGAGAAGATTGGCCACGCCTGGCGCGACCACCGCTATCTGATCGATACGCACACGGCGGTCGCCTATCACGTGCTCGATGATTACCGCAGCGAGACCGGCGACCGGACGCCCGCTGTTGTTGTGTCCACGGCCAGCCCCTTCAAGTTCTGCGATCAGGTGCTGCGCGGCATCGGCGGCACGGCCGACGCCTTCGGCCCGGCGCTGATCCGCCGCCTGTCGTGTGAGACGCGCCTCGATGCGCCAGCGCCGCTGACCGGTCTGGACGCACGCCCGGTGCGCTTCGGCGGCTGTGTGGATAAGGCGCAGATGCTGCATACGGTGGACGAATTCCTGAAATAATATGTAACGGACGGGGAGACCCGTCCGCCGGGTCAGAACGCCGCGCTGCCCTTCTTGGTGAAGGTGCTGCAGAACGTCTCGTCCTTGCAGGTGCAGGTGCCCGGGGCGTTTTTGACCTGAATGTGGTCTGCGTGGCAGCGCTTGCCGTCCGCATTGTAGGCGCAGTTGCTCACGTCGCACGCCACGTTGTACTCGCAGCAGTCGTTGATATGATCGCTCATGGTTTCTGCCTCCAGATCAGATTCCGGCATCCGCCGGTCGAATCTATTGTGTGCAGCCGGGCGCGGAATATACGGAGGAACGCAAATGGCATTGTATGCAATCGGCGACCTGCATCTGTCGCTGGGCGCAGATAAGCCCATGGACGTATTTGGCGGGCCATGGGAAAATTATGTAGAAAAGATCAAACTTGGTTTTTCATCCCTGCATGACGACGATGTCTGCGTGCTCTGCGGCGACCTTGCCTGGGGCATGACCATGGAGCAGGCGCTGCCGGACTTTCAGTTCATCGAGGCTTTGCCCGGGAAAAAGATTTTGCTCAAGGGCAACCACGACTTCTGGTGGAGCACCGCGAAAAAGGCCTACAGCTTTTTTGAAGCGCACGATATGCACACCATGGACATCCTCAATAATAACTGCTACTTCTACGGCGATTATGCCATTTGCGGCACGCGCGGCTGGTTTTATGAGGAGGCCAAGGGTGAGGCGCACGACCGGAAGATCATGCTGCGCGAGGTCGGCCGGCTCGAGACGTCGCTCAAGGCGGCGGGGGACAGGACAAAGCTCGTCTTTCTGCACTACCCGCCGAAGTACCTCGGCTACGAGTGCCCGGAGATTTTGGACCTGTTCGATGCGTATCATGTGCCGCTGTGCTGCTATGGACACATCCACAGCCGCGGCTGCCGCAGCGCCTTTCAGGGCATGTATCATGACACGGAGTTCCGGCTGCTGTCGGCGGATTACATTTCGTTTTGTCCGCGCAGGATTCTCCCATGAAACATGCAAAAAATGGAGTTTAGATGAATTTTCCTTTTCGGTTTCTGCTACAGTGACAACCCTGCAAAATGCAACATACCTTGACATTCCGCTGCGGGCGACCTATAATAGGCATTCGTGACGTTTGACTTTATTTGCGTATACTTTTAGGAGAGACGATATGCCGGAAGAAACCCTTCGCGAAAATAAAATGGGCACCATGCCCGAAAACAAGCTCCTGCTGTCCATGGCGGTCCCGATGATGATCTCCATGCTCGTACAGGCGCTGTATAACATTGTGGACAGCATCTTTGTCTCGCGCATCTGCGAGGATGCGCTCACGGCTGTGTCCATGGCGTTCCCGCTGCAGAATATCATCATTTCCATTGCCGTCGGCTTTGGCGTCGGCATCAACGCGCTGCTGTCGCGCGCACTTGGGCAGAAAAACACCGAGCGCGTCAATCAGGTCGCGGTCAACGGCCTGCTGCTGGCGCTGCTGAGCTATCTGCTTGTGCTCGTTGCCGGCCTGATCGGCATCCGCGCCTATATGCGTGCGCAGACGGATATCGAGTCCATCGTCGAGTATGGCATCACGTATCTGAACATCTGCGTGCTGTGCTCGTTCGGTGTGTTTTGTGAGATCACGTTTGAGCGCTTTCTGCAGGCAACCGGCCGCACGGTCTATTCCATGGTCACGCAGCTGGTTGGCGCGATCACGAATATCATCCTCGACCCGATCCTCATCTTCGGCTTGCTTGGCTTCCCGAAGATGGGCATTGCCGGCGCCGCCTGGGCGACGGTGATCGGCCAGTGTTTGGGTGCAGCCGTGGCGGTCATACTCAACCATACCAAGAATCCGGAGGTGCACCTGCGTCTGCGCCACATCCGTCCGAGCGGCAAGCTGATGGGCGAGATCACAGCCATCAGCATCCCGTCGATCATCATGAGCTGCGTCTCATCGCTGACGTGCTTCATCATGAACCTGATCCTCATCACGTTCTCGTCCACGGCGGTCGCGGTGTTTGGCGTCTATTTCAAGCTCCAGAGCTTTGTGTTCATGCCGGTCTTTGGCCTCAATAACGGCATGGTGCCGATCATTGCCTATAACTACGGCGCACAGAAGCCGGAGCGCATCCATAAGACGATCCGTCTGGGTGTGCTCTACGCCGTCATTATCATGGTGCTGGGCTTTCTCGTGTTCCAGCTCGTGCCGAAGGAACTGCTGATGATGTTTGATGCATCGGAGGCCATGCTGGAGATCGGCGCGCCTGCGCTGCGCATCATGAGCCTGGCGTTCGTGTTTGCCGGCATCAGCATCGTGGCCGGTTCCTCGTGTCAGGCGTTCGGCTACAGCGTCTACAGTATGTTCATCTCCATTGCGCGTCAGATCGTGGTGCTCATCCCGGCGGCCTATCTGTTGTCGCTGGCCGGTGTACTTCGGGACGTCTGGTTTGCATTCCCAATCGCCGAGGTCGCATCGCTGCTCTTGTCGCTTTTGTTCCTGCGCACAACACTCAAAAAGACGGGCATGGCGCTGCCGAAAACGAAATAATGCTCCGTTCTGTCACAGGCGGCGCCATCCGGCGCCGCCTGTTTTCGCCGCGTTCCGCACGGGCAAAATCAGGTCTGCATAGGATAGTGCGGGCTGAGTGCCCGATTTGAAAAGGAGGAACGACTGTGGACAAATGCAATTTCAAGCAGGGCCCGCTGCCGGAGTGCGCACCATTGGCACTGGCGCAGACGCCCATGCAACAATCCAGCGAGCCAGCGTATGACAAGCGCATGGCGCTGGCGCGCGGCACGCTGTTCCCGGGACTGGACCTGCCGTTTATGAACATGGTCAACAAACCCGGCGACCTCAGCACACCACTGTGCGAGCTGATGGCGATGGATTTTGTCATCCGGGAGCTGAACCTGTATCTGGATACCCATCCGGACGACCGCGAGGCATTCGAGACGCTGCAAAAGTGCATCCGCCTGAGCGCGGAGGGGCGTAAGCGATATGTGGAGCAGTATGGCCCCATTTCGCTGCGGGATCTGGAAAGCTCGGACGTCTATGACTGGCTCAACGCGCCTTGGCCGTGGCAGCAGGAAGGAGAGGGGAAATAAGCAATGTTTGTGTATGAAAAGAAACTGGAATACCCGATCCGCATCAAGAACTCCAATCCTGCGCTGGCAAAGTTCATCTGCTCGCAGTATGGTGGGCCGGACGGCGAGCTGGGCGCCTCCCTGCGCTACCTCAGTCAGCGCTATGCCATGCCGTACCCGGAGCTGTCGGCCATACTCACCGACATCGGTACAGAAGCGGCAGAAGTGGTGCCGGATGCGCAAATCTTCTGCAAATCGGACAAAAAAATTTAGGCGTTGCGAATTTTTTTCGTCAAAAGCCAGAAAACTATGAAAAGGGTTGACAACGGCGGAATTCTGCATTACGATTACGCCATAGAAAAAATAGAAGAATGCAGTACCTGATAGAGGTTGCGGATCTGATAAGTACCCCGTGATATACGCCGGCAAGCGGTCGCGGGAGAAAGGCTGCTCCGCCGAAGCTTTTTCGTGATTGTCGTCGCGAGCTTGCTGGGACTGTGCTTAACAGGCGCAGGACTGTCACATACCTCGTATGTGGAGCACTATCAATGGTTTTCTTTGTATGCTTGCAAGAGAGCCTGCGATACCATTTCGGGTCGCAGGCTCTCTGTTTTTTTGAATTACTCTGACAGGAGATGTAGTAAATGCAAGCAAACATCAGAAGAATCGTATCCATCCTCTTGGCCGTCATGTTCTGCGTGGCGTGCTTTACCGGCTGCGGTAGCAGCAACAACAGCAGCAGCGACACGGCCTCCGTCGACGTCCAGAACGCCAAGACCATCGCTGACCTCAAGGGCGCGAAGATCGCGGCGCAGGCTGGCACCTTCCATGCAGACGCTCTGTCCCAGATCCCGGACGTTCAGGCGAGCACCTACCCGGAGTTCGCCGACCTGCTGACTGCCCTCAAGAGTGGCGCGATCGACGGCTACATCGCCGAGGAGCCGACGGCCCTTTCCGTCTGCGCTTCCAACGATGAGCTGACCTACCTGCCGTTCAAGAACAATGACACCGGCTTCACCGCCACGGCGGCCGATGTCGGTATCGCCATCGGCCTGAAGAAGGGCAACGCTCTGCGCGACCAGATCGACACCGTTCTGGCTGAGATCACCGAGGAGCAGAAGTCCCAGCTCATGGAGCAGATCGTGACGCTCGCTTCCGGCGGCACGGTCACGGAGTTCGCCGTCCAGTGTGACGCTCCGGCCGCTACGACCGGCACGCTCAAGATCGGCATGGAGTGCGCTTACGAGCCGTACAACTGGACCGATACCGACGGCAGCTCCTTCGGTGCTGTCCCCATCAGCAGCGAGGGCCAGCAGGGCCTGTACGCTAACGGCTATGATGTTCAGATCGCGCAGTATGTCGCCAACCGTCTGGGCCTGAAGCTCGAGATCTACGCCCTGGAGTGGGATTCCCTGATCCCTGCAGTCAACTCCGGCGCCATTGATGCGATTGTCGCCGGCATGAGCCCGACGGCCGAGCGTGCGCAGGAGATCGACTTCACCAATACCTACTACGAATCCAACCTCGTGGTCATTATCCGCAAGTAAACAGACCGACGCAGGCGGCAGGCACTGTGCGCTCGCACGGCGCCTGCCGTTCGTCTTGACAGAAAAACGGAGTAACTATGAGCTTCTTAAACGATGTTTTGAACATCTTCATCAAGTATTACCCCCAGCTGCTGACCGGCGTCGGCAACACGGTGCTCATCGCGCTGACGAGTACGGTGGCCGGCCTTGCACTCGGTCTGCTGACCGGCGTTGTGCGCACGGCGCCAATGTCCAAAAACCCCATCCTGCGCGCGCTGCATAAGCTGCTCAATGCGATCATTGCGATCTATGTGGAGATTTTCCGTGGCACGCCGATGATGGTGCAGTCGATGGTCATTTATTGGGGCTATGCCTTCGCGACCGGCGGCGACACGCTGCCGCTCATCCCGTCCGGTATCCTCATCGTGTCCATCAACACAGGCGCATACATGGCCGAGATCGTCCGCGGCGGCATCATTTCCATCGACCGCGGCCAGTTCGAGGGCGCCATGTCCATCGGCATGACGCATGCGCAGACCATGTTCAAGGTCATCATCCCGCAGGTCATGCGTAACATCCTGCCGTCGGTCAGCAACGAGTTTGTCATCAATATCAAGGATACGTCCGTCCTGAACGTCATCGGCGTGACGGAGCTGTACTATTTTGCTGGCATCATCAAGCGCCAGAATTTCCAGACGTTCCAGACCTATCTTGTTGTCTGCATCCTGTATTTCATCCTCACGTTCACCATCACGCGCCTGCTGCGCTGGGTCGAGCGGAAGCTGGACGGCAACGAAAACTACACGATCTTCGGCTCACAGACGGATGCCAACGCCGAGATCCACATTGCGAAGGAGGGCTGAGCCGTGGCAGACAATGTGATCGAACTGGTACATCTGCAAAAGCAGTTCGGCGACCACGCCGTCCTGCGCGACATCAACCTCAGTGTGAAAAAGGGCGAGGTCATGAGCATCATCGGCGCGTCCGGCTCCGGCAAGAGCACGATGCTGCGCTGCATCAACCTGCTCGAGACGCCGTCCTCCGGCCAGGTGCTCTACCACGGGCAGGACATCACGGCCAAGGACTTCAACCTTATCCAGTATCGCACGAAGGTGGGCATGGTGTTCCAGAGCTTCAACCTGTTTAACAACATGTCCGCGCTCAATAACTGCATCGCCGGGCAGGTCTCGGCGCTCAAGCGCAGCCGCAAGGAGGCCGAGGAGATCGCCATGGAGTACCTGACGAAGGTCGGCATGGCGCCGTATATCAACGCCCGGCCGTCCCAGCTCTCCGGCGGACAGAAGCAGCGTGTGGCCATCGCCCGGGCGCTTGCCATGCAGCCGGAAGTACTGCTGTTCGACGAGCCGACGAGCGCGCTCGATCCGCAGATGGTCGGTGAGGTGCTCGACGTCATGCGCCGCCTGGCCGAAGAGGGCCTGACGATGATCGTCGTCACGCATGAGATGGCGTTTGCGCGCGATGTCTCCAGTGACGTCGTGTATATGTCCGACGGCGTCATCTGCGAGCAGGGCAAGCCGCATGAACTCTTTGAAAACCCGCAGAATCCCAGGACGCGCGAGTTCCTGTCGCGTTTTCTTGCGCGCTGAATTTTAATATCAGAATCCAAACAGCGGCGCCTCCGTCATTTCGGAGGTGTCGCTGTTTCTGTGCGTATAAAGTGCCATGTACCCGGGAGATCGCGCAGCACGACCTCAACATGTGCCCGGTCGTGAATGACCATGCGGTCGAGGCACTGGGCATAGAGCACTGCGTCCTGTGTCGTGCCGTCGAGCAGGGCTGTCACTTCTGCCTGCAGCGACCGGATCCGCTCCGGGGAAATCACTGCATTCAGGGCCGCTGTCACATCGGCGGCGATGCCGGTGCGGTCGATCGGCAGCCACGTCCAGACCTGGACCAGAATCCGCATGGCGTCTTCGTTTCGCAGGCTCTCTCCGGTGCAGCCGCGTGTGCGCCCGGCAGCGTCGGTGTGCGGGCGGCCATATTTTGTGGCGGCATAGCAGCGCCAGGACAGAGCGGCGCTGCCATCGCGCCGCGTTTTGCAGCGTGCGGCGCAGGCTGCGCCGCACACGCCGCACCGGAGCTTGCCGGAGAGGCGATAGCGGTGGCTGTGCTTGGGCTGCCCGTCCTGTGACCGGGCGCGCGCGGTCAGGATACGCCCGGCCGCTTCAAACGTAGCGCGCGGGATGATCGGCGCGTGGTGATCCCGCAGGATCACATATGCCTCCTGCCCGCGGTTGTATTTCTTCTCGTGCGTCAGATAGTCGGGGGTGTAGGTTTTCTTCTGCACCAGATCGCCGCAGTATTTTTCGTTGCGCAGGATGCGCAGGATCACGCTGCTGTGCCATGGCCCGCCGTGCGCTGTTGGAACGCCGGCTTCATTGAGTTCGCGCGCGATGGTGTGCGCGCCTTTGCCGTCATTCACAAACTTGCGGAAGATATCCCGCACGATCTGTGCGCCCGGCTCGTTGACGATCAGCACCCCGCCGCGCACATCATAGCCGAGCAGGTCGCGGCCGAACACGACGCCCTGTTCCATGCGCCGCTTTTGCCCCCATTTGACGCGTTCGGAGGTGCGGCGGCTCTCCTCCTGCGCGATGGAGGCCAGGATCGTCAGCCGCAGCTCGGCATCCCCGTCGAGCGTATAGAGGTTGTCGCTCAGAAACAGCACGCCGACGCCAAGGCGCTTGAGCTCGCGTGTGTAATAAATGCTGTCGAGCGTGTTGCGTGCAAAGCGGGAGATCTCCTTCGTCACGATCAGGTCGAGCATCCCCGCACGCGCGCAGGCGATCATGCGCTGAAAAGCCAGCCGCTTTTTTATGCTGGTGCCGGAGAGCCCCTCGTCGGCAAATATGTTTGCCAGCTCCCAGCCGGGCTGCCGGGCGATGTATTCCCGAAAGTAGCGCTGCTGGCTCTCGAAGGAGTTTGCCTGATCGTCCCGGTCGGTCGAGACGCGGCAGTAAGCGGCCACGCGCAGCGGTTTACCGATGGGAATCATGGCAGCGGCTGGACGAGCAGGGTAGAGCAGCGGCGGTATTCCGTGTCTGTCAGCAGGCCGCGCGCCTGCAGCGCCGCGAGTACCGCGTGCTCGATCTGCGGCATGCAGACATTGGCTGCTTTCCGCAGCGCCTTTTCATCCGGTTGTTGGGTGCAGATCCAAATTCGTGGTTGCATTGCAGCACCTCCCAGCGAAAGTGTATGCGCGGGGGGAGGTGCGCGAGAACGGAAAACGGAACATTTCTGCCGCACCGGGAGGGACGGAAGAACTGGGGCACCTGGAGATGGTCGGCACGATCGTCTATCAGCTCACGCGCAGCATGACGCCGGAGCAGATCAAGCAGTCCGGTTATGACACATATTTCGTCGATCATACGGCAGGTGTGTTTCCGCAGTTTGCGTCCGGCACGCCGTGGACAGCAGCGACGATCGGCGTGACGGGTGACGTGATCGCGGATCTGTCGGAGGATATGTCGGCCGAGCAGAAGGCACGCAAGACCTATGACAATATCCTGCGTCTGTGTGACGACCCGGATGTGACGGATGTCATCCGGTTTCTGCGCGAGCGTGAGGTCGTGCACTACCAGCGCTTTGGCGAGGCGCTGCGCCTGGCGACTGAGAAGATGGATCAGAAGAACGTCTATATGACCAATCCCGCATTCGACCGCACTTGATTCTGGCGCATATAAGCAAAAAGGGCAGGGCCCGGCATTTATGCAGAGCCCTGCTGCACAGAGAGAAAAAACAGCAGACACCGGAAGGTGTCTGCTGCAGATTTACCAGATCAAATTACTTGATCACAGTCCAGCGCTCGGTGACCGGGTGCTTGATGTTCTGGAAGAAGTCACCCTTCAGGTCGTTCAGGGTGTTGAAGTTGATGTCCAGCGTGTAGTCATGGCTGTTGGTCGCTTCCTGAACAGCGGCGTAGTACCAAGCAGTGGTATCCATGTTGTCGGGCCAGGTCTTCATCTGGTCAGCGACAGCGCCGAAGCTGGTGGTGCCTTCGCCAGGCAGACGGCCGATCAGCTTGTTGACGATTGTGATCGCCTGAGCACGGGTCAGTTCATCCTTCGGTCCGAAGGTGTTGTCGCCCTTGCCCTCGAGGATGCCCATGGCGTACAGCAGGCTGATGTACTTATCAGCGAAGCCGCCGTTGAGGTCCTTGAAGATGTAGCCAGTGATGGGCTGGTTGATCTCGATCTTGAACAGCTGCGCGATCATGGTCGCGAACTGCTCACGGGTCATAACGCTGTCCGGGTCAAACTTGCCGTCACCGGTGCCGACCAGAATGCTGGCCTTGGTCATCATGGTGATGGCTTCGTATGCCCAGTGATCCTTGCTGACGTCGGTGAAGGTCTTGCCGGTCTTGTTGGCGTACTCCGCTTTCGACTCATCGGTCATGAGCGTGTAGATGATCTGAGCAGCCTCGGCACGGGTCAGCGAGTCGTTCGGGCCGACATAGCCGTTGTCGTAGCCGACGATGTACGCATCATGATCCGTATCCTTCAGGCCGATGCGGAACGTCGGGTAAACGGTCAGGATGTCAAGATCCGGCAGCTTGCCAACAGAGAGCTGCGGGATGGACTTGTACTGCATACCAGTGGACTTCTGCTCCCAGGTAGCAGAGAGGCTGTACGCATTGAGACGATCCTTCTTGCTGAAGACCGCAACACCGTAGGTGGCGGCAGCAGACGCGACGATCTCATCCTTGTTCTGGTTGTAGAGTACGACCTGAGCACCTTGTGCAAGGGTGCCCCACGGGGTCTTCACGACGACCAGATAGTTGGGCAGGTTGGTGAAAATGTTGCCGAGTGCGTCGGTAATGACACCGGCGGTCTCCGGAGACTCCACCAGAGAAGTGATGTCTTCGGATTCTGCGACGTCCTCATCCGCTGCAAACGCCATGACCGGCAGCAGGCTGACGACCATGACCAGAGCGAGAAGCACGCAGAGCAGTTTGCGGGATTTTTTCATGGGTTCCACTCCTTTGATAAATGTACGTAAGTGCCGTTTGCCGGATGCAGGGTAGCACATGCCGACTCACGTCTGCTTACGCGCTTAGTATACACTGCCCACCCTGAAAAGTCAAGCTATGGAAAGTGCGCGCACAAAGCCCGCTGGCACAGAGATTTGTGAAAAAAGGCGATCATTTTCTGCGCATTTTCCCGGAAATGTTCCAAAAGCACCCCGTAAATGGCTGAAAAAGCGAGAAACATTGATCCGCCTGTTGCTTTTTAATAGCTTGGTCATTTAATGGGCGAATGTCTATTTAAATAATGATTTTTTGCATGCTCTGCATGAAAAGAAAATGAATGTCCCTATTGACATACTGGGAAAAACGCGATATAATCCTATTAACCTATAGAGAAGGTAGGCGATGATTATGCAAAACCGCATTTCCGGCCGCCTGTGTATCTGTTGGCACTGTTGTACCGGCTGACACGCAGGGCGCATACATACAGCGAGACATACATATGAGTAAAATAAAACATTATGATACACAGATATATAAATGGAGGAACATCTCATGAGCAAGATCTATACATCCGCTGACCAGCTGATCGGAAAAACGCCCCTTCTGGAGCTGACGCACATTGAAAAAGAGCAGCAGCTCGAAGCCCGCATTCTGGCGAAGCTTGAGTACTTCAACCCGGCCGGCTCTGTAAAAGACCGTGTGGCGCTGGCCATGATCCAGGACGCGGAGCAGCGCGGCGTGCTCAAGCCGAACTCCGTCATCATCGAGCCCACCTCCGGCAACACCGGCATTGGCCTGGCGTCCGTCGCCGCGGCCAGAGGCTACCGCATCATCATCGTCATGCCGGAGACCATGAGCGTGGAGCGCCGTCAGATCATGAAGGCCTATGGCGCCGAGCTCGTCCTCACGGACGGTGGGCAGGGCATGAAGGGCGCGATTGCGAAGGCCAATGAACTGGCCGCGCAGATTCCCGACAGCTTTGTCCCCGGCCAGTTTGTCAACCCGGCCAACCCGGCGATCCACCGCACGACGACCGGCCCGGAGATCTGGCAGGATACGGACGGCAATGTGGACATCTTTGTCGCGGGCGTCGGCACCGGCGGCACCGTGACGGGTGTCGGCGAGTATCTGAAGTCCCAGTGCCCGAAGGTCAAGGTCGTGGCCGTGGAGCCGGCGACCTCTCCGGTCCTGAGCGAGGGCCATGCCGGCCCGCATAAGATTCAGGGCATCGGCGCGGGCTTTGTGCCGGATGTGCTCAATACGAAGGTCTATGACGAGGTCATTCCGGTCAGCAACGAGGACGCATTCGCGACTGGCCGCCTGATCGGCCACAAGGAGGGCGTGCTGGTCGGTATTTCCTCCGGCGCTGCCGTCTGGGCGGCAATCGAGCTGGCCAAGCGTCCGGAGAACAAGGGCAAGACCATCGTTGTGCTTCTGCCGGACACCGGCGACCGCTATCTGTCGACGCCGCTGTTTGCAGACTGAGTGCAGGAAAGCGTTCGTTCTTCTTTCACATGCAACGGGAGACACCGCAGGGTGTCTCCCGTTGAGCGTCTGGCACAATATTTTAAAAATGTGCCAAGCGTTGCTTTTTCTTTGACAATCCGCGGCGGATTTCATTATAATGGAGGCATCCACATAGGAGGGGGTTCCCATCGTGTCGCAGGCAATTCTTGTGAAAAAAGCCTTGGCAGAGGGGCTGAAAGTACATCTGCGCAAGCGGCCGTTTCCCAAGATCACGGTCGAGGACATCTGCGCGGCGTCCGGCGTGAGCCGCCGGAGCTTTTATCGGCAGTTTCAGGATAAATATGAGCTGCTCAACTGGCTCTATGATTATGAATTCTGCCAGCTTGCCGAGGAGCGGTGTTATCATACGATCTGGGACTACTATCCCGATATCTGCTGTCATCTCTACAGTGACCGTGCATTTTTTGTAAATGCCTTTTCTGTTACTGGGCAAAATTCATTCCGCGACTTCTGCAACGATAAGCTCTATCCGATCCTCATGCGAGACTTTGGCTATGTGTTTCCGGACGAGGCGACGGCGCGCTTTGTCATCAAACGCATCACGGACGCTACGTTTGACGGCTTTCAGTGGTGGCTGGGGCAGGATCCGTGCATGCCGCCGGAGGAATATGCCGCCTTTTCGCGGCGGATCATTACGGGTGTTGCCAGAGGCATTGCCGAGATAGACGCACGGCAGAAAACTCCATAACAGCAACGAATTCCGGGCGCTGTGCCAGTTTGGCACAGCGCCCGGCTTTTGTGCGCGCAGAGCGGTGAAAGATGTGGTATGGTCATTTTTAGGGATAGTTTCTAATTTGACAATGTGATCAATCAAACAGAAAGGAAAGAGAGGGAAACCCATGAACAACAACATACCTGACTTTACCGAACAGGAATGGCGCATGATGAGCGACTACATCCAACATTCGAGCGGCAAGCCGCGGCGGAATCTGATCGAGCTCATCAGCCACGTCGATCCGGGCACGGCACAGCTTGGTATGAACTCCGGGCCGTACTTCATGCTCGACCGCCTGCTGACCGATGAGCAGATCGACTTTGCCAATCATCTGGAGCTGCGCGAGCCGGTGTATATCGATGAGCTGGCCAAGCGGGCAGGCATGCCCATTGAGCAGGCGGCCAAGATGGCGGACGATCTGTGCCGCATTGGTCTGCTTGTCTACCAGCCGGATGAAAAGGGCGTTGACCGCGTTGTGCTGCCGATCTTTGTCGTCGGCATTCTCGAGCAGCTGCTGCTCGGCGGCCTGAATGAGGACCAGTATAAAACTTATAAAGAGCTGCCGGTCGGTTTCATCCACCACACGACGCGGATGTGCACGACCAACGGCCCGCTGCTGCCGCCGGCGAACCATGGTGTGCACCGGCCGGTCCCGGTCGCGACGGCGCTCAAGAACGAGACGCGCGTGGAGAGCTGGGAGAATCTACAGACGCTCATCGATGAGAGTGCGCACGGCAGTTATGCCATCTGCCAGTGCATCTGCCGCAAGATCCGCAAGGCGTATGACGAGCTGGGAGACGACCCGGAGCTGGAGTGGTGCATGCCGCTCGGCGACTATGCCGAGTATGCGATCCGCACCGGCAAGGCCCGCCGCCTGACGCGCGAGGAATATATGGCCAGACTCAAGGAGGCTGAGGACCGCGGCTATGTGCACAATGTCTCGAACCACGACGGCCCGTCGCCGATCGAGTACATCTGCAACTGCGACTATCAGAGCTGCCTGTCCATGCGCGCGTCGAACTATACGCGCGCGGCAAACCTCTCCAAGTCCAACTTCATTGCAAAGGTCGATGAAGAGAAGTGCGTCGCCTGCGGCAACTGCGTCGAAAAGTGCCCGGCCAACGCCGTCAAGCTCGGCCAGAAGCTGCCCCAGAAGCACAAGACACCCTATGTGGACAGCGAATTCCCGCCCGAGGTCAATGCCATCCAATGGGGCCCGGAGCACTGGAATCCCGACTATCTGAACAACCGTCAGGATGTTCAGCCCGAGACCGGCACCTCGCCGTGCAAGTCCAACTGCCCGGCGCACATCGCCGTACAGGGTTATCTGCGCATGGCGGCGCAGGGGCGCTATCGTGATGCACTGGAGCTCATCAAGCAGGAAAACCCGTTCCCGGCCGTCTGCGGCAACATCTGCAACCGCCGCTGCGAGCAGGTCTGCACCCGCGGTGATGTGGACCAGGCAGTCGCCATCGACGAGGTCAAAAAATTCCTCGCCTACCGCGAACTGAAGGAATCCGAGCGCTTCGTGCCGAAGAAGATCCGCACGGAGGGCAAAAAGATTGCCGTCATCGGTGCCGGACCGGCCGGCCTGAGCTGCGCCTACTATCTGGCCATTGACGGTCACGATGTCACCGTCTTTGACCGCAACAGCCAGCCCGGCGGCATGCTGCGCTACGGTATTCCGTCCTTCCGGCTGGAGAAGGCGGTCATTGACGCGGAGATCGCCGTGCTCAAGGAGCTCGGCGTGACCTTCCGCACCGGCGTGGAGGTCGGTAAGGACATCACGCTTCAGGAGCTGCGCACGCAGGGGTGTGCCGGCTTCTTCGTCGCCATCGGCGCGCAGAAATCGTCCCAGCTGCACATTCCGGGTGAGGAACTCGAGGGCGTGTTCGGCGGTGTGGACTTCCTGCGCGACGTGAACGAGGGTAAAGACGTCAAACTTGGCAAACGCGTCGCCGTCATCGGCGGCGGCAACGTGGCCATGGACGTCGTGCGTACGGCTGTGCGCGAGGGCGCACAGGAGGCGTATGTGGTCTATCGCCGCGACGAAGCCGAGATGCCGGCCGACCCGCAGGAGGTCAGCGAGGCGCGCGAAGAGGGTGTGCAGTTCCGCTTCCTCAACGCGCCGGTGGAGATCCTCGGCAAGGACGGCCATGTCACTGCGCTCAAGGTCGAGATCATGACGCTTGGCGCCCCGGACGAAAAGGGCCGCCGGAAACCTGTCGGCACCGGAAAGTTTGAGATCATCGAAGTGGACGCCGTCATCGGCGCCATCGGTCAGAAAGTCGACTGGGGCACGCTCGACGTCGGTGCGCTGCATACGACCCCGAAGGGTACTGCTGAGGCCGATGCGCTCACATACCAGACTGCCGAACCGGACGTGTTTGTCGCGGGCGATGCGCTCACCGGGCCGAAGTTTGCCATCGATGCCATTGCCGGCGGCAAGCAGGCGGCCATCTCCCTCAACCGCTACGTCTGGGGCAACAGCCTGACTTCCGGCCGCGACCGCAGAGAATATACCTATATTGATAAGGACAATCTCAGCATTACGAGCTATGACACCGCCGCGCGCCAGAAGCCCGCGATCGACCTCTCGAAGAAAAAGACCATGCGCGACGAGCGCGGCGTCTTTACCGAGGAGCAGGTGCGCATCGAGACGGCACGTTGCCTCAAGTGCGGCGCGGCGCACGTGGACGAGAGCCAGTGCATCGGCTGCGGCGTGTGCACGACCCGCTGCAAGATGGACGCCATCACGCTCAAGAAAAAGTACAACGAGGTTCCGGTCCCGAACGAGCTGCTCATGCGCGACGTGGGCGCCGAGGTCATGCGCCGTGTCGACGCGGCCTACGCCGGCAAGCCGTTGACCAAAAAGGTCGTCAAGGCCGTCATCAAGCAAAAGGTCAAGGTCAAGCCGCTCAAGCCGGCCAAGCCGAGGAAGTGGTGACATGCACGAGATCGGCATGCTGCGTCAGACGGCCGAACTGGCCACCCGTTTCGCCGAGGAAAACGGCATTGATGCAGTGAAGAACATCACCATTGAGATCGGTGAGCTCTCCGGTGCGCTGCCGGAAGTGTTTACGGAGTACTTTCCGTTCATCGCCGAGCAGTATCCCCGGGTGCGCGGTGCGGAGCTGACGCTGCGCACCGTCCCCGGCGAGGGCCTGTGCCTGGACTGTCACTGCCTGTACAATATCATGCAGCGCGAGGGTGTGTGCCCGCGCTGCGGCAGCCGGGAGAAGAAAGTGCTCGGCGGCACGGACGTACAGGTGCTCAGTATCGGTTATTGAAATACCTCCTTCCTTGAAAAGCGCTCCCTTCCGGGGTCATCCCGGCGGGGAGCGCTTGTGCGTTCAGCGGCAGCGCATGGCCAGACCACAGAACATATAGTCGGCCATCCGCAGCGCCTCGGTTTCGATCTGGTCGAACATGCGGATGTCGGCCGCGTAGTCGCCCTGCAGGCGCAGCGTCGCTTCCTTTTCTGTCATCTCCAGATGGCTGTAGAAAAATTCGCGCCATTTTTCCTCGTTCCAGCAGGCGTTGATGCCGGCGAGGAACGCGCTGATTGCATCGGCGTTTGCATACCAGCGCCGGCGGGCGTCGTCGGCTTTGGCGGTCTCGTGGTTTTTCAGGTTGGTCACGAGCTCGCCGCCGATCTCCAGGTGCTCCGTGAGCAGGTCGCCGAACTGTCCGGCCGTGCGCGCGCCGAAAAACGGTGTCAGCGCCCGGACGAAGTCCTTCGGATTTTGCAGCAGCCGGTCCGTGACCGGCGACAGATCGGCCAGACTGGCCGCCGTGCTGATGATGAAAAAGCGTGTCCAGTAGACGTGCTGTTCCCAGAGCTGTCGCAGCTGCTGCATCAGGCAGGCCTGCCGGGTGGTGTAACGATTTTGCATGGGCATTGCCTCCTTTGCCTGTTATCAGCATATGCGGCAAAAATGGACCGTGTGCGCGCGTGATTTTTGGTGATTCTTTTGCGCAGCAAAGACAAAAAGGGATGCAATTTTGCGCCCGATGCGCTATAATGGATGCAATCATTTCAGCAAGAGGGATCATTATGCGAATCGTTATCAAAGTCGGCACTTCCACGCTGGCGCACGCGACCGGGCGGCTGAACATCCAGCGCATGGAGCGGCTGTGCAAAGTGCTCAGCG
Source organism: Bacteroidaceae bacterium (assembly GCA_963627135.1). GTDB lineage: Bacteria > Bacillota > Clostridia > Oscillospirales > Oscillospiraceae > CAG-103. The sequence continues at coordinate 2,968 of CAVFZY010000025.1, read as the reverse complement.
ATCTGAAAAATGCAGGTCATGAGATCATTCTCGTGTCGTCCGGTGCCATCGGCATGGGCGTCGGCAAGCTCAACCTGCCCGGCCGTCCGGCGGATATGCCGGGTAAGCAGGCGGCCGCCGCCGTCGGCCAGTGCGAGCTGATGTATTTTTACGATAAGCTCTTCACGGAGTATAATCATATCGTGGCGCAGCTGCTGCTGACCGGTGAGGACATCCGCAGCGAGCAGCGCAGCCGCAACGTGCGCAACACGCTCTCGCGCCTGCTCGAGCTGGGGGCGCTGCCGGTCATCAACGAAAACGACGCCGTGGCGACGGACGAGATCGGCGTGGAGAACACAATCGGCGAGAACGACAGCCTCTCGGCCATCGTGGCCGCCGCCATCGGTGCGGATTTGCTGATTCTGCTCTCGGATATCGACGGCCTGTATGACAGCGACCCGCGCCGAAACCCGGATGCGCAGCTCATCGAGACGGTGCCGGTCATTGACGCGCACATTCTCTCGCTCGCTGGGGACAAGGGCTCCGCTCTCGCCACCGGCGGCATGGTCACGAAGCTGCATGCCGCGCGGATCGCAACGGCGGCTGGCTGCGAGATGGTCATTGCCAACGGCGAAAAGCCCGAGGTGCTCTATGACATCGTGGACGGCAGACGCGCCGGCACCCGATTTCTGATACCACATTCCTGAGGAGGGACTACTATGACGACTATGGAGATTCTCAAGCGGACGAAGGCCGCGTGGCCCAGCATCTGCAACGCCACCGCCGAGAAAAAAAACCGCATCCTGTCCGCCATGGCCGACAGCCTGCAGGCGGAGTGCGATGCGATCCTGCGCTGCAATGCCGAGGACATGGACGCCGCGCGCGGCCATATCTCGGACGTGATGCTCGACCGGCTCTATCTGGACCGTGGCCGCATCGACGCCATGGCTGACGGCATACGCGCGACCGTGGCGCTGCCGAACCACACGGGGCGCATCCTCGCGCAGATCGACCATCCCAACGGTATGAAGATCTACAAAAAGCAGGTGCCGCTCGGTCTGGTCGCCATCATTTATGAGAGCCGCCCGAACGTCACGTCCGACGCGGCCGCACTCGCCATCAAGAGCGGCAACGTCTGCATGCTCCGCAGCGGCAAGGAGGCTTTCCACACGGCCAAGGCCATCGTGGCCGCGCTCAAGCAGGGCATCGCGTCTGTGGGCGGCGATCCGGACATCGTCAACATCGTCGAGGATACCAGCCACCAGAGCGCCACCGAGATCATGCAGGCCAAGGGCCTCGTCGACCTGCTCATCCCGCGCGGCGGGGCCGGGCTCATCCGCGCCTGCGTGCAGAATGCCACCGTGCCCTGCATCGAGACCGGCACCGGCATCTGCCATGTCTATGTGGACAAATATGCTGATCTCGACAAGGCTGTGCGCATCATCGAAAACGCCAAGACCAGCCGCCCCTCGGTCTGCAATGCCGAGGAGGTCTGCCTCGTGCACCGGGCGGTCGCGGCCAAGTTTCTGCCCATGCTCAAGAAAGCGCTGGTCGATGACCGCGCGGCGAAGGGGCTCACGCCGGTCGAGCTGCGGCTTGACGCGGCCGCGGCACAGATCATCGACGGCACGAGCGCATCCGATAAGGACTTTGACACGGAGTATCTGGACTATATCCTCGCCGTCGGCGTGGTCGACAGTCTGGACGCCGCCATCGCGCACGTGCTCGCGCACTCGACGCACCACAGCGACGCCATCGTCACCGAGGACACCGCGAGTGCCGAGCGCTTCATCAACGGCACGGACAGCGCGGCAACGTATGTCAATGTCTCCACCCGCTTTACCGACGGCGGCGAGTTCGGCCTCGGCTGTGAGATGGGGATCTCCACGCAGAAGCTCCACGCCCGCGGCCCCATGGGGCTCGACGAGCTGAGTACCTATAAATATATCATCCGCGGTGACGGACAGATCCGCTGAGGAGGGAAGCACCATGATGAAGTATGAAGCCGGTTTCATCGGCGCCGGCAATATGGGCGGTGCGCTGGCGTCTGCCGCGGCCCGGCAGGTCACGGGGGAACAGGTCGCTGTTGCCTGCAGCAGCCCCGCGCACAGCGCGGCGGCGGCTGAGCGGCTGGGCTGTCAGGCGGCTGCACCGGAGGAGATCCTGAGCGGCAGCAAATTCGTGTTTCTCGGCGTCAAGCCGCAGATGATCGACGGCGTCGCGCAGTCATTGTCGGTGCCCATCGCAGCGTCGGAGAGCATCTTCGTGTCCATGCTCGCCGGTGTGCAGCTCGAGCGGCTTACGCATCTGCTCGGCGCGGATAAGAAGATCATCCGCATCCTGCCGAACACCGCCTGTGCCGTGGGGCGGGGCGTCGTGCTCTATTGCGCCAACAGCAATGTAACGGAAGCCGATCTCGCTGCGTTTTGTTCGCTCATGGCGGATGCCGGCATCGTCGATCCCATTCCCGAGACACTGATCGACGCCGGCTGCGCCCTCACCGGCTGCGGCCCCGCGTTTGCGTATATGTTCATCGAGGCACTGGCCGACGGCGGCGTCAAGTGCGGCCTGCCGCGCGCGAAAGCCATCCGCTACGCGGCGCAGATGCTCTCTGGCAGCGCGGAGATGGTGCTGCAGTCAGGCAAGCACCCGGAGCAGCTCAAGGACGATGTCTGCAGCCCCGGCGGCAGCACGATCGCCGGTGTGGACGCGCTCGAGCAGCGCGGTTTTCGCGGCAACTGCATCGCAGCCGTGGACGCCGCGTTTGAAAAGACCCGCCAGCTCGGGTGACAGCGGCATCAAAAGTCGGCCGGGCCGCACCCATTCAGGTGCGGCCCGGATGTTGCATGTTTGTTTATGCAGATGTGATGTAGTACTCCTCAGCTTCCTGCTGCGCATGGATCAGCAGCAGCCTTGCCTCCTCATAGTCATGGGTTGACGAAACGGCGTTCAGAGAGCGCATCGCCTGTATTCACATTACCGCGCCGTT
>CAVFZY010000024.1:0-74538 GCA_963627135.1 Bacteroidaceae bacterium | reverse complement strand
CGTTCACGGGCTGCAAGTAGCAGAACTCTCGCGGCTGGCAGATCGTACTTGCACGTCACGTCGTGCAAGCTAGTAACAGAGGGCTTTCCCGTCTATGAAAAACCGCCGGCTAGGCCGGCGGTTTATTATTTTGTGACGCTGCGCACTATGGTGGGGCCGTCCCTGCACTTGCCCGAGCGGTCACGCGGTCAAAGGCCGCGCTTTCTCCCGGTGATACCGGGAATTCGTCGTGGGCTAGTCCCGCACCTAGCCATCCCCTCAAGGGGAAGGCTCTAAAATGGAAGTGACACAGGTCATTCCACCTGTACCCGCCCGGGGCTGGACGCGCTGGGGAGAATGTGATAAGATGGCCGCAACCAATCATTTTCGGAGGCAAGTATGGACGAACTTCTGCGCGCGGGCTTTTCCGCACTGGGTCTGCCGCTCGATGCGGCGGCGATGGCCCGTTTTCAGACATATTACACGCTGCTCGATGAGCGCAGCAAGGTCATGAACCTGACGGCCATCCACGGCGAGACGGACGTGGCGCAGCTGCACTTTCTCGACTCGGCCACCCTGCTGACGGTCGAGCCGCTTGCCGGCAAGTCGGTCATTGATGTCGGCACCGGCGCGGGCTTTCCCGGTCTGCCGCTGAAAATCGCGCAGCCGGACATTTCGCTCACGCTGCTCGATAGTCTGGACAAGCGCGTGCGCTTTCTCGGCGATGTCTGCACTGCCACCGGTCTCACGGACGTGACGTGCCTGCACGCGCGCGCCGAGGAGGCGCCGGAGTTGCGCGGGCAGTTCGACGCGGCGGTCTCGCGCGCGGTTGCGCGGCTATACCTGCTGTGCGAGCTGTGTCTGCCGTTCGTGCGCACGGGCGGGGTGTTCCTCGCCATGAAGGGGCCGGATTGCACCGAGGAGCTCGACGAGGCGCGCAGCGCCATCGGCAAGCTTGGCGGCACGTACGAGCGCACGGTGCGCTACACCATCCCCGGCACGGACGTAATGCACAGCGTCGTCGTCATCCGCAAGACGGCGCCCACGCCGCCGAAGTATCCCCGCCGCTGGGCGAAGATGCAGAAGGAACATTTATAATGTGGAAAACACGCCCGACGCAGTCCGCGTCGGGCGTGTTTTTTGCTTTCTCCTTGAGGAGAAGGTGGCGCGGCGGTCACGCCGCGACGGATGAGGTGTCGTTCTCAGGGTTACTCCAGCACCTGCGCCAGCACGGCCAGCAGTGCATCGACCTGTGCGTCCGTTGTGGCCCACGAGGTCACGAACCGCACGGCCTGGTGCATGGCGTCCACGCGGGCAGTCGTGTAAAACGCAACCTGCTCCTGCAGCCGCGCGACCTGGGCATCCGATAGGATGGGGAAAATCTGGTTCGTCGGCGAGGGCACGTACATCGGCACGCCGCGGTCGGTGAGCGCGGCACCGATGCGCTGCGCCTGCGCATTGGCGTGGCGGCCCATGTCGAGCCAGAGGTCGTGCGCCATCGCGGCGGCAAACTGCACGCCGAGCAGACGCCCCTTGGCGAGCATGGCACCGTTGCGCTTCATCGCGCGGCGGAAGCCCGGCTTGAGCGCATCGTTGACGATGACCATCGCCTCGCCGAAGAGCAGGCCGTTTTTCGTTCCACCGATATAAAACGCGTCGCACAGCCGCGGCAGATCCTCTGGCTGCAGGTCATTGCCTGCGGCCGTGAGCGCCTGTGCCAGCCGCGCGCCGTCGAGATACAGGTACATCCCGTGCGCGTCGCACGCTGCGCGCAGGGCGGTCAGCTCCGCTTTCGTGTAGACGGTGCCGAGTTCCGTCGCGTCGGACACGTATACCATGCGCGGCAGCACCATGTGCTCGTCGTACACGCCCGGCGTGTCGCAGTGCTGCGCGGCGGCGTCCGCGATGGCGGCGGGTGTGAGCTTGCCGTCCCTGCCGGGCATGGCGATCACCTTGTGGCCGGTGGCCTCGATGGCGCCGGTCTCGTGCACGTTGATGTGGCCGGTGCCGGCCGCGACCATGGCCTCCCACGGGCGCAGGAAGGCGGCAGCGGCGAGCTGGTTCGTCTGCGTGCCGCCGACGAGAAAGTGTACGTCGGCATCCGGGCAGGCGAAGCGGGCGCGGATGGCGTCGGCTGCGCGGCGGCAGTCGTCGTCGAGCCCGTAGCCCGGCGTGGAGCTGAGATTTGTGTCGCACAGGGCGCGCAGTACATTCGGGTGGGCGCCCTCGGAGTAATCGTTCTGGAAGCGAAGCATGGCGGATTTCCTTTCGTACGGACAGAGTTCGGCACGCTGCGCGTGCCGCCGAGGTTATGATAAGCCCCGGCGGCGGGGGGTGTCAATGGATTGCGCCGCTTTTTCGGGTGCTGCACTTCAGAAGATCATCTGTCAACCTTCCCTTTGCGGGGGATTCGCTGCGTACTTTTCAAGCCTTCACCTTGGGGGGAAGATGGCGCGGCGGTCACGCCGCGACGGATGAGGTGTATGTTGGTTGCCGGACGCATTTCCAGCGCCGCTGGAGGAAACCGCGGCATTTCCACCTCATCCGCCGAACAAAGTTCGGCACCTTCTTCTCAAGGAGAAGGCTTAGGGTGCGGGATGGACACACGGCGCAAGGCCTGCCTCAGATGCAATTTGGCTTTTTTCTTGTCAGAGACAAGAAAAAAGCCGGCAGCTTTCGCTGCCGGCTAGCCCGCCATGCCGTGTGAGCCCAGTTACAACCTGCACAAGAAGGCAGGTGGGTCGCCTCTCTGCTGTTTCTCTGCTTCCAACGTCCGACCGGCATCTTTCATCCGGCCGGGAGGCCTGCAATCCGCAGCGGAAGTTCTGGCATCCCTTATAAGAGATGTGGGTTTAAATGGGCTCCGAGCACCCAGTCGTGCTCCACGCACACAGCAGGACTTATTCCCATGCTATGCGCCGCGCGGGAACTTATTCCTCCGCGCCGTCGTCAGAATCCTCGTCCTCGTCGGCGAAGATCTCCTGCATATAGTAATTGTATACCTTGTCCAGCTCGTTGTCATCGTCGATGGAGCCAAAGAGCTCCTCACCGTTTTCCTCTAGGATCTTGAGCAGGATAATGCCGAAATCGGGGTCGTCCTCGTCCATGTCGGCGGGGAGCGCCGCGAGGTAGTCCTGACCGTCAAGCGCAAACTCGTTGAGAATTTCCAGCTCGAACTCGTTGCCGTCCTCGTCCTCGATCGTCAGATAATCGCTGCCGAATGCTTCACTCATTGGGGTGTCCTCCAGTCGTGATCGTTTTCTGATTTCAGTGTACCCCATCCGGCGTGTAAAATCAAGTCCTTTTACGACCCCAGATCCTCCAGCAGCAGCAAAAGCTGCTCCTGACTGCCGACGGTGATGCCGCCGCGCAGCAGCTCCTGGTCGGCGCGGCGCAGTCCGGCGACCTCAATGCCGGTCACCTGCAGGGGCTTGCGGTCGGCGTCAGGGGCAAACACGCTCACATAGCCCTCGTAATCCCGCAGGATGTATTCCGCCTGCGCGCCGTCGTAGGACGTGGCCGGCGCGGCCGCGCCCGGCTGCTGCAGGGAGGACATCGCCGCCCCCGCGACGAACGGCGACACGGCGCACAGCGCCGTCACGACCGTCAGTGCCAGCGTTCGTTTCATATGCCTCGCTCCTTTCACCGGAAAGTTTGTCCAATGCGCGCGCATTTTATACCCGCGGGACAAAAACGCGCGAAAGACTATCCCCGGTTGACAGAGTGTGTTATAATATCATTTAATCGTTTTTATGCGCTGAATATCGACTGGGTTTTTGACCCGCTCATGTGTATCATCAGGGAGGTGCGTCACTGCCTATGGCAAAACGACCGAAACCATCATCATCCGCCCCGCGCGCGGCCCGGGCCGCAGATGCGACCGTGAGCGTCGCAGGGGCGATCCTGCGCGTGCTTGGCACGATCCTGCTGATCTTGCTCGTCACGGGGCTGCTGTTTTTGTGCATCTTCGCGTACTATGTGAAAAACTGCCTGTCCACGGACCTCGACGTGCAGCTCTCGGATTTTACGGTCTCGCTCTCAAGCTCGATTTTGTATGAAGATTCTGACGGCAACTGGCAGAACCTCACGAACCTCTCGAGCACGGAAAACCGCGTTTGGGTCGACTATGCCGACATCCCCAAGGATATGGAGCACGCGGCCGTCGCCATCGAGGACAAGCGCTTTTACAAGCACAAGGGTGTGGACTGGTACCGCACGACGGGCGCGTTCATCAACATGTTCCTGTCGATGAAAAACGATTTCGGCGGCTCGACCATTACGCAGCAGCTCATTAAAAACCTCACCAAGCAGGACGACATCACCGTGCAGCGCAAGCTGCTCGAGATCTTCCAGGCGCTCGAGTTTGAGAAGTCCTATGATAAGGAAGAGATCATGGAGTGGTACCTGAACATCGTCTACTTCGGTGAGGGGTGCAACGGCGTCTACACCGCCGCCGAGACCTACTTCGGCAAGGAGCCGAAGGACCTCACGCTCGCCGAGTGCGCGAGCATCATCGGCATCACGAACAACCCCTCAAAATACGACCCCTTCATCAGCCGCGAGAACAATAAGGCCCGGCAGGAGACCATCCTCAAGCAGATGTACGAGCAGGGCTACATCGACAAGGAGCAGTACGATGAGGCCGTGGCGCAGGAGCTTGTGTTTGTACGCAGCGAGTCCGATGAGAGTACCCAGACCATCTACAGCTACTATGCCGAGGCTGTCATTAACGATGTGCTCAACGACCTCGTCGAGCAGAAGGGCGTCAGCCGCGACACGGCGCGCACGCTGCTCTATTCCGGCGGCTATCAGGTCTATTCCTGCTATGATGCGAGCATCCAGCAGGCGATCGACGATGTCTATACCGACCTTGACAACATGCCGCAGCGCCCGTCGGCCTCCGGCCAGCAGTTCGAGTCCGCCATCGTCATCATGGATCCCTACACCGGCGAGATCAAGGGCCTGTCCGGCGGCACCGGCAAAAAGACCATCAACTTCGGCACGAACCGGGCCACGCAGTCCAAGCGCCCGCCCGGATCGTCCCTCAAGCCGATCGCGACCTACGGCCCGGCCATGGAGCTCGGCCTCATCACACAGTATACGCAGGTCAACGATTCGCCGGACATCAAGCTGACCGGCACGAGCTGGTATCCGAAAAACTCCGGCGGCGGCAACTACGGCGTCGTCACCATCCGCGAGGCGCTGCAGCGCTCGCTCAACACCGTTTCTGCGCAGATCCTCGACAAGCTCACGCCGCGCGCGTCGTATGAATTTCTCAAGGACAAGCTCGGCGTCACGAGCCTGGCGGAGTCCGACTGCGACTACGCGCCGCTCGCCCTCGGTCAGCTCACGAACGGCATCACCGTCCGCGAGATGACGCAGGCGTACTCCGCTTTCGTCAACGACGGCGTGTTCACCTACGGCCGCACGTATTCCTACGTCAAGGACTCCAACGGCGAGATCGTGCTCGAAAATCCCGCGCGCACGATCGTGGCCTTCAAGGCTAACACCGCGTGGAACATGGTAGATATGCTCTGCAACGCCGTCAACAGCGGCACCGGCAGCGAGGCCCGCCTGACCGGCATGCCCGTCGGCGGCAAGACCGGCACGACCACGAATAACTGCGACCGCTGGTTCGTCGGCTTCACGCCGTACTATGTGGCCGCCGTCTGGACCGGCTACGACATGCCCGAGTATATGAACTTCTCCGGGAACCCCGCCGCCCAGATCTGGAAACTCGTCATGGAGCCGATCCACAAGGACCTGCCGACCAAGAGCTTCCCGACGCCGACCATCGGCGCGCCGACCGGCATTTTCGGCAATTTCTCCGGCCAGTCGCAGGACACCGGTGATGACGCCGACGACGCCGGCTGAGCCGCGTGCAAGCGGTTCCATCGCGTGTCCCCGTGCCGAAACGACAGAGCGGGGCACACGGTGTTGACAAAAAGATTGAAATGTGTTACAATTCGAAAACAGTGGTATCGGAGGTGTATCTCATTGGCAGCAAAATCGACCGAACTGTGCTACAAAGGCCATCCGCTGCGCCGGAAAGACAACCTGCTCTATTACGGCAGCATGGCCGACAAGTACATCATTATGATGCAGATCCTCGACACGAAAAAGGTCAAGGACCTTACCGTGGCGACGCGGGTCTCCGTGCAGCTCCAGCTGACGGACCCGGATCTGAAATCCCGCGACCGTGTGGTCAAAAAGACAGAAAAGGACGGCCTGTACAACGCCATGGACGTGGCGGCTGTGTGGCTGGACCGCGCGCTCGCGAATAACTAAGCAAAGGATGATTCTATGGCGAAACGATTTCTGAAAACAGCCGTTGTTTCCGCGCTCTTCGCGCTCACGCTGGCCGTTTCGGCTTCCGCGGCGAGTGCCGGCGGCGCGACCACGACGACGGCCGTCAACTTCCGAACGGGCGCCGGAACGAATTACGGCATTATCTCCACGCTCCCGGCCGGTACCAACGTTGTGGTGTCCGCGCAGTCGGGCAGCGGCTGGGCCACGGTGGTCTATAACGGCACCGTCGGCTACATATCCTCCGATTACCTCAAACGCGCCAATGAAATGGATGCCAGCTTCGGCACCGGCACGATCGATGGCAGCTATGTGCGCATGCGCTCCGGTGCGAGCACGAGCAGCTCCATCCTCGGCACCTACAACTCCGGCACGACCATGGCGGTCACCGGCGTCGACGGCGCCTGGTACAAGGTCAGCTACAACGGCACCACCGGCTATGTCCACTCGGACTACGTCTCGCTTTCGGGCGTGACGTCGAACGGCGGCAGCACAGGCAGCTCCAACGGTTCGGTCAAGGGCAGCGATGTGCGCATGCGCTCCGGCCCGGGTACGAACTACTCCATTCTCGGTACCTATCAGAACGGTACGCCTCTGGCCGTGACCGGCACGGAAAACGGATGGACTAAGGTCACCATCGGCGGCGTGAGCGGCTACATCCGCTCGGACTACGTCTCCGGCGGCGGGGCAGACAGCAAGGCCGGCTACATCAAGGGCACCGGCGTGCGTATGCGCTCGGGTGCGAGTACGACCAGCTCCATCCTCGGCGTGTATAACACAGGTACCGAGATGACCATCACCGGCGAGAGCGGCAACTGGTACCAAGTCAGCTACAGCGGTAAGGACGGCTATGTCAGCAAGGACTTCATGACCACGACCAAGCCCGATAACGGCGGTGGCTCCACCAGCCAGACCGGCTACATCAAGGGCAACGATGTGCGTCTGCGTTCCGGCGCCGGCACGAACTATTCCATCCTCGGCACGTACAACAACGGCACACCGCTGACCATCACCGGCACGAGCGGCGACTGGACGGCCGTCACCATCAACGGTGTCAAGGGCTATGTCAACAGCACGTACGTCACCACTACGAAGTCGGACGGCGGCAGTACCGGCGGCAATAGCGGCAGCAATACGTCCAGCTCCATCGGCGAGACCATCGTCGCCACAGCCAAGCAGTACATGGGTGCGCCGTATGTCTATGGCGGCATGAGCCCTTCGGGCTTTGACTGCTCCGGCTTTGTCAACTACGTGTACAAGCTCTGCGGCTATTCCATGAGCCGTGTGGCCAGCAGCATCTACAACAACAACGGCACCTATGTCGAGAAGGCCAACCTCCAGCTCGGCGACCTGGTGTTCTTTGCGAGCAACAGCTCCAGCATCGGCCACGTCGGTATCTACATCGGCAACGGCCAGTTCATTCACAGCAGCTCCGGCGCAGGCTGCGTCGTCATCAGCGACCTGAGCTCGAGCTACTACCTGAAAAACTACGTGGGCGCCAAGCGCATCGCGGGTTAACAGCGTTCCTTTTGTCCCCCGGCGAACACCGGGGGACATTTTTTATCCTTGCGGTATGGCCAAAAATATGGTACATTGAGGAAAAAGATTTGCGTGTGAAAGGGCAGGTGAAGCCAATGCAGTGTGCCTACTGCGGACGAGACATCCCGGATGATGCGCGTTGGTGCCCCTACTGCGGGGCCGAGCAGGCGCCGCCGGAAGATCTACAGGATGAAAATATCCCGCCGGACGGCTGGCAGGACGACCCCGCGCCGCCGGACGGCTGGAGAGGGGAGGATTCTGCCTCCGACTGGCAGGACAACGCCCCCGCCGACGACTGGGACGATGAAGCCGAGCCGCCGGACGACCCCTGGGCCGACGACCCGCCGGTGCCCGGCTGGGAGGAGGATGCGCCGTACGAGCCCGCGCCGGAGGACAAGGACGCGCCGCGCAGCAAGGCGCTACTCATCGCAATCTTTGCCGCGCTCGGCGTGGCGCTGATCGTGCTGCTCATCGCGCTCAACGTCAAGCCCAAGCCGAAGGACCCGGTCGTGGCCGCGACCCCGGCCGTGACGGCGACGGCGGAGCCCTCCGCCGCCCCGACGCCGAGCCCCACGCCGACGCCGAGCCCCACGCCGACGCCGAGCCCCACGCCGACGCCGAGCCCCACGCCGACGCCGAGCCCCACGCCGACGCCGAGCCCCACGCCGACGCCGAGCCCCACGCCGACGCCTTCCACCGGCAGCTACATCCTGCCGGACAGCGCCACGCGCCGGCTCACGCAGGCGGACATGGCGAACCTGACGTGGGAGCAGTGCTGCCTTGCCCGCAACGAGATCTTTGCGCGCCACGGCCGCATCTTCCAGACGCCGCAGATTGCGGCCTATTTCGAGGCCCAGAGCTGGTATCACGGCACGGTGCCCGGCGCGTCGTTCGATAACAATTTGCTCACGCCGACCGAGCGCGCGAACGCCGACTTCCTCGCAAATTACGAAACCGCTACCTGGGGGCACTCGTATTATTGAGCATATGCTCCACAGAGAACCGCTTCGCTTAGTTTCTCGAATGAACATGAAAAATCTCCGCAGCTTCGGCTGCGGAGATGACTTTTTAAGCCTTCTCCTTGTGGAGAAGGCGGACAGATTATCACCTGAAGTGCAACACCCGAAAAAAGAAAGACAGCATGGCCAAACTTGTGTAAAATGAAATCACCATAAAAACATTCACAAGGAGGAAGCCATGTTGTCCTACACACATTAACACATGATGAGCGCATCTGTCTACACAATTTTCTATAGGACGGCCTCAGCATCCGCGAGATCGCCCGCCACCTTGGCCGCAGCCCGTCCATGATCAGCCGCGAGATCAAACGCAGCGCAGCGCGAAGGCTACAATCACTGGCACGCACAGCTCCAGACGATCTGCCGCCGCAGATACGAGCGTCGAACTGTCCTGAAGCCCGGTGCACTGCAGCACGACTACGCACTTGAAAAACTCGGCGACAAATGGCCGCCGGAGGCAATTGCCAACCGCTTTCGTCTGGAGCACCCCCGTCAAATGCTGAGCACTTCAACGATCTATCGCGCAGTTCGCCGCATTACATTTTCGGGTATTTCCGCGCGCGGAAAACTGCGCTGCAGGGGCAAAAACCGGAACTGTGTGCATCACGACACTGCGATCCGGCCAACGCGGCTGATCCCGGAGCGGCCGGATGCGGTCAAGGCGCGCGCCCGTTTGGGCGACGTTGAGGGCGACACAGTCTGTGGCGGGATCGGCAAAGGTCTGCTTGTGACATTGGTGGACCGCCGGTCGCGTTTTCTGCTGGCTGGGAAACTCTCGAACCGGAATGCGGCCGAGACGCGTGCAGTGATGCAGCAGCCGCTGACAGAATACACGGTGCGGAGCATTTCGCTGGACAACGGTACGGAGTTCGCGGAGTTTTGGCTTCTGGAGGAGCACATCGGGGCACCAGTGTACTTTGCCAAGCTGTACAAACCATGGCAGCGCGGCACGAACGAAAATGCCAACGGCATTCTGCGCTTTTTTCTTCCCCAAGGGCTGTGATTTCCAGTCTGTCTCGCTGGAGTACGTAGACGCGATCGTGGCGTTGATCAACTCCCGGCCCGGAAAGTGACTTGGTTGGAGATCACCTGCTGAGGTTTTCTTTGATGAGGGTGTTGCACTTGCTTGGCTTTCTGCCGTCATGCACCGTGCGCCGCCCCTGCCCGCAAAAAAAAGACGCTGCTGCGGCAGCGTCTTTTTTCTGTTCTGTTGCCTTCTCAGCCCTTGGCGCGCTCGAGGTACTCGCCCACGCGGGTGTCGACGCGGATGCGGTCGCCCGGGTTGATGAACAGCGGCACCTTGATCTCGGCGCCGGTCTCGAGGGTGGCGGGCTTGGTGGCGTTGGTGGCCGTGTTGCCGGCGAAGCCCGGATCGGTGTCGGTCACTTCGAGCTCGACGAACGTGGGCGGCTCGACCTGAAACACCTTGCCCTTGTAGGAGCTGATGACGCACTCCATGTTCTCCTTCACGAAGCGAAAGTTGCTGCCGAGGGCGCTCTCATCAATGGGGATGAGCTCATAGGTCTCGGAGTCCATGAAGTAGTAAAGGTTGCCGTCGTTGTAGCTGTACTCCATCGTCTTGCGGTCGATGGTGGCGCTTTCAAACTTGGCGGTGGGGTTGAAGGACGTCTCGGTCACGGCGCCGGTGATGACGTTTTTCATCTTGGTGCGCACGAAAGCCGCGCCCTTGCCGGGCTTGACGTGCTGGAACTCGACGACCTGCATGACCTGGCCGTCCATTTCGAAAGTAACGCCGTTGCGGAAATCGCCTGCAGTAATCATATAGGAATCCTCCTCAAGAATGATTAAAATCAAAAATCTTATATAGTTTACACGATTTTGCGTGGTTTGACAAGCGGGTATTTACAGAATGATGAGATTTTTCGGGCTCCGGGTGAGAATTTCGGCCCCGTCGGCCGTCAGATGCATCACGTCCTCGATGCGCACGCCGAACTTTCCGGGCAGATAGATACCCGGCTCGGCGGAGATGACGGTGTGCTCCGGCAGCTTTACGTGCGCGCCGGGGGCGGCGATGGGGTGCTCGTGAATGTCGAGCCCCAGACTGTGGCCGAAGCTGTGGCCGAAGTAGTCCCCGTAGCCCGCGTCGCCGATGACCTTGCGCGCGGCGGCGTCCACGCGCTCGCCGGTCACGCCGGCCTTTGCCGCGGCGATTCCGGCCAGCTGCGCCTGGAGCACGGTCTGGTACACGCTGCGCATCTCATCGGTCGGCATGCCGACGGCGACGGTGCGCGTCATGTCCGAGCAGTAGCCGTTTTTGCGGCAGCCGAAGTCCATCGTCACGAAGTCGCCCGCGGCCACGCGCCGGTCGCCGGGCACGCCGTGGGGCATGCTCGTGTCCGGGCCGGTGAGCACGATGGGGTCAAAGCTCGTGCCCTCCGCGCCGAGGCGCAGCATGCGGTAGATGAGCTCGGCCGCGATCTCGCGCTCGGTCATGCCGGGGCGGATGACGGTGCAGATCTGCGCGAACGTCTCGTCTGTGATCTGCTGTGCCTGATACATCATGGCCAGCTCCTCCGGCTGCTTGGCCGCGCGCAGGTTGCGGATCAGGTTCTGCGCCGGCTGGAGCTTCAGGCCAAAGAGCTGCTCATAGGCTGTGAACTCGGCATAGCTCGTCGTCTGCTCCTCGCCGCCGAGGATCTGCACGTTCGCCTCGCGCAGGATGCCCTGCACGAGCGTGCGCATCGGCGCCTCGCGCGAGCACAGCAGCACCTGCGCGAGGCCGGTCAGCGCGGCGCGCGCGGCCTCAATGTAGCGGGCGTCGGTGATGAAAAATGCCTGATGCACCGTCACGATCACGGCGCCGTCCGAGGACGGGAAGCCGGTGACGAACCGGCGGTCGTTTTCGTCGGTGAGCAGGATGGCATCCAGATGCGCCTGCGTCAGCGCGCGCTGGATGCGGGCAATGTTGTTGAGCATGAAAATACACCTCCGTGAGAATGGGTCTGCGTTCAGGATTGCGTGCCCGTGGCCGGGTCGGTCAGGGCAAGATCGTCTGCGGTCATCGACTCGTGCAGCACGTCGCCGTCCGCCTCTTCGAGTCCGACGGCCGACACGCCGTCGAGCGCCGTGCCCGTCAGTACCAGACAGGCCAGCGCCTGTGTGCGCACGATGCCGCTCGCCGTGTCCGAGCCCGTCACCGTCAGCCAGAGCGTGCCCGCGTCGTCGATGCGGTAGCCGCCGAGCGTCAGCCACCCGCGCACGGGGTTTGAGTATGCACTGTCGCCCGGTGCCGCGCCGAGCGCGTCGATCGCCGCCTGCACCGGGTCTGTGCCGTCGGGCACGGTGACCGTTTCCGTCTGCAGGAGGGCGGCGCCCTCCTTTGCGATGCGGTATACCGTCACGGTCTGCCGCTTTGCGCAGCCCGCGCAGCCGAGCGCGAGCGCGGCCGCCAGCAGCAGGGGGAGCCATCGCTTCATGTCTTCGGCACCTCCTTTTGCGCCTCCGGCGCGTCGTCTGCCGCCGCGCGCGGGAACGTCACGGTAAAGCGCGTGCCGTGCGGCTCCACGCCGTCCACGGTCACGGTGCCGCCGTAGAGCGCGGCCGCGTCGTGCACGATCGACAGGCCGAGACCGCTACCGCCGTGCTCGCGCGAGCGGGCCTTGTCCACGCGGTAAAAGCGGTTGAAGATGTTCGGCCGGTCGGCCTCGGGGATGCCGATGCCGGTGTCGGCCACGGACAGGATGCTCTGCCCGCCGCGTGTCTCTACGCGCAAGGTCACGTCCCCGCCCGGGAGATTGTACTTGATGGCGTTTTCCACGAGATTAAAGACAATGTGGTAAATGTCGTCCTCGGCCGCGCGCACGGTCACGCCCCCGCTCATGAGGCATGTGATCGTCACGTCGCTCTGGTCGGCCAGCGGGCGCAGCAGGTGCAGC
Organism: Bacteroidaceae bacterium; assembly: GCA_963627135.1. GTDB lineage: Bacteria > Bacillota > Clostridia > Oscillospirales > Oscillospiraceae > CAG-103. Next base: position 61,799 of record CAVFZY010000024.1, on the reverse strand, counting down.
GTCCCATGCACGGCCTGCTGAAGGTCCACGATCGTCACGTCCGGCTGTACGCCGTCATCGCGCCGCGACAGGTCGAGCAGTTTCTCGGTCGTGCGCTGCAGGCGCTCGGCCTCGCTGCCAATGTCGGTCACGAACTCACGCATCGTCGCGCTGTCCATGTCCGCGCTCTGGGAGATGCTGTCCGACAGCAGGCGGATGGACGCGAGCGGCGTCTTGAGCTCGTGCGACGCGTCGGAGACGAACCGGCGGCGCTGAGCCTCGGTCGTCTCGAGCCGTTCGGTGAGGTTGTTGAATTCGCGCCCGAGCTCGGTCAGCTCGTCGTCGCCCGAGAGCGTCAGGCGGAAGCTGTAGTCGCCGCTCTGCACGGTGCGCACGCCGTCGGCCAGCTGTGTGATGCGCCGCGTGAGCATCTTGATGGAAAACCACAGCACCACGAGCGCGGCCGCGCCGATGCCAATCGTGATTGTGCCGAGCCGGCGCTGGATGCTACCGATGAGCGCGGCGCGCTCGCTGTCGCTCTCGCACACGTACACGGCGCCGACGGTCCTGCCGCTGTTCATGACGGGCATGGCCGCGCGGCTGAGAAACGCCTCGGTCGTGTAGTGCGAGTAGAACACGGCCTGTCCGCCAAGCGCACGCACGAGCTCGGGGTAGAGCACGTATTTGCCGCTGATGTTGTTTTCGGCCGCAGAGTCATACACGGCCAGCCCCTCGCTGTCGGTCACGACGATGCGCGTCAGGTCACGCAGGTCGAGCAGGGCGAGCACCTGCCGCGTGTTGTCCGGTGTGAGGTTGTCGAGCAGCGACAGGGAGGAGGACACGACGGCGGCGCGGTTTGTCAGCGCGCTCTGCTTTTCGGTGAACACGATGTCGCGCGAGGCACGCGTGGGGTAGGTGTTCATGAGCGCAAGCAAGATCGCCACGAGGATCGTGAACGTCACGGCGAAGCGAAACTGCACGCTCGATACCAGCCTGCGCGGCAGCCGGATGCGAAACGGATGCTGCTTCATCCGTCAGGCCTCGGCGAAGTAGTAGCCCACGCCCCACTTCGTGATGATGTACTCAGGGGCGGCGGGGTTGCGCTCGAGCTTCTCGCGCAGGCGGCGGATGTGCACGTCCACGGTGCGGATGTCGCCCTGATAGTCGTAGCCCCACACGAGGTCGAGCAGTTGCTCGCGCGAGTAGACCTTGCCGGGGTTGCGCATGAGCAGCTCGATGAGGTCGAATTCCTTGAGCGTCAGCTCCACGTTCTGGCCGAAGCGTCGGGCGCTGCGGCGCTCGGGGTCGATCTCGATGTGGCCGCGCACGAGCTTGCCGCCGTCCGGCTCGGCCGGGACGGCGGGGGCCATGCTCGAGCGGCGGATGAGCGCGCGGATGCGCGCCTTGAGCTCGAGAATGTTAAACGGCTTCGTGATATAGTCGTCCGCGCCGGATTCAAAGCCGATGAGCTTGTCGGCGTCCTCGCTGCGGGCGGTGAGCATGATGATCGGCACGGTGGAAAACTGCCGGATCTGCTGGCACGCGCCGAGCCCGTCGAGCTTCGGCATCATGAGATCGAGCAAAATCACGGCGTACTCGCCGTGACGCGCCATGTCCACGGCGGTCTCGCCGTCATAGCACACGTCCACCTGATAGCCCTCGTTTTCGAGGTTGAATTTGATGCCCTTGACGATGGTCTTTTCGTCGTCCACAACCAGTATTTTCATCGCGGTCCCTCCGTTTGCGTCTTTTCGCGGAAATGATTTGCTTTTCGCCGCCGGAATTATTATAATGGGGCAAGACACTGTCATTTGTCCCGGCCGCGCGGCAGCGCCGTCTCCGGCCGGATATTCCATTATATCATAGTTCCATGGAGAAAGATATGAAAAAATATCGCATTTTGCCGCTGCTGCTCATCGTCTGCCTGCTGCTGACGGCGGCTTTCCCGGCCGCCGCCGCAAAAAACGCTGCGGACGCCTCCACTGATGTGTTCCAGAGCACCGCGAACGCCGCGTCCGACGGCGTGCCCCAGAGCACCGTCCAGGCGGCGGAGGGGTCCTATGTTCTCGGCAGCGACGCGGTCAAGTCCGCGCTCGATGAAAAGCTCGGGGCCAACTGCGTCCTGCTCGTCGACGAGGACAGCGGCCAGTATTACTATACCCGCAACATCGACACCAAAGCCTATCCCGCGAGCCTCACGAAGATCATGACGCTCCTGCTCGCGGTCGAGGCGGTCGAGCGCGGCGACGTGCAGCTGGACGACACCGTCACCGCCTATGACGACTGCAATGCCGACATGGTCGAGGGCGCGAGCAATGCCGACATCAAGGTCGGCGAGACCATGACGTTTGAGGACTTTCTCTACTGCGCCATGATCTCCTCGGCCAACGAGGCGTGCAACGTCGTCGCGGAGTATGTCTGCGGCAGCATCTCGGCGTTTGTGCAGCGCATGAACGAGCGCGCGCAGGAGCTCGGCTGTACCGGAACGCACTTTGTCAACCCCCACGGCCTGCCGAACGACGATCATTACACCACGGCGCATGATCTCTACCGCATCACGAAGGAAGCACTCAGCCACGAGCTCTTCGCCACGATCTGCAACACGGTCAAGCACACCGTGCCGGCCACCAATCTGTCCGACGAGCGCACGCTCTCGAACACGAACGGCCTCATCAACCCCGAGTCCCCGATGTACAGCGGCTATTATTACGAGTACGCCAAGGGCGTCAAGACCGGCCACACCGAGGCTGCGGGCTACTGCCTCATCTCCACGGCGGAGAAGGACGGCGTGCGCCTGCTGTGCGTCGTGCTCGGCGGCAAGGGCACGGCCCGCGCCAACGGCACGACCGATTTCGGCAGTTTTTCCGACACGCTCACGGCCTACCGTTGGGTGTTTTCCAACTACGGCTGGCGCGACATCGTCAGCGCGAGCGACCTCGTCTGCGAGGTGCCCGTGCGCTACGGGCGCGACAGTGACGGTGTGACCGTCCGCCCGGCGCAGAGCATCTCGGCCGTGCTGCCGTCGGCCGATACGGCCGGCACGCTGCAGTTTGAGCAGCAGGTCACCATCTATTCCGAGCGTGACGGCAAACCGCTCGAGGCCCCCGTCAAGGCGGGGGACGAGGTCGGGGAGCTCACGGTGTCCTATAACGGCACGGTCTACGGCGCGGTCAAGCTCGTCGCGGCGGTCGATGTCGCCGTGTCAAAGGGGGCGTACATCGCGGGGCATCTGCGCGCGTTTTTCACGAATCCGATTGTGCTCGTCGTGCTGCTGCTCGTCGTGCTGGCCGTCATCGGCTATGTGCTGCGGCTGGTGCGCCGCCGCAGGCAGATCGAGGCCGAGCGCCGTCGCCGCCGCCGCGCGCAGCTGGAGGCCGAGGAGGCCCACCGCCGCGCGCAGATGCGTGAAACGCTGCACGAGTTCGACCGTGACCACGTCGGCAGCGGCCGCCGCTGAATCCCGATTTGCCCTTGCATCGCCCGCCGGATCTCCGGCGGGCGATTCTTTATCATTTGTTTACAATTGCGGCCCTCCGGACGCTCCGGACACATTGACCATTGCGGCACTTGATGCTATAATACACTGTCTAAGTATCACCATTCCGGCACACACTGGAACTGCATGGTTCTATCCGCCGGACAAGAGGAGCAGCTATGTGGATTTCGGATTCTTGGCAGGACTTTGAAGTGCTTGACTGTTCGCGCGGCGAAAAGCTCGAGCGCTGGGGCAAATATACCCTCGTGCGCCCGGACCCCCAGGCCATCTGGGACACGCCGCGCACCGACCCCCGCTGGCGCACGGCCGACGGGCGCTACAGCCGCAGCCATACCGGCGGCGGCAGCTGGGACAAGCGCACCCTCCCGCCGAGCTGGGACATCCGCTACCGGGACCTGACGTTTCGTGTCAAGCCCATGAACTTCAAGCACACGGGCATCTTCCCCGAGCAGGCCGCCAACTGGGACTACGCCATGGCGAAGATCCGCGCGGCCGGCCGTCCGGTCTCGGTGCTCAATCTCTTCGGCTACACGGGCGCGGCCACGGTCGCGTGCGCGTCCGCAGGGGCGAGCGTGTGCCATGTGGACGCTGCCAAGGGCATGGTCGCCTGGGGCAGGGAAAACGCCGCCGCCTCCGGCGTGGCCGACCGGCCCATCCGCTGGATCGTGGACGACTGCGGCAAGTTCGTCGAGCGGGAGATCCGCCGCGGCCGCCGCTATGACGCCATTATCATGGATCCGCCGAGCTACGGCCGCGGCCCAGGCGGCGAGGTCTGGAAGCTTGAGACGAACCTCTGGCCGTTTGTGGAGCTGGTGTCCGGCGTGCTGTCGGACGATCCGCTCTTTGTCATCATCAATTCCTACACCACGGGCCTGAGCCCGTCGGTGCTCACGTATCTCACGGAGAGCATTTTCACCCGGCGCTTCGGCGGCCACAGCGCCTCGCAGGAGCTGGGCCTGCCGGTCACGGCGTCCGGCCTTGCGCTGCCGTGCGGGGCAACCTGTCGCTGGGAGCGCTGAGCGGAAAGGAACACCATGGAACCGATCTTACGAACCGAACATCTGACCTTTACCTACCCCGGCGAGGAGCAGCCCACGCTCGGCGACCTCTCGCTCGAGATCGCGCGCGGCTCGTTCGTGGCTGTGCTGGGGCACAACGGCTCCGGCAAGAGCACGCTCGCCAAGCTCTTCAACGCCATCCTGCTGCCGACCGGCGGCAGGGTGTATGTCGACGGCATGGATACGTCCGACGAAAATAACCTTCTATCCGTGCGCGCCACGGTGGGCATGGTCTTTCAAAATCCCGATAACCAGATCGTCGCCAATGTCGTTGAGGACGACGTGGCCTTCGCGCCCGAGAACCTCGGCGTCCCGCCGCAGGAAATACGCGCACGGGTAGATGCCGCGCTCAAGCAGGTCGGCATGTATGATTTTCGCCTGCACGCGCCGCACCTGCTCTCCGGCGGGCAAAAGCAGCGCGTGGCCATCGCGGGCGTCATCGCCATGCAGCCCAAGTGCATCGTACTCGACGAGCCGACGGCCATGCTCGACCCGGCCGGCCGGCGCGAGGTCATTGACACGGCGACCAAACTCTGCCGCGAGCAGGGCATCACGGCCGTGCTCATTACGCACCATATGGAAGAGTGCATCGGCGCCGACCGCGTCATCGTGCTCTCCAACGGCGCCGTCGTTGCCGACGGTGCGCCGAAGCAGGTCTTTTCGCAGGTCGAGCTGCTGAAAAGGGAGGGCCTCACCGCGCCCGTCACTGTCCGGTTGCTGCACGCGCTGCGCGCTCAGGGCATGGATGTGCCGCTCGACGCGCTCACGGTGTCCGACTGTGCCGCCGCCGTCGCCGCCACCCTGAAAGGATAACCACCGATCTTCACCGATAAAGGAAACGAAATTATGACGCCAATCATCCGGGTGGATCACCTCCGGCACGTCTACAGCGCCGGGACACCTTTTGAAAAAGTCGCCATCGACGATATTGACCTTGCCATCCCCGCCGGGCAATTCGTGGGCATCATCGGCCATACGGGTTCCGGCAAGAGCACGTTCATCCAGCACCTCAACGGCCTGCTCGCACCCTCGTCCGGTACCGTGCTCTTCGACGGGGAGGATATTCACCGCAGCAAGGCCGCCACGCGCGACGTGCGCTTTCAGGTCGGGCTGGTCTTTCAGTATCCTGAGCACCAGCTCTTTGAGGAGACGGTGTATCAGGACATCGCCTTTGGCCCGAAAAATGCCAGGCTCTCTTCTGAGGAGGTCGATGCGCGCGTGCGCGAGGCCGCGCGCTTTGCCGGTGTGGACGAGGCGCTCTTCGAGCGCTCGCCGCTCGAGCTCTCCGGCGGGCAGAAGCGCCGCATCGCCATCGCCGGCGTGATCGCCATGCGCCCAAAGGTGCTCATCCTCGACGAGCCCACGGCCGGCCTTGACCCCGCGGGCTGTCGCGGCGTGCTTGAAAACATCGCCGCCTACCGGCGCGAGACCGGCTCGGCCGTCCTGCTCGTCACGCACAGCATGGACGATGCCGCGCGCATCGCCGACCGGCTCATCGTCTTTCACACCGGGCACGTTGCCTTCGACGGCGCACCGGCGGAGGTCTTTGCCCACACGCAGGAGCTGCTGGATATCGGCCTCGATGTGCCGCAGGCTGCGCGCATCGCGCAGGCGCTGCGCGACCGGGGCGTCGCGCTCCCGCCGTCGATCTACACGCTTGAGCAGCTCACGGACGCGCTGCTCGCCGTCGGGAAGGAGGCGGGCGTATGCTGAAAGACGTCACCCTCGGCCAGTTTTTCCCCGGCAGCAGCATTGTGCACCGGCTCGATCCGCGCTGCAAGCTCCTGCTGACCATCGTCTATATCGCGGCGCTGTTCACGGCGAAAAGCTACGTGTCCTACGCCGTCATGCTCGTTGTCACGGGCGTGTGCATCGCGCTCTCGCGCATCCCGCTCAAGGTCATCCTCCGCGGCCTCAAGCCGCTGTGGATCATCATCGCGCTCACGGCCGTGCTCAATATCTTCTTCACGCCCGGGCGCGAACTCGTGTCCTTCTGGAAGATCACCATCACCTGCGAGGGTCTTGTGCGCGCCGCGTTCATGGTCCTGCGCATCACGATGCTCATTGCCGGCACCTTCCTGCTGACGTATACCACGTCGCCCATCGCGCTCACCGACGCGATGGAGATCCTCTTCGGCCCGCTCAAAAAGCTCAAGGTGCCCGTGCACGAGATGAGCATGATGATGTCCATGGCCCTGCGCTTCATCCCCACGCTCATTGAGGAGACGGACAAGATCATGTCCGCGCAGAAAGCACGCGGTGCCGATTTTGAGACCGGCAACCTCCTCCAGCGCGCCAAGGCGCTGCTGCCGCTGCTCGTTCCGCTGTTCGTGTCGGCGTTTCGCCGCGCGGACGAGCTGGCCGTGGCCATGGAGTGCCGCTGCTATCACGGCGACGAGGGCCGTACGCGCATGAAGCAGCTCACGTGGTGCACGCGCGACACGCTGGCCATGATCTGGAGCGCGCTCGTGCTCGCCGGCATGATCGTGCTCGCGAGGTTCGGTCTGTGAGGCGCAACATCGCCCTGCGTCTGCAGTATGACGGCACGGCCTATCACGGCTGGCAGGTGCAGAAGACGGACGTCACTGTCGCCGAAACTCTGGAGCGCGCGCTCACGAAGGTCTGCGGCGAGCCAATTAAGGTCGTCGGCTGCGGCCGCACGGACGCGGGCGTGCACGCAAAGCGCTACTGCGCCAATTTCCGCACCGGCTGCACGATCCCCATCGACCGGTTACCCCTCGCGGTCAATGCCCGCCTTCCGGCGGACATCGCCGTGGTCGACGCCGTCGCCGCGCCGGAGGATTTTAACGCCATCGGCTCGTGCATCCAGAAGGAATACGTCTATCAGATCTACAACTCCCGCATCCGCGATGCGTTTTTGGAGCACCGCGTCTGCTTTTATCCCCAGCCGCTGGATTTTGAGCGGCTCGCGCGCGCCGGCCGCGCCTTTGAGGGCACGCACGACTTTGCCGCCGTGCGCTCCGTCGGCACCGAAACGCGCACGACCGTGCGCACGGTGCACTGGTGCCGCGCCGAGCGGGACGGCCCGCTCATCTCCATCGCCGTCTGTGCCGACGGCTTCCTGTATAATATGGTGCGCGCCATCGTCGGCACCATGGTCTATGCGTCCTACGGCAAGATCGAGCCGGAGGCCATCCCGGCGCTGCTGGCTACGCGCGACCGGCGCCTCACGGGGCCGACCATGCCCCCGCAGGGGCTGTATCTCAACCGCGTGTGGTATGACGGCGCCGTCGGCGATATGATGAATCAGGCCTGACACCGCGTCCGCGCGGTGCCCAGGGGAGGAATGTCCATGAACGACCACCAAAAACGAAATCCCAGGCTGCGGCAGACCGTCATCGTGGCGGTGTGTGTGCTGGCCGTGCTGCTGTTTTTGTATCTGCTGCTGCGCGACCGGCCCGGCTCGGCGAGCGACTATCTGGATGACAGCGCGCCCTACACGTTCGACTCCAGCGCCAGTCGTACCTTCCGCGCGGTGGACAGCTGCCTCGCGGTCGTGTCCTCGAGCGGTCTGCAGCTGCTCGATGAAGACGGCAAGACCGTCCTGCACGAGATCTTCACGCTCTCGCAGCCGGGCATCTCCGTCGGCGGTGAGCGCGTGTGCGCCTATGACATCGGCGGCACGACGCTGTGTGTGGCGGATTTCAAGGGCAACAAGACCGATATCGAGCCAGCCGGCGAGATCATCAGCGCCGATCTGAGCGACAGCGGCTATCTCGCCGTCTGCTCGGACGCCGCGGGCTATAAGGGCGCCGTCACGGTGTATGACACCTCCGGCAAGGCCGTCTATGTCTGGTATTCCGGCACGGGCTACCTCGTGCGCGCCGCCGTGAGTCCGGACGGGAAGTATCTCGCCGCGCTCTGCCTGCAGGATTCCGGCAGTGTCGTGCACACGTTCTCGCTCACGAGCGCCGACGAGCGCGGCAGCGCGGAGTGCGCCGATGAGCTCTTTGCTGACCTCTTCTGGCGCGGTAGCAAGATCTGCTGCGTGTCGCAGACGCGCCTGGCCTTCTTTGACGACACTGCCAAGCTCACTGCCGAGTACCCCTTCGGCGACCTGTATCTGTATGACTACGCCGCCGAGGGCGACGGCTTTGTCACCCTCGCGCTCAGCCGCTACCGTTCCGGCAGCGCCGAGCAGCTCGTCACGGTCAGCGCCTCTGGCAATGAACTCGGCAAATGCGACACTGTCGGCGCTGTCACGAGCCTGTCGGTCAACGGCAAGCAGGTGCTCGTGCAGTACAGTGACCGGCTCACGCTTTATAACCAGCAGCTTGATGAGATCAAGTCCGTCGAGCAGAATCTGCTCGGTGTCCGCCGCTCGGTGCTGCTGCGCCGGGGCGCGGCGCTGCTCGTGAGCGGCTCGAGCGCCGAGGTGCTCGCCTTCTGACCCCCGCAGCCTAGAGAGAAAGAACAGGGATACACCTATGAAGATCGTATTGACAGTGGTGCTCGTCGCCATATTTCTGGCCGCCATTTGGGGCGGCTACCGCCGCGGGTTGATCCTCAGCGCCGCACAGCTGGCCGCCATCGTCGTCGCGCTCTACGGCGCGGCGCTGCTCGCGGGCCTGTTTTCCGACCGGCTCCTGCCGGTGGCGGAGCCGTTTGCCGGCGGGTACTTCGAGGGCCAGCTCGACGTTGTCGCCACCACCTTGCCGGATAACGACGCCGGCCTCTCGGGTGAGGACTGGGTCGCCGCGCACCCCGACACCGCGCAGGAATATGCCGAGCAGTGCTTTGCTGCCGCCGGTGTTACCGGCCGTCCGGCGCAGAGCATGGCCAGTGCCGCGCTCACCATGCGCGACGAGCAGGGCGTCACCCTGCGCGCCGCCATGACGCAGGTCTACTGCGTGCGGCTGTGCTACGTGCTCGTCACGTCCGTTGGCTTTTTGCTCATTCTGCTCATTCTGGCCGCGATCGGCAACCTGCCGAATCTGGCCTTTAAGCTCCCAAACCGGGAGAAACTCAACGACATTGGCGGCGCTGCCCTCGGCGCGGTCAATGGCGTGTGCTTTGGCATCCTGCTGTGCTGGGCATTGCAGTTTGCCGGGCCCGTCATCGGCCGCGCCACCCTCGCGCACACCACTCTGGCAAAAGCGCTGCTGGCCATCGACGTGCTCACGCTCGGCGTGGGCGTGTGACCGGCGCGCACGGAATCTATCGAACAGGAGAACCAGTCTATGCAGCCTACACTCTGCTCCCGCTGCAAGAAAAACGTAGCGGTGATCTTTATCACACGAATCGAAAACGGCGAGTCCCATAACGAGGGCCTGTGCCTGCGCTGTGCGCGCGAGCTGCACATCAAGCCCGTCGACGAGATGATGGAAAAGCTCGGCATCTCGGATGCCGATCTCGACAATCTCACCGGCGACGTGGCGGAAATGCTCGGCAGCATGGGCATGCTCGGCGGCGACGGCGCGCCCGATGCCGACCCCGACGACCCCGATGCCGACGCCGACGAGGACGACGGCAAGACCGCGACCTTCCCGTTTCTTAACCGCCTCTTCAACCAGAACCCGCCCCCGGCGCAGGAGGCTTCCGCTGCGGCCGAGCCGCCGCGTGCCGACGGCGCTGCGGCCGACAAGCGCGGCGCTGCCCCGCGCAAGCTCAAGTTCCTGACCAACTACTGCATCGACCTCACGCAGCGCGCCCGCGACGGCAAGCTCGACGCCATGGTCGGCCGCGCCGAGGAGCTCGAGCGCGTCATCCAGATCCTCAACCGCCGCCAGAAAAATAACCCCTGCCTCATCGGCGAGCCCGGCGTCGGCAAGACGGCTATCGCCGAGGGCCTTGCCCAGCGCATCGCCGAGGGCAACGTGCCGTATAAGCTGCGTGACAAACAGGTCTATCTGCTCGACCTCACGGCGCTCGTGGCGGGCACACAGTTTCGCGGCCAGTTCGAGAGCCGCATGAAGGGCCTCATCGAGGAGATCCGCCGCGTCGGCAACATCATCCTCGTCATCGACGAGGTGCACAACATCGTCGGCGCCGGCGACGCCGAGGGCAGCATGAACGCCGCCAACATCCTCAAGCCCGCGCTCTCGCGCGGCGAGATCCAGGTCATCGGCGCGACCACGTTCGCCGAGTACCGCAAGCACATTGAAAAAGATGCGGCCCTCGAGCGCCGCTTCCAGCCCGTCACGGTGGCCGAGCCGAGCATCGACGACAGCGTTGAGATCCTCAAGGGCGTGCGCCGCTATTATGAGGACTTCCACGGCGTCGTCATCCCGGACGCCATGTGCCGCCTCGCCGTCGTGCTCAGCGAGCGCTATATCACCGACCGCTTCCTGCCCGACAAGGCCATCGACCTCATCGACGAGGCCTGCTCGGACGTGAATCTGAAAAATCCCGACCTCATCCGCGCCGACGAGGTCGAAAAGGAGATCGGCGACTACGCGCGCGAGCGCGAGTTGCTGGCCTCCGCGCCGCCGCAGACCGGCGACGCGTATGACGAGCAGGAGCTCGACCGCCGCTACGAGCGCATTGCCGAGCTGCGCAGCCGCGAGATGCAGCTGCAGACCGAGCTCGACGGCCTGCGCGCCAAGGGCCGCCCGGAGCTCACGGCGGATAACCTCGCGCGCATCATCGAGCTCTGGACGAAGATCCCGGCCGCGAGCATCCGCGCCGATGAGTTCGAGCAGCTCGCCGGCCTCGGCGACCGGCTGCGTGCGCACATCGTCGGGCAGGACCAGGCCATCGACACCGTCTGTGCCGCCATCCGGCGCAACCGCGTCGGCCTGCAGGCCAAGCGCAAGCCCGTGAGCTTCCTGTTTGTCGGCGGCACCGGCGTCGGCAAGACGGAGCTGGTCAAGCGCCTCGCCGACGAGCTCTTCCACGCGCCTGAGTCGCTCATCCGGCTGGATATGTCGGAGTTCATGGAGAAGTTCTCCGTCTCGCGCATGATCGGCTCGCCCCCGGGCTACGTCGGCTATGACGAGGCCGGCCAGCTCACGGAGAAGATCCGCCGCCGCCCGTACTCCGTCGTCCTCTTCGACGAGATCGAAAAGGCGCACCCGGACGTCATGAACCTGCTGCTGCAGATCCTCGACGATGGCCGCATCACGGACGCGCAGGGCCGCACCGTGAACTTTGAAAACACGGTCATCATCATGACCACGAACGCCGGCAGCAACACGCACACCGGTGCGCTCGGCTTCGGCCTGAGCGCGGACGATCAGAGCCGCGAGCGCGCGCAGCGCGCCCTCAACGAGTTCCTGCGTCCGGAATTTCTCAACCGCATCGACGAGATCGTCTACTTCAACCACCTCACGGAGGAAAACTTCCGCACCATCGCTTCCCTCATGCTGGGCGAAGTGCGCACCGCCATGGCCGAGCGCGGCATGACCCTGCACTGGACGCCTGCCGTCATCGACTATCTCGTCCGTAAGGGCTACAGCGAGACTTACGGCGCGCGCAACCTGCGCCGCACCATCCAGCGCGACGTGGAGGACGCCATCGCCGCGGCCATCGTCGCCCGGCGCAAGGCCGCCGGGGACATCGGCATCAACGCACAGGACGATCACATCACCGTCACCATCGACGGCAAGGAGGTAACCGCATGAACCGTTTGGAAGTCATTCAGGGCGACATCACAAAGTCCGATGTTGACGCCATCGTCAACGCCGCCAACTGCTCGCTGCTCGGCGGCGGCGGGGTGGACGGGGCCATCCACATGGCCGCCGGTACCGGCCTGCTCAATGAGTGCCGCGGCCTCAACGGCTGCCGAACCGGCGAGGCGAAGATCACCCGCGGTTACCGTCTCCCGGCACGCCACGTCATCCACACGCCCGGCCCCCGCTGGCGCGACGGGCAGCATGGCGAGCCTGAGCTGCTGGCCAATTGCTACCGCAACAGCCTCCGCCTCGCGAGCGAGAACGGCTGCCACACGGTCGATTTCCCGTCCATCAGCACGGGCATTTACCATTTTCCCCTGAATCAGGCGGCGGAGATCGCCGTGCGCGAGATCACGGCCTATCTCGCCGACCATCCCGAGATCACGCGCGTGCGCATGGTCTGCTTTGACAGCCGCACCCGCGCCGCATACGAGGCCGCGCTGGCCGCGCAGGAATGCGCCGGCTGACGCTCACCGTCACGCCGGAGCAGGCGGGCCGCACGGTCAAGAGCCTGCTCCGGCGTGAACTGCGCATGGCCGACGGGGCCATCGCCCGCGTCAAGACCGTGCCGGACGGCATCTGCTTAAACGGTGCGCACACCCGCACCGTTGACCGCGTCACGGCGGGGGACACCCTCACCGTGCGCATCGACGACAAGCGCACCGGCGGCAGATTTTCACCCGTGGCCGTGCCGCTGGATATTTTGTATGAAGATGTAGACCTGCTCGCGCTCAACAAGCCCGCCGGCATGGCCGTGCACGGCGGGTACGACCGCGGTGACCCCACGGTCGCAAACGCGCTCGCCGCCTACCTCGGGCCCGACGCGGTCTTTCACCCCGTCAACCGACTCGACCGCGGCACGTCCGGTGTCATGCTCGTCGCCCGCAGCGGCTATGTGCACGACCGGCTGCGCCGCGTGCTGCACACCGGCGGCTTTCGGCGCACGTATCTCGCCGCCGCCTGCGGCACCGGCCTGCCGCCGCGCGGCACCATTGACCTGCCCATCGCCCGCGCGGACGACGGCACCACACGCCGCACTGTCGCGCCAGACGGTCAGCCGTCTGTCACGGACTACACCGTGCTCGCCGAGCGGGACGGGTACACGCTCCTGCGTATTCTGCCGTGCACCGGCCGCACGCACCAGATCCGCGTCCACTTCGCCGCGCTCGGCCATCCGCTGCTCGGCGATAAGCTCTACGGCGGCGATGCGTCCCTGCTCGCGCGCCCCGTGCTGCATTCGGCCGCGGCCGATCTCACGCAGCCCGTCACCGGGCAGCCCCTGCACATCACCGCGCCGGTCCCAGATGACCTGCGCGCGTTTGGCTTTGAGAGGTACTTATGAAGAAACATTCCATCACGATCCTGTATAATTCGCCCGTCATCCTCACGTTCGCGCTGCTGAGCCTGCTTGCGCTCGGCCTCGGCAAGCTCACCGACGGCTGGACGACGCAGAACCTCTTTTGCGTCTACCGCTCGTCGCTGACGGACTGGCTGACCTACCCGCGCTTTTTCCTGCACGTGCTCGGCCACCCGGATTTCGCCGCCTATTGCAGCAACATCGTCATGCTGCTCGTTGTCGGGCCGACGGCGGAGGAGCGCTTCGGCGGCAAGCGCATCCTGCTCGCCATCGCGCTCACGGCGCTCGTCACAGGGCTGGTGCTCTGGTTCTTCTTCCCGAACAGCGCGCTCATGGGCGCGTCCGGCGTCGTGTTCATGCTCATCGTGCTCGCGTCGTTCGCCGGCATGCGCACCGGCACCATCCCGCTCACGCTCATCCTCGTGCTCATCCTCTACCTCGGTAGCGAGATCTTTCAGGCCGTCACCGGCACGGCCGGCCTCGCCCAGCTCACGCACATCGCCGGCGGCGTGCTCGGTATGCTCTTCGGCTTCACGTGGAGCCGCGGAAAGCGGGCGGTGCGATGAAGATTCTCGTCAGTGCCTGCCTGCTTGGCGTCGCCTGCCGGTATGACGGCGCGTCGAAAGGCTTTCCTGACGGCGTTTTGCGTGAACTTATGGCGCGGCACGTTCTTGTGCCCGCCTGCCCGGAGCAGCTCGGCGGCCTGCCGACGCCGCGCGCCCCGTCCGAGCGGCGGGGCAGCTGCGTGGTCATGCGCACCGGCGCCGACGTCACGGATGCCTATACCCGCGGTGCGCAGCAGACGCTCGCCCTCGCGCAGCGCTTCGGCTGCACGGCCGCCCTGCTCAAGCAGCGCAGCCCCTCGTGCGGAAAAGGCGAGATCTATGACGGTACTTTCACCAGCACGCTCACGCCCGGCGACGGCGTCACCGCCGCGCTCCTTTCTGCGCACGGCATTCGCGTCTACGGGGAGGACGACGTTGCGGAGCTGCTGAACTTGTAATTATGTAAACTGAATTATGTAAACTTGCAGCGTGCCGGACGGCATGCTGCTTTTTTGTGCGTCACAGAAACTGAAAAAAGTTGAAATCGCTGCGAAAAAGATTGAAAAATCACCGCCGTCCGGTATAATGAAACCATCGCACACCCACAGGAAAATATGGAGGAGAAAACCATGCGCAAACGCTTTTTGTCCCTGCTGCTCGTGCTCGCGTGCGTGCTGACGCTGGCCGTCGTACCGGTCATCGCCGCAGAGCCCGACCCCGTGCAGCCCTCGGATCCAACGACGGAGCCGACCGCACCCACCACCCCCAGTCCCGAACCCACGCCGGAGCCCACACCGTCCGGCCCGTGGTATCAGGCGGCGATGGAGTTTGCCCGCGATCACGGCATCCTTGTCGGTGATGACAGCGGCGACATGCTGCCGGGCAACGACGCCCCGCGCGCCCAGATGGCCGCCATGCTCGTGCGCGTGTTCGGCTGCACGGTGGGCAAGGATATCACGCAGTTTTCGGACGTGGACGCTGCCGCCTGGTACTACCCGGAGCTGAGCGCCGCCGCGCAGATGAACATCTTCAGCGGCTGCGGTGACGGCACCATGGGCCCGGACCGCAGCATCACGCGCCAGGAGGCCATGTCCGTCATCGCCCGCGCCTTCGCCGTGGCGGACGGCACGGCTGCCGACATTCAGGCGTTCTCGGACGCTTCCGCCGTCAGCGACTGGGCGGTCGCCTCGGTGGCCGGTCTGGTCAAGGCCGGCATCGTCAGCGGTGATGCCGGCCGCCTGAATCCCACGGCCGGCATCACCCGCGCCGAGATCGCGCAGATGCTCTATGAGCTCGGCCTGCAATTCTGCTCCGATGCCGCCGCGCTCCCGGTCTCCGGCCGCGTCGTCTATACCGGCACCGCGCCTCTGACGGCAGGTACCTTCACCGGCACGCTCTACCTCGGCGGCACCGCCGGGCGCGACCTCGGCAGCATGAACGTCACCGGCACGCTCGTCGTGCGCACCGACCCGAACGGCACCGTTACCGTCGGTGGCACGGTCGACACGCTTGCCGTCGCGGCCGAGGGCACGACCGTTGCGGGCACCGGCCACACTTCGCTCGTGCGCCTGCTCGCGCGCGGCTGCACCGTTCCGCTCGCGGCCGACAAGACGAATGCGGAGTATGACCCCATGCTTCAGGGCGTCGGCACCGTCGTGACCGACCCCGTGCCCGCACTCTCGCCGGAGTGCCGCGCGATCGACCTGTATGTGACCTACCGCTACTTCCCGTCGGAGTATCAGACCACACCGGGCGAGGCGACCCTCATCTGGTATGTGGACGGCGTGCAGCAGCAAACGCGCCACTACACGCTCGACGGCAAGTCCATCACGCCGGGCTTCCATGTGGAAGAGTCCGTCTGGAAGCGCGATATGCCTTCCCAGCACACGGTCGAGATCCTCTTCCTGTGCGGCACGGACGTGATCCGCACCATGTTCATCGTCCCGGTCAACAACTACACGGACGCGGAGTATGACCAGCTTCTCAGCGCGCAGTATCCCTACAAGCTCGAGGTCGTGCGCAACCAGTGCACCGTGCTCGTCTACGGTCTGGACAAGAACGGTGACTATTCCATCCTCTACCATGCCTTTGTCTGCGGCCCCGGCCAGACCACGCCCATCGGCACGTTCCGCACGCCGTTCAAGGCAGCCTGGCACCCGCTGCAGGGCTGCTGGGGCCAGTACTGCACGCAGATCACCGGCAACTATCTCTTCCACTCCTCGCCGTACAACAGCCCGAATAAAAACGACCTGTCCTACCGGCTGTATAACCAGCTCGGCACGGTCTGCTCGCACGGCTGCGTGCGCCTGACGGTAGCGGACGCCAAGTGGATCTACGACAACTGCCCCCTCGGCACCACGGTCTCGATCTACAATGCCTCGTCTCTCCCAGTGCCGAAGCCGTCGGCCCCGTGGCTGGACATCTCCAGCCCGAACCGCGGCTGGGACCCGACGGACCCCGACCCGGCCAACCCCTGGAACCAGTAAGTATAGACAGGCACATCCCCCGAAGCAGACGCTCCGGGGGATGTTTTCATGCCGGCTGCGGATACTGCGCGCGGGCAATGCGGATGAAGTCCGCCAGCACGCTCCATGGGTAGGCGCGCTTTGCGTAGCCGAAGCTGATGGGGTAGGCCATCGTGTCCGGCATGCGCAGCATCTCCAGCCGTCCGTGCGGCTGCGCGGCCAACAGCAGCCGCGCCAGATTCTCGGGGCAGAAGCACGCACCCACGCCGCGCGCACACAGCTCGAGCAGCGTCTCGACGTTGCTCGATTCGGCCCGCACCTCCGGCACGAACCCGGCGTGGCGAAACGCGTCGCGCTCCAGGCTGCCGGTGATGTCCTCGGCGCTGCCGAGCACGAACGGGCACCCGCGCAGAGAACGTAGGTCGCCGCGCTCGATCTTCGTGCGGTGCGCTGCGAGGTCGATCCCGCAGGTCTGCAGTAGCTGCCGGCTGACGAGCAGAACGGTGTCCTCGGTGTAAAACGGCTGCACCTCGATGCCCGGCAGCGGCTTTTGAAACCGCGCGATGGCCAGATCCACCCGCCCCTCGTGCAGCAGGTTCTGCAGCGTGTGGTTGCGCTCCTCGGTCAGGATCACGCGCACGTTCGGATACACGCCCGCAAACGCCTCAAGGATTCCCGGCAGGATGGCCCGCCCGCGCGTGTAGGCGATGCCCATGCGCAGCTCGCCGCGCTGGTTTTCCGCAATGTCGCAGAATGTGCGCTGCATCTCGTCGCGCGTCTGGTGAAAGCGCTCGGCGTACTGCAGAAATACCCGCCCGGCGTACGTCAGCTCCAGCGGCGTGCGCCGCACCACGAGCGGGCAGCCGAGCTCGCGTTCGAGCGTCGCGATGGCTGCCGAGAGCGACTGCTGCGTGATGTGCAGCGCATCGGCCGCGCGCGTGTAGCTGCGTTCGCGCGCGAGCGCGAGAAAGTAATCAAAGGACGAAAAGTTCATGCCGCCTCCTCCGAAATCTACAGTTTTTATCTGTAGAATATATCAAAAATAACAGTTTTACAACGGGAAAACCTCGGTCTATAATAAAAAAATCATTTTGATTTGGAGGTCACCATGGTCGTTTTGTGTCTTTTCTGCCTGGAGCTGCTCGTGTGCGTGGCACTCGGCTGGCCGATCGTTGCGGCGCTGCTCGTGGGGCTGGTGCTGTTCGTGGGCTGGGCGCTGCGGCAGGGGTATGGTCTGCGCGCGGTCGGCGGCATGCTCTGGTCGGGCATCCGGACGGCCAAAAATGTCCTCATCGTCTTTCTGCTCATCGGCGTGCTCACGGCGCTCTGGCGCGCGTGCGGCACGGTGCCGCTGCTGATCTGCTATGCGGTCGATCTCATCCACCCGGGCACGCTCGTCATCACGTCGTTTCTGCTCACGAGCGCCGTATCCGCGCTCATGGGCACGTCCTTCGGTGCGGCGGCCACGATGGGCGCCGTGTGCATGACGGCGGCAGCCTCCATGGGCGTGTCGCCGGTGCTGGCCGGCGGCGCGGTCTTGTCGGGCGTCTTTTTCGGCGATCGCTGCTCGCCCGTGTCCACGAGCGCGCTGCTCATCAGCGAGCTCACACACACGGATATTTACGACAACCTGCGTGCCATGGTGCGCACGGCCTTTGTGCCGTTTACGCTCACGTGCGCGGTCTATGCCGTGCTCAGCGCCATGGCGCACGGCGGCGGGGCGGCGCAGGACGTGCGCACGCTGTTTGCGCGCGTGTGCACGCTGCACTGGCTGGCTCTGCTGCCGGCGGTGCTCATCCTCGTGCTCTCGGCGCTGCACGTGCACGTCCGTTGGGTCATGTGCGCGAGCATTGCGGCGGCGTTCACACTGTGCCTGACGGTGCAGCACCAGCCGCTGGCGGACGTGCTGCGCTGCATGCTCACCGGCTACGCCGCACCGGATGCGGCCGCCGGCGCGCTGCTCAACGGCGGCGGTGTCGTGTCCATGCTGCGGGTCACGGCCATCGTGTGCATCTCGGCGGCCTATTCCGGCATCTTTCAGGCCACCGGCCTGCTCGACACGGCCAAGGCGGGCATCGCGCGCATGAGCCGACGCATCACGCCCTTCGGCGCCATGCTCTGCACGGCCGTCGCCGCGTCCATGATCGCCTGCAACCAGACGCTTTCCATCCTGCTCACGCACCAGCTCAGCGCCGATACGGAGCCGGACGGCCCGTCGTGCGCCATCGACCTGGAAAACTCCGTCGTCGTGCTCGCGCCGCTTGTCCCGTGGTCGATCGCGGGCGCAGTGCCGCTCGCCTCGGCCGGCGCGCCGGAGCTGAGCCTGCTGGCCGCGTGTTATCTCTACCTGATCCCGCTGTGCTCGCTCGTGAGCAAGCTCCTGCGCCGCCGGCGGCATGCGAGCCTGACTTGAAAAGTGCGCCGAATGTGGTACAATAGATGCATTCTGTACGCAATTCGGAAAGGAGGGCATGCCATGGAGCGGACGGAGCTTCCGATTGCGGTGTTTGATTCCGGCCTCGGCGGCATCAGTGTCCTGCGCGCGCTCGTGCAGCGCCTGCCGGGGGAGGACTTTCTCTATTTCGGCGACTCGGCCAATGCCCCCTACGGCGTGCGCCCGGCTGCGGAGGTCCGCCGCCTGACGCAGGGCGTCATCGACCGGCTGTATGACCGCGGCATCAAGGCCGCCGTCATCGCCTGCAATACGGCCACGAGCGCGGCCATCGGCCCGCTGCGCGCCGCCTTTCCGGACATCCCCGTCATCGGCATCGAGCCGGCGCTCAAGCCCGCCGTGGCGCACCACCGGCGCGTGCTCGTGCTGGCCACACCCCTGACGCTGCGGGAGGAGAAATTCGTCGCGCTCATGCACCAGTGCGCCGGCTGCGCCGAGATCACGCCGCTGCCGTGCCCGGAGCTGGTGGAGTTCGTCGAGCGGGGCGAGCTCGATTCGCCCGCGCTCATGGCCTACCTCGCGCGGCAGCTCGGCCCCTATGCCGGCCGCGTGGACGCGGCCGTACTCGGCTGCACACACTTTCCGTTTGCCCGCCGGGCCATCCGCGCCGCCCTTGGCGGCGTCGCGCTCTATGACGGCAGCGACGGCACCGCGCGCGAAACGCTGCGCCAGCTCGTGCGCCGCGGCTGGGTCCGCGGCGGCAGCCACGGCACCGTCACCCTGGAAAACAGCCGCCCGTCCGAGCTGCCGCTCAGCCGCCGGCTGCTCGCCCTGCCGCGGGAGGACTGAAGGCCTATGCAGATCCAACGCATTCCCTTTCCGCCCATCGGCTCCAATATGTACATCGTCACGCAGGGACGCGATGCGATCGTCCTCGATCCTTGGCCGGACGAAGCGGCGATGCAGCGCCTGCAGGGCTGCCGCGTGCTGCTCGTGCTCACGCATGAGCACATTGATCATATCTCCGGCCTCGGCCGGATGCAGCGCGCGCTCCCGGCGCGCACCCTCTGGCAGGAAAACTGCACCCCCTGGCTGCGCAACCCCGGCAACACGACGCCCGTGCTGCTCGCGGCGTTGAGCGTGTCGCGCGGGGCGGCCGCGCGCGATTTTCTGCGCGCGCTGGACCTCAAGACCGAGACGTATGCCCCGGACATGACCTTCGGCGATCACATTGCGCTCGACTGGGGCGCGCTGCACCTCGAGGGCTATGCCACGCCCGGCCACTCGCGCGGCAGCGCGTGCTACCGCATCGGGCCGGATGCCTTTTTCAGCGGTGACACGCTCGTTCCGGGCAACGCCGTCATCACGCGTCTGCGCGGGGGCAACGCCGCCGTGCTCATGGATCAGACCGTGCCGTTTCTGTGCACGCTGCCGCCGGAGCTCACGCTCTATCCCGGTCACGGCCGCTGCGGCATGTCGCTCGGCGAGGGGCTCAAGAGCATGGACTGGTGACGTGCCCGCACCGCCGCGCACCTGCGCACAGGACGGGAATTGTTACAAAAAGGCTTGACACATGTTAGGAAACATGCTAGACTAATGACAGCAGTTTAGGGTAAAAGTTTTTTTGTGGGATTTTTTGCGATGGCCTCCGGTACTCTTCCGGGGGCCATCTCATTTTTTAAAAGCCGCATCTTGGCGCGAAAAATGCTTGACACGCGCGGGCACATCTGGTATTCTGTTATAGCGCTCCAAAGACAGCAGGTGGCTTGACCGCGGAAATCCTGCCGAGGATGCATCCATCATGATGTTTCTTTTTCTGTTTCCGGGGCTTTGGCCGCGGAATTTTTTTGGGCGTGTATCTTTCACACGGAGGTGAAATCACACTATGCCGAACGCAAAAGTTCTCAGCGAGAAGCAGGCGATCGTCGCCGCTCTGGCCGAGCGGCTCAAGGGCGCCAGCGCCGGCGTGTTCGTCGATTACAAGGGCATCACCGTCGATGAAGACACCAAACTGCGCAATGAGCTGCGTCAGAATGACGTGGAGTATTCCGTCGTCAAAAACACCCTGACTCGCTTTGCACTCAAGGACGCCGGTCTCGAGGAAATGCGTGATTTGCTCAATGGTACGACTTCGCTCGCAACCAGCACGGCCGATCCGATCGTCCCGATCCGCATGATCCATGACGTGAGCGAGAAGATGGCAAAGGACAAGAAGTTCATCGTCAAGGGCGCGTTTCTCGAGGGCAAGGTCCTCTCCGAGGCTGAGATCGCGGAGATCGCGCAGCTCCAGAACAAGGATGCGCTGTACTCCAAGGTTCTGGGCACGATGCTGGCCCCCATCACGGGTCTGGCCGTCTGCCTGAATCAGGTCGTCGAGCAGATGGGCGGCGCTGCCGCGCCGGCTGCCGAGGCCGAAGCTCCCGCCGCCGAATAAGGCGACCACTTCACTTAACTATTTAGGAGGAAAATTACCATGGCTAGCGAAAAAGTCACTGCTATGATCGAAGAGATCAAGGCTATGTCCGTCCTCGAGCTGTCCGAGCTCGTGCACGAGATCGAAGATGTGTTCGGCGTTTCCGCCGCTGCCGCTGTTGCTGCCGCTCCGGTGGCCGCCGCTGCTGCCGCCGAGGAGAAGACCGAGTTTGACGTCGTTCTGACCGGCTTCGGCGATCAGAAGATCAAGGTCATCAAGGCCGTCCGTGAGATCACCAACCTGGGCCTGGCGGAAGCCAAGGCGAAGGTCGAGGGCATCCCCTGCGCCATCAAGGAGCAGGTCTCCAAGGACGAGGCCGAGGAGCTCAAGAAGAAGCTCGAGGAAGTCGGCGCTTCTGTCGAACTCAAGTAATCGAACCATACACAGACAAAAACCTCCGTGCCGTCCGGCGCGGAGGTTTTTCGCGTTTGTACCCTATTTGCCCATGGGGAGCTGCTCGCCCGCGTCATCTTTGCTGTCGCTGCGGATCATGCGCAGGTAATTATAGAGTGAAAACTGTGAAATGTTCAGTGCTTTGCACACCTGCGCGTTGGAGTAGGTGATGAGGAATGCACCGTGCTTGTCCAGAAACTCCAGATAGCGGATCTTGTCCTCCTTGGTCATGTGCGCGGAGTTTTTTCCCACCATGAGCTGCGCCTGATCCATCAGATGCTGGAGCATATCGTTGACATTGCCGCGGTACTTGTCCTCGTTCGGCTGGTCGGCAACGACCCGGTTGCGGCTGTGGAGATAGTGCTCCAGCTCCAGACTTTTGGTGATGTCCTCGTTGATGGCGATGCACACGGAGGGGTTGCCGTTTTCATCGCGCAGAAACAGGGTGGACGAGCGCAGGGTCTTGCCCTCTTTGGTGTATTCGATGAAGTTGTAGTACGTCCCGTTGTCCTCGGACGCGTTGCGAATGTATTCCAGACCCAGAATGTCGCCGGTGCCGCCGATCTCGCGGCCGGTGATGTGCCCGTTGCGGATGTCCACGATCGTGTGCTCGTAGTCCAGCGTCAGATCATGGAGCACGAACTCAACGTCCGGTCCGAAGTGCGCCTCCAGCAGATCCATCAGTTTGTGCAGCCATTCCTCGTTTTCCTGATAAGAAAGCATGCGTTGGTCATTCTCCCTCAAAAAATTATTTTGAATCCTGAAATTTAATATGCCACATAATATGCCACATAATATACCACATTTTCATGCAAAAGGATAGTGCTTTCTTCAAAAAGCGCCCATGAAATTCCATATACTGAAAATTATATAAAAATCGGACTTTAAGAAATCGACATTTTCCACAAAAAATATTCCGATTTCGGGCCGTTTAGTAAAAAAACTATGATTTTGCATAGGATATATTAAAAATTTATTGACGAATGAGCCAAACAATGATTAAATTAATTTATAAGTCTGATTCAAAATACAAAAAATACAAAAATTCATTGTTTTTGTGTGAAAGGACTGTATAACTTGATGGACGTGTTAACAAGACTTAAGCGAAGCGGCGTCGTGCCGGTCGTCGTGCTGGACGATGCGAAAGATGCAGTCCCCACTGCCAAAGCGCTGCTGGCCGGCGGTGTAGATGTGATGGAGATCACGTTCCGCACGGCGGCGGCCGCGGATTCGATCCGCGCGGTGAGCGAGCAGTGCCCGGATATGCTGGTCGGTGCGGGCACGGTCATCACACTCGCGCAGTGCGAGCAGGCGGTGGCGTGCGGTGCAAAGTTTATCGTGGCGCCGGGCTTTGACCCGGAGGTCGTGTCCTGGTGCGTGGAGCGCGGCATCGCCGTGACGCCCGGCTGCGTCACGCCGACGGAGATCATGGCGGCCATGAAGCTGGGGCTGCATGTCGTGAAGTTTTTTCCCGCGAATGTCTATGGTGGCCTGACGGCGATGAAGTCCCTGTCCGGCCCGTTCGGCGGCATCCGCTTCATCCCGACCGGCGGCGTGAACGCGCAGAACCTGGGCGAGTTCATCGCGGCGCCCTATGTCCACGCGGTCGGCGGCAGCTGGGTCTGCCCAAAGGCGGACATCGTGGCCGGAAATTTTGACAAGATCACCGCGTTGTGCGCGCAGGCGAAGGAAGCGCTGCTCGGCTTTGAGGTCGCGCACATCGGCATCAACTGCGAGAGCGCGGACGCATCCATGGCCGTCTGCCAGTCGCTGAATCAGGCATTTGGTCTGCCGGTCAAGACCGGAAATTCCTCCAACTTCGCCTCGCCCGGCATTGAGGTCATGAAGTCCGTGTATCTGGGCAAAAACGGCCACATTGCCATCCGCACCAATGCGCTGCCGGTCGCCGTGGCCGAGCTGGAAAAGCGCGGCTTCGTTTGTGACCCGTCCACCGCAAAGTATAAAGGTGACCGCATGACGGCCATCTACCTCAAGGAGGAGTTCGGCGGCTTTGCGATCCATCTGCTGCAGAAATAAGGAGAAAAAATGAATGAAAGTACTGACGTTTGGTGAGATTATGCTGCGCCTGAAGGCTCCCGGCCACGAGCGCTTTTTCCAGAGCCCGAGTCTGGAGGCGACCTTCGGCGGCGGCGAGGCAAATGTGGCGGTTTCGCTGGCAAACTACGGCATGGACGCGGCGTTTCTGACCGTCCTGCCGAAAAACGACATTGCCGAGGCGTGCATCCGCGAGCTGCGCTATTTCGGCGTGGACACGTCCCGCATCCTGCGCGGCGAGGGCCGCATGGGCATTTACTATCTCGAGGGCGGCGCGAACCAGCTGCCGAGCAAAGTCGTCTATGACCGCGCCTATTCCGCCATCGCGCTGGCCAAGCCCGGCGACATCGACTGGGACAAGGCGTTCGACGGCGTGGACTGGTTTCACATCACCGGCATCACTCCGGCTATCTCCGAGACGGCCATGGAGATGTCGCTCGAGTCGGTCGCCGAGGCAAAAAAGCGCGGCATCACCGTTTCCTGCGACCTCAACTACCGCAAGAATCTCTGGAAGTATGGCAAGGCCGCTTCGGAGGTCATGAACAAGCTCGCCGAGTCCGTGGACGTCGCCATCGCCAATGAGGAGGATGTGCAGAAGTCGCTCGGCATCACGGCGGATGTGGACGTCGAATCCGGTGCGCTCGACCGCGAGAAGTACCGCGTGCTCGGCAATAAGGTGCTGGCCGCGTTCCCGAACATGAAGCTCATCGCCATCACCCTGCGCGAGAGCCACAGCGCCGACCACAACGGCTGGGCGGCCTGCCTGAACGACGGCGAACACTTCTACGTGTCGAAAAAATATGAGATCCGTGACATCATCGACCGTGTCGGCGGCGGCGACTCGTTCGCCGGCGGCCTGATCTACGGCCTGAACCACTATACCGACTGCCAGCAGGCCCTGGAGTTTGCGGTCGCGGCCTCCTGCCTCAAGCACAGCGTCATCGGCGACTTCAACCGCGTCAGCGTCTCCGACGTCGAGAAGCTGGCCGGAGGCGACGGCACCGGCCGCGTTCAGCGCTGAGAGGGGGGCGATGCCGATGAACTGGATCAATGCCAAGGCCAAAACGCTCCGGCAGGGCGCCATCCGCGCCATGTTCGACAAGGCCGCCACGATGGACAACGTCATCAGCATGGGCATCGGCGAGCCGGACATGGCCACGCCCGAGCTCGTGTGCCGCGCCGGCAGCGAGGCGCTCGCCAAGGGCCTCACGCACTACACGCCGAACGCTGGCACGCTGGATCTGCGCCGCGCCATCGCGGAAAAATCGAACCTGAAGGGCGTCGGCTACGACCCCGCGACCGAGATCATCATCACCAACGGCGGCATGGGCGCGCTGTCTCTGCTGTTTCTGGTGCTGCTCGACCCCGGCGACGAGATCCTCATTCAGGATCCCCAGTGGCTCAACTACGTGGCGCAGGTGCGCTACTGCGGCGGAGAGCCCGTGCGCGTCCCGACGGATCTCGAGCACAATTTCGAGATGCAGCCCGAGACGATCGAGCGGCTCATCACCCCGCACACCAAGGCGCTCATGATCAACTCGCCCAACAACCCTACCGGCAGCGTCATGTCCCGCGCGGCCATGGAGCAGATCGCCGCCATCGCCAAAAAGCACGACCTGCTCATCATCGCCGACGAGGTCTATAACACCCTGCTCTACGGCACGGAGCCGTATCTGTCCATCGCGGAGCTGCCCGGCATGAAGGAGCGCTGCGTGGTGGTCAACAGCTTCTCAAAATCCTATGCCATGACCGGCTGGCGCATCGGCTATCTGGCCGGCCCGGCGGAGATCGTGGACCGCATGACCAAGTGCCAGGAGAACTTCAACGCTTGCCCGAACGCCATGGGTCAGTACGCGGCCGTCGCCGCGCTCGACCATCCGGAGCTGTGCACGCAGCTGCGCGATATCTTTGCGCGCCGCCGCACGGTGCTGCTCGAGGGCCTGACGTCCATCCCCGGCATGAACAGCAACGATCCCACAGGCGCGTTTTACGTCTTTGCCGATATCCGCGCCTTTGGTATGAGCAGCGAGGAATTCTGCAACCGCCTGCTCGACGATGAGCACGTCGTCTGCATCCCCGGCAGCGCCTTCGGCACCTGTGGTGAGGGCTTCGTGCGCATCGCCTACACATGCAGTGACGCGGACCTGACGGAGGCGATCGCCCGCATCCGCCGCTTCTGTGCCAAACATTACACGGCTTGAGAGAGGAGACGATTCCAATGTCCAATGTGGAACAAAAGCTCCAGGCCATGGGCCTGAAGCTGCCTGCGTGCCCGGCCCCAGTTGCGGCGTATCTGCCGGTGCAGACCGCAGGCAAGATGATCTATGCGTCCGGCCAGACGGCCTGGGTCGACGGCAAGCTGCTCTACGCCGGCAAGGTCGGCGGGGACGTCAGCATAGCCGATGCCTATGAGTCGGCCAAGCTCAGCGCGGTCAACTGCCTGAGCGCGATCGCCACGGTGGCAGATCTCGATCAGATCCGCATCGTGCGCGTGCACGGCTGGGTCAACGGTGTGCCCGACTTCGGCGATCAGCCTGCCGTTGTCAACGGCGCGTCCGAACTGCTGGAAGCACTCTACGGCGAATATGGCCGCCACGCCAGAAGCGCCATCGGCGTGGGCTCGCTGCCCACGAACGCCTCGGTCGAGATCGAGATCATCGCCGAAAAGCTCTGATCCCCCACGACCACCCAACAACCACGAGCAACCCCAGAAGAAATGGTGTGAAAACATTTCACAATACACAAGGAGGAAAAATAATGAAGAAAAAGCTCAGATCCACTCTCGCGCTGCTCATGGCCGTTATGATGATCGCTGCCTTCACGGCTTGCGGCAGCAGCGGCAGTAACAGCTCCGCCAGCGGTAGCGGCAAACTCCAGGAGGTCCTGGATCGCGGATACCTGATCGTCGGCACCGGCAGCACCAATGCGCCGTGGCACTTCTACGACGACGACGGCAACCTCTGCGGCTTTGACGTCTCCATGGCCAAAATCGTTGCCAACTCCCTCTTCGGCGATCCGGAAGCGGTCAAGTTCGTCGAGCAGTCCTCTGACGAGCGCGTCCCGAACCTCGTCAACGGCAACGTGGACATCTGCTTCCAGTTCATGACCATCAGCGCCGAGAGAGCCCAGCAGATCGAGTTCACCATCCCATACTACACCGAAGGCTGTGAGGCCCTGCTGCACACCAGCGGCAAGTACCAGACCGGCGACCAGCTGCTCGCAGCCATGGACAGCGGCACGAAGGTGACCGTGGCTGTTCTGCAGAACAGCTTTGCCGAGGACATCGTTGCCGACGTTTTCTCCGGCCACGACAACTATACTGTTGACCAGTACGAGGATCAGGCCCTGCTTTACCAGGCGCTGGCCTCCGGCCGCTGCGACGTCGCCGTGTGCGATATGTCCAACGCTAAGTATCAGGCTTCCCTCGACAGCAGCTTCATCGCCACCGGCATCTCCGGCCGTCCGCAGAACTACGGTGCCGGCGTCCAGAAGGGCGATCAGGAGTGGCTCAACTATGTCAACACCGTGCTGCAGGATGCCATGTGCGGCGCGACCTACCAGTCCTACATCGATGCGTATGAGCAGTGGTTCGGCGTGACGCTCGATCCGCCTCAGACCGGCAAGCCGGGCATGTACCGCTGAGCACAGCGCAGCCGTATCCCTATGTAAACAGAATTTTGGAAGGTGCGGATCGCCCTTGCGATCCGCATTTTTCCAAAGATTCGGATGGAGAACGCTATGAATTACAATTTTAACTGGACAGTGATCGAAAAGAATATTGTCCCTATGCTCGAGGGTCTAGGTTTTGGCCTGCTCATGGCGATCATCGCAATCACCATCGGCACCATCATCGGCCTGCTGCTGGCCTTTGCCGCCGTCTCCAAATCCAAAACCGCCCGCAGGCTGGTGCAGATCTTTGTCACGATCTTCCGCAACACGCCGATCCTGATCCTGGTCTACATTACCTACTTTGGCATGCCGACGATCGGCATCAACATCCCCAAGGTCCCCTCCTTTGTCATCACGTTGGCTCTGTATTCCTCCGCGTACATGGAGGAAGTGTTCCGCGCCGGACTGGAAGCGATCCCGAAGGGGATCATCGAGGCCGGTCAGGCCATCGGTTTGAGTGGAACGGTTATTAAAATGGAAATCGAATTGCCCATTATGATGAAAAAAGTTCTTCCATCCATGGGCAACTATCTTATTTCGCTGTTTAAGGACACATCCATCGCCTCGGCCATCACGGTCGGCGAGCTGACGTATATCTCGAAAGTGCTCACGACGCAGACATTCCGCGTCTTTGAAGTCTGGCTGACGACGGGCGTGCTGTACGTGGCGGCCTGCTACCTGATTGCGTTCATTCTGCGTCGGGTCGAGAAACTGTTCCTGTAGGGGAGGTCCGTATGAAGTACTTCCAAAACATATCCAATCTCTGGGGCAACGTACTCACGGCCCTGGGTAACACGGTCTATATCTCGCTGATTGCGATCGTGCTCGGAACTATTCTGGGCATTGCGATGGGCGTTGTGCTGACTTATTGCAAAAAGCGCTGGCAGTGGCTGTTCCGCATCTATGTGGATATCATGCGCGGCCTGCCCGTTCTGGTCACGATCTTCGTGGTGTACTACTTTGTCAACGCTGTGCTCAAGATGCTTTTCGGCGTGCAGATGGAGCAGAACACGGCCGGTGCCGTTGCGCTGACGATGTTCGCCGCCGCGCAGATGACTGAGCTCACGCGCGGTGCGCTGCAGGCCATCCCGAAGGGGCAGATCGAAGCCGGCCGTGCCATCGGCCTGACGTTTCCGCAGATCTTTTTCAACATTCTGCTGCCGCAGGCGGTGGTGCAGATGATCCCGCCCTGGATCAACTCCGCCACGGAGATGATCAAGGCATCGACGCTGCTGGGCATGATCGGCGTGCTGGATCTGCTGCTGGTCACGCGCCAGATCGTCGCCAAGTACGGCGAGGCGCTGGTGTACTACCTGATCATCGGCGTGTTCTACTTTGCCATCAACACGCTCATCGAGTACGCCGGCAAGAAACTGAGCAAGAAGCTCAACTATCTGCAGAAAGCTAAGAGGTAATTACCATGAGTGACGCACTGTTGAGATTTGAAAACGTAACGAAAAGCTACGGTGACTTCACGGTATTCTCGGACATCTCGCTGGAGGTGCACGAGAAGGAGGTCGTGTCGATCATCGGCTCGAGCGGCTCGGGCAAGACGACCCTGCTGCGCTGCATCAACCTGCTGGAGCCGTTCGAGGCGGGCAAGATCATCCTCGATGGTCAGGAGATCGGCTATCATGAGGTCAACGGCAAGCGCAAGCGCGTATCGGAAAAGGTCATCGCGCAGCAGCGCTCGATGACGGGCATGGTCTTTCAGCAGTTCAACCTGTTCCCGCACATGACGGCGAAGAAGAACGTCATGCTCGGCCTGACCCACACGAAGAAAATGCCGAAGGCCGAGGCCGAGGCTCTGGCGGAGAAGTGGCTCACGGCCGTTGGCCTGCACGATAAGATGGACAATCTCCCGAGCGAGATGTCTGGCGGCCAGCAGCAGCGCGTGGCCATCGCCCGTGCTGTGGCCATGAACCCGAAGATCCTGCTGTTCGACGAGGCCACGTCTGCACTCGACCCGGAGCTGGTCGGCGAAGTGCTCAACGTCATCCGCAATCTCGCCAAGGAGGGGGCCACGATGATCCTCGTCACGCATGAGATGCGCTTTGCCTACGAGGTGTCCGACAAGGTCATCTTCATGGACAAGGGCAAGATCGAGGCCATGGGCACCCCGAAGGAGATCTTCGAGGACCGGCCGACGGCGCGACTGCGTGAATTCCTGTCCACGTTCACTACGCCCATCGTCACGAGCGACGCGAAGGCGGACTGAGCCATGACGGAGAATATTTACGAATCGCTCGGCGTCCGCACGGTCATCGACGCCTGGGGCACGGTCACGGCGCTGGGCGGCTCGCTCATGGCGCCCGAGGTGCTGCAGGCCATGCAGTCGGCGGCCGGTGCCTTTGTGGACATGAACGAGCTGCACACGGCGGCCGGCCGGCGCATTGCCGACCTGCTCGGCGTGGAGGCCTGCTGCGTCACGTGCGGTGCGGCTGCGGGCCTTGCCATCGCGGCGGCCGCCTGCATGACAGGTACGCGCCGCTCGTATGCCTACCAGCTGCCGGATACCACCGGCATGAAAGACGAGATTCTCTGCCTCAAGTGCCACCGCGATCTTTACGATCAGGGCATGCTGCTCTCGGGTGCGCACTTTGTGGAGATCGGCGTGACGTCGTCGGCCTTCCTGCAGCAGATCGAGGACCGCATCACCGAGCGCACGGCGGCGTTTTTCTACACGTCCGAGGCCGAGACCATGCGCGGCTCGATTCCCCTGCCGGAGATCGCGGCGCTCTGCCGCGCGCACGGCATCCCCATCATCGTCGACGCGGCGGCCGAGCTGCCGCCGAAGGCGAACATCCGCAAATACCTCGACGATGGCGCGTCCCTCGTCGTGTTCAGCGGCGGCAAGGAGATCCGCGGCCCGCAGGCCTCGGGCATGATCCTCGGCAGCCGCGAGCTGATCGCTGCGTGCGATCTCAACTGCTGCCCGAACTACGGCATCGGCCGCCCGATGAAGGTCGATAAGGAGAACATCTGCGGCCTGGTCAAGGCGGTGGAACTGTTCGTGCAGCGCGACTATGATCAGATCATGGCGCAGTGGGACGGCTATGTGGACACGATCCGCGCCGGCCTTGCCGACTGCCCGGGTCTGGAGATGACCGTCGGCATGCCGACGGAGCCCGGCGTGCAGCCGGCCTGCATCCGCCGGCTTTTCCTGCGCCCGCTGACCATGTCCGCCGTGGAGCTGCGTCAGGCGCTCATCGACGGCGAGCCGAGCATCTATACCTTCCTCTATCAGGACCAGATCGTCATCAACCCCCAGTGCCTGCAGCCGCATGAGCTCATGCCCATCGTGCAGGCCGTCCGCGCCATCCTGACGCGGCAGTCCTGATGTGCCAAGAAAGGACCCTGCTTTATGCACGAGTATCCCTATCGGACCTGCGCGGAGATCGACCTCAACAAGCTCCAGCGCAACCTGCAGCGCCTGCGCGCGCTCATCGGTCCATCGTGTCAGATCATGGAGGTCATGAAGGCCGACGCCTACGGCCACGGCCTGCGTGTGTGCGCCGAGTATGCTGCGCCCTATGTTGACTGGTTCGCGGCGGCCACGCTCGAGGAAGCGCTCGCCGTGCGCGCGGCCGCACCGCACACGCCCATTCTCATCTTCGGCGGCCTGCTTGATCCGGAGATCATTCAGGCGGCGCAGCACGGTCTGACCATCAACGTGTTCTCACTCCCATATGCCAGCCATGTGCAGGCGCTCCTGCAGCCGTTGGATCTGCAGATCGATGTGCACATCAAGGTGGACACCGGCATGAACCGGCTCGGGCTCCACGCCCGGCCGGGGCACTGCGCGCAGGCCATTTCGGATGCCGCGCAGATCTGCGCGCTCGACCGTCTGCACGTGACTGGCATATACACCCACTTCGCCTGCGCCGACACGACGGATCCCTCGGACAACGCGTTCACGGGCGCGCAGTTCGCGGCCTTTCAGGAGGTATGCCGCGGTCTGGAGGCGCTGGGCATTGACCCCGGCGTGCGCCACTGCGCCAGCACGGGCGGCCTGCTCGTACACCCGGAGTATCGCTGCCAGATGGTGCGTACCGGTATGTTCGCTCTCGGCATGAGCTACAGCGCCGCGAGTGCGCGTGCGCTCGGGCTCGAGCCCGTGCTGACATGGTATGCCAAGGTCGTTGACATCCGCACGGTCGCGCCGGGCGAGAGCGTCAGCTACGGCCGCACCTTCACCGCCGCGCGCCCCACGCGCATGGCCGTGCTGTCGGTTGGCTATGCCGACGGCTATTCCCGCGCCTTTTCCAACCGCGCGCAGGTGCTCCTGCGCGGGCAATATGCGCCCGTGTGCGGCAAGACGTGCATGGACTTCACCATGGTCGACGTCACGGATATCCCCGATGTCACCGTCGGCGATCAGGCCATTCTGCTCGGCGGGGACGGCACACGTCAGATCCCGGCCGACGCGCTGGCGGCGCTGCTGCCGGACGGCACGAATGGCGGCGTTACGGCGGACATCCATTTCCGCGTCCGGCGCGTCTACCGTTACGACGGTGAGACCGTCGCCGTCAGCGACGTGCGCTATTGAGTTTTTCCGACAAAAAGCAGACAGGCAAGTTGCCTGTCTGCTTTTTCGCTTATTCGCACTGCCACTGGTACCGCCGCAGATCCACGTGCTGCTCGTCGCGCAGGCCCACGCCCTCGCGCGCGAGCAGCGCCGCCTGCGCGTCCCAGCCGGGCACGAGCCGCCCGCTGTGGTCCACCACGCGGTGGCACGGATAGTCGCCGTAGCGCTCGGCCTGGCTGAGCACGCGGCCGACGAGCCGCGCGTTTTTCGGCCGGCCGATCAGCCGCGCGATCTGCCCGTAGGTTGCAACGCTTCCCTCCGGGATCTCGCCTACGGCGGAGAGGATCTCGTAGATCAGCCGTTCGTCCGTTGCCGCTGCCATCGCCGCAGCCTCCTTCCCGCGGGCGGTCGCCCGCAAAATCCGACCGGCCGGCAGCGTGTTCGCTGCCGGCCGGCTGCTTACGCGTGTGCGGCTCATTCGGCTGGCTTGTCCACTTTTGGCTGATACTGGTACGGTTCCGGGCTGGGTTCGGCGTAGCCGGTGGCGATGTCGAACTGCTTGATGAGCTGCGAGATGCCGAGCTTCGTCACCATCAGCTCGTCATAGGCCAGATCGTCCGTGAAGCCGTTTTCGCGGCACTCCTCAATGCCCTCCTTCACGTCCTCGAGCTCGGACACACACTGCTCGTACAGGTCCTCGAGCTTGCCGAGCGCCGTGGCCGTGTCGTCGCCGCTGCCCTCGACGGGGCACACGCTCTCGAACCGGCGGCCGATGCGCACGATCGCGGCGTAGCCCGCCTGCAGCATCATGAGCGTGAGCGCACCCTCCTGTCCGGCGGCCTCGCTCTGCTTCATGCCGGTCATCATGTCCGACACGTCCTGCAGCCACTGCTTGTGCACGCCCTTGAGCTGGTCAAGGCGCTCGGTGAGCTGGGCCTCGGAGTGCCGGTTGGCGGAGTAGCCGCCCTTTTTCAGTTTGCGGGTCAGACGTTCCATAGTATTTGCATCCTCCAAATGTGAATTTCGGTCAATCGTCCACGTCGAGCGCCTCAAGGCCCTTGGCGGGGATGGGGCGGCTGTCACCGTGGCGGACAAAGAGCATCGTCACGAATGCGCCGGCCACGAAGATGGCGGCATAGGGGAAGAGCACGGTCATGCCAAGCTTGTCCATCAGGAAGCCGGAGAACATCGGCGTGACGACCTGGGCGGCCATGCTGGCCGTGTAGTAAAAGCCGGTGTAGCGGCCGACGTCGCTGCCGGAGCACATCTCCACGACCATCGGGAACGAGTTGACGTTGATGGTGGCCCAGCCGATACCGGCGAGGCAGAACATGGCGTTCATGAGCATCGTGGGACTCTCGGCGTTGAGGAAGGCGGCCACGCCGAACGCGACGGCCAGCATCACGACGCCGCCGAGGATGGTCTTCTTGCGGCCGATCTTGGACGCGACGATGCCGACGGGCAGGTAGGCCACGATGGCGGCGGCCTGCGCGAGCATGAGCGTGAGGTTGTAGTCCTTGTGCAGGATGTTGCTGGCGTAGACGGAGTATTTCGATGTCACGGCGTTGTAGCCGAAGAACCACAGCACGATCGACAGCAGCAGGAAGATGAGCGACCGGCGCTCTGCCTTGCCGAGCTTGCCAGAGCCTGCGGGCGCGTCGTCAGCATCGCCGTTGTCGATGCCGAAGCGCTTGCTGTCGGCCTGCATCTCGGCCACGAACTTCGGTTCGTTGACCGTCAGGCGGAAGAGCAGCAGCGCCAGCAGCATAATGCCCGCGATCACGGCGAAGTACGCCGTGTAGCTCATGAGCGAGTTGCGCACGGAGCTCGTGGCGAAGGCCATGCCGATGGCCAGCACGAGGATGCCGCCGGCGGTACCCATGAGGTTGATGACGGCATTCGCCTTACTGCGCAGCGGTTTGATGGTAACATCGGGCATGAGCGCGACGGCGGGGGAGCGGAACGTGGCCATGGCCACGAGCACAACGAGCAGCAGCGCAATAAAGCCGATGAGCGCGCCGGGGTGCTGCATGGTCGTCTGGTGGGCGTAGGCCTGGCGCGCGGGCACGACATAGTTCGTGTAGTCGCGGTTCGTGACGGTCTTGCCCTCAGCCGATGTGACCTGGCTCGTGATGGCGGCAAACGCGTCCTCCGTGAAGGTATCCTCGAGCACGAACGTCTCGCCGTCGGGGGTCTTGAGCGTACGGTCGGCCTCCTGCTGGTACACGACGCGCAGCGCGGCGGGATCGTCGATGGCGGCGGCTGCGTCGATGTTTTTCAGCTGCGCATCATCGACGAGCGACAAGCTGATGAACGCGATGGCCGCGACGATCGTGCCAAAGACGATAAACGGCGTGCGGCGGCCGCGCCTGCCGGTGTGCTTATCCGAGATCGCGCCGAACAGCGGCAGCAGAAACAGCGCCAGAATGTTGTCGAGCGCCATAATGACGCCGGACCAGGCCTGCGACATGCCGAATTTGTTCGTCAAAATCAGGGGGATGGTGTTGTCATACGCCTGCCAGAAGGCGCAGATCAGGAAAAAGGCAA
This sequence comes from Bacteroidaceae bacterium, assembly GCA_963627135.1. Taxonomy (GTDB): domain Bacteria; phylum Bacillota; class Clostridia; order Oscillospirales; family Oscillospiraceae; genus CAG-103. The sequence goes on along the minus strand of CAVFZY010000024.1, from coordinate 27,208 downwards.
AGCCAACGCAGATGGTGCGTTTGTAGTTGAGCTTCACAGGGTTACCTCCATCATGTGTATCGGGTTTGTCCCATTCTACAATACCTCTCCCGGCAATTCAACAGGCATTTGACGAAAAGCAGAAATTGTTGTTTAATAAGGATAAAGCAAACCGGCGGCCCGCGCCGCCGAAAGGAGGACTCGTTATGGATTGGAAAACTGCCTGCAAGCTCGCCGCACCGGCCGCCGCCTGCGCGGGTGCGTTTGCGTTTCTCGTCGCGCCGGGCCATGCCACGCGCGCGCAGAAGGCTCCGTTCCTATACCGCAACTATGCGCATCGCGGCCTGCACACCGAGGACGGCACCGTGCCGGAAAATTCGCTCCCGGCCTTCCGCGCCGCGGCCGAGGCGGGTTACGCCGTCGAGATGGACGTGCACCTGACGGCGGATGACCAGCTCGTCGTGTTCCATGACGATACGCTCGAGCGCATGTGCGGCGTGCCGGGCGTCATTGATGATTTCACCCTTGCCGAGCTGCGCGCCCTGCGACTTGGCAATACCGACTGTGTGATTCCCACGTTTGCCGAGGCGCTCGCCGCCCTTGGCGGCCGCGTGCCGCTGCTGCTCGAGGTCAAGCGCGGGCACAATAACCGCCGCCTGTGTGCCTTGACGCTCGCCGCCCTGCGTACTTACGGCGGGCCGTACTGCGTCGAGAGCTTTGATCCCACGATCGTCGCGTGGTTCCGGCGCAACGCGCCCGATATCCTGCGCGGCCAGCTCAGCCAGCCGCCGAAGGATTACGGCAAGGCGCTCAGCAAGTCCGCAGCCGCCATCGTCGGCAATGTCCTCACGAACGTGATCGCCCGCCCGCAGTTCATCGCCTACAAGATCGGGCCGAAGCCGCTGGGCGTGCGCCTGTGCGAGGCTATGGGCGCTGTGCGTGCCGGCTGGACGAGCCGCGCCTGGACGCATGAGCACGATTATGACATCGTCATCTTTGAACACTACCGCCCCGGCGTCTGGTTCCGCGCCGACATCTGAGCGGGTTATTCTTGATGTTCGCCTTCTCCTTGAGGAGAAGGTGGCGAGCTTTGCTCGTCGGATGAGGTGGAAGCATTTTGGTTTCCACCAGTACCGCCCGTATCACGTTTACACAGGATGAAAAATCAACAGCAGCCACACTGGCATGCACCAGTGTGGCTGCTGTTGTTTGCTTGTGCTTGCGCGTCCGCGGCGGATGCAGACCCGGACGCTGCAAAGTGGAAGAGAGAACACAAACGAGGGATTCGCAACATCATTCATAAAAACGATGTTTACTGAACATATCCTAACACTTATGTCCGATTTTGTCAAGCGGTTTTCAAAAGTTTTTTGAACTTTTTTCTCACACAGCCGCGCCGCCGCGCAAGATCTGCGCCAGCTCCGCCACGTCGCGCAGGACGTACTTCGGCTGCACGTCGGACGCTTTGAGGATCGCCTCATCCGTCTCGCCGGACATGACAAGCACGCTCTGCGCGCCCGCGTTCACGGCCACGGCAATGTCGGTGTAGATCCGGTCGCCCACGCAGCAGATCTGTGCGTTCGGCACGCCGGTCTGCGCCGAGATGACGTCGACCATGTTGCGGTTCGGCTTGCCGATGTAGGTCGGCTTCACGCCGGAGGCGGCGGTCAGCAGCGCGCAGATGCTCCCGCAGTCGGGCAGCACCTCGCCGGCCGGCATGGGGCAGACCCAGTCGGGGTTGGCGGCAATAAAGGTCGCGCCGCGGCGCAGGAAGTGTACGGCCTTATCGAGCTTTTCGTACACGAGCTCGGTGTCAAATCCGGCCACGACGATCTCCGCACCCTCTTCCACGAGCGGGATGCCATAGCTGAGCAGCTCGCGTCGGAACGCCTGCGTGCCGACGAGGTACACAGGCTTGCCCGCATAGTGCTGGTTGAGGTACAGCGCCGTCGCCATGCCGGAGGTGAACACGTTTTCGGCCTCGCACGGGAAGCCCAGCCGCCGCAGGCGCGTGATGTAGTCTGTGCCCGCGCGCGAGGAGTTGTTGGTCAGGTAGATGTACTGCCGCCCGGTATCGGCCAGCGTATGGATGAAATCGACCGCGCCGGGGAACACGTCGTCCCCGAGGTAGAGCGTGCCGTCCATGTCCAGCAGGAACAGGCGCGCGCCGAGCAGGTCTTTCAGATCGTTCATGGGAGCCACCTCACAGAATCTTATTTTTTTCTTAACACCCTATTATACCATGAAAAACGCGGCGCACAATCCCAATTATTCTGACGGCGGGTGTTGAAAAAGGCGGCCAATGTGCTATAATATTAAAATCTGTACCGTGGGCCGCTATTGCGTGCCGGCCGGGTACGGACCCAAAGGTGTAATTAAATTTTTGGAGGCATAGATATGGCAAAGAAACAATTCAAGGCCGAGTCGAAAAAGCTGCTCGACATGATGATCAACTCGATCTACACGCACAAGGAGATTTTCCTGCGTGAGATCATCTCGAACGCCTCGGACGCGATCGACAAGCTCTGCTACCAGTCGCTCACGGATGAAAACGTGGGCATGGCGCGCAGCGATTTCAAGATCCGCGTCACCCCGGATAAGGACGCGCGCACGATCACGGTGTCGGATAACGGCATCGGCATGACCAAGGAGGAGCTCGACAGCAACCTCGGTGTCATCGCGCGCAGCGGCTCGCTGAAGTTCAAGGACGGCCTCGGCGAGAACGCGCAGGAGGATGCCGCCATCGACATCATCGGTCAGTTCGGCGTCGGCTTCTACTCTGCGTTCATGGTCGCCGATAAGGTCACGGTCATCACCCGCGCCTACGGCAGCGACACGGCCTACCAGTGGGTCAGCACCGGCGCAGACGGCTACACCATCACCGAGACCGAAAAGGACACCGTCGGCACCGACGTCATCATGCACATCAAGGCCGACGAGGCCGGCGAGAAGTACTCCACCTATCTCGAAAACTGGAAGCTCATGATGCTCATCCGCAAGTATTCCGACTATGTCCGCTGGCCGATCGTCATGGACGTCGAGCAGAGCGACTGGGTCGACACCGGCGAGAAGGACGAAAAGGGCGAGCCGAAGATGGAGATGGTCACCAGGACCGAGGAGCAGACCATCAACAGCATGATCCCCATCTGGCAGCGCAGCCGCAAGGAAGCCACGGACGAGGAGTGCATCGCGTTTTATAAGGACAAGTTCCATGATAAGGACGACCCGCTGGCCGTCATCCGCGTCAACGCCGAGGGCCTGATCTCCTACCGTGCGCTGCTGTTCATCCCGGCCAAGGCCCCGATGAACATGTTCACCCGCGAATCTGACCCCGGTCTCGAGCTCTACAGCTCCGGCGTCATGATCATGGACAAGTGCACCGACCTCCTGCCGCCGTGCTACGCGTTTGCCCGCGGCGTGGTCGATTCGCCCGACCTGTCGCTGAACATCTCGCGTGAGATGCTCCAGCACGACCGCCAGCTCAAGCTCATTGCCGCGAACCTCGGCAAGAAGATCAAGTCCGAGCTCACGAAGCTCATGACCAATGACCGCGAAAAGTACGAGCAGTTCCACGCCGCCTTCGGCATGATGCTGCGCGCCGGCGCTGTCACCGAGACGGGCGACAAGGTCGACGAGATCAAGGATCTGCTGCTCTACCACACGAGCGAGACGAAGCTCGTCTCCCTCAAGGAGTATGTCGACGCCATGCCAGCCGAGCAGACGAAGATCTACTTTGCCTGCGGCGAGAACGTCAAGCGTCTGCTCAGCCTGCCGCAGGCAGAGCTTCTGCACGAAAAGGGCTATGACGTCCTGTGCATGACCTCGCAGATCGACGAGTATTTCGTCGACACCATGAAGAGCTACGCCGACAAGCCGTTTTGCAACATCGCGACCGACGACCTCGGCCTCGAGACCGAGGAAGAGAAGAAGGAGACCGAGGCCAAGCAGGCCGAGGACAAGGACCTGCTCGACTTCGTCAAGGAGACGCTCGGCGACCAGGTCGCGTCCGTGCGCCTGTCGAATAAGCTCGTGTCCAGCGCCGTGTGCCTGAGCACCGAGGGCGGCGTCACGCTCGAGATGGAGCGTTATTTCAAGAGCATGCCCGGCGCACCGACCGACATCCGCGCCATCCGCGTGCTCGAGCTCAATGCCAACCATCACGCCTATCAGACCATGAAGGACGCGTTCGACGCCGGCGACAAGGACAAGGCCGCCCGCATCGCGAAGATCCTGCACGCGCAGGCGCTGCTCATCGCGGGCGAGCCGCTCGAGGATCCGGCCGCGTATTCGGAGCTCGTCTGCACGCTCATCTGATCCGATCTTTCCCCTGGCCGCCGCGCCCCGGCGGCCGGGGCATCCCCATGTAAGGAGCTGTCTATGGAACCGCGTCTCGGTATCTATATCCACATCCCGTTTTGCGCGAGCAAGTGCGGCTATTGCGACTTTTATTCCTGCGCCGGCGCGGCCGACCGCATGGCGGACTACCAGCAGGCCCTGCTCGAGCACATCGAAGAGAGCGCCGGGCGCATCGCCCCGGCGTATATCGACACGGTGTATTTCGGCGGCGGCACGCCGAGCTTTTACGGCGCGGCGCGCCTCGTCGAGCTGCTCGACGCCGTCAAGGCCACCGGCCGCCTGCTCAAGCGCGCGGAGGTGACCGTCGAGGTCAATCCGGACAGCGTCCGCCTGCACGACCTGCGCGCTCTGCATAAAGCGGGCTTCAACCGCCTGAGCATCGGCATGCAGTCGGCGAACAATGACATTTTGAAAATGATCGGCCGCCGCCACAGCTTCCGCCAGGTGGAGATGGCCGTGCAAAACGCCCGCACTGCGGGTTTCGATAACATCAGCCTCGACCTCATCTACGGCCTGCCCAGCCAGACCCGCAGCGACTGGGCGGACACGCTCGCCAAGGCGATCGCCCTGCGCCCGGAGCACATCTCCGGCTACGGGCTCAAGCTCGAGGAGGGCACGCCCATGTACGCACTGAAAGATTCGCCCCTCATCCCGAGTGACGACGAGCAGGCGGACATGTACCTGTGCATGGTCGAGGAGCTGCGGCGCTACGGCTATGAGCAGTATGAGATCTCGAATTTCAGCATACCGGGCTACGAATCCCGGCATAATCTGAAGTACTGGCAGCTCGACGACTATATGGGCTTCGGCCCCGGCGCACATTCGTGCATCGGCCGCACGCGCTACAGTTATGTGCGCGATCTTGACCGCTACCTCGCGGGCGTCCTCCATGGCGAGGACATGATCGACGAGTATGAGACTGTCGGCGATTTCGAGCGCGCGGCGGAGTACCTCATGCTCGGCATGCGCACCGTCCACGGCGTGTCGCGCGCGGAGTACGAGCGGCTGTATCGCAGCGATTTTTCCGGCATCGAGCAGCAGCTTGGGGAGTTTATCCGCCGCGGCTGGGCCGTCGCGGACGGGGAGCGCTGGCACTTCACGCCCTCGGGCTTTCTCATCTCGAACGTGCTCATCGGCAAGCTCCTCGAGGCACAGACCGACCGCAAGGCCGAGCACAACCCGTGGATGAGGCCGCAGATCGAACGCCAGCCGCGCACCAAGCTCCCGCCCGGCGAGGCGGAGGCTTTCCGCGATACATATTTAAATAATCCGATTTTGACAGGGAAAGACAGGGATTCGAGCAAATGAAACTCAACGGCAACACTTCCAAGCGCAGCGCGGCCGCCCGCCGCGAGGCGGCGGATTTCGCAGCGCAGGAGCGCTCGGCGCACCGCAGCGGCGCCAACCGTTCCGCACAGAGCGAGGCGGCTGCCCGCCGCGCCGCCGCACCGAAACAGGCGGCGCCCCAGCGCCCGCCCGTGCCCCGGCAGGAGCAGACAGCGCGCCGCAGTGCGCCCGGCGCCCAGCCGCAGCCGGCTCCGAAAGAGAAAAAACCGCGCGGCCGCGGCGGCAGGATCGCCGTGCGCGTCGTGCTCATCGTGCTGGCCGTCCTCGTGGCGGCGGCAGCCGTCGGCATGGTGCTTGTGGCGAAAAAGAGCGCCATTTTCCCGAACGTCTCTGTCTGCGGCACCGACGTCGGCGGCATGACGCAGGCCGCCGCGGCGGATGCCATCCGCGCCGCCGGGTGGGACGATACGAGCGCCCCGGTGCTCACCATGACCTTCCCGGGCGACCGGGCCATCACCGTCACCGCGACGGAGATCGGCTTTGATGCCACGCCCGATGCCGCCGCCGAGACGGCCTATGCCTACGGCCGCAGCGGCAACGTGTTCACGAATTTCTTCACGTGGCTGCACTGCGCTTTCCAGGGCCATGACGTTGCCTCGGATAACCTCGCCGACATGGATGCCGACGCCCTGCGCGCGCGCATCGAGCGCGAGGCCGCCGAGATCAACGTCAGTCTCTCCGCCGGCAGCATCGAGATCGACGAGGCACACAGCGCCATCCGCGTTGTCAAGGGCGCGAGCATGATCACGCTCGACCCCGCCGCCGTCGCCGACCGCATGCTCAGCGACATCCGCGCCGGCAAGTTCGGCACGTCGGCCTACCCGGTCGATAGGAACGGCGATGATAAGATGACGCTGCAGGAGCTGCACGACGCCGTCTGCGGCGACCCGGTCAACGCGGGCTACGACCCCGAGACCCAGTCCGCCACCGAGAGCAAGGTCGGCATTGAGTTCGACGTCGCTGCCGCCCAGCCCCTGTGGGATGCGGCATCCACCGGCGACACTGTCACCATCCCGGCCACGCTCACGCAGCCCGAGATGACACAGGAGCAGCTGCAAAAGCACCTCCTGGCCGATAAGCTCGCCACCAAGACCACCTCGCTCTCCGGCAGCAGCAGCAACCGCATCACGAACGTGAAGCTCGCCGCCGAGAAGATCAACGGCGTCATTCTCCAGCCCGGCCAGACGTTCTCGTATAACGACGTCGTCGGCCAGCGCACGAAGGCCAACGGCTTCAAGGAGGCCGGGGCCTATTCCGGCGGCCAGGTCGTGCAGGAGGTCGGCGGCGGCATCTGCCAGGTGTCGTCCACGCTGTATTACTGCGCCATGGTCTCCAACCTCAAGATCAACACCCGTACCTGCCACTATTTCCCCGTGAGCTATATCGAACCCGGCATGGACGCCACGGTCAGCTGGGGCGGGCCGGAGTTCAAGTTTACGAACAACCGCGACTACCCGATCAAGATCAAGGCGTATGTCCAAAACAGCAGCGTCACGGTCGAGATCTGGGGTACGGATGTGGACGGCAGCTACGTCAAGATGAGCTACACGTCCGAGGGCCTGCACGCTACGACCTACCGCACCGTCTACGATAAGGACGGCAACCAGATCAGCCGCACGGTCGAGGCAACCAGCACCTACCATTCGCACGACACCAGCACGCCGACGCCGGCCCCGACGCCCACACCCAGCGCCACGCCGGTCCCGACGCCCGCACCCACGTCAAAGCCGCAGCCGACACCCTATCCTTCCATCTACGACCCCGGTGACGCCGGTGAAGACTAATACAGAGGAGAATGCAGTATGAGCAAAGGAAAGTTTTATATCACCACACCGATCTATTATCCCTCGGACAAACTGCACATCGGCCACACCTACTGCACGGTCGCGACCGATGCGATCGCACGCTACAAGCGCCTGTGCGGTTATGACGTGATGTTTCTGACCGGCACGGACGAGCACGGCCAGAAGATCGAGGAGAAGGCGGAGGTTGCCGGCGTCACGCCCAAGCAGTTCGTGGACAATATCGTCGAAGGCCCCGGCGGCGTGCGCGCGCTGTGGAAGCTGATGAACATCTCCAACGACCGCTTCATCCGCACGACGGACGACTATCATGTCGAGGCCGTGCAGCGCATCTTCAAGAAGATGTACGATAACGGCGACATTTATAAGGGCAAGTATTCCGGCATGTACTGTACGCCGTGCGAGAGCTTCTGGACCGAGAGCCAGCTCGTTGACGGCAAGTGCCCGGACTGCGGCCGCGAGGTGCACTATGCCGAGGAGGAGGCGTACTTCTTCCGCCTGTCGAAGTATGCTGAGCCCGTGCGCGAGCTACTGCTCAGCGGCACGTTCCTCGAGCCCGCCAGCCGCGTCAACGAGATGATCAAAAACTTCATCGACCCAGGTCTGGAGGACCTGTGCGTGTCGCGCACGAGCTTCACGTGGGGCATCCCGGTCGATTTTGACCCCGGCCACGTCGTCTATGTCTGGGTTGACGCATTGTTCAACTACTGCACGGCCCTCGGCTTCCTGAACGACAAGTACGACGATTACGATCAGTTCTGGCCCGCCGACGTGCACATGGTCGGCAAGGAGATCGTGCGCTTCCACTCCATCATTTGGCCGGCCATGCTCATGAGCATGGGCATGCCCCTGCCGAAGAAGGTCTTTGGCCACGGCTGGCTGTTGCTCGGCGGCGGCAAGATGTCGAAGTCGAAGGGCAACGTCGTAGACCCCGTCGTGCTCGCCGAGCGCTACGGTGTGGACGCGCTGCGCTACTACCTCCTGCGCGAGTTCCCGCTCGGCAGCGACGGCAACTTCTCCAACGAGCTGCTCATCTCCCGCATCAATACCGACCTTGCCAACGACCTCGGCAACCTCCTGAGCCGCACCGTCGCCATGGTCATCAAGTACTTCGGCGGCACGCTCCCGGCCGAGCGCGCGCACGATGCGCTCGATGACGAGCTTATCACCATGGCATCCTCCCTGCGCGAGACGTATGCCAGCTATATGGATACCTTCGGCACCCAGCAGGCACTCATCGAGGTGTTCAAGGTCATCTCCCGCGCCAATAAGTATATCGACGAGACGGCGCCCTGGGTCCTCGCCAAGGACGAGAGCAAGCACGCGCGCCTGGCCACGGTGCTGTATAACCTGCTCGAGACGCTGCGCATCACCGTCACACTCCTGCTGCCCTTCATGCCCGACAGCTGTGCGAAGGCCTTCGCGCAGATCGGCGCCACGGCGGAGCAGACCACGTGGGACAATGCCGCCGTCTGGGGCGTGCTGCCCGCGGATGTCATGGTGCACAAGGGCGAGACGCTTTTCCCGCGCATCGACATGGCCAAGGAGCTCGCCGAGCTTGAGGCGCTCAAGGCGGCAAAAGAAGCGGCCGCTGCACCGAAGTCCGCGCCCGTGCTGCCGGATGTGACGATCGACGAATTTGCCAAGTGCGACATGCGCGTGTGCAAGGTCCTCAAGTGCGAGCCGGTGAAAAAGTCCGATAAGCTCCTGTGCTTCACGCTCGACGACGGCAGCGGCACAGACCGGCAGATCCTCTCCGGCATCGCCAAGTACTACCGCCCCGAGGCGCTCGTCGGCAAGACCGTTGTCGCGATCCTGAACCTGCCGCCGCGCAAGATGATGGGCATGGCCTCCAACGGCATGCTCCTCTCGGCCGAGAAGGACGGCAAGCTCAACCTGCTCATGCTCGATGACAGCGTGCCCGCCGGCGCGCAGCTTTGCTGAGCGGCCGCACCCCCTGCACGTTTCCGGGAAGGCTCGCTCGGCGAGCCTTCCCGTTTTTCCCGCCGGGTGCGGAACATTTTCCGTTCCCCTGCCGTCAAGCCCTTTGTAATCTCCCAAAGTAAAGGAGGAGTTGCCCCTTGAAGCTGTTTTCCGCGCCGCCGCGCCCCACGGGCACGCAGCGGCCCGCTTCCGATACTGCGCAGCAGCGCCCGGCCCAGCAGCGTTCCGCCCAGCAGCGGTTCGTTTCCGATACTGCGCAGCAGCGCCCGGCCCAGCAGCGTTCCGCCCAGCAGCGGTTCGTTTCCGATACTGCGCAGCAGCGCTCTGCCCAGCAGGCATATGCCAGCCAGTGGACGGAGGAGGCCGCCCGGCCGCGCCGCAGCGCGTCGGCCGACCGCCGCCGCGCCCAGCAGACCGCCCCGGCCCCGACCGGTAAGCGCGGCCGCAAGGCGAAAAAGGCCAAAAAGCCGAAGAAGAAAAAGAGCCTCGGCCGTCGGCTGCTGATCCTGTTTCTCGTGCTGGCCATTCTTGCCGGCCTGTACCTGACGGCGGTCTATTCCGACATTCCGTTCATCGCCAAGTGGCGCACGGCCTATATCCAGACGGCCATGAACACGCTCAGCCACCAGTGGCTGGCCACGGCGTTCATCCCACGTAGCGTCATTGACAAGGTCGTCGCCGAAATGGAGGCGGCCAGGGAGGCGCAGATCGGTGTCAACAGCGAGTGGGAAGAGGAGGCGGTCGAGTCCCGCAACCCCACGCTCACGGATACTACTGGCATGAGCAAGGAAGAGATCGCGTTTTATAACCTCTTCTGGGAGGTGGATGTGCCGAGCATGCAGGCGTATGTCAAGGAGCATCCTGATGTTCTCGCCGCAGGCTGGAGCAGCATCAACATCGACAAGTCCGCCCTCACGGACAGCGGCACCAGCATCACCACCACGCAGGGCGAGCAGGTGCTCGCGATCGACGCGCAGAATGAGATCCTCATCGCGCGTGTGAAAGGCAGTACTTACCGCGGCGTGCTCGTCATCATGAAAGACCCGTCGCGCCTGAGCCTGCAGGCTGCGACCACGCTGGGCAGCATCGGTCAGGTCTGCGGCCAGATCGCCGAGGCCCACGGCGGCGTCATCGGCATGACCGGCTCCGGCTTCATCGATCCGGGCGGCACCGGCAACGGCGGCACCCTCGCGGGCTACGCCATGTGCAACGGCAAGTCCTACGGCGAGCACATGGGCTACGGCTACAAGCGCCTGGAGCTGCATGAGGACAACCGTATCTACATCCGCGACAGCGATTCCGAGGTCTCGCCCGGCACGACGGACGCGGTCGAGTTCTCGCCCGCCATGATCATCGACGGGGAGACGGTCGTCAATTCCCGCAGCGGCTTCTCCGACCTGCAGCCGCGCGCCTGCCTTGGCCAGTCGAAGTACGGCGAGATCATTGCTCTGCTCGTGGAGGGCCGGCTCACGACGTCGGTCGGCATCAGCGTGCCGGACTGCGCAGCCATCATGGCCAAGCACGACTGCATGCAGGCTATGAATCTTGACGGCGGTACCAGCGCCATGATCTGGTACAAGGGCAAGTACATCATGCGCAGCTCCAACCCCGCGCTCACTGCCGGGCGCACGCTGCCGAACGCCTTTGTATACGCCGGAAAATAAGCCATCCGCAACGTCCCTGACCGCCGGTCAGGGACGTTTTTCGTCAAAGCGTAAAAAGCTGCGCAAAAAAATTGTGCAGATTTGTGAGAATGGGGCTTGCAATCCGGCGCGGTAAGTGGTAGAGTAGCACCATCGACAAACCGATGACCGAGAGGAGTACCCATTTACGAAGCTTTCAGAGAGCAGCGGGCGGTGGAAGCGCTGCAGCGGACGAATGGCGAATGGACTCGCGAGGGCAAACCGATTGCAGCAGCATGAGGGGCGACGGTGGCCGCGGCCGTTATCCGGCGGAGCGTATGATCGTACGTGCAAAGTGGGCGCATGAGCGCCAACATGGGTGGCACCGCAGGAGTTACAGTCTTGTCCCATGAAACGGAGGAAACCGTTTCGTGGACGAGGCTTTTTTTATTGCGCAAATCACCGCAGGAGGGATGCATATGTGCAGAACCAGACGATGGCGTGGCGGCCGGAGAATTTTTGCCTCGTCAGACCGTATCCGAATCGCTTAAAAAACCATCACTTTTCAATAGAAGGAGAAACAATCATGAATCAGACTTTTCAGAAGATCGTCGGCGGCGTGCTCGCCGTCACCGCGCTCATAGGCCTGTCCGCCTGCGGCAGCAAGACCGAGGACAATAAGGCCGATGGCAAGACCTACAAGGTCGGCATCGTGCAGTATGTGGACGATGCGTCCCTCAACCAGATCGAGGCAGCTATCGAGGCCGAGCTCGATGCCAAGGCCGTGGAGCTGGGCGTGACCTTTGACTACACGCTCTACAACGGCCAGGCAGACGGCACGACGCTCAACCAGATCGGCGCCGAGCTCGTCAGCAAGGGCGTGGACCTCATCGTCCCGATCGCGACCCCGGCCGTGAAGATCATGCAGTCCGCCACCGAGGACACCGAGATCCCCATCGTCTTCTCCGCTGTGACGGATCCTGTCGGCGCCGGCATCGTCGAGTCGCTCGACGCGCCCGGCGGCCGCATCACCGGCACGAGCGACGCGCTCAACACCAAGGGCCTGCTCGACCTGATGCTCGCCCAGAACCCGGACACCAAGACCGTCGGCCTGCTCTACTCCAAGAGCGAGGACTCCTCCAAGCAGGCCATCGAGGACGCGAAGGCCTACCTCGACAGCAAGAATATCCGCTATGTGGAAAAGACCGGTACCACTACCGATGAAGTCACCTCTGCAGTTGACGCGCTCATCGCCGAGAAGGTCGACGCCGTCTTCACCCCGACCGATAACACCATCATGACCGCCGAGCTCGCCATCTACGAGAAGTTCCTCAACGCCAAGATCCCGCAGTACTGCGGCGCGGACTCCTTCGCCCTCAACGGTGCGTTCGTCGGCTACGGCGTGGATTACACCAAGCTCGGCACCATCACGGCCGACATGGTCGTGCAGGTTCTGGTCGACGGCAAGGACCCCGCCACGCTGCCTGTGACCACGTTCGATAACGGCATCGCCATGATCAACACCGAAAGCTGCGCTGCCCTCGGCTATGACATCACCGCCGTGCGCAGCGCGTTTGAAGGCAAGTGCAGCTCCGTGCTCGAGACGACCACGCAGCAGGATTTTGACTAATTGATCTGACATCCCGAAGGAGGGAGCTCCATGCTGACCGTTTTGCAGACGGCGCTCGAGGTCGGCCTCATTTACGGCCTCGTTGCGCTGGCGCTGTTCATCAGCTTTTCCATCCTGAATATCGCCGACCTCTCCACGGACGGCTGCTTCACGCTCGGCTGCGCCGTGGGCGCCATGCTCACCATCGCCGGCCACCCGATCCTTGCGCTGTTCGCGGCCATGGCGGCGGGTATGCTCTCGGGCTACATCACAGCCTTTTTGCAGACGCGCCTCGGCGTCGAGAGCATCCTCGCCGGCATCATCTCGAACACCGGCCTTTACACGATCAACCTTGCGGTCATGGGCTTTTCGTCCAACGTGTCCATCACCGGCCGTGACACGGTATTCTCGCTCTTCAAGGGCCTTGTCGGCGGGCAGTGGAGCCGGCTGATCCTGCTCGCGCTCATCGCGGCGGTCATCGTGATTGTGCTCATCCGCTTTTTCGGCACGTCGCTCGGCCTGTCCATCCGCGCCACGGGCGACAGTCTCGATATGGTCAGCGCTTCCTCCATCAACCCGAAAGCCACCATCACGATCGGCCTGTGTCTGGCCAACGCCCTCACGGCGCTGTCCGGCTGCCTGATCGGGGAGTATAACAAGTTTTGTGACATCAACCTTGGCACCGGCATGGTCACGATCGCACTGGCGAGCCTCATCATCGGCGAGGTCTTTGCCGGTCACCGCAGCGGCGTGGGCAAGCGCGTCGTCTGTGTCGTGCTCGGCAGCATCGTCTACCGCTTCATTATCGCGCTGGCGCTGCGGCTGAACATCTCGGCCGAGTATTTCAAGCTCGTGTCCGCCGTCATCGTGGCCGTCGCCATCGCCGCGCCGAACATGAAGGACTATGTCCATCTGGCGAAGATCAAGTCCAACGCCCGCAAGCTGCGCACCCTGTCCGGAAAGGGGGACGAGACCGATGCTTGAAGTTTCCCACATTTCCAAGACGTTCAATGCCGGCACCGTCAACGAGAAGCGCGCTATTTCCGATCTCTCGCTCCGGCTGGCCGATGGGGAGTTTGCCACCATCGTCGGCTCCAACGGCGCCGGCAAGAGCACGCTCTTCAATGCCATCGCCGGTGTGTTCTATGCCGATAACGGCACCATCATGCTCGACGGGCGGGACATCACGTTCCTGCCGTCGCACAAGCGCAGCCGCCGCATCGGCCACCTGTTCCAGGACCCGCTCAAGGGCACCGCGCCGCACATGACCATCGAGGAAAACCTCGCCGTGGCCTACCTGCGCTCTTCGGACCGGCATGTGCTCTTCCGCCGCGTGAGCCGCCGCGACCGCGACTTTTTCCGCGACGCGCTCGCCCAGCTCGACATGGGGCTGGAGGACCGTATGAACACGCCTGTCGGCCTGCTCTCCGGTGGCCAGCGCCAGGCGCTGACGCTGCTCATGGCCACCATGGTCACGCCCGAGCTGCTGCTGCTCGACGAGCACACGGCCGCGCTCGACCCCGTCACGGCCGACAAGGTGCTCGCGCTCACGCGCAGCGTCGTGTCGGAGCGCAGCATCTCCTGCCTCATGATCACGCACAACATGCATCAGGCGCTCGAGCTCGGCACGCGCACGCTCATGATGGATGCCGGCCGCATCGTGCTCGATGTCTCCGGCCCGGAGCGCGCGGGCATGACCGTGCAGGGCCTGCTCGATGCCTTTGCTGCCAAGGCGGGCGAGGCCTTTGATAACGACCGCGTCCTGCTGTCCACGGCCGAGGATCCGGAAAACTGAATCCCGGCAAAGAAAAATCAGCCGCCCGTCGGGCGGCTGATTTTTTGCACTTGTGCACTTAATAGAACGTGGCCACCGGTTCCTCCGGCTTTTCGACCTCCTGTACGGCCAGCACCGTGAACACGGGGCCCTTGCGGCCGTAGGCGCGGTGGAACTTGTAGTCCAGCCGGGCCGTGATGATGGCCCACTCGTCGTTGCGGATCTCGTCGGCGTGATCCCACACGCAGATGATGCCCGCGAACTGAATGTCCTGCACACAGCAGGTCATGACGTGCCGCCCGGCGATGAAGCAGCCCTTTGGCACGTTCTTGCGCACGAGGCAGCGGCACTTGACCTCGATGGTCTTGCCGTCGTACTTCTTCGGCTCCTCGGACATATCGCGGTACCAGATGGCGAAGTCGCGATCCTCGATCTCGACGACCGGGGCGTCGAGGTCGAACGGCAGCGGGTCCTCGATGTCGTCGTACACGACCTTGCCGTCCGTGTATTCATACGCGATGTCGCACCGGCGGGAGATGGCGCGGATGATGCGGTGCATCTCCATACGGTCCATGCTGTCGTTGTAGCGGTTGAGCACGACGAGCTCGGCGCTCTTGAGCTTGTCCACCGTGAGCTGGCGCATGTTCGCGTTGTAGCTCAAAAACGACGTCGCATCGCAAAACAGGAATTCCTGCGCCACGGCCCAGCCCTCCGGCAGGTTGCCGTAGAGCGAGTCGAGCATCCACATACCGTTAAACTCCACGAGCACGCGCTCGGGCTGGATCTCGTCCTGCAGCGCCTTCAGGTGCGAGACGGTGAGCTCAGACTCCTCGTCGATGGTGCGCACAAAGACGTTGCTGGCGCAGAACTTGTCCGGCTCGTAGACTTCCTCGCCCTCTTCGCACAGCAGCAGCAGCGTGCGTTCGCCCTTATGAAAGCGGTTGTCCTCGAGTGTCTCCTGAATGAATTTCGTCTTGCCGGCCTCCAGAAAGCCGGTGAACAGGTACACCGGCAGATCCGGCACCTGCTGTTTCGTGTCAGCCAATGTGGAACAGCTCCTTCAGTGCATCCTCGGCCAGGTGCGACCCGATCACGCACACGCGGCCGGTGACCTGTGCGCTGCCGCGGCGGACGTCGGACTCGCCGGGCACGTAGTCAAAGTGAATCCAGCCGCCGTCGGTCGCGGGCACGATGCCCTTGGCGCGCAGCACGACGCCGTAGCGGTGCTCGTGGATGAGCGCGTCGAGCGCGGTGCGGATCTCGTCGTCGGTGTATTTGCGCGGCGTCTCGGTGCCCCAGCTCGTGAACACCTCGTCTGCGTGGTGGTGATGGTGGTGATGGCCGCAGCAGTGGTCGTGCTCGTCATGATCATGGTCATGATGATGCTCGTGGTCGTGGTCATCGTCACCGTCATCATCGTCGTCGTGGTGATGGTGGTGGCCGCAGCAGCATTCGTGCTCGCCCACGTCGTCATCGTGATGATGATGGTGCTCGTGCTCGTCCTCGGCGGCCTCGGCCTTAAGGTGCTCCAGCTCGGCGGACAGCGTGTCGCGCCGCTCCATCGTCTCGAGGATCTGCTTGCCGTCGAGCTCCGTCCACGGCGTGGTCACGATCGTGGCGGTCGGGTTCTTCTCGCGCAGCAGCGCTACGGCGGCGTCGAGCTTCTCGGGGCGGATGCCCTCGGTGCGCGAGAGGATGATGGCGCTCGCGTTCTCGACCTGGTTGTTGAAAAACTCGCCGAAGTTCTTCATGTACATCTTGCACTTGTTGGCGTCGACCACGGTCGTGAAGCCGTTGAGCACCAGTTCGTCGGACTGCACGCCCTGCACGGCGCGGATGACGTCGCTCAGCTTGCCGACGCCCGAGGGCTCGATGAGGATGCGGTCGGGGTGGAACTGCTCGAGCACTTTCTGCAGCGCGTCGGCAAAGTCGCCCACGAGGCTGCAGCAGATGCAGCCGGAGTTCATCTCGTTGATCTGTACGCCGGAGTCCTTGAGGAAGCCGCCGTCGATGGCGATCTCACCGAACTCGTTTTCGATTAGCACGATCTTTTCGCCCGTGTAGGCCTCGGCGATCAGCTTTTTGATGAGCGTGGTCTTGCCGGCACCGAGAAAACCGGAGAAAATATCAATTTTTGTCATAAAAGAAAGCACTTCCTGTCTGGGGGCACGCGCTCCCGAAATTTTGTCTATTATTATAGCACGAAATTGTGAACGAAACAAGTCTGCCGCGTCGATGGGATGTGGTTGCGTTTTCGCCGCTGCTGCGGTAAACTGGAATCATGAGTTGGAATGCATTTTGGAAAACTTTAAAGCGAAATTGGCGCGCGGCCGTCTACCTGCTCGTGCTCGCGGCGCTGGCGGTGCTGCTCGCGGTCGTGTGTGTCCACCGCGGGCAGACCGCCGCGCAGCCGGAGCCCACGCCCCGCACGTCCGCCGCCGTGCGCAAGGACGCGGCGCAGACGCTGCTCGACGGCATGACCACGCGCGAGAAGATCTGCCAGCTGCTCATCGTGCACCCAGAGGTGCTCACGGACGGCGGCGCCGTCACGGCCATGACGGACGACCTTGCCGCCGCGCTGCGGGACTATCCCGTCGGCGGCTTTCTGCTCTCGGCGGGCAACATGACCTCCGGCGAGCAGCTCGCGGCGCTCACGTCCGCGCTCTCGGCAGCCTGTGCTACGGCCCCGCTCGTTACCGTGGACGAGGAGGGCGGCCGCGTCGCGCGCCTGATGAACACCGTCGGCACGACGAAATTAAACAGCATGTACAGCTACCGCAGCCTCGGCACGCAGGGCGCGTATGACAATGCCCAGACCCTCGCGCACGACATCGCGGCCTACGGCTTCAACACGGACTTCGCGCCCGTGGCCGACGTCTGGACGAACAAGCAGAGCAACGCCATCGGCGACCGTGCCTACAGCGATGATTATGATGAAGCAGCCACGCTTGTCGCCGCCGCCGTGAGCGGCTTTCGCGACGCCGGGGTCATCTGCTGCCTGAAGCATTTTCCCGGCCACGGCAGCACGGCCGCAGACTCGCACAACGGCGCCGCCACGGTCGACAAGACGCTCCCGCAGCTCCGGCAGGAGGACCTCAAGCCATTCGTTTCCGGCATCGCCGCCGGGGCGGACATGGTCATGGTCGGCCACCTGACCGTGCCGACGATGGACGATGTGCCCGCATCCCTCTCGCATAAGATCGTCACGAATCTGCTGCGCTACGACCTGGGCTTCCGCGGCGTCATCGTCACGGACGGGCTGCAGATGCAGGCCCTCGCGCAGTACACCGACGGGGAGAAGGCCGTGCTCGCCCTCGCCGCCGGCAACGACATGCTGCTCGAGATCAGCGACGTGCCCGGCGCGGTCGCGGCTGTGGAGCAGGCGCTCGCGGACGGCACGCTCACGCAGGCGGCACTCGATGAGAGCGTACTGCGTGTGCTGCAGCTCAAGCTCGCGCACGGCATCGTGCCGCTGCCGGAAAGCGATTGATTCTCACGGTATTTTAAGAAAGGTGTGGTATCTTCAAATTGGGCGCGGTCGTCCGGCCCGCTCCGCATCCCCCCTTTCTTTCTTCCCCCAACAGAGCAGCCGCTGCCAAAAGACAGCGGCTGCTCTGTTTTTGTAAAAGGTGTGTGCTGCGGCACAAAAGCTGCCGACACCGTCATTTCCGGTTGTAGACCGGGGCAAAACGTGGTATCCTAAGCTATCATGACCAGAGAGGCGACCACCATTGCAATTTGTTGACATTGAAAAGAAGGGCGGCGGCGCGTTCCTGCACCGTTACGACCTGCATTATATCGACCGCACCGGCTGCCCGCGCACGTATGAGATGGTCAGCCGCGACCGGAACATCGACTCGCTCGAGCACCTGCAGCACCACCGCACGGACGCGGTCGTCATGGTGCTCACCGATGCCGCGCGCGAGCACATCGCCCTCATCCACGAGTTTCGTATGGAGCTCGGCCAGCGCATTTACGGTCTGCCCGGTGGCCTCATCGAGCCGGGGGAGACGCCCGAACAGGCGGCCCGCCGTGAGCTGCGCGAGGAGACCGGCCTGCGCCTGACCGCCATCACGCACGTCCTGCCGCCGGCGGCGTGTACGGTCGGCATCGGCGACGAGCGCACGGTCTGCGTCTTCGGCACGGCGGAGGGGACGTTCCGCCCGAGCACCGACCCCATGGAGGAGATCGAGTCGGCGTGGTACACGCGCGCGCAGGTGCGCGCCCTGCACGAGACGGACCTCTTCGGTTCCTGGGCGCTGGCCTACAGCTGGATGTTCGCAAACGGCTGTCTGCCGGGCGTTTGAACCCATACACGTACGATTACGGAGCGATCATCATGTTTTATTCGGAAATGTATCAGCCGGGCGTCGCCGATTTCGACCGCAGCGGCAAATTTGGGTATGAAGCAATCCTGCGCATTTTGGAGAACACGGCCAGCCGCCACTCCGACACCGCCGGGGACGACGTAATCGCGGACAGCCGCAGCGGCATCACCTGGGTGCTGACCGATTGGCGCGTCCAGCTTGTGCGCCGGCCGGACAGCAAGGCGCCCCTGCGCGTCACGACCTGGGTGCGCGACAGTATGCCTACCGGGCGCATCTTCCGCGACTATACGCTCGCGGACGAAACCGGCACGGAGCTCGTCCGCGCTGAGTCGCGGGTCGTTTTGTTCGACCTGCGTGCGCAGAAGATCATCCGCATCGACCAGCCGCGGTTCCAGTCCTACCGGCCGGAGGCGCGCGGCGTGTTTGCGGGCGCTGCGCCGCGCCTGCGCGCGCCCGCTGCCTTCGACGGGGAGAAAGTGCTGCCCCTGCGCCGCAGCGACATTGACTTTAACGGCCATGTACATAACACGAAGTATCTCGACCTCGCGCTCGAGGCCCTGCCGGACACGGTGAAGCGCGATGTGTTCACGGGCTTTCGCATGGTCTACCCGAAGGCGGTCAAGGACGTGGGGTTCGTCACGCTCAAATATACGCTGACGGACACCGGCCCCTTTGTGTGCGTCTACAGCGCGGACACACTCTGCACGCTCATCCGGTTTGAGACATGAACATACCCCCGCTGCTCTCCTCGCAGCGGGGGTATGTTCAGCTTTCTGCGAATCGGTCGACATACGCGCGCATCTCCTGCCGCGAGTCGATGCCGTGCACGCCCGCGATGAACGCGCGCTTTTCCTCGTCCGTGAGCGCCGAAAACTTCGCCAGCGCCTGCTGGTTGTGCACCAGCGCCATGCCCAGACCGACCGGGATGGCCGGCTGCGTGCCTGCTTCGTGCAAAGGTTCCACCTTCCTCTGTGTCCGGTTTCGGAGCGCAAGCTCCCTAACCATAGTATGGCACAGATGGGAAAATAGAATACATCAGCCCAGATCGAGCACCTGCCGCGCGGCATAGCCCTCGCTGCGCAGCGCGCCGTCGAGCAGTTCATAGCGCGTGATGTCCAGCCGCACCGCGTGCAGCATTGCGGGCATCTGCTGCAGCTGCTGCAGCTGCACGCCGCGCGCCTCGATCACGCTGCGGTACTCGTCGCTCAGCGGGTCGATGTACACGGCCGTGCCCGTCATCTGCAGCCCGTCGAGCGAGTCCATGCCCGCGTAGCTGTCGTACACGGCGGCGGAGATCGCCCCGTTCCACCAGATGCCCTTGAACTTCAGTCCGCCCTCGGTGAGGATGTAGAGCTTTCCGCCCACGCGCAGGTATTCCAGCGGTGTGCACCTGACCCACTTGCTGCAGCCGGTTGCGAGCGCGAGCGTGTTGTGTGCCTCCAAAAAGGCGTCGATGTGCGCCCTGAGTGCGTCCGCCGGCATCGGAGCCTCCGGCGGGCAGAAGGCCTTGGCGATCAGTTCGGCCGCGGCGACGGTCTCGTCCTCGCCCTTGGGGCGGAAGGTCACGCGCTTTTGCACACCGGCCGTCACGACCGGGCCGTCCTCGCCTGCGGCGACGGTGATGACGTTTGCGTAGCCGCTCCAGTCGCGCGGGGCACGCTCGGCCGGGAAGAGCTTGCAGTTGCCGATGACCGTGCCGAGGATGTAGGCCGTGCGGCGCGCGTCGGCGTCATAGATGATGGCAGTAATGTTCATGGATCTATTGCCTCCAGGAATCAGAATATGAGATAATGTGAGTATAGCACGCAAAGAATGGATTGTAAAATCCAAAGCCGGATGTTACAATGAGAAAAAATCCGAAACAGAAACGAGGTCTTGCCATGCTCTGCCCGAAATGCGGCGCGCAGCTTTCCGACAGCGCCGTGATCTGTCGTGCCTGCGGCGCCATGCTGCCCGAGCAGCCTGCCGCCCCGCGCCCGCCGTATCCTCCGGCGTCCCACCCGTCCGAACCAGCCGCGTCCGCTCAGCCCGCCGCCCCGCGCACCTGCGCCCGGTGCGGTGCCCCGCTTGAGAGCGGCGTGCGCTTTTGCACCAACTGCGGCGTGCCCGTGCCGGAACAGTCCGCTTCCTCTGACACGGCGCAGTCTGTCCCGCCGCAGCAGAACACGGCGGGCACATCCTGCACCGGCGCGGCGGCCCCGTTCGGCCCGGGCATCTGCCCGCGCTGCGGCAGCCGGCTCGCACCCGGCGCGCGTTTTTGCACCGTCTGCGGCATGCCCGCGCCCGAAGCGCCCCAGGGCCAGGCCGACTGGTATGTGTCTGCACCCGGCAGCACGGTTTCCTCGCCGGAGATTGGCCCGAAGCACAAGCCGAAGAAGCTGCTCATCGGCCTGCTGTGCGGCTTTGCCGCGCTGGTCGTGATCGTGGCGGTCGTGGCTGGTATTTTTGCCGCCCGTCAGGCGAGCGGCCCCAGCACGGCCGGCGGCGCGGAGGTGGACCGCCTCCTCGAGCGCTACTTCACCTGTTTTGAAAACAATGACGTTGATGCCATGCTCGACCTCTTCCTGCCGCAGGGGATTGCGTACATGCAGGACGACGATACCGTCACCGGCCGCGAGGAGGCCCTCATCCAGCTCGACGACTGGTATTATGACTACGGCAGGGCCATCGACGACTATTACGTCTATGGTGATGACAGTCTCGACGCCAGCGACGTGCGCGAGATCCAGCGCGAGCTCGGCGTGCGCATCGACGACAATGTCATCGTCGCCTGCGACGTGACGTATCAAAACGGTCAGGACAACGACTTTTATTTCGAGTTCGTCCAGGTCGACGGGCAGTGGTATCTGCTGTTCGTCGTGGAGTGACCGCCATTTCATTCAATCATGCAGTGCCCCCCGGCAGCTTCGGCTGTCGGGGGCGTTTTTCTTATGCCTGCACCTGCACGCGGCCGCCGCCGCTGCGGTCTTTGGTCACGATGATCTGCCGGTCGATGCGGTCTTTGAGCTCCGCCACGTGGGAAATGATGCCCACGATGCGGTTGCCGCCCGACACGCCCACGAGCGCGGCGAGCGCCTGTTGCAGCGCCTCACTGTTGAGCGAGCCGAAGCCCTCGTCGACGAACATCGCCTCGAGCTGCACGCCGCCGGCGGTCGCCTGCACCTCGTCGGACAGGCCCAGTGCCAGCGACAGGGAGGCAGCAAACGTCTCGCCGCCGGAGAGCGTCCTGACACTGCGTGCCGTGCCGTTATAGTGGTCGATGACCTCAAGCTCCAGTCCGGTCTGGCTGCGGTTGTCGCCTGCACGGGTGCAGCGGCGCAGCTCGTACTGTCCGCCGGACATGATGAGCAGGCGCGTGTTTACGCGCCCGAGGATGCGGTCGAAGCAGGCGGTCTGGATGTAAGTCTCGAGCATGATCTTTTCCTTGCCGGGCACGGCGCCGTTGGCCGTTGCGGCCAGCGCGTGCACAGCTCGGTCAGAAATCCGTTGAGCAGCTCGACGGCCACGGTCGGCGGCACGGGCTTGTCGTACACATCGCCCGCGATCAGCACGCCGTCCGGCCGCGCGTCGTCCAGGATCGTGAGGATTTGCCGCAGAATATATGCCTGATCCTCCAGCATCGAAAAGCCGTTGACCCGCTTGCCGAGGTGCAGGACGGCGAGGTGAAGAAATTTCATGTCGGTCCGCTCCTTCCCGCGGCCGGGCCGCGGTGTGGTGCTTCCATTATAATCCGAACTGTGCCCGGGTACAACGGCGTTTTTCGCGCAGACATGACAAAACCGGGAGCCGTTACGGCTCCCAGTTTCTGCTCTTGTACGCGAGATAGGCCACCAGCTCCTCCGGCGCAAGTGCGCCGAGGGCTTCCGTGTGCTCCGCCGCCCTGCGCACGGCAGCGTGCACATCGCTGACGGGCACGCCATGCGCCCGGGCGACGGTCTCGAGCGCGCGGCGCGCCAGCTCCTCCGTGGTCGGTCGGGTCACTTGCTTCTTCCTTTCCTGCGTCCTGCGGCTAGTATATCCCGGCGGCCGCTGCCTATCCGCTCACCAGCCGAGCGCGCGTACCAGCGCCGTGAACGCCGTGCACAACGCCATGCCCATCGCCGTCGGCAGCAGCGCCGCCAGCAGCGTCCATTTTGTGCTGCCGGTCTCGCGTCGAATCGTCCAGAGCGTCGTCGAGCACGGCCAGTGCAGCAGGAAAAATAGCACGGCGCTCACGGCGGTCGTCCACGTCCAGCCGTTGGCGGTCAGCAGTGTGTGCATCTGTGCCAGCCCGAGCGAATCGCCCAGGCTGCCCTGCGCCAGATACCCCATTACGGCGATCGGCAGCACGATCTCGTTTGCCGGAAACCCGAGCACGAATGCCAGCAGCAGCACACCGTCCATGCCCATCACCCGCCCGAGCGGGTCGAGCGCGCCTGCACACCATGCCAGCAGGCTCGCGCCGCCGATGTGCACGTTTGCCAGCGTCCACAGGAGCATCCCGGCCGGTGCGGCCACGGCGGCCGCGCGCCCCAGCACGAACAGCGTCCGGTCGAGCACGGAGCGCACGATCACCTGCCCGACCTGCGGTGCGCGGTACGGCGGCAGCTCCAGCGCAAAGGCCGACGGCCTGCCGCGCAGCACGGTCGCGCTCAGCAGCCACGTTGCGCCGAACGTCAGCCCCACGCTCAGCACGAGCGCCGCCGTGAGCAGTAGCGCGCTGACGAGCGAGCTGCCGGTGATTGCGGCGAAAAACATGGTCATGAGCGCGATGAGCGCCGGGAACCGCCCGTTGCACGGCATGAGGCTGTTGGTCAGCACGGCGAGCAGCCGCTCGCGCTCGGAGTCGATGATCCGGCAGCCGACCACGCCTGCCGCGTTGCAGCCGAGGCCCATGCACATCGTCAGCGCCTGCTTGCCGCACGCGTGGCAGGCGTGAAACGGCCGGTCGAGGTTATACGCCACGCGCGGCAGATAGCCCGCGTCCTCGAGCAGCGTGAACAGCGGGAAAAAGATGGCCATCGGCGGCAGCATCACGGCCACGACCCACGCCAGCGTCCGGAACATGCCGTCCACCAGCAGCCCGTGCAGCCAGCCCGGCGCGTACAGCGCCGTGAGCAAAGCCGAAAACTGTGCCTGCACCCAGCCGAGCGCGCGCGCCAGCCATTCCGATGGCGCGTTCGCGCCTGCGATCGTCAGCCACAGCACGCCCGCCAGCCCCAGCAGCATGACGGGATAGCCGGTCGCCCGGCTCGTGAGCAGGCGGTCGAGCCGCCGGTCGCGCGCGGCGTATTCGGCCGTGCCGTAAGTCACACACGCGCGGCAGATGGCCTCTGCCCGGCACACATCGTCCGCGGGGTCGGATGGCGGCACCGCGTCCGGCAGCGGCTGCGGCGCCGCCGCGACGGTGTCGAGCGCGTCGAGCAGGGCGGAGAGCGTTTTCTTCTTCCGTGCCGTCACGCCCACGACCGGCACGCCGAGCTGCGCCTGCAGCTCCGGCAGGTCGACGGTGATGCGTTTGCGCCGCGCTTCGTCGAGCAGGTTCACGCACACGATCAGGTTCGGCGTCACGCTGCGCACCTGCAGCGCGAGCACGAGCGTGCGCTCCAGACACGTCGCATCGCACACGACGACCACGGCGTCGGCCTCGCCGCCGCGCATAAAGTCGCACGCGACGGCCTCCTCTGCCGAGTGCGGGCACAGGGAGTACGTGCCCGGAATGTCCACGAATAAATAGTTCTCCTGCGCCGAGCGGCACCGGCCGCACGCGCAGCCGACGGTCTTGCCCGCCCAGTTGCCGGTGTGCTGGTGCATCCCGGTCAGGGCGTTGAAGACGGTGCTCTTGCCGACATTTGGGTTGCCTGCTAGCGCCACGACGCGCTCGCCCGTCCGGCGTGTGCCGCCGAACGCGGCCGCGTGCGCGCCGACAGAGCGGTGCGTCAGTCCCATATGCGCACCCCCCTTACGACACGGCCACGCGGATACCGCAGCAGTCGCACCGCCGCAGCGCGATCACGGTGCCGCGGATGAGATAGGCGCTCGGGTCACCCATGGGGCTGCGGCCGAGGCAGACCACACGTGTGTTTTCGATCAGGCCGAGGTCGCGCAGCCGCCGCTTCATCCCGTCGGGCGCGCACACGCTGCGCACGGTCGCGCTCTGGCCGGGCTGCAGCTCGCTGAGCGTTTGGATCTGTGTCATGGTTGCTTCCCCTTCCTCCGGAGGCGGGTGCCTCCCGTACCCATGGTATTCGGCGGGGTGCGCGCGGGTGCGGGCGGTTGCATTTGTGCGCCGGGTGTGGTATTATCAGGAAAATGGATGAAAGGAGCGGCATCATGGCAGCATTTCAGACACCGCGCACACCGCACACGACAAACAAGACCATCCGCTTTCCGGATGATGTCATCGCGGACGTGGAGGCGGCCATTGCAGGCAAGGACTGCACGTTTTCCGCGTTCGTGATCGCGGCGGTGCGCAGTGTGCTCGCGCAGCTGGCGGAGTCCCCGGAGGCATGAACGTGCCGGATCATAACAAACGCCCCATCCAAATGCGGATGGGGCGTTGCTGCTGCGATCATGTCAATGTGTTTTCTGTACGCGCGCGATCATGCCGGCGACAGCCGGGCATGCGTTTTTCACGTGGGTCTGGATCTCTGGATGCTGCGCCGGAAAGACGACGAACAGCTCGTGCGCAAATCCCTGACCGATCTGCGAGACGTCTGAAAAGTCGAGCGTGACCTCTTCAAAGCGGCGGATCATCGCACCGAGCCGCCGTGCCTCCGAGCGGGAAACGGGGTAGCTGTTCGGAAAAATGTGCGCGATCGGCAGCTGCGTCTTGAAAAAGCCGCGGTCGCTGTCGGCATACCGGTCCATGATCGCGGCCAGCTCCTTGTTGGATACATTGTCCTGCTCCATATATACAGCGGTTCCTTTCGGGGCAGTTTCCTCGAGCGGGATCAGAGCGTCGTGAAAGACGTTGTGCGCAAACACTTTCTGGTCCGAGAGGATCATGAACTCGTCCACCGCCCGCGACGTAAAGAAAATACCCTCGCCGGAGTGGTGTGAACTGTCGGTGGTGAACTTCCCCGCGAACAGGATGGATACCGCCTCGTCGAGCGAGATGGTTTCTTTGCGCTCCTGACAATAGTATGTGCAGATCTTTTGGAAGATACCCACACCGTCGTCGCAGATCAGGATCGTCGTGCACACGGCGTCACGGATGACCTGACAGGAGATCGCGGAGGCCTGCGCGTGCTCGATGGCGTTGTTCATCATTTCCGTGAATGAGTAGCGCCAGATGTCAAACACGTTCCGGTCGAGCCGGCCGAGCAGCGGCGCAATGTCCCGGTCGAAGATCACATCTTCCTCCAGATGCTCTGCCGTGTCATAGTAAAAATCGTGCTTTTCATTGGTCAGCGCATATGGAAAACGCTCCGAGGCAGTCGGGACGATCTCACCGGCTTCGCGCAGCTGGCGGATGTAATTGTAGACCGTCGTCTTGGAAATGGCGTAGGACTCCATGGCCTTTTTGATATATTCTGCGTCGCGCAGCCGCATGTGCTTGAGCAGGTAGCGCTTGATCTCGCAGCGCTTTTGTTCCGTCATGGACATGCGTGCCGCCTCCTTTTCCCGTTTTCTTTTCTTTAGTATACACAGTCTGTGCGAAAAAATCAACTTAAATCAATAGAAATTCAATTTATTTTCAAAATAATTTCCGATACGGAATGCGCTGTGTAAACAAGCCTGCGCCTTGCGCGCGGGCGCAGGCTGTAGTATAATGCAGGAAAATACCTGTATCAGGAGTGAGCGATATGGCAGACAAACCGAAAACGAATGTGGACAAATTCTTTGCGCTCTACGACGCCGACCCTGCCCTGCAGGCGCGCGTGCAGCAGGCGATGGACTGCTATCCCGGCAGTCTCGAGATCCGTGACGTAATGACCGAGCATGTGCTCCTGCCGGTGGCGGAGGAACTGGGCCTGCCGTTCACGCTCAGGGAGCTGCGCAATTATGAGCTGCTCAAGTGGGGCCGCCAGCACCAGGACCGCGAGCTGACGGATGACGAGATGGCGGCCGATGACGAGACGACCTACTGGCTGCTCGACCGCGGCTGGACGAACGATGAGGCCACCTTCTGTGGCGGCGAACATTGAGGCCCTGCACGCGAAAATCATGAAATGCAAGGAATATGACTGCGTGCTGCTCAAGGACGGTCGGGAGGGCACAATCGTGGGCGTATATCCGGACGGCGTGTATCTTGTCGATGTCGATTATCCGCAGGAGCAGTTGCACGAGATTGAGGATACTACGGAATTCATCCGCGATGCGGACATTGAAAAGATTACCAATGTGTTCGCGTGAGCGTTGCTGGCGGAACTTGCGATGCCTCTGAGAGACCAAAACCCGCCCCTGCCATTGAACAGAACCAGTAAAAACGGACAATAGACAAAACACCCCCTGATGTAGGAAAA